>NZ_JAAEAH010000115.1 GCF_010998615.1 Myxococcus sp. CA023 | reverse complement strand
GGCCCCAGGCCGCCCCAGCCCCTTGTGCACCGCGGGCGCAGCCGCGTTCACCGCCCCCACGTAGAAGACACCGTGGTAGCCGTCATCGTTCGTTCCGCCCCACGTGTGCACGAAGAAGCGGTCGCCGTTGTCCCGCCCCTTCGCGTCACGCACGCCGCAATCCAGCCGGTTCTTCACGCCCTTGCTGTCCACCGCGCAAATCCACGCCGACCCGCTGTTGTACGCCATGTCCAGCGCCACCACGCTGTCGAGCTCGTCCTTCAGCACCAGCCCCATCGGCCGGAAGGACTTGTCCCACGGCAGGCCCTTCTTCGTGCGCGAGTGGATGTTGCCCGACAGGACGATGTGGAAGCGCCCCGGGCCCGACTCCACATGGTGCCGAACCGTCGCCGCCATCGCAGTCTCCCTCGCCTGCCCCTGCATCGTCGGGTGGTCGAAGACGAACACATCCACGTCCAGCCCGCGCGAGCGCAGCTGGCGCAACTGCTCCAGCATGTTCGCCACCGCCTCGCTGCTGCGGCCGTCCGGGTACGGGCTGCGCCAGAACGGCGCCTCCATCAGCTTCAGCCAGTCATCCTCCGCCCCCGCGCTCTCCAGGAACGCCCCCACGCGCGTCTGGCTCTCCAGCGGCAGCTCCAGCCCCACCGTCACCGGAATGCCGGCCACCGCCACCTGGCATGACGCCTGCGCCACGAAACGCGGCACCTCCTGCGTGCCGTGCATCTCCCCCAGCAGCAACGTGCCACCTGGCTTCACCTGCTTGCCCAACCCCAGGATGGGCAGGCCACATTCAAAGGCCATGGCCTCCGCGCCCGCGTTCGCACTGGGCGTCGTCGCCACCTGCACCGGCTTGGGCGCGTTCTCTTCCTTCATCAGCTTGGGCGCGATGGAGCGGAACACCCGCCACTCCATGACCAGGTCCCGCGAGCCCTGACCCGAACCCGCGTAGAAGGAGTTCTCTCCCTGGGGCGCGGCGAGGCGGGCCTCCCAGTCCTCGACACTGAGGATGGGGTCGGAGGAGACAGCACCCGAGCCCGCGTTGACGTCTTCGACGCGGTCCCTGTTGCCCAGCCGTCCTCCCACGACACGGCTGGATCCCCAATCAATCTCCCGACCCGGAGGACTTAGCGCGGTACTGGAGCTCTTGGTGATGCGGATGATCCACAGCTTGCCCTTCGTCGGCGTCTCGCGCTTTCCCAGCACCATGTACCGGTGCCAGAAGCTCGAAATCTTCGAACCGCCGAACTCCTGGCGCCAGTCCGTCTCCAGCACCAGGCTGCCCTTGTCCTCCTTGAAGGGCAGCTTGTTCTCCGTGAAGAACTGCCGCACCTCGGGCCAGACTTCTTCCAGGGGCCGCTCGTAGATGGCCTCGCCATCCGGGATGAACAAGTCACTGTAGGTGCTTCCCTGCCGGGTCGCGCAGCCCACCTGGAAGCACATCAACGTCACCACTGCGAACCACTTCGCGCGCATCGGCCCCTCCGGGAATGAACTCCCGGGGGAACGCGCCGCGCCCCAATGCCATATCGGAGGAGAACCGACGCTCAGGCGTACAGTGCGCGAGACAACACCTGGAACGCGCGGCCACTCTCCTCCGCGAGCGCATGCCGGCCTTCACGGACGACCTCGCGCCCGCCCACCACCACATCGCGCACCGCCGCCTTCTCCGCGCCCAACACGATGGCGGGCAGCAGCGATGCCGGCAAAGCGCCCACGAGCGACGGATGGTTCAGGTCCACCGTGAAGAAGTCCGCGGGCGCGCCCGCCTCCAGGACGCCAGTGGCGAGCCCCAGGCTCCGCGCGCCATCCACGGTGGCCATGTCCAGCAGCCGCGCCGCCAGCCCATCCATGGCGCCCCCGCCCGGGTCCAGCACGGCGCGCCGCAGCCGCGACAGCCGCAGGTGCCCTTCCAACTGACGGGCCTCGTCCAGCAGGTCCACCGTGGCCTGGCTGTCCGAGCCCAGGCTGATGCGCGCGCCCGCCTTCACCAGCGCATCCGCGGGAACGATGCCGTCGCCCAGGTTCCGCTCCGTAGAAGGGCACGCGCACACCGTGGCCTCGGCCCGGCCCAACAGCGACACCTCATCGTCCGTCAGGTGCACCCCGTGGACCGCCGTGAAGCCGGGCCCCAGCAGGCCCAGGTCCGCCAGCAACTCCACCGGCCTGCGGCCATGCTCCGCCAGACAGGCTTCGATTTCCTTCGGCTGCTCCGCCACGTGCATGTGGACGGGCAGGCGCCGCACGGACGAACCCGCGAGCGCCGCCAGCCACTCCCGAGGCACCGCGCGCACGCTGTGCGGCGCGAGCCCCACGCTGACCGCCGCGTCGGAGCGCACCTCGCGGGCCAGCGCCTCAACCGAACCCAGGAACGTCTCCACGTCCGGGTCGATGAAGCGGCGCTGCCGCGGATTCGCCGCCACGCCGAAGCCCGCACGGGCGTACCCCACGCGCAGCAGGCAGATGCGCAGCCCCACGTCCCGCGCGGCGCGAATCACCGCGTGCGCCAACGTGTTGCGGTCCGCGTACGGCGTCCCGTCGGCCTGGTGGTGGACGTAGTGGAACTCCCCCACGGTGGTGATGCCCGCGAGCGCCATCTCCACGAAGGCCTGCCGCGAGGCGACGTAGAGGTCCTCCGGGCTCAGCGACTCGGCAGCGCGGTACATCGCCTCGCGCCAGCTCCAGAAGTCGTCCGCCTCCCGGCCCGATGCCACGTACTCCGTACGCCCGCGGATGAGCCGCTGGAACGCGTGGGAATGTCCGTTGACGAGCCCCGGCAGCAAGGCCCTTCCCGGCAGCGCGACGGTGCGCGCGCCCGCGGGTACGGACTCCGGGGCCAGGATGCGGCCGTCGGCGCTCACCGCGAGGCCGCGCCCTTTGTGGAACCGGCCGCCCGTGTAGAGGAGCTCCGGCTGATAGACGGTGGTGTCGCTCACGCCGGCAACTTACGCCAGCGCCACGGGGCGCGCAGCAGCCGCGGCGCGCCCCGTGAAATGCCAGACGTCAGTGGAACGCGAGCGTCGGAGTCCGGTCTTCCGTCGGAACACCCGAGTTGTCTCCCCCACCCGGACGTCCCAGCCCCTTGTGCACCGCCGGCGCCGACGCGCTCACCGGCCCCACGTAGAAGACACCGTGGTAGCCGTCGCCATTGGTGCCCCCCCACGTGTGCAGGAAGAAGCGGTCGCCGTTGTCCCGGCCCTTCGCCTCGCGGATGCCGCAGGCCAGTTGGTCCTTCACGCCCTTGCTGTCCACCGCGCAAATCCACGCCGACCCGCTGTTGTACGCCATGTCCAGCGCCACCACGCTGTCGAGTTCATCCTTCAGCACCAGCCCCATGGGCTTGAACGACTTGTCCCACGGCAGGCCCTTCTTCGTGCGCGAGTGGATGTTGCCCGACAGGATGACGTGGAAGCGCCCCGGGCTCGACTCCACCTGGTGCCGGACCGTGGCCGCCATCGCGTCCTCGCGCGCCTGCCCCTGGGCCTTCGGGTGGTCGAAGACGAAGATGTCCACGTCCAGTCCACGCGAGCGCAGCTGACGCAGCTGATCCAACATGTTCGCCACCGCCTCGCTGCTGCGGCCATCCGGATACGGGCTGCGCCAGAAGGGCGCCTCCATCAGCTTCAGCCAGTCATCCTCCGTCCCCGCGCTGTCCAGGAAGGTGTCCAACCGCGTCTGGCTCTCCAGCGGCAGCTCCAGCCCCACCGTCACCGGTGTGCCGGCCACCGCCGTCTGGCAGGACGCCTGCGCGATGAAACGCGGCACTTCCTGCGTGCCGTGCATCTCCCCCAGCAGCAGCACCCCACCCGGCTTCACCTGCTTGCCCAGGCCCAGAATCGGCAGGCCGCATTCGAAGTCCATGGCCGCCGCGCTTCCCTCCGCGTCAGACGCCATCGCCACCTTCACCGGCTTGGGCGCGTTCTCCTCCTTCATCAGCTTGGGGGAGATGGTGCGGAACACCCGCCACTCCATGACCAGGTCCCGCGAGCCCTGCCCCGACTCCGCGAAGAAGGAGTTCTCCCCCACCGGCGCATCCAGCCGATCCTCCCAATCCTCCACGGAGAAGCCCGGGGCCGCGGAGTCACCTCCCCCCTGGTCACCGATGACGCGCGCCACACCCCAGTCCAGCTCACGGCCCGGCGGGGCCAGCGCCTTGTTGCGGCTCTTGGTGATGCGAATGATCCACAGCTTGCTCTGGGTGGGGGACTCGCGCTTGCCCATCACCATGTAGCGGTGGAAGAAGCCGGACACCTTCGAGCCACCGAACTCCTGGCGCCAGTCCGTCTCCAGCACCATGCTGCCCCGGTCTTCGCGGAAGGGCAGGTTGGCCTCCGTGAAGTACTTGCGCACCTCCGGCCACATCTCCTCCACCGGCCGCTCGTAGATGGCCTCCCCATCCGGGATGAAGAGGTCGCTATAGGTGCCAGCCTGATGGGCACAGCCCGTCATCAGGCCCGCCAACACAACCGCCGCGTAGACCACCGAGCGCATTCGTCCCATCTCCTCGTAGAGCCCCAGCGGGAGCGTAAACGAGGACCGGGCCCCGGCATATCGGCCCAGCAGGGCGGCTCAGGCGGGGGCTTCGGAGCCTTCCTCGGCGGTGGCGCGTGCCCGCTCCCAGGGGCGTGTCCGGACGGCGTCGCGAATCCACATCACGTGGCGCCGCTCGTCCTCCCGGTGCTTTTCAATCAGCTCACGGACCTCGGGGCGCCAGTCGAAGCGCAGTGCAACGTCATAGGCGCGGTTGGAGAACTCCTCGTTGCCTAGCATGGCCACCAGCGCGGCCTCGGTGCCCATCATGCTGGACATCGCCGTCAGGCCCACCATCGCCGTTCCCTTGAGGTCCAGGCGCAGCTCCAGCGGCGTCCCGCCCGCCTCGTGGATGAGGGCGTTCAGGTCCTGCACGTGCCGGACGTGGTCGATTCGGAATCCATTGAGCCGCTCACGGACCAACGGTTCCGGAATCCGGGCCAGGGCCGCGTCGTAGGCACCCACGGCATCCGCGTCGAGCTGGGCCAGGCTGCGCAGCCGGGCCACTTCCGATTTGTCGGCCATGTCGAACTCCTGCGCTAAGGGGGCTCGGGCAATGTGAGAAGGCTGTCCCCGCAAACCAACCCACCTCCTGGACGCGCTGACTGCCCGTCCCTGGGGCAGGCGGACAGCCAGGGCCCAGGTCCTCAGGCGTGCACGGCGTCAGAGGGCGCGCGCGGCTGGGTGGCGTGCCTCCTCCGCGCGGCCCTGCGGTGCTTGAGGACAATCACGGCCCCCAGGACCGCGCTCAACAGCATCAGCGCGTTCGTCACCACGAAGACCCAGTTGCCGACCTTCCAACTGTAGAGCGTGAACCCCACGGAGGCCGTCATCTGCCCCACGAAGAGCCACTTGGACACACCCTCGCTCGAGCCTGACTTCCACTGCTTGTGGACCTGGACAGCAATGGTCAACAGCAGGACGAATGAGCTGAACCAACCCAGGGCTTCGGCCCCCATGCACCCTCCTGGCCACAGACGATGTGCATGCGCCCTGCCGTGTGCAGCACGCCCGTCACCCCACCGGACCGCCCACCGCGCTCAGCCTGTCCGCGCCGCCGCCTCGCGGTGTCGCGCAATCCATGCCCGCGCCTCTTCGGCCGAATCCACGTAGGCCGTGTCGAGCCGCATCCCGCCGCTCAGCATCGCGCCCACCATGAGGCTCTTGGTGGTGGCCTTCTGCTCCATCGCCGCGCCGATGTAGACGACGCCCAGGAACCAGCCCGCCTGCGCGTGGTCCACCAGGTAGCGGCGCGACTCCGGACTGAGGTGCGAGTCCGTGATGTCCGCGGCCAGGTAGAAGCGCTGCGCGTCCGCCATCTCCCGGTACACGCCACACGACCAGACCGACGTCTCCAGGGTGATGGCGCCCCGGAAACGCGCCCAGAGGATGTCCGGCGCTTCGAACCACGCTTGCTGCTCGCCGTGACGCCACTCCCGGTTCAGGCTCATGGGCCTCCCACGCTGAGACAGGCTCCAGGATAGCCCCGGCCCCAGCGTGGACCCAACAGCCTCCCGGTGCGGACCGTCAGAAGCCGAGCGGCAACACGAAGGCCGTGCCGTTCTGCGTCCCCGTCCGGTAGCTGCGCGGCGCACCGATGACGAGCATGGGCGGCGAGCTGCCGCTGCCCGGCATCATCGACATCGCCTGTCCCAGCGCCGAGCGCTCCGAGCCATCTCCCACCACCATGAGGAACGGTGAAAGCGCGCCCTGATGGCCAACCCCGCCAGCATAGAGAAACACCGCGCCACCGCCGTCGGACGCCTCGGAGGCGCCCGGCGCGCTCACCAGCAGGTCGGGGATGTTGTCGCCCGTGAGGTCCGTGCCGCCCACCAGCCGCGCGCCGAAGTTCACCGCGCGGTGGCGGTGGACCAGGACAACGGGGTTGAGCCCGTCGCCCAGCGCGCCCACCACCAGCGGCGAGCCCGCGGACTGGAGCGACTGCATCTTGTTCACCAGCACCGTCTTGTCGAAGAGCAGCACCACCGGCTGCGTCACGCCGTTGAAGGGCACGCTGGTGGCGCTGATGGCCACGAAGTCGCGCGTGTCCCCCAGGAACCGGCCGGCCCGCGTCATGCTCAGGCCCAGGCCCAGGTTGGTGAGCTGCACCTCGCTGTCACCAGCGATGCGCCACACGGTGGCTGTCCTGCGCCCGCCGCAGCGCGAGCCGCTCGCGTCGAAGCCCAGCAGGATGGCCACGCCCGAGCGCGTCCCCTCCGCGTAGCGCCAGGCCAGCTCGTCACAGCCGTCGCCGTCGAGGTCGCCCAGCGACGTCGGCGCGAACGTTTGAATGTCCATGGACGGCATCGTGTAGACGGACTCACACACCATGCTCAGCTTCGCCAGCGACGCGTCCTCGGGCGCGCGGCCCAGGAACACCTCCATGCCGTCGTTGCGCAGCAGGCCCACGTCCTCGCGGCCATCGCCGTTCAAATCGAACCCGCCCACCACGCCGCGCCCCAGGCCGGTGCGCCGGCACTGGGCTTCCGTCTCCGGCGTGCAGTCCTGGATTTGATACGTCGCGAACAGCCGGTACGCCGGCTTGAAGCTCCCGTCCGCCTGCCCCAGCGAAACCAGCGCGCCGCCCACTGACTGGGAGCCGCTGGTGACACACGCGGCGGGCACCGACGTGTACGTGTTGTTGAGCTCGTTGTTGGAGCTCGTGGTGCCCGTGCCCGGCACGTAGAAGTTGGACGCGCCCACCACCAGGTCTGGACGCCCGTCACCGTTGAAGTCGGAGAAGGCCACGTCCACACCCACGTTGCGGCCCGCCTGGTGCGGCGAGGGCAAGCCCTCCTCCACCACGGTGGCCTGCGCGGGCGCCGACACGTCGTGCACATAGGCACGGCCAATGGTCAGGGCGTTGCCGTCATTGCTGGTGCCGGGGCCGGACCAGCCCGGCGCGCCCGTGAGCACCAGCGGACGGCCGTGCGGGCCCTGAGTAATCGCCACCGCCTCGCCGAAGCGCTCCACGCTCGGCTTCGCCGGCACCCGGACGCTGGTACGCGTCCACTCCGTCACCGACGCGCCTTGACGGTGGTACAGCTCCACGCTGCCGGTGAAGGCCCCCTGCTCCGACGAGGACCGGCCCGCGAAGGCCACCAGCGACGGGTTCGCCGCGGGGCCCCAGGTCGCCAGGCCCGAGCCCAGCGTGTCCGACACCGACGTCCCGTTGATGACCATCAGCGGCCGGTTGAGGACGCTGCCCTGCGTGAGCGTGGCCAGTGGATAGACGAGAATCTTGCCGCTCAAGCGCAGCGTGCCGCTCCCCACGCCCGAAGGCGCGGACGAGTAGGGCGCGCCCAGGAGCAGCTCCAGGCCCGGCTCGCCGTCGACGTCCATCACCGCCCAGCTCCGGCCCGCGTTGATGCCGCTGGACTCGCCGTAGATGCGGGCGAAGGCCGCCTCGCGCATCACCTGGGGCGGCCGGTTGGCTGGCTCGCCGGTGGCGGCGTAGCCCGTCAAATCGAACAGCAGCGCACCGCCCGAATCACTGCCGGACTGCAGTCCTCCGCTCGAGCGCAGGTCCGGCGAGTCCGCCCGGTCCGCCACCGCCAGCAGCAGCGGAGGCCGCGTGCCCTCGGCGGGGATGACGCCCAGCCGCCACGTGCCCTCGCTGCTGTCCGCCGTGTTGGCCGGCAGCACGTACACGTCCGGCGAGGCCCGGAAGCGCGCGCCTTGCGCGCGTGCCAGGAAGACGGAGATGGCCGTCTGCGCGCCCGACACCGCTCCGGACACGTTGTACCGGGACACCCGGCTCAGCGCCGCCAGGTCCACCAGGCCGTCCCCGTTGAGGTCGCCCGTCACCAGCGCGCGGCCCAGCTCGGTGTTGCTGCGCGACACCAGGGCGCCGTCCTGCGTCAAATCCCAGCCGCCCAGCCGCACCGTGGGAACGTCCGGCACCGGCGAGCTCCGCGTCGACGCGTAGATGTCCACCGTGCCGCGGTTGCGAATGGCGTTGGTGGGCGCCAGGTCGCCCAGCGGCGAGCCCACCACCACGTCCAGGTCGCCGTCGCCCTCGAAGTCCGCGATGGCCATGCCCGAGCCGAACGCCGCGTTGCGGAGCAGGCCGGTGAGCTGCTGACGCAGCGGCGCCGGCGCCCCACTTCGGAAGGTGTAGAGGTACACCGCGCCGGCGTTGGTGACAGCCACGTCCGCGCCCGGCGAGGACACCAGCAGCTCCGCGCGCCCGTCCCCGTCCAGGTCGCCCGCGGCCAGCGCGTCACCGAACTGCGCCGTCTCCGTGGTGCCGGTGAGCACCCACGTAGGCTCCGCCGGCAGGCCGCCGCTGCCCCCCTTGAAGATGAACACGGCGCCGCCCGACGGCTCGTTCAGGTCGCTCTCGCGCTGCCCCACCGCCAGGTCCAGGTGGCCGTCACCGTCGAAGTCCGCCGTCACCAGGGTGGCCGCGTCGGACAGACGGCCGTGCGGCAGTCCCGGCCGCGTCAGCTCGTCCAGCACGCGCACCGACACCCGCGCCGTGTCCCCGGTGAAGGGGTCCGCCGCGTTGAGCACCGCCACGCCGGTAGCGCCGGGCTCGATGGTCAGCCGGCCGCCCGCCAGCGTCCCGGGGCCAGACTCCTTCGTCCAGTTCACCCGGTCACTGCCACCGCGCGTGGCCAGCGGCACGGACGAACCCGAGGGCACGGCGAGGAAGGCCGGCGCTCCGGTCAGCCGGGCATGAGTGCGGACCTCGTACTGGAGCACCGCCTCGTCCCCCGACTGGGTGTCGCGCACGGTGATGACGTCCAGGCCCTCACGCGTGCCGGCCGTGTAGAGGCCGCCAGGCGACAGCGTGGCGCCGGAGCCGTCGGCCGACAGCAGGTACATGGCCGAACCCAGCACGCCGTCCGTCGCCACCTGGAAGGAGGTGCCCGGCCGCAGCTCCGCGCGCACGGGCGCGACGTTGAACGTCGCCGCCACGTTGACCTGCGTGGTGGCGCTCACGCCCGGGCAGCGCGCGTCCTCCACCACCAACGTGTCCGTGCCCGGCGTGCGCCCCGCCAGGAAGCGGCTGCCCACCAGCTCACCCGAGGAGCCTCCCGGCTCCAGCAGGTAGGTGTAATGACCGCTGCCGCCGGTGGCCACCAGGGCCACGGGGCTCGACACACGCACGCGCGCGGGCTGCGCGGTGAGCGTCAGCGCGGCCAGGCCCGTGCACTGGTCCGCCTGGTGAGGCTGCGCCACGCGCGCGGGCGCAGGCTCATCCGAGCAGGCCGCGGCAAGGAGCGCGAGGAGGGGGGCCGCGCGGGTCAGTCGGGACATGTCAGGTACCTTGAGGGAGACTGCGCGTTGCTTCAGGGCCTGGCGCCAGAGGAGGCCCAGCGCTGGATGCGGGAGATGAGCTCGGGGTCCATGGGACCGTCGGCGGGCATCCGCTGGTCTCTCACGGCTTCGGTGATGATGGGCGCGTTGGCCCGCCACAGCTCATAGCTGTCGAGCGAGCGCGCCGCGCTGGAGCTGTTGTGGCAGTTGCGGCACCGCGCCTCATGGATGGGGCGGATGTCCTTGTCCCAGCTCAGCGGCCCCGACGCCAGGGGTGCATAGTCGAACGGCACCGAGCGCTGCGCCTCCGAACCATCCGCGTAGCGCGCCACCACCGACAGGACGTAGCGGCCGGCCTCCAGCGACGCGAAGGAGTAGGCGCGGTGCGTCCCGTCGGCCTCCAGGCCGCCCAGGCTGTAGTCCGGCCCCTCCGTGGGAATCTCCGAGTTGCCCAGCTTGTAGACGACGCTCTCGGGCGCTCCGCCCGGCGGCATCACCGCGCGCACCACCAGGCCGTCATTCACCAACTGCATGCCCTGGTAGAGCCCCCGGAGGCGCGGCACCAGCACGTGGCTCAGCGCGACGGACACCCCGCCCTGCTGCACCCATACGCTGCCGCTCTCGTCCGCGGCGAGGAAATGGAAGTCCCCGGCGCCGGCGTCCGTGGCCGCGCGCCAGACATTCGCGTCCGCGTCGTACTGGAGCAGCGAACCGCCCGTCTTCGCCCACAGGAAGCGGCCCGAACCGATCAACTTCTGCGGCTGCTGCGGCAGCTCCACGCGGCGCCAGCCGTCCTTGCCCCGGCGCAGCAGGGCCTGGTTGGTGAGCGCCCACAGCTCGCCAGAGGTGCCCACCGCGGGCCCGATTCCGGCCAGCGCTTGCAGCGACTCGCCTTCCGCCAGGGGCGCGCTCGTGGTGTGCACCCGGTAGTGGGTGGTGCTGAGGGCCACCGCGACGCTCAGCCCGCCGTCGTGCAGGAACCAAACGCCGGGCAGGTTCTCCGGAGAGGGCGCCGCCGCCAGCGAGGTGATGGCCTTCACCGACGCGCCGTCCACCTTCAGCTCCGCCAGCGTGCCTTCCTGCAGGCGGAACAGGCCGCGCGTGTGCGCCAGCCACACCGCGCCGTCCGCGGACTGCGCGGTGGCGATGACGCCCTGCCCCAGCGCGTCCCGCCAGGGCGGCGCGATGAGCCACCCCGACTCCGCCATGAAGAGCCCGGTCTGCGTCTCCACCAGGGCGCTGTGAGGCCCGAGCCGGAAGACGCCGAGGATGCCGCCCGCCGCCACCTCATTGTCCGGGTGCGGCTCCAGCGCCCCGTACGTGCCGTCCAGCCGCAGCCGGACGAGCTCGCGCGAGGCGGTGGCGAAGACACCACCGCCCGCCTGGTCCGCGAAGCCGGAGACTGGTGCCAGGGCCGTGACGGCTGGGACCTGGACCGGCTGGAAGGGCGTCGGCTCGGGCTTGTCGAGCGGAAGCGAACGGTCCTCCCCGCATGCCCCCAGGACCACGAGCGAGAGAAGGGAGAGGACGGCGGAGGCAGAAGCCCTCGGATGGATGCGCATGCGAAATGGACGGCTCAGGCGAGAATGGGGCGCAGCGGTTCGACGCGGGTGATGCTGTAGTCCAGCCCCGCGGACGCCAGCACCGTGGCGATGACGTGCTCGGGGAGGATGTTCTCGCCGTTCGGGTCCGACGCGCCGTTGCGCAGGTCGAAGGTGCCCGGCGCCATGCCAATGTCACCGCTGCGGCCGAACACGAAGTTGTGCTTGATGCCGGCCCCCATCAGCAGCGCGGAGTTGCTCAGGTGGTGGTCACGGCCACCGGAGCTGTTGATGAGCGGCGTGCGGGAGAACTCGGAGAACACCATGATGGTGGTGTGGTCCATGAACTTGCCACCCGCGGGATGGTCGCTCTCACGCAGGTCCTTCACCAGCATGGCCAGGGCGTCGAAGCCACGCCGCTGGTTGTTGGCCTGCGTGAGCTGGCTGCCGAAGTGGGTGTCCAGGCCGCCCGTGAGGTTGATGGTGACGCACTGGGCGATGCCCTTCTTCAGCGCGGTCGCCACCGTGGCGGCGCGGCCGCGCTCGCCGTTCACATCGTTGGCGCTGGTCAGGTTGTACTTCGTGCGGATGACCGCCATCTCCGCGCTGTGCGGCTGGTTGGCTCCAACGAGGAAGTCGAACGACTTGTCCAGTCCCTTGGACTGGATGAGCCGCATCTGCTCCTGACTGTTGGAGTAGGTGGTGCCCACCCCACGCGCGCCATAGGCCGCCTGCTCGCAGTTGACGGGCTGGCCGCGGAAGTCGAGCAGCTGCTTCTCGAGTTCGCTGTCCAGCGCATCCGCGCTGCCCTTCAGCGTCAGGATCAGGTCGTCCCGGCGGCTGACGCGCAGCGCGTTGGCATAGCCGCCGTACCGGTCGTTGTACGACTCCACGTTGTAGGAGATGGAGGCAATGGGCACGCGCGGCTTCATCTGCCCCACGATTTCAGTCGCCGTGGAGGAGCCACGCGCCGCGCTGCCGATGGGCATCTTCCCGGTGAGGAAGTAGCGGTAGCCCACCTCGTGGCCCAGCGTGTTCATGTTGATGCCGCGCACCACGGTCATCAAATCGTAGTGCTTGGCCAGTTCGGTGCCCACCGCGGGCCCGAAGTCGATGTTCGACCGGCCCACGCCCGGAAGCTCGGCGGGGATGAGCGGCCGGGCCTCGAAGCGGGTGTCGTTGATCTGGTCGTAGCCCGGGAGGATTTTCGTCTCCGAGGCACGGTCCGCGGTGAACTCGGTCGGATCCCTCGGGTCGAAGGCCAGCAGCTGGTCCCACCCACCGTTGAAGTAGACGAACACGAAGCAGCGGTCCGCCGGCGCCATCTCCGCCGCCTGGGCGAAGGCGCGGAAGGGCAGCCCACCCAGCAGGGTGGAGCCCATGAAGCCAGCGGTGGCCTTGAGGAAGGTACGGCGCCCGTGGGCACAGCCCTGGGAGCAATTCTCGTCGTGGCGGTTCTTCTTCATCGCGGTCACTCCGAGCTTCAGTAGGTGATGAAGCGCGGGTCCGTCAGCATGGCGATACACACCACGGCCAACGTCTCATGGCGCTTGGAAGAGGAGAGCGTCTGCACCCGGCTCGCGGCCTGGGTGAAGAAGGACGTCCACTTCGTGAGCTCTTCGCCCGACAGCGGCGAACCCCAGAAGCGGGTGGACATGTAGACGAGCTGCGCGCGCACCTCCGCGTCGGTCAGCTTCGTCAGGTCATCCCACTTCTCCGGCAGCAACCGGCCCATGGTGCGGGCCGACGCGTCCGTCATGCGCATCTCCGCGGACGCCTGGCTGATGCACACCTTGCGCGCGCCGTCCTCCAGGAACTTGGCGAACACCAGGTTGGGCTCGATGTTCTCGCTCACCACCAGGGCATAGTCCGCGCGCCCCATGGACGTGGCGCGCGAGTCCAGCTCGCTCCAGCGCTGCCCCACCGCCCCGACGATGGCGGCGTCCAGCTGGGCCACGGTGAGCCGGCGCGGGGCGCGGCCCACGCTGCCGTCCTGGTCCTCGGGGTCCGGCAGGGGCGTGAAGTCCCCGGGCTGATGCGGGTTGGCGATGGGCTCGATGATGCCGTCCGCGGACTGCGTGTCATCCTTCGTGCAACCGGAGGCCAGCGCGAGCAGCGCGGCGGTCAAGACGAGGCGGCGCATCAGTCAATCCTCCGGTAGGCGTCGGACGTCACCACGCGCTCGATGAGCGCCTTGAGGCGGTGGCCGTTGCGCGCGAAGTCCTGTGCGAAGGGCACCAGGTACAGGCGCTGCTCCTCCGCCGTCATCGGGCGGCCGAGGAACTCGGTCCAAATGCGCCGCACCGTGCAGCGCTCCAGGTCACCCGACTGGAGCATCTTCTGCACCAGCAGCGCGGGACCGGCCTCGATGTTCTGCTCTTCGTCCGCCGTGCGGTACAGGTACGTCTTGAGCATGCCCAGGCTGCTGGCACCATCACCGTCGTAGGCCTGCATGATGTACTGGCTGCACTCGCCACCGCAGTTGGTGTCGTTGTTGAGGGCGCAGTCGCGGCACTTCGGGTCGTAGCGAGGGAACTGGTCGGGCGCGAGGAACTGCGCGGAGCGCTCCGCATAGCGGCCCCAGTGCGCGCCGGTGGGCTCCATGGTGGCGTGGCAGTAGTTGCAGCCGCAGCGCACCGCCAGGTTGTTCTCGCGGTTGCACGCGTCCTCCGGTGCGGGCGACGAAGCCCCCGGCGGCGGCGCGAACGTCTTGCAGAGGAAGGCTTCGTAGAAGTGGTTCACCCGCGCGCGGTGCGTGGGGAATCGGTAGAGGAAGGACGGCGTGGTGAGCACGCCCGCGTGCCCCTCGTCACGCGTGTACTCCGCCCAGGCCTCCGTGTCGTTGTAGGCCACCACCGGCACCGCGCCCTGCGCGGTGGGCGTCGTCACGTTGAAGACGCCCACGCCCTGCTGGTTGCGGAAGTACTCGGACAAGGTGCCGTTCACGAACGAGCGGCGCGTGGTGAGGATGTTGAAGTAGGGCTCGTCGCGCTGCACCACCGACTCGGCGATGCGCAGCGGCTCGTCGTTGAAGGCGGCCACGCGCAGGCTGTGCACGTCCCGGATGTCCTGCGCGGTGATCGCGGGCGTCTCGCAGCGGCGCATGCCCACGCCGCAGCCGCAGCTGCGGTCGGTGGAGAAGCGGGACGTCTCACAGGACGCCATGTTCCAGGGGTTGTGGGTGCGCTCCTGCGCGTCGATGGCGCACACCTTGACGCTCTCCGGCGTCTTGTCGGTGGCCCAGTAGGGCGCGGCCTTGTTCACGAAGCCCTCGCGCAGGATGCAACCGCGCTGAACCCCGTAGTTGCCCTTGAGTCCGTTGCGCAGCTCCAGGTCCAGCGTGCAGCGCTTCAGCTCGGTGAGCGCTGGCCTGGAGTCCGGGTTCGGGTGCTTGAACGCCTTGATCTTGGCGCCATCCATCTCCTTCACCGTCAGCGCCCGGGTCGTGGTCTTCTCCGGGTCCGGCTCGCAGATGAAGGCCCCCGCGCTGCTGCCCGAGCCGCGCTGGTCGCAGAAGTAGAGGTACTCGTGCTTCGGGTGGCTGGTGCTCAGCAGGTCCGAGCACTTCGCCGTGCCATCCGGCGTGGTCGGCGCGAGCGGCGTACACGCGTAGTAGTTCGTGTCGTAGTCGTAGCTGACGGCCAGAGGAACGCCCTCGTCGTCGTGGCACTTCGTCCGGGGACGCTCGGTGAGCGGCGCCGCGTGCGCGTCTGGCTGCTCCGCCGTGAGGCACTGGTCCTGCGCGATGTCTGAGTTACACGTCGCGCTATTCGCGCCGCGCAGCGTCGCGGCGGGATTGCCGGCCACGCCATAGGCGGTGGCAATGCCGTTACCCGTCACCCGCGAGTTCTGGTTGTTGTTGAGGCTTCCGGAGAGGTTCGAGCGCAGCAACGCACGGTGGTAGTTGCGGATGCGCGCGTTGAACTCGTCCTTCGTCATCATCGCGCGGATGTCTTCCACGCCGATGGAGCCCTTGGCCTGGGCGGCCTGGTACTCCTCGTATGTGGGGGGACGGCCGAGCAAGTCCAGCGACAGCTGCCGGAGATGCCGTTCCAGGGGCACCTTCGCGACAACTGGTGAACAGACAGCCTCCTCTTGAGCGGAGGCTGGCAGGGCCAGAAGCAAGGCGGCACCAGCCAGGCAGGCAAGGTAGCGCACACGGAGCACGGGGGACCTCCGGAAGGGGGGGTCGGGGGGACCGTTCTCAGTATGCAGGAATTACAGTTTCAGTATCCAGTAGTACCTAGTGGAACATTTCATCGCACATGTATTCCCTAATAGTGTCAACCAGTTAGCAAGGGTTGCAACGAAGCCCGCCGCGCGAGACATAGGGCCCATGTCGAACGCCGCCCCTGCCGCGCTGCCGCCCCGGGTGAGTGACCGGGCTTTCTTCATCTTCACCGCCGTGGTGTCCGCGCTGGCATTGGCGTTCATCGGGTGGATTCTGCTGGTGCGCGGCGGCGGCCCGGTGGAGGGGGTGAACCTGCGCTTCCTCCCAGCGGTGAACGCGGGGCTCAACGCCACGGCCGCGGCGCTGCTCATCGGCGGGTGGGTGGCGATCAAACGAGGCGCGCGGCAGGTCCACCAGTACCTGATGGTCTCGGCCTTCACCGCGTCCGCGCTCTTCCTGGTCTGCTACCTGTCCTACCACTTCGTGCATGGCGACACGCGTTACGTGGGGGACTGGCGCGGGCTGTACCTGTGCATCCTGGCCAGCCACGTGCTGCTGTCCATGCCCGTGGTGCCCATGGCGCTGGTGGCCTTCTACTTCACGTGGCGCAAGGACTTCGTGCGGCACCGCAAGGTGACGCGGTGGCTGGCGCCCATCTGGGTCTACGTGTCGGTGACGGGCGTCGTCGTGTACTTCATGCTGCGTGGCAGCGCGCCCGCCGTCCTGTGACGCGCTGAATCAGGGCGTCGACGAAGCAGTCTGGACGCCGCCCAGCAGGTGGATGGGCTCCCGATCGCACTCCCCCAGGCCGATGTCAGGCGGAGACGGAGGCAGGTGCCTGTTCCTGTCGCAGCCAGTCAGCGAAGGCGTCGAAGGTGTCCTGCGCGCCCGTCACCACACGGGCATCGAAGGTGCCTTCCGTCGCGACGACGGAGGCCTGGTTGACGGCGTCACCGAAGGCACGCCACCGGGGCCCGACCTCATCTCCGTACGCGCGGAAGAAGGAGAAGTCGCCCAGGGACACGCCGTCGAAGTGGCGGCGCAGGTGCCGGAGGATGAGCTGGCCGCCCAGCGTGGAGCCTTCCAGCACGTAGAGGCAGCCCAGGGCCTCGGGCACGCCCGCCAGTGAGGGCAGCACCGCGCAGTGTGGCAACCGTTCGAGCGAGGCGGCGTCATGGCCAAGCGCGCGAAGGTCCTCCTTCAGGAGAGGAACCTTCCAACGCGCATGGATGGACAGGCCAGGAACCACTTCAAGGCCCAGCCCGGCGAGGCGGGCCTCCAGCGGAACGTAGAAGCCGTGAAGCGCTTCCAGGTGACGTCGGTACGCCGTGGGCGTCAGGTCCGCATCCATCAAACGCACCTGAGCCTCGGTGCGCTCGTGGTGCGGGCGCGTCTCACTCTTCAGTCGCTGCATCAAGGGCAAGGTGCTTGCACGATGCCGCTGTCACTGCCCGGTGGGAATTGGGAACTGTGGCCGAGTGTCCACCTCTCTACCCCTCGGGCGCTCTGGACAGGGGTTCCCGAGCCTTCCTCAGCGACAGAAGCCGTTGGCCATGCACGTCCGTCCCAGCCCACACGTCAGGCCGGAGGTGCGGCAGTTGGGCTGGCACGCCCCCGAGCCCGTGCGGTCGCTGTAGCAGATGTACCCGGAGCGGCAGTCCCCCTGCCCCGTTCCCACCTGCCGCGTGCAGGTCGCCAGACATGCCTTGAGGCCCGAGGTGGAATCCACGATGTAGCACCGCGAACCCGCCGGACACGCGGAGCGGGTGCAATCCATGGAGCAGTACCCGCCCGGATAGTCCGTCACGCACACGCCCCCGGGACAGTCGACGTTGGAGCCGCACGCACTGCCCACCACCAGCGCCGGATCATCATCGATGGGCGCCAGGGGAATCAGGTCGAAGCTCACATTCTCGATGCGGTCGCCCGCCCCCAGCTCCAGCGGCTCGAAGGAGTCCACGTTGCGCCAGTAGCCGGTGCGCTCGCCGTCCTCGAAGAAGTTGCCATCCTGGTCGTCGTCGATGGTGGCCAACGCGAAGTACGTCCGCGGCGCCAGGGAGATGCTGTACGCGTAGTCCGCCGAGGCGCGCGCGACGGCCATGGCGTCCTCCGAGGCCTGCCACTCCCCTCGCGCGTCCTGCCACACGAACGCAATCAGGGCGTCCAGGTCATTGGATGCGCCCGCCACGCCAATCTTCACCGCCACCGTCGCCGAGCCCGCCGTCCCCGAGCCCACCAGACTCAGCGTCACCACGGTGTCCCCTCCAGCCAGCCCGGATGCATCCACGGCAACACTCAGCGAGGCCGAGCCGAAGGCGGGCACCCGCACCGTGTTGCCCTGCGGGAATGACACCGCCGAGGCATTGGGCCCACTGACGCTGGCCGTCACCATCAAATCGCCGCCCCGGTTGCCGCCCACGTTGCTGAGAATGAGCTGCTGCGTCCCGCTGCCCCGGAAGAACAGTGTGGACGTCGTCACGTTGAGCTGAGGGTCCAACGTGCCGGGGTCCACGTTGGCGATGCGGGCCAGCGCCGCGCGCGCGTTGACGAGCCCCGCGCCGCAGCCTTCCGGGCACTGCGCGTTGGTGAGCGGCGTGGCGGTCTCCTTCAAGATGCTCTCCGCCAGCGCGGCCGTCAGGTCCGGCCGCGACGCCGCCATCAGCGCCACCACGCCCGCGACGTGAGGCGCCGCCATGCTGGTGCCCTGCGAGAAGGCATAGGCCGGCTGCCCGTTCTCATCCAACACCGTGGACAGCACGCCGTCCGGATAGCCGTCGCCGTTCAGGTCCTCGCGCATCTCCCCACCGGACGCCACCACGTCCACGTCCACGCCGTAGTTGGAGAAGCTGCTGCGCTGCCCCGCCAGACTGGTGGAGCCCACGCAGATGACGTTCTGCTGGTTGCACGGCGTGCTGTTGCGCGCATCCACATCTTCGTTGCCCGCTGCGACGACGATGATGGCCCCGCGTCCCAAGGCCGCGTCGATGGCGTCCTGGTACAGCGCCTGCGGCGGCGCGCGGCCACCCAGGCTCATGTTCACCACCTTCGCGGGATTGGGATTGGGCGGTACGCCCGGCACGTCGCCGCCCGTGGCCCAGGTGAGGGCCGCGGCGATGTCGAAGCTGCTCCCGCCCTTCTTCCCCAGCACCCGCACGGGAAGCAGCCGGGCGTTCCAGGCCACGCCCGCGACGCCCACCTGGTTGTTCGTGTCCGCGGAGATGGTGCCCGCCACATGCGAGCCGTGCCACGTCGAGCCGCCGCTGGGCGTGTCCCCACCTTCGTCCCGCGGGTCGCTGTCCCGGCCATCGCCGTCGCCCGCGTTCTCCGGGTCCGAAATCATGTCGTAGCCCGGCAGCACATTCGTCAGGTCCGGGTGCGGAACGATGCCGCTGTCGAGGACGGCCACCACCACGCTGGACGCGTCCGGCACCAGGTCCCACGCGGCCGGAAGGTTGAGCGTGGGGTAGTGCCACTGGAGGCTGTAGCCCCGGTCGTTCGGCGCCGCCGTCGCCCGCATCCGCTCGTTGCGCACCGCGTACATCACGCCCGGCACCTGGGCGAGCTGCGCCGCCCACTCCTGCGTCTTCGCGGCCGTCACCGCCTTGCCGTCCAGCGGCTCGTAGCCCACCAGGTGCACGTACGCACTGGCGTAGCCCTTGTGCACCGCGCGGAAGCCCGGGCGCTGTACCGCCACCAGCACGCGCTCCGGTGACAGGCCCGCTTCCTCGAAGCGGAGGATGACATCTCCGGGAATCGTGGGGTCCTCGCGGGAAGCCCCCTCGAGCGGCGCGGCGCCCGACTGCGACGGGACGATGGGAAGCCCCGGCACGGCCTTCGGCGCCACCCGCGGCTCGCGCGAGCGCCCCGCGTGCATCCCCCGCAGCGTCTCCTTCAGCTTCGCCAGCTCACCCGCGCGAAACGGCGAGCGCACCGTCTGGGAGGCGCTGTCGCCAGCGGACCGTTCGCTGCTCCGGAAAGGCGTCAGCGTCCCCTGGATGCGCCCGGTCCTGGAGGTCTGCTCCCCCGGGTCTTCGTCGTCGCCGGAACAGGAGGTGGCGGAGAGCAGCAACAGTCCCATCAACAGCAGGCGACGCATTCGGGCGACCCTTCGGATGAAATGGAAGGGGCGGCACCCTAGCATCCGCTGCCCGACGGGGCCTCGCCACTCAGCTCGCCATCACCTCGCCGCCGTCTTCCGTGTCCTCTCCAACGTTGCCGTCGGCCGTATCGTCCAGTGCGCCGACATCTCGCGGCACGCCGTCCACGTACGTCACCACATTGCCCGGCATCGCCGGCACCCGCGGCCCTGGTGTCACCACGCCCGTGAGGTTGAGCGGGTCCACACCGGACAGCTGCACCCGCACACCGGATGGAGGCTGACGGCGCACCGAGCGCGCCATGTCCACCGCCTCCGGCAGGGCGAACTGTTCGCCCACGAAGCCCGACACGAAGCGGCCACCGCGCACCTCACCGCGCGCTTCCATGCGGCGGTACACGAAGAGCAGTTCGCGCCACGTGGGCGCCAGCGCCTCGCGCATCACCAGGTCGCGCCAGACAATGCCGTAGCGTTGGAGGAAGAGGCGCGCCAGCGAGTCCAGCACATCGTCTTGCGACTTCGGCTCCGCGGGTGTCAGCAGGCTCCAGCGGCCAGGGCCACCGCGCTGGAGCAGCTTCTGCCGCTTGCGGTGCGCCGGGCTCTGGAGCACGCGCAGGTTCTGCACCGCGTCCGCGGTCACCAGCCCGCGCGCCACCAACTCCCACAGCGCGTCCTCGATTTCGGCGGGCAGGCGCCGCGCGCGCGACACCAGGTCCTGGAAGAAGCAGGCGCCGCGCCGCTCCAGCACCGCCACCACGTCCTTGGCGGCCGCGCTCAGGTCCGGCGGCGTCCACACGTCCCCGTCCGCCAGCACCGCGTGAGGCCGCGCCGCGGTGAGCATCCACTCCAGGTCCTCGCGAAGGGTGAAGGTCAACGACGCGTTCCGCGTGGGTGACGCTCGCGAGCGCGTGGGCACGGGCTCCGGCGGCGTCACCGGCGCGCCCCGGCGAGGCCCCGGCGCGGGCTTCGCCTCCTTCGTCGTCAGGCGGCCCCAGGCCACCTCACCGGCGTAGCAGGCCCGCTCCAGCAGGTCCGGCGTGTAGCCGCGCATGCGCGCGGGCAGCAGGAAGCGCTCCCACGCGGAGGCCGGTGCCTCGTACCCCTGCAGCAGCCGCACCGCCTTGAGCAGCCCCGTGGAGCCGCGCAGCGCGTCCAGTTCCTCCAGGTGGTGCCAGCGGAAGAGGAAGCGCATGAAGTCCTGCGCGCTCAGCGGCTCGATTTCCTTGCGCAGCCGCCCCACCGTCAGCCGGTGGATGCGCTGGAGCAGGCGCCGGTCGCACCACTCCAGCGGTGGGCTGGCCCCATCCGCCAGTGAGACCTCCAGCGGACGGAAACGGCCGCGCAGCACGTTGCCCTGGGCCTCCAGTTGGTGCATGGCCGCGTTGATGGAGTCCTCGTCCAACACGACGAGCCGGGCCAGCTCCGCCACCGTGGTGGGCCCCAGCATCTCCATGTGTCCGCGCACCACCTGGAGCACGGCGGCATCCCGCTCCACGGGCCGGTCATGCGACAGCACCGGCAGCGGCGGCTGCATGGGCGCGTCCGGGAAGAGCACCCGCAGCGCGCTGCCCCGCTCCGCCGACACCAGGAAGCGGCCCGCGGGCAGGTCCATCCACGCCACCCGGCCCTGCTCGAACAGGGGCGTCGCCATGCCGCGCGGCACCTCCGCGGCGGGTAGCAGAATCAGCTGCAACAGCGCGTCGTGCAGCTCGTCCTCGTCGCGCATGGGCGGGGCGGCGTCCGCCACCACCGTGGCAATCGCCGTCGCGTCCAGCGCGCCGAAGGCCGTCACGTCCTCGGCGGGCATGGCGCGGCGCAGGGCCACGTTGCGCACGCGGCGCTCCTCGGCGGGCGCATCATCCAGGAAGGTGTAGGGCTGGCTGTGAATCATCGCGTGCGCGAAGAGGCTGGGCTCCGGCACGTCGCGCGCCAGCAGGCGGATGCGGCCATCACGCATGCCGCGCAGCACCTCGCGCAGGCCGTCCACGTCCATGGCCTCGCGCAGACAGTCATCCATGGTCTGCGTCACCAGCGGATGGTCCGGCAACTCCAGGTCGCCGCCACCGTGGTTGTCCTGGCAGCCCACCTGCTCCGGGAACACCGACGCCAGCAGGTCCTCGCTGCGAGCGCGCTGGAGGTTGGGCGCCACGCGCTTGCCCCCCATCATCCGGTGCAGCGCGAGCGACCGAGTGGCCACCCACCGGAAGCGCGTGCCGAAAATCGGCGCCTGGAGCACCGCCTGCACCAGCACCTCCTCCACGTGGTCCGGGTGGAGGAAGTCGAAAATCTCCGCCAGCGGGAAGGAGTGCTGCTCGCCCAGCGACAGGAGGATGCCGTCCTCCGTCGCCGCCGCCTGGAGCTCGAAGTCGAACGAGCGACAGAAGCGCTTGCGCAGCGCCAGGCCCCACGCGCGGTTGATGCGGCTGCCGAAGGGCGCGTGGATGATGAGCTGCATGCCGCCCGCCTCGTCGAAGAAGCGCTCGGCCACCACAGTGGTGTGGCTGGGCACCGCGTCGAGCATCTTCTGCCCCGTGCGCAGATAGCCCATCAGCGCGTCCACCGCGGGCGGCGGCATGCGCAGCTCCTTCTGGAGGAACGCCGGCGCATCCTCGCGCTGCGTGAGTTCCTCGCGCAGGCGGCCCACCTGGAGCGACAGCTCGTCCGTGCGGCCCGGCGCCTCGCCGCGCCAGAAGGGCACGTTGGGCGGCGCGCCGCGCGCGTCCTCCACCTGCACCGTGCTGCCCGACACGCGCTGGATGCGCCACGCGGTGCTGCCCAGCAGGAAGATGTCCCCGGGCGACGACTCCACCGCGAAGTCCTCGTCCAGCGTGCCCACCACCTTGCCCTCCGGCTCGGCGGTGACGTTGAAGGTGAAGGTGTCCGGGATGGCGCCGCCATTGGTGAGCGCGGTGATGCGCACGCCGCGCCGGCCCTTGAGGCGCTGATTCACCCGGTCTCTGTGGAGGTGGATGCCCGCGCGGCCCCGGCGCGCCGCCACGCCTTCGGACAGCAGCTCCAGCACGCCCTGGTACTCCTCCCAGGTGAGGTTCCGGTACGAGTACGCGCGTTGGAAGAGGCTGAAGAGCGCGCGTTCGTCCCACTCCTCGCAGGCGCACGCGGCGACAATCTGCTGCGCCAGCACATCCAGCGGCTTCTCCGGAATCCGCACCGCGTCCAGGTCTCCCTCGCGCACGGCGTTGAGGAGCGCGGTGCACTCCATCAACTCGTCCCGCGTCATCGCGAAGAGGATGCCCTTGGAGATGCCCGCCTTGTGGTGGCCCGCGCGGCCCACGCGCTGGAGCAACACGGAGATGGCGCGCGTGCTGCCCAGTTGCACCACCAGGTCCACGTTTCCCACGTCGATGCCCAGCTCCAGCGACGCGGTGGCCACCATGGCCCGCAGCTGCCCGGACTTCAGCTTCTCCTCCGCGGCCAGACGGATTTCGCGCGACATGCTGCCGTGGTGCGCCGCCACGGTGCCCTCGCCCAGGCGTTCACCCAGGTCGTGCGCCACGCGCTCCGCCATCTTCCGCGTGTTGACGAAGACGAGCGTCGTGCGGTGCGCCCCCGTCAGCGCCACCAGCCGGTCGTAGACCTGCCCCCACATCTCGTGGCTGGCCAGCGACGACAGCTCCGCGTCTGGAATCTCCAGCGTCAAATCCCACGGGCGCAGATGGCCCACCTCCACCCGCTTGCACTCCCGGTGGGAGGCGCCGGTGAGGAACCCGGCGATGGCGTCCAGCGGCTTCTGCGTCGCCGACAGGCCGATGAGCTGGGGCCGCGCGTCCGTGAGCGCCTTGAGCCGCTCCAGCGATAGCGCGAAGTGGCTGCCCCGCTTGTCGCGCGCCAGGGCGTGGATTTCGTCCACGATGACGGTGCGCACCGCGCGCAGCGTGGCGCGCGCCTTCTCCGCCGTGAGGTAGAGGTAGAAGGACTCCGGCGTGGTGATGAGGATGTGCGGCGGACGGCGCACCATCTGGGCGCGCTCGGAGGCCGGGGTGTCTCCGCTGCGCACCTGGACGCGCAGCTCCTGCGGACGGAAGCCCTCCGCGCGGGCCCGGGCGAGCAGCTCCTCCAGCGGCTGGAGCAGGTTCTTCTGCACGTCGTTGCCCAGCGCCTTGAGCGGCGACACGTAGAGCACCTGCGTGCAGTCCGGCAGCGTGCCTTCCAGCGCCAGCCGGAAGAGCGCGTCCAGCGCGGCGAGGAACGCCGTCAGTGTCTTGCCACTGCCCGTGGGCGCGGCGATGAGCACGTCCTGGCCCGCCTGGATGAGCGGCCAGCCCTCGACCTGGGGACGGCTGGGCTCGCCCAGCTCTCCCCCATCCGCCTCTATGGCCGCATCGCCGCGCGGGAGCAGACGGGGCTGCTGTCGCTGACGCTGGCGGACCGCGTCGTCCAGATTCACTTCCGCAAGGGCAACCCGGAGTTCGTCGACT
>NZ_JAAEAH010000114.1 GCF_010998615.1 Myxococcus sp. CA023 | reverse complement strand
GGCACGGAGGGCGGGGGCGTAGGGGCCGTGGGCGCCTGGGCCAGGCCACCGTTGCGGAGGAATGAGAGCGGGCGCGCGGCGGAAGGCGACAGTCCCTCCATCACCGGGCCGGAGGGGACCATCTGCGTGGCCTGGTAGCCCTGCGAGGACGGGGAGGCGCCGCCGCCGTTGCGGAGGAACGACAGGGGGCGGCTCGCTGCCGGTGACAGGCCGTCCATGTGGGGCCCGGGCGGTGGCGGTTCGGCCGGACGCATGGCGCCGGGAGGCGCAAAACGAGGCTGCTCGTCCTGGCGCGTGGCTCCCACCTGCTCGCTGCCATGGAAGGGCTCATGCGGGCGAACCTCATCGGCGAAAGGCCCCGTGCGCGGCGGCTCTTCCTGGCGTACGGGCGCCATCGGCGCTGGCGGCTCGCTGGCGCGCACAGGCGTCTGCGCCACGGGCGCACCCCTCGCTTCCCACGGACGTGGGGCGGGGGCCGCCGCCTGCATCACGGAAGCGTCGTGTCGTGCCTCAGGCGCGAAAGTTCGAGGGACTGGAGCGACCTCCCGGCGCTCCAGCGTTCGACTTCGCGGAACCTTCACCCATCCCCGCCGCGAGCTTGTCCACGCGGGCAAGCAGCTCGGGAATCGAACCACCCGGCGACAACTGGATGGCCTTGAGCAGCGCCATCTCCAGGGCCAGCCGAGGCTGGGCCGCACGCGACACGTCCCAGATGCAGCCGTGCACCACGTCGAACAAGCGCGTGAGCTGCGCGGCCTCCGCGTCCTGAGCCAGCGCCATCAGCGCCTTCTGCTCGGACTCGGCCAGCTCGTCGGGCGCCTTGCCCAGCGTCTTGGTGACGAAGAGATGCCGCAGCTGGAAGGCCAGCTCCTCGGCCAGGCGCTTCAAGTCCAGGCCGCGGTTGAAGACTTCTTCCACCCGCTCCAGCACCCGCTTCGCGTCCTTGTGGACGAGCGCATCGGCGAAGTCCTGCACCAACGTCCGGTCGATGGCGCCCAGCGCGTCGGCCACTTCCTCGTCGGAGGGGTTGGCGCCGCACGAGGCGAGCACCTGGTCCAGGAGGCTCAGCGCATCGCGCATGCCGCCTTCGGACTGGCGCACGACCAGCGACAGCGAGCGGTCGGAGATACCAGCGCCCTCCGCCTTGCAGATTTCCTGGAGACGCTGAAGCATCCGCGCCGCCGGAATCCGCCGGAAGTTGTGGCGCTGGCACCGCGACAGGATGGTGTCCGGGAGCTTGTGCGCCTCGGTGGTCGCGAAGATGAACTTCACGTGCCCGGGCGGCTCCTCCAGCGTCTTGAGCAGCGCGTTGAACGCCGCTCCCGACAGCATGTGGACCTCGTCGATGATGTAGATTTTGTGCTGGTCCCGCTGGGGCAGGTACTTCGCGTTCTCGCGAATCTCGCGGACGTTCTCGACGCCGTTATTGGAGGCACCGTCGATTTCCGCGACGTCCACGCTGGTGCCGGCGGCAATCTCCGTGCAGGCACGGCACTCGCCGCAGGGCTGGGCGGTGGGGCCCTTCTCACAGTTGAGCGCCTTGGCGAGCAGTCGCGCGGCCGTCGTCTTGCCCACGCCACGAGGTCCACAGAACAGGTACGCGTGCGCGACCCGGTCCATCTTGATGGCGTTCGCGACCGTCCGGACGACGTGCTCCTGTCCGGTCATGTCGTCGAACTTCTGTGGGCGCCATTTGCGGGCGAGAACGAGGTAGCTCATGGGGGGCGTCATCTAAACACGGCGGCGTGAATGATCCATGTCGTTGCCCTCCCACGAGGTGGGATTCCACTCCCCGTCGGGCTCGGCCCCAGGGCGGGCAGGCGAACGCTTCACACCTTGCGCCCGGGAACGCGGGCGGGAAGAGTCGGCCGCGCCCGTGTCCGCCCCCCTCCTCGCCACGCCCGCTGATTCCATCCCGACACCCGAGCCCACCTCCTTAACGCCCGGGGCCATGCCCCAAGAGGCGCCGGTCCGGACCTGGATGCGCTGGGTGCTAGGGGCAGTGGCGCTGCTGCCAGGCCTCATCGCGGTGGTGCAGTTGGGCCGCATCCACCCGGATGAGGTGTACCAGTCGCTGGAGCCCGCCTGGTGGCGCGTCCACGGCTACGGCGTCCTGGCCTGGGAGTGGCGTGACGGCCTCCGCAACTGGGCCGTGCCTGGCGTCCTGGCTGGCTTCCTCAAGCTGGCGGACCTGCTGGGCATCACCCACCCGCGGGCCTACCGCGTCGTGGTGGCCATTCCGCAGGTGGCCTTGCACGCCTGGAGTCTCTGGGCCGCGTACCGCTTCGCCCAGCGCCGAGCGGGGAGCGCGGGTGGCCTGCTGTCGACGTTGCTCGTGGGGCTCTACGGACCACTGCTCGTCTTCGCGGGGCGCACCATGGCCGAGTCGATTTCCGCCTCGCTGCTCATCGTCGCCGTGGAGGCGCTGGACCGGAGAGAGCGGCTCGCAAGGGCAGGGCTCGTGGGTGGCATGGCCCTGGGGCTGGCGGTGGTGGCCCGTTACCCGTCGGCCATCTTCGTCCTGGCGGCGCTGGTGTGGCTGGCTGCGGCGAGGCGGTGGCGACTGCTCGCCTTCACGTGCGCTGGAGGATTGGGCGTGGCGGTGGCGCTCGGCGCGCTGGACTGGGCGACGTGGGGCTCGCCGTTCCACTCCTTTTTCGCCTATGTCCGCTTCAACGTCTTCTCGGGCAAGGCCGCAGCTCAGTTCGGCGCCGACGCACCCAGCTTCTATGTGAAGCCGCTGCTCACCGCCGTGCCGCTCTGGGCCTGGGCCGCCGTGCCCGTGGGAATCGCCGCGCTTCGCCAGCACCGCGCCCTGTCCCTGCCGCTGTGGTGCGCCGCCGTGTACACCGGCGTGCTCCTGGCCACCGCGCACAAGGAGGAGCGCTTCCTCTATCCCGGCCTGGTGCTGGGCGTGCTGGCCGCGGCGCCACCCGTGGCGGCGGGCCTCGTCCAGCTTGCTCGGCCAACCGGGCGGTGGGGCCTGGCCGGACTCGCGCTGGTCGCAAGCATGACCGCGGCCGCCTTCTTCCCACCCGGGGACCTGCGGGCAGACCAGTTCCGCGCGATTGTCGCCGCCACCCGGGGCAACGCGCGGGGGCTGCTCATCGTCAATGAGGGACTGTGGGGCTCGGGCGGCTACTTCTACCTGGGGAAGCGGATTCCCTGGCTCACCTGCGATTGGCCCCACGACGGTGCGTTCCAACGCGCGCTGCGGGACAGGACGTTCAACCGCGCCGTCACCTTCGAGGACCGAGCGCTCGCCGAGCTCCAGGCCGGCGGCTTCCAAATCGTCCGGAAGGTGGGCCGCGAGACAATCCTCTCTCGCGAGTAGGGGAGCGGCCAGCCCGCAAAGGCGAAGAGCCGGTGCCCTTGACAGGACACCGGCTCTTCAAAAAGGACGGCCGGGACACACGCGGAAGTACGCTACCGTTGCTTCCTTCCGGACCTGGCGGGGTTCACGCCCCCACGTTGTCCCGACCATAAAGAATGTAACCACGTACTGCAGAAACAACAACGGAGAGGGTGGGATTCGAACCCACGATACCCTTTCAGATATACACGCGTTCCAGGCGTGCGCCTTCAACCGCTCGGCCACCTCTCCAAAAATCTGGAGCGGAGAGCGTAGGATTCGAACCTACGATACCGTTACCGGTATGCCTGATTTCGAGTCAGGTGCCTTCGACCACTCGGCCAGCTCTCCAGTATTCAATTGTCACGTTTCTTCGCGCGCAAGCGCCCGAAAAACGTCTTCAAAAGCAGGCGGCTCTCGTCCGCCAGGATACCACTCGTGACCTGGAGCCGGTGATTGTGTCGAGGCTCTTCGACCAAATTGTACAGCGAACCCACCGCACCGGCTTTCGGATCGAAGGCACCGAAAACGAGTCGTGTCACGCGAGACTGCACCAGACCTCCGGCGCACATGGCACATGGCTCAAGTGTCACATACAGGGTGACGCCCGAGAGCCGCCAGGCACCGATCTTCCGGGCTGCGGCATCCATTGCCAACATTTCTGCGTGAGCGAGCGGATTGCGGTCCACTTCGCGGCGATTGAATCCAGTGCCAACGACTTCACCGTTGAACACCGCCACCGCACCTACGGGGACCTCACCGAGTTCCGCTGCTTCCCGCGCGAGCGATAGCGCCTGCTGCATGAAAGCTTCGTCACTCATGGAAAAACTGCTCGAAAGAAGTGGCGCTCCCTGGAGGATTCGAACCTCCGGCCTTCGGATTCGTAGTCCGACGCTCTATCCAGCTGAGCTAAGGGAGCATTTCTTCCGGCGCTGCTACAACAACAAGTGGCGGAGAGAGAGGGATTCGAACCCTCGATACCCTTTCGAGTATGCAGGTTTAGCAAACCTGTGCCTTCAGCCTCTCGGCCATCTCTCCAACTCTTCTCTGTCAAAGAGCCAACAAATTCAAGAACAAAAACTCGGAGGCGGTAGGATTCGAACCTACGGAGGGCTTTCACCCTCTGCGGTTTTCAAGACCGCTGCCTTCAACCGCTCGGCCACGCCTCCATACCACCGGGGCCGACTAGGCACCCCGCGGACCGACGTCCGTGGGGCCGCCCTTCTACCTGATTCTTCGCGCGTTGCAAGCCGGATTCAGACTCAAATCGGTTTCAGTTCCTTCAAGCCGCCCATGTACGGCACCAACGCCTCCGGAATGGCCACGCTTCCGTCCTCGCGCTGGTAGTTCTCCAGGATGGCGATGGTCGTCCGGCCTACCGCCAGGCCGCTGCCGTTGAGCGTGTGGGCGAGCTGGGGCTTGTCCCCCCTCTGGGCCCGGTAGCGAATCTTCGCCCGGCGGGCCTGGAAGTCGCCGCAGTCAGAGCAGGACGAAATCTCCCGGTAGCTGTTCTGTCCGGGGAGCCAGACCTCGATGTCGTACGTCTTCCGGGCGGCGAAGCCCATGTCTCCGGTGCACAGGAGCATGACGCGGTGGTGGAGGCCCAGGCGGCGGAGGATGTCGCAGGCGTCGTCCGTCATGGCCTCGAGTTCGTCCAGGCTCTTCTCCTGGTGGGCGAACTTCACCAGCTCCACCTTGTGGAACTGGTGCTGACGGATGAGGCCGCGGGTGTCCTTGCCGGCGGCGCCCGCCTCGGCCCGGAAGCTGGGGCTGAAGGCGCAGTAGCGGATGGGCAGGGACTCTCCCTCGAGGATTTCGTCCGCGTGGTAGTTGGTGACGGGCACTTCCGCGGTGGGGATGAGGAAGCGCTCCGGCTCGCCCAGCGTCTTGAAGGCGTCGTCCTCGAACTTGGGGAGCTGACCGGTGCCCACCATCGTCTCGCGCAGCACCAAGTAGGGCGGGAGCAGCTCCGTGTAGCCCTTGCTGGAGTGCACGTCGATCATGAAGGTGACGAGCGCCCGCTCCAGCCGGGCCAGTGCGCCCTTGTAGAAGGTGAAGCGGCTGCCAGACACCTTGGCGGCGCGCTCGAAGTCGAGCATGCCCAGCTTCTCACCCAGCTCGAAGTGCTGCTTGGGGGCGAAGAGCAGGTCGGGCTTCTGCCCCCAGATGCTCACCTGGACGTTGTCCTCGGCGCCACCGCCCTCGGGGACGGACTCATGGGGCACGTTGGGGATGAGCAGGAGGATGCGGTTGAGTTCCTCCTCCACGTCCTTGAGGCGCGCTTCCTTCTCCTTGATTTCCTGGGAGACGGCGCGGAGGTCGCCGCGGAGCGCGTCGAGCGCCTTCGGGTCCTCCTTCGCCTTGCGCTTCATCTCCTCGTTGGCGGCGTTACGGCGCGCGGCCAGCGACTCCACGGAGACATACAGCTCGCGGCGCTCGGCGAAGAGCCGCTGGAAGGGGCCCAAATCCAGGTTGCCGCCCCGCGTCTTGAGCCGGGCGACCACCGCATCGAAGTTCTGCGCAACGTTCCGGAGGTCCAGCATGGAGCACGCCTTGTAGTCACCCCCGGTGAGGCCAGCAAGGTTCCTCACATCTGGGGTGCTCAAGGCCGGACGCCGCGCGCCCCTCCGCCCTGACGCCGTGGGGGAGGGGAGGCGCCGGACGCTGGGGGCGTCCGGCGGACGACGACCTCAGTTCTGCAGGTCGTAGATTTCGTCCTCGATGTCCTTCTTGTCGGTCGCGTCCGGCTTGCGGGAGAGGTAGTCCTTGAAGGCCTGCACGGCCTCCCGGCGCTTGTTGCGCTCCTTATAGGCGAAGCCCAGGTAGTAGTAGGCCATGGGGTTCTCCGAATCGAGGCTGGTGGCCTTGCGGTACCAGTCGATGGCCTTGGCGTGCTGGGCCTGCTCGGTGAAGGCGCGGGCCACCTTGTAATAGACGTAGGTGAGCTTGGGGTCCGCCTTCAGGGCCGACTGGTACCGCTTGATGGCGTCGTTCCAGCGCGCGGCGGCGAAGTACGCATCACCAATGGAGCCCAGCACCCGCGTGCGGCGGGGGTCGGCCTTGAGGCTGGCCTCGAACGAGGTGATGGCCTCATCGAACTGGCCGCCCTCCAGCAGTGCATGACCGAGCGCCTCGTGGGCGTCCGCGTGGGTGCCATCCAGCTCCACCGTCTTGCGCCACGCGCTCATGGCGTCCGGCAGGTTCTTCGCGTCCCGCAGGATGACGCCGTAGGCGTAGTGGTAGTCGGGGCGGTTGGGGGCCCGCTCCACGGCCTTGCGCATGTTGTCCAGCGCTTGGGTGAACTCCAGCCGCTTCGCCTTCACCAGCGCCAGGTAATAGAGCGCCTCGTGGTTGGAGGGCTCGTTGCTCAGCGCGAGGCCCAGGTTGCTCTCCGCGCCCGGCAAATCGCCCCGCTCCAGCAGCACGGCGCCCAGCGTAATCGGGATGGTGGTGGAGCGCGGGTCCTCCGTCTTGGCCTTCTCCAGCTCCGCCACGGCCTCTTCCAGCTGACCCAGGCGCCACAGCACGAGCCCGCGCTGCAGCCGGCCGTCCTTCAACAGGTGCGGGTCCAGCTCCAGGGCGCGGTTGGCCTCCGCCTTCGCCGTCTCCAGGTCGTCCGTCAGCAGGGCCACGCGGGACAGGCCCAGGTGGGCGTCCGCCAGGATGGGGTCGAGCTTCACGGAGCGCTCGAATTCCTGCTGGGCCAGCAGCGTGTTGTTCTCCGCCAGGGCCAGCTCGCCGAGGCCCGCGCGCACGCCCGCGTTCTCCGGTGCCTTCTTCGCCGCCTCCTCGAGCTGAGGCCGCGCCTCTGCGTTGCGGCGCTGGGCCAGGTAGAAGCGGCCCAGGTAGAGGCGGGCCTCCACCAGGTTGTCGTCCGCGGCGATGGCGCGCTTGTAGTGGCCCTCCGCGTCGGAGAGGTTGTCGAGCGCGTCCTCGATGCGTCCGTAGAGGTAGGCGATGCGCGCCTCGTTGGGGAACACGCCGTTGGCCTTCTTCACTGCCTCCAGCGCGTCCTGCATCTTCCCGGTCATCACCAGCGCGGTGATGTGGCCGTCCGCGAACTCCAGGTTGTTGGGCTCCTCGGTCGCCAGCGCCTTGTAGATGGGCAGGGCGCCATCGAAGTTGCGCTGGGCGCGCAGCACCCGCGCCAGCTGGCCCCGGAGGAAGGTGGACTTCGCGTCCATTTCCAGGGCGGCCTTGAGTTCGGCCTCGGCCTCCTTCGGCTGGTGCTTCTGGAACATCGCCACGCCCTTGAGGCCGCGGGCGCGCGCCAGCTCCGCGGGGCCCAGCGCGGACTGGACGTCCTCGGCCAGCGCCCGCTCAACGGCCTCCGTGCCCTTCGCCACGTCCTTGCGGACCAGCAGCTCCACCGCGGCCAGCTCCACCGCGGAGGCCACGTGCTTCGGGTCCGCTTCCAGGGCCGCGGCATAGGCGGCGGCGGCTTCGTCGGCGCGGTCGGCGGCCTGGTGCAGGTTGCCCACGGCGTGGTGGGCCTTGGCGGACTTCGGGTTCTTCGCAAGCACCTTGTTCAGCGTGTCCAGGGCGCGCTTCTCGTCGCGCTTCTGCGAGTAGGCCTCGGCCAGGAGGAAGGCGAGCTCCAGGTCACCCTGGGTATCCTCGCGGCCGTAGGCGCCGCTCAGGGTGGGGATGACCGAGTCCGCCTGCCGGGAGGTGAGCGCGATCGCCGCGGACGCCTTGATGACGTCCACGTCCTTCTCTCCCAGGAACTCGATGTCCGCCAGGTCCTGACGGCAGCGGCTCATCTCGTTCGGATTGCCCGCGGCGTAGCGGCGCTGGAGGTAGTAGACGGACTGGCACCACAGCGAGCGCACCTCCGGATACTCCTTCTGCGCGAGCACCTTGGCGCTGAGCTCGCGGGCCTGCTTGTAGCTGGCGAAGGTGTCCGTGAGCAGCGCCTGCTTCGCGTCCGCCACCTGCTTCGCCTCGGCTGAGCCGTCGGAGAGGCGGGCGGGGAAGAGGGCGCGGCGGCCGAAGGCACCGTAGCGCGTGCCGAACTCCGTGCCCGCGCCGATGCCCGCCACCACCACGGCGACGCCCGCGGCAATCATCAGCGGGACGCGCTTCTTCCACTTTTCCGTGTTGCCGCTGCGGTCCACCACGGACACCGCGGCCATGCGGCCTTCATAGAGCTGCTCCAGCCGCTTCATGTTGGCCTGCGGGCTGGCTGCGTCCACGCGGGGCGCGTCGACGGCGGCCGCAGCGGGCGCCGCGGTGGGCGTCACCAGCTTGGCGGGGCCTTCCATGAGCCGCTGGATGGCGGCGGCGAAGGTGGGCACCGTGCCGATGGCGGACCAGGTCTCCGAGTCCAGCGACACGTCCTCGTTCCCGAGGAGCTGCCCGTCCTCGAGCATCTTGACGATGACGCCCTCGTCGAACGGGCCGAACACCTTGCCCGAGCGCCGGCGGACGTGGAAACGGCGCACCTTGGCGCCCGCCTGGGCGCCGCCGTCCTTGCCCGCGGCGTCGTCGATGAAGGACAGCATCTCCAGGCCGTCCGCGGGGCCCGCGTTGGGCGGCGGCGGCAGCGGGTCGGAGAGGTCCGCTTCCAGGTCGTCATCCGGCCGGGCGGTGGGGTCGAACTCGAGCGAGTCCGGGATGCCGGGCGAGTACGGCGCGCCGAAGTCCACGTCACCGAAGTCCACGGCCGGGTTGACGGCGACGGCTGGCGCGGGGGCCGGAGGCTCCGAGAAGTCGATGGCGAAGGGATCCGCACCAGGCGCTGGCGCGGAGCCGAAATCGGCAGCGAACGGATCCGCCGCGGGGCCGGGGGCCGGTGGGTCGCTGAAGTCGACGGCGAACGGGTCCGCACCGGGCGCGGGCGGCTCGTTGAAGTCGAACGACAGGTCCGGTGCGGCGGGGGCCGGCAGGTCCGCGAACTCCAGGGCCTGGGGCGCGGCGGGCGCGGGCAGGTCGGAGAAGTCCGCTCCCGGAGGGGGCAGTGCGAACGGATCGGCGTTCGCGGGGACGGGCAGTTCGGCGAAGTCGAAGGACGGCGCTCCCGCGGCGGGCGGAGGCATCGCGTAGGGCGAGGCCTCGGGCGCGGACGGCATCGCGTACGCGTCCGGCGCGAAGGCGTCCGTCTGGGACGCCATGTCCGGCGGCGGCAGGGCGAACGGGTCGTCCACCGGGGCGGCCGGCTGCGCATAGGCCGCAGGGGGCGGCAGGGCGAAGGGGTCTGCCTGGGGCGGTTGGGCCTGGGCGGCACCGCTGGAGGATTCGATGTCGAAGGCGAACGCGTCCTCGGCGGGCGGAGCCTCGACGGGAACGGGCAGGGCGTCATCGGCGAAATCGAAGTCCCTGGCGGTGCTCGCGGGCGCGTTCACGCCGTAGCCCTGTGCGGCGTCCTCGAAGGGGGCTTCGACGGTCTCGAAGTCGAAGTCGCGCGCCGTTCCCGCGGGTTCATTGACGCCGTAGCCCGACGCCGGAGCGGAGGGCGGCTCGCGGTAGGCGTCGCTCGGCAGCGGAATGGAGACGACGCGTGTCACCTCGCGGGTGTCCTGGACCGGCTCGCCAAAGTCGTCGCCGAACGCGTCCATTCCGGACGGGCCCTCTGCCTGCGGCATGGCCGCGGCGGCTTCCGCGGGCGAGCTCATGTCGAAGGCGAAGGCGTCCTCCTCGGGCGCGGCGCCCGGGAGGGGCATGGCGGCCTGTTCGGGCTCGCTCATGTCGAAGCCGAACGGGTCGGCTTCGGGAGCGCTTCCCGGCAACGGGATGGCGGCGGCCTGTTCGGGCTCGCTCATGTCGAAGGCGAACGGGTCGGCTTCCGGGGCGCTTCTCGGCAACGGGATGGCGGCGGCCTGGGCGGGCTCGCCCATGTCGAAGGCGAACGGGTCGGCCTCCGGGGCGCCTCCCGGCAGGGGAATGGCGGCGGGCTGAGGCGCGGCCGCGCCGGGCAGGGGAATGGCGGCGGCGTGGGGCGCGGCGCTGAACGCCTCGGGAGCGCCCGGCAGCGGAATGGCTCCCGCGGGCGCGGCGCCTGGCAACGGAATGGCGGCGGCGTGGGCCGGCGCGGCGCCCGGCAGCGGGATGGCGCCCGTGGACGCGGGGGCGCCAGGGAGCGGAATCGCGGCGGCGTGGGTCGGCGCGGCGCCCGGCAGCGGAATGGCGGCGGACTGCGCGGACGCGGCACCGGGCAACGGAATGGCGGCGGCTTGCGCGGACGCAGCACCGGGCAACGGAATGGCGGCGGACTGCGCGGACGAGGCACCGGGCAGCGGGATGGCGGCGGCTTGCGCGGACGCGGCACCGGGCAGCGGGATGGCGGCGGCATGAGGGGCGGCGGACGCGGCACCCGGCAGCGGAATGGCGGGCTCGGCGGGAGCAGGCGCCGCGGGCGCGCTCACTGCATCGAGCTTGATGGGGAAGGTGGTCTGGCACCGGGCGCACTTGAGCTTCGCGCCGCCCGGCGGGATCCGCTTGTCATCGATGTTGTAGTTCGTCTGGCAAGACGGGCAGGAGACTTTCATGGGATTCCGAGCTCGCGAGAGGGGGACCGAGCGCCTTCGCGGTGCGCGCAGGCTACCAGAGGCGTTTCCAGCCCGGAAAGAACGCGCACGAGGAGGTTGAAGCGCACCCTCCCGGACAAGCGGGCGAGGGCTCCCGCCGTCCACCGGTCAGCACTCCACGTTCGATTCGCCGTTCCCGGAGTGGAAGGTGGTAGACCCGCCCCTCAATGGAACCCATTGTCATCCTGGGCGCGGGCCTCGCGGGCCTCTCCACCGCCCACTTCCTGAACAAGCCCTGGCGCCTCATCGAGAAGTCCGACCGTGTCGGCGGCCTCATCAAGACCGAGGTCATCCAGGGGTGTTATTTTGACCCCACCGGTCACTGGCTCCACCTGCGCGACCCGGAAATCCAGGCCCTGGTGAACACGCTGTGGCTGCCGGATCAGATGGTCCGCATCCAGCGCAAGGCCGGCATCTTCACGCGCGGGGTGTTCACTCGCTTCCCGTACCAGGTGAACACCCACGGTCTGCCGCCGGAGGTGGTGGCGGAGAACCTCACCGGCTACGTGGAGGCCGTCTACGGTGAGAAGGGCCGCGAGCTGCGCGAGCGCGAGCCGCGCAACTTCGAGGAGTTCATCCTCCGCTACATGGGCGAGGGCTTCGCGAAGAACTTCATGGTGCCCTACAACCAGAAGCTGTGGACGGTGCACCCGCGTGAGATGTCCGCAGCCTGGGTGGGCCGCTTCGTGCCCCGTCCCAACCTCAAGGAAGTGGTGGACGGCGCGCTGGGCGCTGGCAGCGACGCGGTCGGCTACAACGCGTCGTTCCTGTACCCGCGTGAGGGCGGCATCGAGAGCCTTGCCCGCGCCATGCTGAGCCACCTGAAGGGCGGCCAGCTCAGCACCCACACCGAGCCCACCGCCATTGACTGGAAGGCCCGGAAGGTGACGCTGTCCGACGGGAGCGTGCAGCCCTATGCGGGGCTGGTGTCCAGCATCTCCCTGCCCGGGTTGGTGAAGCTGCTCGCCAAGGGCGAGGCCGGCGTGCCCGACACGGTGCAGGACGCGGCGAAGCAGCTGCGCGCCACCACCGTCACCTACGTGGCCGTGGGCGCGAAGGGGGCCAACCGTCAGCCCTGGCATTGGATCTACCTGCCGGAGCCGGAGTTCCACACGTACCGCATCGGCTCGCCCTCCGCGGTGTACGCGCCGCTGGCGCCGCCGGACACGTCCACCTTCTACGTGGAGTACAGCCACCACGGCGAGCTGTCCCTGGCCGCGGCGGAGAAGTACGCGGTGGAGGACCTGGTGCGCTCGCAGATGATTCACGCCGCGGACGACGTGCTCTTCGCCCATGCGCGCGAGATTCCCCACGCCTACGTGCTCTACGACGACGCCTACGGACCGGCGAAGTCGGAGATTCTGCGCTTCCTGGAGCATGCCGGAATCCAGATTGCCGGCCGCTATGGGCAGTGGGAGTACTCCTCCATGGAAGACGCCATCCTCGCCGGGCGTGCGTGCGCGAGGACACTCAACGGTTGACATCCCCTCCGCCCACCCGTCGCATTGTGTCGACGGGTGGCTTGGGGCGTGTTAGCCATCTCTGTTCGAGTTCATGGCCCCGCACCTCACCGTCGTCATCCCTGTCTACAACGAGGAGTCCATCATCGCCTCGGCGGCGGAGGAGTTGCGCCAGGGGCTGGACGCGCGCGGGTTCGACTACGAAATCATCTTCGCGGAGAACGGCTCGCGCGACGCCACGCCGGCCATCCTCGAAGAGCTGTGCGCGAACAACCCGCGCCTGCGCTGGTTCCACTCGGAGACGCCCAACTACGGCGTGGCGCTCAAGGCCGGCATCCTCAAGGCTCGGGGCACCTACGTCATCTGCGATGAAATCGACCTGTGCGACCTGACCTTCTACGACGCGGCGCTGCCGCGGCTGGAGCGGGACGAGGCGGACATGGTGGTGGGTTCCAAGGCGGCCAAGGGCGCCAGTGACCAGCGCCCGCTGATTCGCCGCGCGGCCACGCGGGTGCACAACAAGCTGCTGAAGGTGGCGCTGGGCTTCCAGGGCACGGACACGCACGGCCTGAAGGCGTTCCGCCGCGAGGCGCTGCTGCCCGTCATCCAGAAGTGCGTGGTGGACATGGACGTGTTCGCCAGCGAGTTCGTCATCCGCGCGTGGCGCGAGGGCCTGCGGGTGATGGAGATTCCCATCCAGCTCCACGAGAAGCGCCAGCCCTCCATCCACCTGTTCAAGCGCGTGCCCAACGTGCTCAAGAACGTGGGCAAGCTGTTCTACGTCATCCGCGTCCGCGGGACCTGAGCCGGGGAGGGCGCACCGTGCGGCTGGCGTCCATCTCCGTCGACCTCGACTCGCTGCCCCACTACTGCCGCATCCACGGCCTGCCGGAGTCGTTGCTGGACGCACGCGCCCGCTCGCTGGTGCACGCGGTGGCGGTGCCTCGCTTCCGGGAGCTGCTGGACGGGCTGGGCATTCCGGGGACCTTCTTCGTCATCGGTGAGGACCTGGAGTCCGACCCGGTCGCCGTGGCGGGCATGCGCGCGTCCTGCGAGGCGGGCATCGAGGTGGCCAGCCACAGCCACGCCCATGACTATGCGCTGACACGCCGGGGCCCCGAGGCCATCCACGCGGACCTGGCGCGCGCGGACGCCGCCATCCTCGCGGCCACGGGTGTGCGGCCGGAGGGGTTCCGCGCGCCGGGCTACACACTGAACGCGGACCTGTACGCGGCCACCGCGGCGCTGGGCTACCGGTACGGCTCCTCGGCCTTCCCCGCCGTGCCGTATTATTCGGCGAAGGCGGCGGTGATGGGGGCCCTGTCGGTGCTGGGGCGTCCGTCCCGCTCCGTGCTGGACACGCCCCGTGTGCTGCTGGCGCCTCGGGTGCCGTACCGGCCCGACCCGGCGCAACCCTACCGGCGGGGCTCGGGCACCGTGCTGGAGCTGCCCATGACGGTGACGCCCGCGCTGCGCTTTCCCCTCATCGGCACCTTCGCCACCACGCTGCCCCGCGCGTCCCTGCACGCGCTGTGGCGCACGTGCCGGTGGGACACCTTCTTCAACTTCGAGCTGCACGGCGTGGACGTGCTGGACGCGTCGGACGGGATTCCCCCGGAGCTGGTGCGGCAGCAGCGGGATTTGCGCGTCAGCGCCACCCAGAAGATGGCGCGCCTGCGCGAGGTGTTCGGCTGGCTGAAGTCGGAGCGCGAGGTCCTCACGCTGCGCGACGTCGCCGGGCGGCTGTCGGCCTCGGTGTAGGGCCTTCCCACGAGAGGCACTGTCCGACAGCGCACGTCCCAGCGGGCCTGGGCGTCCGTGGGGCACGCTTGCTTCGCCAGGGCCAACGGCCCCTCCCGGCGGCGGGGCTGGTGGTGTAAAGAGCCCCCATGCTGGAGAACGTCACCGACCGAGTGAAGAAGGGCCTGCGCGAGTGGACGGACCGGCTGGCCAGCACCGAGCAGAAGCAGCGGCTCCATGGCCTGTCGCGCCCGGGTAACGAGTACGGGGTGGACCCGTTCGGCTTCGATTTGGACTACAGCCTGTCCGCGGTGGCCCCGCTCCTGTGGCTCTACCGGAACTACTTCCGCGTGGAGACGTTTGGCATCGAGCACGTGCCCGCCGGCCGGGTGCTGCTGGTGTCCAACCACTCCGGCCAGCTGCCCATGGACGGCGCCATGATTGGCGTGGCGATGATGCTGGATGCCAGCCCGTCCCGCGTCATCCGCAGCATGGTGGAGAAGTGGGTGTCGTCGCTCCCGTACGTGTCCACCTTCATGGCCCGCGTGGGGCAGATTGTGGGCACGCCGGAGAACTGCCGGCGGCTGCTGGAGTCGGAGGAGGCCATCCTCGTCTTCCCCGAGGGCACGCGCGGCATCAACAAGCTGTGGCCCCAGCGTTACCAGCTCCAGGAGTTCGGCTTGGGCTTCATGCGCCTGGCGCTGGAGACGAACACGCCCATCGTTCCCGTGGCCGTCATTGGCGCGGAGGAGCAGGCCCCGGCGCTGATGGACCTGAAGCCGGTGGCGAAGCTCCTGGGCTTCCCGTCCTTCCCCATCACCCCCACGGGCCTGCCCATTCCCCTGCCCACGAAGTACCGCATCTATTTCGGGGAGCCGCTGCACTTCTCCGGGCGCCCGGACGACGAGGACAGTGAGCTGGACAAGAAGGTCCGCACCGTGAAGGCGTCCATCCAATCCATGCTCCACCAGGGCCTCAAGGAGCGTCAGGGCGTGTTCTGGTGAGTGCCAGACGCGGCGGTGCTAAGGAGGGGAGTTCCATGAAACCGGCCGTCGTCGTCACGGGCATCAGCGGCAACCTCGGCCGCACCCTCGCGAAGCTGCTGCACAAGCACGAGCGCATCATCGGCATCGACCGGCGGCCCTTCGCGGGACGGCCGAAGGACGTCGAGATGTACGAGCTCGACCTCCGCAAGAAGAAGGCGGAGGACGTCTTCCGGAAGAACGAAATCCGCGCCGTCATCCACATGGGCATCATGCATGACCCCCGGATGAGCGAGGAGGAGCACCACTCCTTCAACGTCGTGGGCACCACGCGCCTGTTGGAGTACTGCGCGAAGTACGGCGTGAAGAAGGTCGTCGTCCTGTCCTCGGCCAACGTCTACGGGCCCAGCCCGGACAACTCCAACTTCCTCACGGAAGACGCGCCGCTCATGGCCGCCAGCCGCTTCTCCGGCGTGCGCGACCTCATCGAAGTGGACATGCTGGCGCACAGCTTCTTCTGGAAGCACCCGCACATCGAGACGGTCATCCTCCGGCCCGTCCACATCGTCGGGCCCACCATCAAGAACGCGCCGTCCAACTACCTGCGCATGCGCCGGCCCTGGATGATGGCGGGCTTCGACCCCATGGTTCAGCTCATCCATGTGGAGGACGTCGCGCGCGCCATGGTGGAGGCGCTCCGCCCCGAGCCCAAGGGTGTCTACAACGTCGTGGGCCCCGGCGAGGTGCCCCTGTCCGCGGTGATGCGCGAGCTCGGCAATACCCCCATCCCCGTGCCGCACCCCGTGGCCCGCCCGCTGCTGGGCATGCTGTTCAAGTACCGGCTGGCCAACTTCCCGCCGCCGGAGTTGGACCACATCCAGTTCCTATGTGCGGTGGACGGCAGCCGCTGGGTGAAGGACGTGGCCTGGAAGCCGCGCCACTCCATGCGCGACACCATCCGCTCCGTCCAGGGCGACTAGCTGCTGGAAAGTCCGAGGCCCCCTGACACTGTTGTCAGGCCAGGCGCGACGTCTGGCCCGGGGGCCCCTGACAGACATGTCAGAGGCCTACTCCGGGGGCAGGGCGGCGTCAGGCGGCCAGTCGTTGTAACCCCTTGAATCTCCAGCCATCCGCCAGTGCCCGCTCCAGGCGCGGTGCTTGGCACTCCCATTGCTCTAGTGGCTGCCCGTCACGGCGCGGCGACATGGGCCCGGCAACGGTGTCGCCCCGTCAAACTGTAGGGCACTCCATGGGGGAGTTCCCGACGCCCTCCGTCTCGGCCGGCCCCGAGACGGTGGGCGGTTTCTTGTAGGGCGCTCCATAGGGGAGCTCCCGACGCCCACCGCCTCGGCCGGCCCCGAGACGGTGGGCGGTTTCTTTTCAGGGGGATGGGGGCTGCTCGGGGCTGGTGCTCGGGCTCGGCAGCTCGCCCTCGAAGGGGCCGTCGTCCTGGCTCTCCAGGAGCCACGCCCCGTCCCGGAAGACGAACTCCGAGGTGACGACGGCGGTGCGCTCGGAGGCTGAGGGCAGGCGCATCCACTGGATGCGGCTCTGCACCGTGGCCCGGTGCCCGTCGTCGGACAGCTTCACGTCCTCGATTTCGTAGTCGGTGATGGACAGGTCCTTGTCGTCGTTGAGCGCCAGGCGCGCCTTCTGGAAGTCCTTGCGCCGCTCGGGGACGAGGATGCGGGTGGCGCTCCGGAAGTCCTTCCACCGGAGGGCCTGGTGGAAGCGCTCCACGGTGGGCTTGAGTGCTTCCAGGTTGGATTTCTTGGACGTGGTTGCGCACGCCCCGAGGACGAGCGCGAGGAGCAGGGCAGGCAGGCGATTCACGGTGGGGAGGGTACCACCCGGCAGCAGCGTCGGACGAGAGAGCGGTGGTATGGTCCGGCTCCCCGCCCGAGCACCGGAGTCGCGAGCGCAATGGCCAAGTCGATGGTGGAGCGTTACGAGCAGCTCCTCCGGCAGGACCCCACCTCTTCCGTTTTCGTCGAACTCGCCAAGGCCCTGCTGGAAAAGGGGGACGCCGCGCGTGCCATCGAGGTCTGCGGGCAAGGCATCTCCCACCACCCAGCATCCGTCGTCGGGCGCGTGCTGTGGGGCAAGGCCCTCATCCAGCAGGGCCGGCCCGCGGAGGCGATGGACCAGTTTGAGCAGGCCATCTCCATCGAGAAGGACAACCCCTACGCCTACAACCTGATTGGCGAGGTGCTGCTCCAGCATCGGTTGTACCGGTCCGCGCTTCCCATTCTTCGCAAGGCCCTGGCGCTGCAGCCGAACGATGGCCGCGTGAAGCAGTGGCTGGAGCAGACGGAGCAGGCGTTCGCGGGTGGCCCGGCTCCTGTGTTCGCGAACCTGATGGGGCTGGAGAAGCCCTCGTCGGATGAGGACGCGTCGCCGGAGGATGCGTCGAAGGACGAGCCTTCGAGCCCCACGGTGGCGCCCATGGCCGCTGCCCGGCTGCGCGCCGCCGCGCTGGGTGACGCGGCGAAGCTGAAGCCCGCGAGCGCCGGTGCGATGCCGGCGGGAGACGCCCTGGTGGCGGCTCGCGCGGATGTGGCATCCGAAGCCTCCGCGAAGGACGCGGGGCAGGGCCGCACGAACGCGGACGTGGACGCGGAAGGGAACGCTCAGGCGGGCTCGGACGTTGGCGCGGCGGAGCAGGGCGGAGCGGCGGTCCCTTCGGGTGACGCGGCTCCGCGGGACGGTGTTGACGGGGGCCGTGACGCGAGCGCCTCGCTGGGCCTGTTGAACCGGCCGGTGCCGGTGTCGTCCGTCCTGGGCGCGGAGCTTCCGAGCCTGGACCTGGGGCTGGGTGACGACGATGCCCCTCCGCGTGGCGCAGATGAAGTGGCTTCCGTGGCCCAAGCGCCCTCGGAGGACTCCGCGCTCGAGCAGCGCGCTGACGCCGAGCGGGACTCCGGCGCTGTCGCCGACGAGCCGACGCAACAGGTGTCCGTCGCGGAGGAGCCTGCCGCGGCCTCGGAGCCCGAGGCGAGCGGTGACGTGGATGGACAGCAGGCCGGGGCCGCTCCGGCCGAGGACGCCGGGGCCTCTGGCGCGGGTGGTCTCCTGGGCGACCTTCCTCCTCCCGAGCCGACAGCGCCGAGGCCCGTCGTGGCGAGCACGCCCGCGACACCGCGAGGTTCTGGGGGCAAGCGCTCCTTGCTGGAGGACATCCCGGACGCGGCGCCCGCACCCGCGGCCACCGCCGCGAAGGCCAAGGCGCGCAAGCCGGACACCGAAGCGCTCACTGCCGAGTACGAGAAGGAACTGCGGGCGAAGCTGGCGCGTGAGGCGGCGAAGACGTCGTTCATCGCCCGGCATGGCGTGAAGGCCGCTGGGGCCGTGGTGGGCGTGGTGGTGCTGGCCATCGTCGTCTTCAGCTTCGTCAACATCCGCGCGCGCCAGGGCGGACAGACGCTGAGCGAGACGCTGGCCCGGGCCGAGGACCTCATCATCCAGGACACGGGGGCCTCGCTGGATGCCGCGCTGGCGCAGCTCGAGAAGGCGCGGGACATGGACGAAAGCAGCAGCCGGGCCTGGGCGCTGACGGCCTGGGCGCACGCGCTGCGCTACGCGGACCATGGGCAGGCTTCCGAGGACCGACGCCAGGCTCTGGAAGCGCTGGAACGGCCGGGCGTGAAGGACGCGGCCCCCGCGCAGGTGCTGGTCACCAACGTGCTGGTGGCGGACGAGCGCGGACGTGCCCTGGCGCGGAGCGCGCTGCTGGGCTCGCAGCAGGACAGCTCCGAGGTCCATGCGCTCGCCGGCAGCCTGCTGCTGGATGCGAAGGATGAGAAGCAGGCGCTCGAACGCTTTGACCGCGCGCTTCGTGCCTCTGGCTCCAACGTCCGCGCGCTGGTGGCCCTGGGTGATTACTACAAGGCTTCCGAGGACTTTCCGCAGGCCATCGAGATGTACGAGCGCGCGCGCAAGAAATCCCCCGAGCACCCCTCGGCCCGCATCGGCCAGGCGGAGGCTCGGCTCGCGCTGTATCAGGACCTGGAGGCCGCGCTGGCGGACGTGGCGCGGCTCGCGGAGGACCCGAAGCTTCCTTCGTCGCTGAAGGCGCGCCAGCAGTTGGTGCACGGCGAGCTGCTGTCCGCTCAGGGCAAGCATTCCGAGGCCCGCGCGCTGCTCTCCAAGGGGACCCAGGGCCCCCTGGCCTTCGAGTTCCAACTCGCGCTCGGCGCCGCCAGTCGTGTGGCAGGGACGCTGGATGCGGCGCAGGCCGCCTACGAGGCCGCGCTCAAGCTTCGACCCAAGAGCGAAGAGGCCCGCGAGGGGCTGGGCCGCGCGCTGCTGGACCGTGACCGGGAGCGCGAGGTCCTCACCCGTCTGGAGGCCGACGGGGGCCGCAAGGTGGCCCTGGTGCGCGGCGCCGCGTATGCGCGCCTGGGAGACTGGAAGAAGGCCCGCGCGGAGCTGGCGCGCACGCGTGTGAATGACCGGTATCCTCCGGAGGCCGTCTCCTGGCTGGCCCTGGCGGATGCCGCTGAGGGCAACGGTGCCCAGGCGCGGGAGTTGCTGGAGAAGGCCCTGCACGCGGCGAAGCGGCCTCGCAATGACATGCGGCTGGCGCTGGGGCAGCTCTACTGGCGCGAGCGGGCCTACGACAAGGCGCAGGCCCTGTTCGAGGAGGCCCAGAAGGACCCTCGTGACTATGAGGCCGCGTGCTCGCTGGGGCGGTTGATGTTGTCGCGTGGGCTGCCCGACATGGCCCTCAAGCCGCTGACGCAGGCGGTGGAGCGCAACGGCGCGCATGGCGAGGCCCGGGACGCGCTGGGGCGCACGCTGCTGGCCCTGGGGCGGACGCAGGACGCGCTCAAGCAGTTCGAGGCGTGGCAGCTGGAGAACCCGGGGAGCGCGGCCGCGCACAAGGGCTTCGCGCTGGCGCTGTTCCACTCTGGTCGCCGCAAGGACGCGGAGGGCGCGGTGCAGCGCTCGGTGAAGCTGGCGTCGGATGATGCCGAGGCGCACAAGCTTCGCGCGGCCATCCTCTTCGGCGCGGGTGACGCGCGGGGCGGCTTCTCCGCACTGGAGCGCGCCAACAAGCTGGACCCGAAGGACGCGGGCACGTTCTGTGAGATTGCCCTCGCCTTCATGCGCCAGGGCAACAGTGGCAACGCGGAGGCGGCCTTCGCCGCGGCCCGACGGGAAGGGCCCGATGCCACCTGTGGCCGGGTGGGAGAGCTGTACGCGCAGTTGCCGGGCGGTGGGCGTGGCGCCGCCCGGACGCTTGAGGACCTGGCGGCCAGGGCGCCGACTGTCTGGGACAAGGCCTTCGCTCGGGCCACCATGGCGCGCGCGCTGCTGGGGGCGGGGGCCGTGAAGGATGCCCGTACCGCGGCGGATGAGGCCGTGCGCCTGGCGCCTTTCGATGGGCGCGCCCAGCTTGCACTGGGAATGGTGGCGCTCAAGCAGAAGCAGGAGGACGTAGCCCGGGCCGCGCTGGAGAAGGCCGTGGAGCTGGAGCCCGCGGACGGCCTGGCGCGCCTGGCGCTCGCGGATGCGTTGGTGCGCGAGCCCGGTGAACTGCCGAGAGCCGTGGAGTCCTACGAGGCGTTCCTGAAGCTGGCCGGTGGTTCTAATGAGGCCGCGCGGGTGAAGAAGGCCCTGCCCAGCCTCAAGAAGAAGGCGGCGAGGTAGCGTGAGGTATTTCTCCTCCCGGACGGATTCCCCACTGCTGCACATCATGTGGGGCAATGCGTTCCTGCTGTCGCTCATCTACCTGCTGCTGGGGCTCGGGGTGGAGATTGCCCTGCGCTACTTCCCCTCGCGCTTCCTCCAGCGGCTGTCACTGTCGCTGGACTCGCTGCCGGCACGGGCCCTGGAGCTGACGGGGGCCATGGAGCCCTTGCGAGCGGCCTACTTCTCCGGCCGCATCTCCGAGGTGGGCGTGCGCGTCGTGTTCGGCGTCACCACCATGGTCGTGATTTTCCTGCTCGCGATGGTGGTGGGCACGGTGATGGGCGGCGTCCGGACGTTGCTGGCGCGCCGTTCCCTGCGCGAGGGCGGACGCCGGCACCCCTGAGGGGGCCGCGACTTCAGCTCCGGCGACGAATCGTGGGCTTGCGCGCGCGCACCGCGGCGTCCGGCACGGCCTGGGGCTCGTGGCCCGCGGCGCGCGCCATCAGACAGATTTCCACCACCTTGGGGCCAAAGCGCTCCCAGCGGCTCTCCCCGGTGCCCTTCACCGCGAGGAAGCCCTCCCGGTCCACCGGTAGCGCCGCGGAAAGGCCCAGCAGCGTGGCGTCGTTGAAGATGATGAACGGGGCAACGCCCAGGTCCTTCGCCAGCTCCTTGCGCCAGCGCCGAAGCTCCGTGGAGGCCAGCTCGCTGTAGTTCGTCACCACCGGCGCTGCCGCGGAGCCCGTGCCTCGGGCGCGCGACGCGGCCGGCCCGTGGGCCAGCAGCGTGGGCATCTTCTCCGGCGTGCACACGTCGCAGTTGCCACACGACGTGTTGGTGTCGCGTTGGCCGAAGTAGTGGAGGATGGCCGAGCGCCGGCACTTCTTGTCCCGGTCCGTATAGGCGTACTCGGTCATCCGCCGCAGCAGCGACAGGTTCTGCCGCTCCTGCTCCCGCACGTGGCTCAGGTCGAGCCCCAGCTCGCGGAAGGGCACCCGCTCCAACGCGCGGATGGAGCGACCGGCGAAGGGGCGCCGTACCGTGGCCACCTGGGCCTTCTCCAACAGGCCCAGCGCGTGGCGGACTTCGTCCACCGACAGTCCGATGCGGCGCGCGAGGATGGGCAACTCCGTGGTGACCTGCCGGCCCACGGGAAACGTCTCCAGCAGGGACTTGAGCAGCCGCTGTGCGTCCGGCGAGTGCGGCTGCGCCGAGGCGGCCTTCTCCAGCAGGGTGATGCCGTGCTCGCCCTCGCCTCGGCCACCGCGCTCCACCTTTCCCTCGCGTTCGAGGATGCGTAGCGCCGCGGAGACCTCGAACTCGCTGGCGTTCACCGTGCCCGCGAGCGCGTGCACGCCTCTCTCGAATTCCTCCACCGACTGGAGCACGTTCCACACGTCCCCGAAGATGGCCTCGGCCGGGTGGCTGCTCTGGATGAGCCGCTCCTGGGTGAAGACGTCCGAGTGGTTGAAGAGCAGCACCGCGCGCGCGGGCTGTCCGTCGCGGCCCGCGCGGCCAATCTCCTGGTAGTACGCCTCCACCGCCCGCGGGATGTTGGCGTGGCCGACGAAGCGGATGTCCGGCTTGTCGATGCCCATGCCGAAGGCGTTGGTGGCCACCGCCACCGCTTCCTTCGCGGACATGAAGGTGTCCTGGGCGCGGCGACGCGCGTCATCGTCCATGCCCGCGTGGTACAGCACCGCCTTCACCCCGCGCCCATGCAGTTCGGAGAAGATGCCTTCTGCCGCGCGCCGCGTGGAGCAGTACACGATGCCGCTCCCGCCCGTGGACGCCAGCCGTGCGCAGGCCTCGTGCCGGTCCGCGTCGCCGCCCACCTCCTGCTTGCCCAGGAAGAGGTTGGGGCGGTCGAAGCCCATGGCGAATTCCTGCGGGTCCTTCATCAGCAGCACGCGCACGATGTCCGCGCGGACCTCCGGCGTGGCCGTGGCGGTGAGCGCCACCGTGCGCGGCGGACGCAGCCGCTTTCGCACCTGTCCGAGCAGCGCGTAGTCCGGCCTGAAGTCGTGCCCCCACTGGGAGATGCAGTGCGCCTCGTCCACTGCGAGCAGGTCCACGCCCAGCGCGGACACCGTCTCCAGGAAGCTCTGGCTGCGGAAGCGCTCGGGCGCTACGTAGAGCAGCTTGTACTCATGCGCGCGCAGCTTGCGCATCCGCTCCGCGCGCTCCAGGTCGGACAGCGATGAGTTGATGAAGGTCGCCGGAATGCCGCGCGCGGTGAGCTGCTCCACCTGGTCCTTCATCAGGGCAATCAGCGGCGACACCACCAGTGTCAGCCCCGGCAGCAGCGTGGCGGGCAGCTGGTAACACAGGCTCTTGCCCGCGCCGGTGGGCATCACCACCACCGTGTTGCGGCCGCTCAAGACGGAGGAGATGACCTGGTCCTGCCCCGGCCGGAACTGGGACAGGCCGAAGTGGCGGACCAGCCCCTGCTGTGCTTCCTCAAGGTAGGGCAGGGCCACCGGCATCGCGCGCATGTTCATCATCCTGGTCCAGCCGTCAACGGAAACGAGGCCGACGCGCGGCCTCCACTCAAAGGTCGAGCCCTGGTGGAACCGGAACAGCCAGCCGCGTTCGCATCCGCGCGACGTCCTGCCGTCGCGCCTCCGTTTGCCCTGGCTCCAGCCGGCCATCCACCACGACGTCACCCTCGCGCACGCCCTTGGGCAGCGACGCGCGCTCCACCGTGCATGCCTGTCCGGTGTCCAGCCGCACCACTTGCGCCCGGACGTCCTCCAGCAGCTCCACCTGCACCGCTCCCCACAGCCCCACCATGCTCACCATCATCCGCCGCCTCCATTCGCGCTCCACGCCCGCCGTTTCTCCTGTGCTTCGTCCGGCATCAGCCCGCGCTCCAGCATCGACACGTAGCCGCCGTCTCCCATCACCACGTGGTCCAGCACCTTGATGTTGAGCAGCTGCGCCCCCGCGACCAGATGCCGCGTCAGGCCCAGGTCCTGGACGCTGGGCTCCGGGTCCCCCGAAGGATGGTTGTGCGCCAGCACGATGGACGTGGCGCGCGAGGTGAGCGCCGCGGCGAACACCTCCCGCGGGTCCACCGGGCAGGTGTTCATGGTGCCCTCCGCCACGCGCGCGTCATGCACCAGCACGTTGCGCGCGTTGAAGCACAAGACGTGGAACACCTCGCGCCGCAGCGCCCCCAGCACCGGCGCCAGGTACGCCGCAATCTCCTTCGGCGTGCGCAGCCTGGGCCTGCGCTCCCGGGCACGCTGCGAGCGGCGGCCCAGCTCCAGCGCGGCCAGTGCCTGCGCCGCCCGGACAGGCCCCACGCCGGGCCGCAGACTCAGCGCCAGGGGCTCCTGCTGCACCAGTCCCTTCAGCCCCCCGCCCTCCGACAGCAGTGCCCCCGCCACCGCCCACGCTCCAGGCGCGCGAGGCCCGGAGCTCCACACCACGCACAACAGCTCCGGGTCGGTGAGTGCCGCCGCCCCCAACCGGAAGAGGCGCTCCCGCGACT
>NZ_JAAEAH010000113.1 GCF_010998615.1 Myxococcus sp. CA023 | reverse complement strand
GGCGGGTATGCCACGCGAGGCGTCCGCAGGCGGTGTCGTCATCCGGGAGAGTGCCGGCCACTGGGAGGTGGCCGTCATCCGTCCCCATGGCCGCACCTTGTGGGCGCTCCCCAAGGGGCACGTGGACCCAGGTGAGTCGCCGGAGCAGACGGCGAGCCGCGAGGTGCGTGAGGAGACGGGGCTGTCCGTGTCGCTCATGGCCCCGCTGGGCGAGATTCGCTACGTGTACCAGTTCCGCGGACAGCGCATCTTCAAGCGCGTCCACTTCTTCCTGTTCCGCTATCAGGAGGGAGAGCTGGGGCCGCTGCCGGGACCGCGCATCGAGGTGGACGAGGTGCGCTGGGTGCCGGTGGTCCAGCTGGTGCCACTGCTGGGCTACAAAGGAGAGAAGGCCGTTGCCTCGCGGGCGGTGCGCTGGTTGCGCTCCCAGGGCCTGCTCCCCGAAGCCCCCTCCCCGGCGAGCATTGCCGGGAAGGAAGGGGGCTGAAGGGAACCGCAGGGACTACTTGGGCTCGTCGCCCGTGTACTTGCCGGACAGCGCCTCGCGCACGTCACGGTCGAACTTCACGCGGCCGGTGGCCACCTCGCGCAGGGACAGCACGGGGGGCTTGTTCTTGGACTGCTCGAGGATGGGGCGGGCACCCGCCATCAGCTGCCGCGCGCGCTTGGCGCCGAGCAGCACCAGCGCGAACCGGTTGTCGACGAGGGGGAGGCAGTCTTCGACGGTAACGCGAGCCATGGAACGTCCTTCGGATTTCGGTGGGGCTACTGGAAGCCTCTGAACCTAAAGAGCACCCCCCGGCGAGTCAAGGAAGGACGCACCGGAGGGCAGCCGGGCGGGCGGCCCGTGGCTGGAAAGACGGCGATGAGCAGGGCGACGAGGCCCCAGGCTGCCAGCCGGCTCGCCTGGGGGATGACCAGGCCCACGCCCAGCAGCACCTCCGCCACGCCGCTCAAATAGACGCGAACGCCTCGCCGACGATGGCGCGCGCCTCCTGGAGGATGTCTTGGAGGTGGGCTTCGTCGCGGAAGCTCTCCGCGTAGATTTTGTAGACGTCCTCAGTGCCGGAGGGACGCGCGGCGAACCAGCCGTTCTCCGCCACCACCTTGAGCCCGCCGATGTCCGCGTTGTTGCCGGGCGCGCGGGTGAGGCGCTGGAGGATGGGCTCACCGGCCAGCGTGGTGGCCTTCACCGCCTCCGGGGACAGCTTCTTCAGCGCGGCCTTCTGCGCGGCGGTGGCCGGCTGGTCGATGCGCGTGTAGTGCGGCGCGCCGAACTTCGCCGCCAGGGACTGGTAGTGCTCACCGGGGTCCTTCCCGGTGCGCGCGAGGATCTCCACCGACAGCAGGTCCAGGATGATGCCGTCCTTGTCCGTGGTCCACACCGTGCCGTCTCGGCGGAGGAACGACGCGCCGGCGCTCTCCTCGCCGCCGAAGCCGAGCGAGCCGTCCAGCAGCCCATCCACGAACCACTTGAAGCCCACCGGCACCTCGACGACGCGGCGGCCCAGGTCCTTCGCCACGCGGTCGATGAGGCTGCTGCTCACCAGTGTCTTGCCCACCGAGGTGCCGGGCTTCCAGCCGGGCCGGTTGCGATAGAGGTAGTCGATGGCGACCGCCAGGTAGTGGTTCGGGTTCATCAGCCCCAGGCTGCGGGTGACGATGCCGTGCCGGTCCGAATCCGCGTCGTTGCCGAACGCGATGTCATACGCGTCCTTCAGGCGCACCAGGTTCGCCATGGCATGGGGGGACGAGCAGTCCATGCGAATCTTCCCGTCGTGGTCCAGCGGCATGAACCGGAACGTCGGGTCCACCGTGGGATTCACCACGTGCAGGTTCAGCCCGTAGCGCGTGGCGATGGGCTCCCAGTACGCGACGTTGGAGCCGCCGAGCGGGTCCGCGCCGATGCGCAGCTTCGCGCCGCGCAGGGCCTCCATGTCGATGACGGTGCCCAGGTCCTCCACGTACGGGGTGATGAAGTCGTACGGCTTCACCGTGGGCGCGGTGCGCGCGCGCTCGTGGGGGATGCGCTGCACGCCCGCGTTGCCCGCGCCCAGCAGCGCGTTGGCGCGCTTCTCGATGACGGAGGTGACGTTCGTGTCCGCGGGGCCGCCGTTGGGTGGGTTGTACTTGATGCCACCGTCTTCCGGCGGGTTGTGGGACGGGGTGATGACGATGCCGTCCGCGAGCCCCGCCGTGCGGCCGCGGTTGTACGTGAGGATGGCGTGGGAGATGACGGGCGTGGGCGTGGCGCCATCGGTGAAGCGCACCTGCACGCCGTTCGCCGCCAGCACCTCCAGCGCTGTCTGCTGCGCGGGGGAGGAGAGGGCGTGGGTGTCCATGCCCAGGAAGAGCGGCCCGTCGATGCCCTGCTGCTGGCGGTACTCGCAGATGGCCTGCGTCACCGCGAGGATGTGGCCTTCGTTGAAGCTGTTGCGCGCGGAGGAACCGCGGTGCCCGGAGGTGCCGAAGGCCACGCGTTGCTCCGGCACGTCCACGTCGGGCCGGCCGGAGAAGTACGCGGCGCGCAGCTTCTCGGGGTCGATGAGGAAGTCTTCCGGAGGGGGCTTGCCAGCGAGCGGGTGGGCCATGGCCGCGGAACATAGCCATGCCCCACGGCGGAAGGCTCAACGATTCTGGCGAGCGTGCACCGCGTTACATCCTCCGGTGACGCGGCGCCGACGCTCAGGGCGTGAGGTTCAGCGTGTAGACGTCCGCGCTGATGTACACGGGGCGCATCCCCAGGTAGCGGTCACCAATCCGTTGGTTCCACAGACAGGAGTCGAAAGTCGTCTGTGGCGCATGAATGGCGTGGGCGTCTCCGGCCCAGAACGCGCCGTTGGCGGCCTCGGCGTAGAAGTAGGCTTGCCGGTGTGTCGTGTTGAGGACGTAGGCCGACTGCCCATTGTCGATGGACCACCAACCCCGCGTTCCCCAGACGCCCCAGGCGCCGCACCGGGCCGGGTCGTAGAACGAGATGCAGATCCAGATTCGATGGCCGTAGGAGTTCCGGAAATGGAGCTGGAACGAGCTCGCGAGCCCGGCGCCCGGGTCTGCCGCGGCAGCGGGCTCGGCGTCGTAGGGCGTCCGGATGAGCCCTGGGGAGGCGTTCACGCCAGGGTGCCTGGCGAGCCCGTCCCATTGGCGGGAGGCCAGGACGACTTCACGCGACGGGGCATCGCCCCACGCTCCGGTGGGATGGGGCTCCAGGCCACGGGCGCGCGCGGTGGACAGGCCACCGGCACCCAGGCCCATCAGTGTGCCTGCTCGAAGGAACCACCGCCGGTTCATCAGAAGCTGCTCAGATGGTCTCGCCACGAATCCCCCTTGGGAATGGAAGAGCCGCTGCATCCTAGGATGACGGGTCTTTCCGGTTTGGGTGCGTGGCGCCAGCCTGTGCGCTGGTGAACAGACAGGGCTTCTGGGCCCTGTCTGTCTTTGTCTGGCGTTGGCGTGGCGGACCGCGCGCCACGGATTCCGCTCAGGCGGTGGAGACGCTCGGCGAGGCAGGGGCCGTCTCTGGAGGCTCGTCGGAGGGCGTGGCCGCGTTCTCCGGGAGGAACGCGAGCAGCACCAGCGCGGGCACGGCGAGCAGCACGGTACCGGCAAAGAAAGTAGGCCAGCCCAGCCACTCAGCCAGGTAGCCGGAGGAGGCGGAGATGAGCCGGTTGGCCACCGTGCCCAGCGCGGACAGGAGCGCGTACTGCGTGGCGCTGAAGCTCTTGTGGCACAGCGACATCAGGTAGGCGGCGAAGGCCGTCACCGCCAGACCGCCGCAGAGGTTGTCCACGGTGATGGTGGCCGCCAGCATCAGGTCGTTCTTTCCCACCAGCGCCAGCCCCATGAACATCAGGTTGGTGAGGGCCTGCGCCGCGCCGAAGACGAAGAGGCTGCGCCGCGTGCCCAGCTTCACCATCAGCAGGCCGGCCAGCAGTCCACCCGCGATGGTGGACACCATGCCCAGGCCCTTGCTGAGCGCGCCAATCTCCGTGTTGGAGAAGCCCAGCTCTTTGTAGAAGGGCGTCACCATTCCGGCGGCGATGGCGTCTCCCAGCTTGTAGAGCACCAGGAAGAGGATGACGGCGATGGCGCCCTTGCGCGTGAAGTACTCCACGAAGGGCTTCACCACCGCGTCAGTCAGGTTGCGCGGCGGCTTCGAGCCCTGGGGCTCCGGGGCCAGGAGCGTGGCCACCACACCCACGGCCATCAGCAGGCCCATGATGAAGTACGTCTGGGACCAGCCGGCGATGTCCGACAGCGTCAGGGCCAGGGCGCCAGCGGTGAGCATGCCCAGTCGGTAGCCCGTGATGTACGTGGAGTTGCCGAGGCCGCGCTCCTCCACGGTGAGGATGTCCGTGCGCCACGCATCCGCGACGATGTCCTGACTGGCGGAGAGGAACGTCACCAGCACCGCCATGGCGGCCATGGTCACCGGCGCGTCCTTGGGATTCACCAGGCCCATGGCGGCAATGGCGCCCATGAGCAGCACCTGCGTCACCAGCATCCACCCGCGCCGCCGGCCCAGGAAGGGCAGGGTGTAGCGGTCCATCAACGGCGCCCAGAGCACCTTGAAGGTGTACGGCATGCTCACGAGTCCGAAGACGCCAATCGTCTTCAGGTTGACGCCTTCGTCCTTCATCCACGCCGACAGCGTGACGCCCGTCAACCACAGGGGCAGGCCCGAGGCGAAACCAACGGCTACGAGCAGCCAGATGCGCGGGCTCTTGAGAACTTCGAGGATGGAGGGCTTGGACATGGAGGGCGCGGGAGAACAGTGGCCAGCATAGAGAATCCACCCCGCACGTCACCATTCATGCGCGGGAATGTCCGCTCGGCTGTCCTCCTAGCCGGCCAGCGCGTCCAGCACCGCCATGCCCCGGCCGTCCGGGGACGAGCGCGCCCTTGGTGCGTGTCATCGCGCCAGCGCGGCATGAATCCAGGATGGCGATGCGGATGCCCGAGGAGGGCTCCGCGAGTCAGCGCTTGAGGTCGTCGAACCCCAGCCGCGTGTCGCCCAGCCGCAGCAGGAGCGCATGCATCTTCCGGGCGTCGTCCCGAGCGAAGCGCAGCGGACGCGTGTCGGCGCCGCCCTGGTCATCGCCGGCCACCAGCGCGAAGCGGCGCAGCGTGTCCGCGTCCGCTGCGGACGCTGCCAGGGCGAGCACCAGCGCCAGGGCGCGCGAGAGGCAGGGCGGACGGCTCATGGCTTCTGCAGCACCCAGTGCGTTTGCGCTCCGGGGACTTCCAGTTCGGCCATCCGGCCGACGTCGCCATCCGCCTGGGCAAAGGCGCGTCGGGCGGCTTCCACCAGCGTCTCCTGGGGCAGGGGCTCGTCACTCAGCACGACGATGACGCGCTCATCTCCGGAGCCGGTGAACTCCCAGCCTCCGGGCAGCCAGTGCTGTCCGCTTCCAGGTGCCACGGGGGCGCTGGCGCCCGCCTCCGGATACAACGGCGTCACCTCGCCAATGGCGTCCACTGACAGCGCCGCCACGTAGCGGTGCGTCCCCGCCTTGTAGCCCACGATTACCCGCTCACCCGGGTCGAGCGCCTCGGGCCTGCCCGGAGTGGCCTCCCGCTGCGGCCCCAGCCCCCCTCCGATGAGCAGCTCCGCCGTCGCGCCGCCCTTGAAATGGTTGAGTCCCACGATGGCGCCCGACTCCGCGTTGGAGCCCAACAGCAGGCGCACCAGCACCACCATCAGCAGCGACGCGGCGATGGCCACCGTCGTCGCCACCCAGCGGCGCGGCGGTGGCCGGGCGGAGTCCTGCTGCCGCCGCAGGGCCTGCTCCACGCCGGCCTCGAAGCGTTCGAAGGGGACTTCCGCTTCGAACCGTGTCTGGGCTTCCTGGATGCCGCGCAGGGCCTGGGCGCAGGTCTCGCACGAGGCCGCATGGGCCTGGACGCGGGCGGCCTCGGTGGTGGCCAGCTCTCCGGCGCTCAGGCGGCGCAGTGTCCATTCCGATTCGTGCGCGCTCATGGGACCTTCAGCTCCTCTCCGCCCAGCGCCGAGAAGTGCGCCAGCCGCTTGCGGATGGTGGGCACCGAGTGGCCCAGCAGCGCGGCCACTTCTTCCAGCGTCATTCCATCGCCGTGGGAGTGGATGGCGGCCGCCTGTGTCTCCACGTCCACGCGCACCAGCAACAGGCGCACCAGGTCCCGCGTCTCCATGGCCTCCTGCCCGCCATGGCCTTCAGGATGGTACTCGGCCTGTTGGCCTTCACCGTAGAAGGCCGTCAGCCCCTGCCCGTCGTTCCTGGAGGGCGAGCGCATCTCCACCATCTCCTTGGAGAGCAGCCCTTCCCGGAAGGTGTCTTCGTCGCTCGTCGCGTTGTCACAGCCCGTCACCAGCAGGGCGGCACACAGCAAGCTCTTGCGCAGCATGGTCCACGTTCCCTTCGAACGGCCCCCGGCAGGCCGTGCAGCAGCGTGTCTGCCTGCATGGACACAGTCCGGCCGGAAAACGGAAAAGGCGCCCGCAGGGTGCACGAAACGTTCGGAATCACGATGCTTGTAGGTTGGCTGCCCGCTCCCCAGGCATCTATTCCGCACCGGCGGACGGTCGAAATTCTCAGTCCCTACCTTTCGGCCATGGAAAAGAGACACCCCAACCATCCCGGCAAGATGGGTACGGACGCGCAGCTGGCAGAGCGTGAGCGGGCCCCGGACGAAATCAACGCCCGGGCCAGGGCCGTCGGGTTGCTTATCGACGCCGGGGTGCCCTTCGTCGTGGGTGGTGCCTACGCGTATGCGACATATACCGGCATCTACCGCGACACGAAGGACCTGGACCTCTTCCCCCGCAAGGCGGACGCGCTCCGGGCACTGCAAGTCCTGGAGAAGGACGGCTGGCGCACCGAGCGCGCGGACGAGGTCTGGCTCTACAAGGCCTTCAAGGGCGACTACTTCGTCGACTTCATCTTCTCCTCCGGCAACGGCGTGGCGGTGGTGGACGATGAGTGGTTCGAATACGCCCCGCGCGCCACCATCTTCGGCCACGAGTGTCTGGTGGCCCCCGCCGAGGAGATGATCTGGTCCAAGGCGTTCGTGAACGAGCGCGAGCGTTATGACGGCGCGGACGTGAACCACCTGCTGCTGAAGGCGGGCCGGAACATGGACTGGGAGCGGATGATGCGCCGCTTCGACCGGTACTGGGAGGTCCTGCTCAGCCACCTGATGATGTTCCGCTTCGCCTATCCGTCCGAGCGGGACGCCATTCCCGAATGGGTGATGGCGGAGCTGATGAGCCGCACGCTGCACACGCTGCGCGAGGGGTGCTGGGAAGAGAAGCTGTGCCGCGGCAACCTGATTTCCCGCGTGAACTATCACGTGGACATCCACCACTGGGGCTTCAGTGACGGGAGGTCCTGGGACGAGAACGAACGACAGCGAGGGGACGAGAGTGGCGCGCGATCCGGGCTCGAAAATTCGGTTGGCGGCGGTCGGTGACCTGCACTGCCGGGAAGACCACCACGGTCGCTTCCGGCAACTGGTCAAGCAGGTGAACGCCACGGCGGACCTGCTCGTGTTGTGCGGCGACCTCACCGACCGCGGAATGATTGAAGAGGGCAAGGTGCTGGCGGAGGAGCTGTCCGCGCTCCGCGTTCCCTGCGCCGCGGTGCTCGGCAACCACGACTATGAGCACAACCAGGTGAAGGAGATTTGCGGCGAGCTGGCCAAGGTCGGCGTCCACGTGTTGGACGGGGACCACTTCATCTTCGAGAAGGTGCTGGGCGTGGCGGGCGTGAAGGGCTTTGGCGGCGGCTTCGGCAACGCGACGCTCCAGGCTTTTGGCGAGGGCCAGACGAAGGCCTTCGTGCAGGAGGCCGTCACGGAGTCGCTCAAGCTGGAGGCCGCGCTGAGCCACCTCGACGTGGAGAAGAAGGTCGTCATCATGCACTACGCCCCGGTGCCGGACACGCTGGAGGGGGAGAACATCGAGATTCGCCCCTTTCTGGGCACCAGCCGCCTGTCCATGCCCATTGACCACTACGGCGCGGAGGCGGTGTTCCACGGGCACGCGCACCACGGCGCTCGCAACGGAAAGACGAAGAGCGGCATCCCCGTCTTCAACGTGGCCATGCCCCTGTTGGCGAAGCACACCCCGGACCAGCGGTATGTGTTGCTGGAGGTGTAGTCACCCCGCGGGGCAGCACAGTGTCGCGTAGCCGATATTGTGCGACCTGTCTGGCGGGTGGGCGCCTGAGGACGCAGCGCGCCCTGCACATGCTCCAGTTGGAGCACACGCTGACGGAGGGGCAGGGGAGGGGTGCTCAGCGCAGCACCTTCACGCTGACGCTTGGCGCTGCCTGTCGATGGGGCGAGGAGGGGCGCTCAGGGCGCCTGCTCCGTCTTCGCGGGCGGCTTCGGTGCGTCGGGGGCCTTCGCTGCTTCCTGCAAGTCCTCGGGCCTGGTGGGCAACGTCAGTCGTGACTCGGGCACCTTGAGGACGTCGGGGCCGGAGCCGCGGGCGTAGAGCGTGCCGGGTTCGTCGGGGACTTCAGTGCCGAGCCAGATCCGCGCCAGTTCGCGTCCCTCCGCGCCCAGCAGCACGGCGCCGGGGGAGTCCTCCGTCACGCCATACCGGGCCCAATTCTTGGGGTTCGTCTCGCCGTAGCCCGTGGCCTTCAGACCTTCCAGCGCGCGCAACAGCGAGGCGAGCTTGAAGTGCTGTGCCTTGCCCCGCTGCGGGGACTCCATGTCCCAGTGACCGGCGCCTTCGTTGGCTTCCGACGTGTTCACCACGGTGATGGCGGGCGCGCCACTGCCCGGGTGGAACACGATGCGGCGGACGTCCTGGCGCCGGAACTCCAGCACGCGCCGGTCCTTCAGCTCCCGGACGCTCACGTCCAGCACGCCGAGGGCGTCCTCGGGTACCTCACCCAGCACGGCTTGCGTCCCCTGCTCGCGCAACGCAAAGGCGCGCACGGCGCCGTCTTCCGTCACGCGGGACATCCGCACTCGCACCGGCTCGCCCGGGCCACTGGTGAAGCGGGCGTCCACCACCGGTGCCTCCAGGCCCAACCGCTTCCGGGACTCCGGCGTGTCTTCGGGGAAGGACAGTGCCCGCTGCTCCACCAGGGCCTTCAGCAGGTCCGCGACACGCGTCGCGTTCGCGTTGGCGGCCACCGGCGCGACCAGCCGCCAGCCCGCGCCGTCCGCGTCCCGCGTCAGTTGATACGCACCCTGCGGCGCCTTCACCTCGATGCCCTTCAGCGCACGCTCGTCCAGGGGTGTCAGGAGGTCCTTGGCGCGCAGGGCGAAGGTGTCCCGGTCCAGGGCCCAGCGCACCGTCCCCGCGGCGGCGTGGACCGTCGGCTCCGCGTCTCGGCGTACGTAGACGGAGCCGTCGTAGGTGTTCTCCTTGCCACAGTGCAGCGTCACCGTGCGCTCGCGGGTGGGGTCCTGCGCCCCCTGGCCTTGAGCATCTGGCACGAAGGCCCGGGCCGTGACGGTGAAGAGCGGCGGTTTCAGGCCGTACGCGTCCAGGTCGGCGTCGGTGGGCGCCTCCTTCACGGTGGCGCTGAAGCTCGAAGACGCCAGCGTGCCGAGGATGGTCTCCACCACGGCCGCCTCCGCGCGAGCGGACACGGGCGCCGTCATCTTCCATGTGCCGTCCTGCTCGCGAACCAGCTCCGTGGTGACGCCCCGGGCCCGCACCGTCAAGTGTGTGAAGACAGGCTTCGCGGCAGGCGCCCCGTCGTCCTGTCCGCGCGTCTCCTCCGTCTCCGTGACGAAGAGGCGCTGCTGGGCGTCGGCTTTCCGCCGGGCCTCGTTCGCTTCGGACGCCTTCTCACCGGTACATGCGGTGAGCCCCATGCCCGCCGTGACGACGGTGAGGATGCTCCACCGCCACCTTCCGCGGGCCGGCGTCACTTGTTGCGCCTCGACAGCCAGATGGCCAGGCCCACGCCCAGCAGCGTCAGCGGCATGAGGTCCGTGGCGAAGAATCGGATGCGGCTGAGCGTCGCCGCGTCCAGCTCCAGCGTGGACACCTCGCGGTCCGGCGGGCGGATGGTGATTTTCGTGAGCTGGTTGGACGCCCAGCCCAGCGCGTTCATCACCAGATTACGGTTGGGCTCATGGCCCCAGTTCGGGTCCAGGAGAAGCTCCGAGTCCCCCATCACCACCAGGCGCGCTTCATCAAAGCGCTTGCCCGGCGAGGCCTGGGTATCACGCGTCACGGCGGCCACCAGCACCAACTGGCCCGTCTTCTCGCCATCCGAAGGCACCGCGTTCTCCTCAGGCGTGCTCTCCACCCATCCGTACTGGGACGTGAGGACCACCGGCTGCACCTGGACGCCCGGCGCCATCCCCATGCGCAGCAGGGTCAGGCTGCGCGGGGTGGGGAACTCCACGTTGAGTCCCCGCTGGTGCAGCGGCTTGCCAATCTCGTGGTCGCTGTAGAAGAGCGACAGCACCACGAAGGGATTGCCGCTGTTGTACTGCGCGTCCGCGACGATGCCCTCATCCACCTGCACGCCGTGCTCCGCCAGCAGTCCCTCCAGGCCATCCCGGAGGCCGGCGTCAGCGAAGTAGAGCATGCGTCCTCCGGAGGCGAGATAGCGCTGGAGCAGCTCCTTCTCCGGCGCGGTGTAGGGCCCCCGGGCCCCCGCGATGATGACCAGCGCGGCGTCCCGTGGCACGTCTTGGACACCCGCGAGGTTCAGCGGTTCCGCGGTGTAGCCCTCCTGGAGCAACTGCCTCCGGAATTCGGACAGGCTGGCGCCCGGGTCATGGGGCGGCGCCTGCTCCTTGTCCAGTGGCCACTCCCCGTGGCCGGTGACGAAATAGACCTTCTGGGTGCCCACCGCGTTCAACTTGAGGACCGCGTGTGTCAGCTCCTGCTCGGACACGGTGGCGAGCAGCGTGTGCGTGGCGTGCTCGCCCTCGCCGCGTACCAGCACCACCGCCGTCTGGCCCTCACGCACCTGGTACTTCGCGGCCAGGTCCGGGCTTCGGCGCGGGTCCTTGAACGAGTACTCGAACTTCCCCGGCGCTTCAGCATGGTAGAGCGCGAAGAGCGCTTCCAACTGGCCGTACTGGGCATGCGCCGGGGTGATGAACGCGATGGCTCGCACCTGGTCGGGAATGGCGGCCAGCGTGGACACCGTCTGCGGCGCCAGCGTGTGGATGCGCGCCTGCGTCAAATCCCAGCGCCGGTTCTGCTTGAAGGCCAGGTAGTTCACCGCCACCAGCACGGCGAACACGCCCAGCGTGGTGAGCACCGTGGTGGCGAAGAAGCTGCTGGAGCGGCGGGTGGCGAACTGGCCGAACTGCCGGTAGTTCGTCGCGCCGTAGATGCCCACCAGCACCAGTCCCGCGCCCGCCTTCACGGCGGCGGTGACGGCGCTGTCCGAGGTGATGAACAGGGTGAACGGACTCGACAGCAACAGCAGCAGTCCGAACGCGCCCAGGACCTTGCCGACATGGCCCGCCTTCATGTCAGGCCCACCGCTGCGCATCCACCGTGCGGTGGGTGAGGAAGAGGGAGAAGCCGATGACGGAGGCGAAGAACACCAGCGACTGCGCGTCCAGCACGCCCTTGATCATCCCCTGCAACTGGAGGTCGCAGGCGACGTAGGACAGCGCGGAGCGCAGCGGCTCCTCCGCGCGGCGGGCCACCTGGCCCAGCAGCATCCACGCCAGCAGGACACAGAAGGTGAGGAAGGCCGCCAGCATCTGGCTCTCCGTCAGCGCGGAGATGAACAGGCCCACGGCCATGCAGGTGGCGCCCCATAGCAGCAGCGCGCCGTAGCCCAGCAGGACGGTGGACCACTCCAGCGCCAGCCCGGACTCGCTGTGGCCCAGCGCGGACAGCAGGAGCGGGAAGACGAGCGTGAGCGCCAGCGTGGCGGAGATGACGCCCAGGCCGCCCAGGTACTTGCCCAGCACGATTTCAATGGGCCGCACCGGGGCCGTCATCAGCAGCTCGAAGGTGCGGTTGCGCTTCTCCTCCGCGAACAGCCGCATGGACAGGAACGGCGTGACGACCAGGGTGATGACCAGGACGCTGCCCCACAGCTCCACCACCACCCCGTCCGTGAGGTTGCGGTACATGTTGAAGTCCGGGGACATCTGCGCCCAGCCCACCCGGCGCGCCACACCCTGGACGTCGTTGAACGCCTGCAGCAGGTCCATGAAGTAGAAGGCCGTCAGCGCCGCCATCGCCGTGAAGACGGCGTAGGCCCACGGCGTGGTGAAGTAGATGGACAGTTCCTTGCGGGCAATCGCCAGGGCGGTGCGCATGGAGGCGGGGTCCTCGAAAAGGGGGGCCGCGCTCAGGCGGCGGTCAGCTTGATGAAGACTTCTTCCAGCGACGCGTTCTCCGCCTGCCCGTGGATGCGGGCCAGCTGGGAGATGTCGTCGTACGCGGCCATCTTCCCCTGGTGGATGATGAGCACCTTCTGGCACGTCATCGTGACCTCCGGGAGGATGTGCGTGGAGAGGATGACGGTGTGCTTGCCGGCCAGGCCCTTGATGAGGGCGCGCAGCTCGGCGCGCTGCGCGGGGTCCAGGCCTTCGGTGGGTTCGTCCAGGATGAGCACCGGTGGGGAGCCGAGCAGCGCCTGGGCGATTCCCACACGCTGCTTGTAGCCCTTGGACAGGTTCTGGATGACGCGGTCCATGACGTGCGTCACGCCCATGAGGGCGGCCACCCGGTCCAACTCGGCCTTGAGGGCGCTCCCCGACAGCCCCTTCAGCGAGGCGACGAAGCGCAGATAGCCTCGCACCGTCATCTCTACGTAGAGCGGCGGCATCTCCGGCAGGTAGCCGATGCGGCGCTTCACCTCGAGCGGCTTCGCTTCGACGTCATCGCCCCCGACGCGGACCACCCCCTCCGACGGCGGGAGGAAGCCGGTGAGGATTTTCATGGTGGTGGACTTGCCCGCCCCGTTGGGGCCCAGGAACCCGAGAATCTCACCCGCCTCGACCTGGAAGGTGAGGTCGTCCACGGCCACCCGGTCTCGGTATCGCTTCGTGAGGTGCTGGACCTCGATCATCGGCATGGGCGCGGTATTAAACCCGACATTGGCGTGTCAAGGCGACACCGACTCCGGGTGTGGGCGTCGTTCAGCGGCTGGCCAGACTTCTGCAGGGAGGCCTACCAGTGTGGTTTTCCGGACACGCCGAACAAGGGTAGTGAGTCGAATCATGCCAATCGTGGTCCAGAAGTACGGCGGCTCGTCGGTCGCCGGCGTGGAGAAGCTCCGCAAGGTCGCCCAGCGGGTGAAGGACAAGCGCGAGGCGGGCTATCAGGTGGTGGTGGTGGTGAGCGCCATGGGCGACACCACGGATGAACTGCTGGCGCTGGCCAAGGGCGTTTCGGTGGACCCGCCGCGCCGCGAACTGGACATGCTGCTCACGTGTGGCGAGCGCATCTCCATGGCGCTGCTCTCCATGGCGCTCCAGGAGATGGACGTGCCGGCCATCAGCTTCACCGGCAGCCAGAGCGGCATCATCACCACGGACGCGCACGCGCAGGCCCGCATCGTGGAGGTGCGGCCGTATCGCATCCACGATGAGCTGGCGCGGGGCAAGGTCGTCATCGTCGCGGGTTACCAGGGCGTCTCCTTCAAGAAGGAAGTGACGACGCTGGGGCGCGGTGGCTCGGACACGACGGCGGTGGCGCTGGCGGCGGCGCTGGACGCGGAGGCGTGTGAAATCTACTCGGACGTGGACGGCGTGTTCAGCGCGGACCCCCGGGTGGTGCCGGACGCGCGCAAGCTGGAGTCGCTGAGCTACGACGAGATGCAGGAGTTGGCGAGCGCGGGCGCCAAGGTGCTCAACGCGCAGGCGGTGGAGTGGGCCAAGGCGCGCGGCATCACCATCCTCGCGCGCACGGCGCACGGCCAGGGAACGGGCACCGCGGTCCAGGAGCTGGCCGTCCCCACGGACCACCGCCTCAAGGGTGTCACCGCCGACGCGGAGACGGCCGTGCTTTCCGCCTCGGAGCCCATCCGCCTGGCGGAGCTGCTGGAGTTCCTGGATGCGCGCGCCGTGCGCGGGCGGACGCTGGACTTCGAGGGCCCGGTGGGCGGGGCACGCAGGACGGTCATCACCGTGCCCCTGGCGGACATCCACGGCGCGGACGCGCTGCGCCGGGAGCTGGCCACGCGCTTCGGTGACGCCGTGTCCTGGCGCGAGGACCTGGGCACCGTCACCTGCGTGGGCGTGGGGTTGAACGCGGACTGGGCGCCGCTGCGCCGCGCGCTGGCCGCCGCCGAGGAGCTGGGGGCTCACGTGCACGCGGCCCATACGTCGCCTTTGCAACTGACGCTGCTGGTGGACAAAGCACACCTGAAGGCGCTGACGGCCCGACTGCACCGAGAGCTCCTGGGGGGGTAGGCCTTTTCCCACCCTGGGCTTTTGTCCGGGGGAGCCATCCGAATCATTGCTCCAAGAGGGCACCCGCTTCCCTCCTGAGTGTTCGTGCCTACCCTCCGCTCCAAAGGCCGTGGCTTGGAGGAACGGAATGGCTCAGGCAGGCCGTTGGGCGGGTTGGGTGTGTGGGCTTGCGCTCGTGTTCGGTGGCATTGGCTGTGACGAGGCGGCCGTGCGCCCGGTGTTACCGGGTGACAAGCACGACACGCCCCCCCTGAACGACGGCTATGACGGCGGCGACGGTGAGCCGCATCCGGGCGTCATTGACGCGGGTGTGCCGGACGCCGGCACTGGGCAGCCCGAGCCTCCCGACGCGGGCCCGGTGGAGCTGCCCGCGCGAGGCGCGGACGCCGTGCGCGAGGAGAACCGCCGCCCGGGGACCACGGCGTGGCGCATCACCCGCAACGCCCACAGCCGCGAAATCGAAGGCTATGCGCTGAAGGCCACGCTGACGCAGGGCGAGACGCTGCGCGTCGCCGTGTCGGTGTCCGAGGCCCGGACCTTCCGCTGGTACGTGTACCGGATGGGGTACTACGGCGGCACGGGCGCCCGTGAGCTGGCACGCGGAGGCCCGGTGGCCGGCGTGCGCCAGGGCGACTGTCCCGCGGACCGGTCCACGGGCCTCGTCGCCTGTCGCTGGGCGCCCACGCTGGAGATACCCGTCGGTGAAGGCTGGGTGCGCGGCGTGTACGTGGTGAAGCTGGTGCGTGAGGACAACCACCAGCGCTACGTGCCCTTCTTCGTGCGCGACGCGAATCCGCGCGCCGAGGTTGCTGTCCTCATCCCCACCGCCACCTGGGCCGCCTACAACACCTGGGGGGGCACCAGCCTCTATGACGACCGCGACCGGGTGATGCGCGAGCACGGCGTCAGCCGAGCCTTCCGCGTGTCCTATGACCGACCCAACTACCGGGGCCATGGCAGTGGCCACCTGCTGACGGACGACCTGAGCCTCGTTCAGTGGCTGGAGTCGCAGGGCCTGGACGTGGGCTACTTCACCGACGAGGACCTGGACGCCAGCTACGACTTCCTGGCCGGCGCCAAGGTCTTCTTCATGTCGGGCCACGACGAGTACTGGAGCCCGCGCATCCGCGAGCACGCGGACCGGGCGGTGGCGGAAGGCCGGTCGCTGCTCAACCTGGGCGCGAACAATGCGTACTGGCAGGCGCAGATGGAGCCGTCCAGGGACGGCCGGCCGCGGCGCATCATCGCCTGCTACAAGGGCCACGCGAACGACCCGTACACGGGAGCCCAGCGCACGGTGAAGTTCCGCGAGCGCGTCGTGGGCCGTCCGGAGAACGCGCTCCTGGGCGTGCAGTTCTCCTCCCGCTGGCACCAGTTCGGCTTCCCCGCCGTCATCACCAACCCGGGGCACTGGGCACTGGCGGGCTCGGGGCTGAAGGCCGGTGACACGCTGTGGATGGCCAACGGCTACGAAGTGGACCAGTTGGTGAGCAACGGCAGCTCGCCGGAGGGGCTGGAGGTGCTGGCCGAGTCCCCATTGCTGTCGCTCCAGGGTGCCTTCGGCTTCGGCCACATGGTGCTGCGCAAGCAGGGCCGCGCCTACATCTTCTCCTCGGGCGGCATCGACTTCGTGCGCACGCTGGCCTCCGAGGACATGGCGGACCCGCGCGCGGCCCGCATCGTCGCGAACGTGCTCTACAAGGCGCTGGGCCGGCCGGTACCCGACACGCTGGTGCGCTTCGAGCGGCAGAACGTGTCGAGCCCCCAGGGGCCCTCCGCGGCCGACGTGTGCACGGTGGCGGGCGTGCCCGGAAAGCGTGTCCGCGCCGGTGTCCCCGTGGCGGGCAACTCGCTGGGGGCGCCCACCGCGGTGGCCCTGCTGCCGGATGGGGGAATCGTTGTCGCGGACGGCCTGGGCAACGCGGTGAAGCGGGTGACGCCGGGGGGCGAGGTGAAGACGGTGGCCTCCGGCCTCAATGGCCCCATGGGCATCGCCGCGGACACCGCGGGCAACGTGTACGTGGCCGACACGGACCACTACGTCATCCGCCGCATCGACCCGGAAGGGAAGGTGGAGGTGTTCGCGGGCGGGACGCCGGGCCTGATGGACGGCCCCGCGAAACAGGCGGCCTTCGACCAGCCCACGGGCCTGGCGGTGACGCCGGATGGCACCGCGCTGCTGGTGGCGGACATGAACAACGGCGTGATTCGCCGCATCGACCTGGTGGCGGAGGGCCACCCGGTGACGACGCTGCAGGGTGACTGGCTCTACCGGCCCTCGGGCGTGGCGGTGAGCGCGGATGGGAACACGCTGTTCGTCGTCGAGTCCGGCATGTCCCGGGTGGTGCGCATCCGCGACGGCCTTACGTCGGTGGTGGCGGGCACGACGCCGGGCTTTCGTGACGGCGCGCCGGAGTCGTCCCAGTTCCTGCCGTACCTGGGCATCGCGGTGCTGAAGGATGGCTCGCTCGCGGTGTCGGACCCGGGCAACTACCGCGTGCGCCGCGTCGTCCTGAACGCGGACGGCAGCGCGCGGAAGGTGACGACGCTGGCCGGCAGCGGGCGCTACGGCCACTCGGACGGGCGGGGAGACAAGGCGGACCTCGTCCTCCCGGCCGGTCTGACGGTGGGGCCGGACGGCCGCCTCTACGTGGCGGACGCCGGCAATTCGCTGGTGCGCGCCATTACTCCATGAGCGCGGGAGTGGTGGCCTCGGGGCAGTCCGACTCCACCGCGCCGATGTCCGGCGCGGCGCCGCAGTAGGGCAGCCCAGGTCCGCGCCCCGGTCCACCGCGCGCTCGCCGGGCATCAGCGTGTCAGACGGGCTGACGTACCACTCCCGAGCGTAGGCGGGCGGCTCCGGTACCTGCGGCTCACGGACGGGGGGCGGCTGCTCCACCACGGACGTGTCGTCTTCGTCATCGCCGTCGTGGCCAGAACCGTCGTCGTTGTCGTTCCGCGGCGTGGGCGTCGGCATGTTGGGGGCCGAGGGCCGCCGCGAGCCAGGGTCGCTGGGAAGTGGGCCCGAATCTCGAGCAGGGGAGCGGGACTTCAGTCCGGCGCGCGGGTGCTGCCCAGAATCCAGGAAAGGTACGGCGCGTGCCCCTCCGCGATGTCCACGCGCAGCACCTCCGGGACGTCGTAGGGATGCAGCTCGACGATGCGCGCGCGCAGCGGCTCGAAGAGGGCCGCGCGCGTCTTGAGGATGAGCAGGACCTCGGGCTCGTCCTGGACCTTCCCCACCCACCGGTAGATGGAGCGCAAGCCGGGAACGATGTTGCCGCACGCGGCGAGCTGCGCTTCCACCAGCGCGCGGGCCAGCTCGGCGGCCTTGTCCGCGGTGGGCGCGGTGACGAGGACGATGATGGCGTCAGTCATGGGCGCAGGATGCGTGAAGCCTGCGCCGGCCGTCGAGCGGGATGGCGCAGACAGCCGTCCCGCGCGACTACCGTCCCAGTGGGCGCCCGCCGCCCGTCGCATGGTGCATGGGCGCGTCCATCTCCTGCCGGGTGCGGCGCCGGTCCGGGGTGTCCTTTGGAAACTCCACGAATGTGCACAGCTCGCACAGCCGGCTGTAGATGCGCTCACCCACGCGCTCGCGGAGCAGCTCCGTGTCGCGGACCGCGCTGCGTGAGTCCTCGGTGGTGCGGTAGCCTGTCGGCGCCGCGCTTCGGATGGCGCGCTTCTCCGGCTCCAGGGAGTAGTTCGACGCGAAGAGCGTGGTGCGGCCCGCGTTGTAGCGGCGGGCAATCAGCTCATCGAGCGTCTCCATCTCGAAGGGGCTGCCGCGGCCCTTGCCCATCTCGTCGATGGCCAGCACCTCCACCTCCGACAGGGGCCCGATGATTTCGCCGCCGCTCTTGCCCTCCTGGAATCCACGCCGGATGGTCGCGTAGAGGAGGGAGATTTCGACGTAGCGCCCACGCACGCCCAACTCCAGAGCCAGGTGCGCCAGCGTCGCCGCCAGGAGGTGTGTCTTCCCGGTGCCTACGGGCCCGCTGAGGATGAAGCCCTTGGACGAACCACCCGGCACATACTGGAAGGCGAACTGCATGGCCACATTGCGGCCCCTGTCCTGTTCCTCCTTGGATGCGCGGTAGTTTTCGAAGTTTGCATGCGCTGCTGAGGCAGGCAGACCCAGCGCATCGAAGCGAGCAATGCGCTTTCGCAGCTTTGTGCATGTGCACGCCTCCATCACCTCGTAGCGCCGGGGGCCCATCTTCTGGCTGAACTCGCCCTCGCGCTCGACCAGCACGTGCCCGCGCCCGCCGCACACCGAGCAGTGCTCGGAGCACGCGCAGATGCGCGCCTGGGCCTGGTCCCCGCGGCGCTCGATGACATAGGTCCGCCCGCCGCACACGCCACACGCCTCGCCATTCGCCTTTGGAGCCATCTCACGCACCGCCATACCAGAGCCTCTCCTCGGCCGTCAGTCCACTGAACGGGCAGTCAGGCGTTCCGCCCACCTACATCTCCTTCACGCCCAGCCGCCGGCGCACCGTCGCCAGCACCCGGAAGCGCCGGGACACCTTGCGGGCGCGCGGCGACATCACCTGTTGTTCAGCGGACGCCGCCAGGGCCTCACGCCACACGGCGCGCCGGTCCAGGAAGGGCAGGGCGCGCAGCACCAGCAGGAACGCCAGCGCTTCCTGGGCGTCCATGGCCGCCGGCTCTTCCGGGACATGCGCCAGGACGGTGATGCGCAGGTTGCGCACACGGTGCGACAGCGCTTCGTTCCGCCCCGCCAGGTCCTCGAGCGCCGCGCACAGCCGCGCGTGCCGGGTCTCCTCCCAGGAACGGGCCCGCTTGCGCTTGGGGCTGGAGGAGGGTTCCTCACCCGCGCCCGCCGCCAGCTCCCGGTACTTCTTGATCTCCGACTCCACCTGCCGACGGCACGCGCGCAGCGAGCGCAGCACCGGCTCTCCGGGCCGCGCGTCCCAGAGGGCCTTTTCCGCCGAGCGGGAGATGCCGCGCGCCACCACCTCGAAGGGAACGCCTTCCCGGGCCCAGGTCGTCAAAAGCTCGGTGTCCAGCGCGGAGAGCATCAGCCCCGCACCACGCACAGCGAGGAAGTAGTCCTGCACCAGCTCTTCGAAGCTGGCGCTTTCGGGGAGGAGACTCATGATCCGACGCGTACTCCAGTGCAGGGAGGCCGGACAACCGACCGTCCGTTCCCCCATACCTGGCAGGTCCGACATGGCAACTCCAGGGCGCCGATTTTCACAGCGAATCTGGAAGATTTTGAACCGACGCTCCCCGAGGAAAGCAGGCGGCCAGTCAGTGTTGACCCGCCGCGCGGAAACCGCGCATAGTGAGGGTCCCCGAATGGAAATTCCCGAAGATTCCCGGACACTTGCCTACCACGCAAGCAACTGGGGACGCCGGTGCCCCTCTCCTAGGAAGACCATGCGCCGTTCGCTTCTCGTCTGCCTCGTCCTCCTGGCCACGGCCTCCGCCGCCCAGGAGAAGAAAGCCCCGCGCGATGCCGATCTCGGCCGGAAGTCCGCCACCGCGGTGGACAAGTCCCTGGCTGGCGACATCACCCGTGAAAAGAAGAAAGAAGAGGTCGCCCCCGCACTCCAGTACGACCAGTTCCGGCTGGGCGTCGAGCTGCAGGTGGCCTCCAAGCGGCGCGAGCAGATCCAGTCGCTGAAGAAGATCATCTCCCTGTCGCCGGATCCGAAGGAGGCCCCCAGCCTCCTGTTCCGCCTGGGTGAGTTCTACTGGGAGGAGTCCAAGTTCTTCTTCTTCGAGGCCAACCGGAAGGATGACGACCTCATCCAGGCCATGAACCGCAACGACGCCGCGGGCCAGCAGCGGGCCAAGGCGGAGAAGGCGGAGTTCATCGCGAAGCAGAAGGAGTACGGCAAGCTCGCGGTGGAGCAGTACACGAAGATCGTCCAGGAGTACCCGAACTTCGAGCGCACCGACGAGGTGCTCTTCTTCCTCGGCCAGCACCTCATGGAGGATGGCCAGGACCGCAAGGCGCTGGTGGCCTTCAAGCGCCTGGTGGAGAAGCACCCGCAGTCGAAGTTCATCCCGGATGCCTACTTCGCCTTCGGCGAGTACTACTTCAACAACTCCAAGGGGAAGCGCCCGGAGCTGGAGAAGGCGCTGGTGGCGTACAAGAAGGCCGCCGAGTTCCCCGAGAGCCAGGTGTACGCCTTCGCCCTCTACAAGCAGGGCTGGTGCCACTACAACATGGGCGACTTCGAGTCGGCCAAGGACAAGTTCAAGACGGTGGTGCTCTACGGTGAGCTCGCCGGCGCCAACGCCCTGGAGAAGGACGGCGGCAAGGGCGGCGGCCGAAACTCGCTGCTGCGCGAGGCGCGCACCGACTACGTGCGGGCGTTCGCGCACCAGGGTGACGTGGCGCAGGCCCGGGCGGAGTTCGGCAAGGTGGCCACCAACCCGGAAGACCGCTTCACGATGCTGAAGCAGCTGGCCAACCTGTACTACGGCGATGGCAAGGACCGCGAGGCGGCCATCACCTACAACGGCCTCATCAAGGAGAAGCCGCTGTCCCCCGAGGCGCCTGGCTTCCAGGGCCGCATCGTCGACTGCATCCTCCGCATGGGCAACAAGGAGCGCACCGTGGTCCAGGTGCGCCGGCTCGTGAAGATCATGAAGGAGGTCGAGGGCTCCGGCGTCATCAAGGAGGACAAGGACAAGAAGCTGCTGGCGGAGGCGAAGGAGCTGTCCGAGCGCACGCTGTCCAACCTCGCCGTCACTTGGCACAACGAGGGCAAGAAGACGCGCAACGAGGAGACGTTCCGCTACGCGGACGCGGTGTACAGCGACTACCTCACGCTCTTCCCGGAGAACCCCAAGGCGTACGACCTGCGCTTCTTCTGGGCCGAACTGCTCAACGACAGCCTGCAGAACTTCGACAAGGCCGCCGCCAACTACACGCTCGTCGTGCTCCAGGACGCCAAGGTGCTGGAGGCCAAGGACGACAAGGGCAAGCCGAAGCCGGGCAAGCCGGGCAAGTGGCTGCAGAACGCCGCCTACAACGCCGTGCTGGCCTACGACGAGGTCGTCAAGGCGGGCGAGGCGCGGGGCGAGGGCAAGAGCGAGGCGGTGGGCTCGGACATCACCAAGAAGGCCACCATCCCCACGCTGAAGAAGGCGCTGCTCGACGCGTGCGAGCGCTACCTCAAGTACGTGCCCAAGGGTGAGAAGCGGGTGGAGATCGCCTTCAAGGCGGCCAACATCTACTACCGCCACAACCACTTCGACGAGGCGGTGCTGCGCTTCAGCGAGATCGCGCTCGGCTACCCCGAGTACAAGTTCGAGAACGGCGAGCGCGCGGCGGAGATCTCCGCCAACCTCATCCTCGACTCGTACCACCTGCTGCAGGACTACGCGAAGGTGAACGAGTGGGCGCGGCGCTTCTACGCCAACGACAAGCTGGCGGTGGGCAAGTTCCGCGACGACCTGGCGAAGCTCATCGAGCAGTCGTCCTTCAAGCTCGTCAGCCAACTGGAGGAGAAGAAGGAGTTCGAGAAGGCCGCCGAGGCGTACCTCGCCTTCGTGAAGGACTTCCCGCAGACGGAGATCGCCGACCTGGCGCTCTACAACGCGTCCGTCGACTACTACAAGGCGAAGCGCCTGGATAAGGCCATCGAGGTGCGCAAGCGCCTGTTCGCCGAGTACCCGCGCTCCAAGCACGTGCCGGACTCCATCTACGCGAACGCGGAGGCGCTGGAGGCCATTGGCGACTTCGAGGACGCGGCGGCGACGTACGAGGCCTACGTGCGCGGCTACGAGCGCAGCCTGGGTGAGAAGGGCAACGCCAAGGCGCGTGGTGGCGGCAAGAAGAAGCGGGGCGCGGCGGACGACAACAAGCCCGCGGTGGTGCAGAAGTGGGACGAGTCCAAGGCGCAGGTGGCGCTCTTCAACGCCGCCACCTACCGCGAGGGCCTGGGCCAGGTGAAGGCGGCGCTGCGCAACCGCGAGCACTACCTGACGCTGTGGCCGCGCGCGAAGGACGCCGACGAAATCCGCCTCTCCATCATCGACCTGACGGCCAAGAGTGGCGCCGCGTTCAAGGCCATCAAGATGCTGGAGGAGTACGAGCGCGACAACATGCGCTCCCCCAGCCGGTTCCTGGCCGCCGAGGGCCGCATCGTCGACCTGTACAAGAAGATGGGCAAGACGCGTGACGTGGTCCGCATGCAGAAGCGCATCTTCGAGCACTTCGACCAGCTGCCCCGCCGCGTGCAGGGCTCGCTGGAGAAGCCGGCGCTCGCCACGGCCGCGCAGGCGCAGTTCCTGTCGGTGGACCTGGACTGGAACGAGTACCGGCGCCTGAAGCTGTACTGGGGTGCTCCGCCGTCGCCGGACCGCTTCAAGGCGAGCATCCAGGACAAGAGCCGCGCGCTCCAGGTGGTGGAGAAGAAGTACGTGCAGACGGTGACGCTGGGCGCGCCCGAGCCCGCCATCTGCGCGCTGCACCGCATTGGCCTGGCGTATGACCACTTCGCCGACCGCCTCATCAACGCGCCCATGCCGCGCGGCCTGGATGAGGAGTCGGAGCAGGCGCTGCGCGACGAGTTCGCCAACCAGGCGCAGCCGCTCAAGGACAAGGCGACCGAGGCGTTCTCCGCCACGGTGGCCAAGAGCCGCGAGCTGGACGTCTACAACGATTGCGCCGCGGAGAGCCTGAAGCTGCTGCGCACCACGTACCAGCCGGACCGCTACCCCGAGATGCCCGATGAGAAGGTGGCGCTGAAGGGCCGCGTGCAGCTCATCGGCGGCGACCTGCTGGCCAACATCCAGGACGTGCCGCCGCCGGCGCCCAAGGCGGCGGACGCGCAGCAGGCCCGGGCGGAGACGCTGCAGGAGGACCTGACGGACCTCACCGCGCAGCTGCGCTCGCAGACCGAGACCCAGGTGGACGCCCGCCCGGCGGCCACCACCAACGGCGCCACTCCCGCGAAGCAGGGCGGGAATGACGAGGAGCCGGAGGACTTCCTCTAATGAACCGGACGAACCGCACCATGCGCCTGTTCCCCCTGTTGGCGGCTGTCTCGCTGGCCGCCGCCGGTTGTACTTCCTCCAAGGCCACCGGCCCCGCTACGGGCAAGACGGGGGATCCGAACGCCGGCAAGACGGAGGCCCTGCAGCCCATCTCCAACACGGCCAAGGCCCGCTTCGAGGACGCGCTGAAGGCGTTCGACACGCAGAAGAAGGCCAAGGCCATCGACTACCCGTCGCTGGAGCGGAAGTTCCAGTCCGCTCTGGAGGCGGACGGGAACCTCGCCGAGGCCGACTACAACCTGGGCGTGCTCGCCGAGCGTCAGGGCAAGCTGACCGAGGCGCGCAACCACTACAAGACGGCGCTCACGAAGAAGCCCTCGCTGCGTCAGGCCTCTGAGAACCTGGCGGTGATGGAGCAGAACGCGGGCAACGTCGCCGGCGCGGTGGCGCTGTACCAGGAGGTGCTCCAGCGCTACCCGGATGACGCGCAGTCACGCGCGCGGCTGGCGGAGATCTACCGGCAGCAGGGGGACCACACCAAGGCCATGGACCTGACGCGCGCCGCGCTGATGCGCGACCCGCAGTCCACCACCGCGCTGAAGGTGATGATCCGCAGCTACCTGGATCGCAAGCAGCTCGCCATGGCGAAGCTGGTGGCCCTGCGCGGCGTGAAGCTGGACGCGGCGGACCCGGAGCTCCACCACGCCGTGGGCCTCATCCTCCTGCAGGAAGGGGACGTGGATGACGCGCGCCTGTCCTTCAAGAAGGCGCTGGAGGTCCGCGAGGACTACGTGCCGTCACACGTGGAGCTGGCGCAGCTGGCCCTGGCCGCGGAGAACTACCCCGCCGCCGAGCAGCACCTGCGCCGCATCCTCCAGGCGGACGGGAAGAACGCCGCCGCGCACCTGGACCTGGGCGTCGCCTACAAGGGCATGGGCCAGTTCGACAAGGCCATGCAGGAGTACGACGAGGCGGAGAAGCTCGACCCCGAGCTGGCGGCCGTGAACCTCAACCGCGCCATCATCCTCCACAAGGTGAAGGACGCGCCCGAGCGCGCCTCGGAGCTGTACCGCAAGTACATCGCCATGGCCGGCGGTGAGGTGGCGCTGCCCGCCGAGGCCCCCGTGTACGCCCTGCTGCGCGAGGTGGAGGTCGTCGTCAACGCCAAGCGCGAGGCCAAGTTCGCCGAGGAGCAGGCGAAGCAGATGGAGGAGCTGCAGAAGCAGCAGCAGGCCCAGATGCAGGCCGCGGAGAAGGCGGCCGGGACGGCGAACCCGCCCGCCACCGCCGCGACGCCGGCCTCCGGCACGGGCCCCGCGCCCCAGGTCACCCCCGCCAGCGGCAACAC
>NZ_JAAEAH010000112.1 GCF_010998615.1 Myxococcus sp. CA023 | reverse complement strand
CGTGTGCGGAGGCAGGCGTCCTGGGCGTGCTGCCCGGACTCATCGGTCTGCTCCAGGCCACCGAGGCGCTCAAGCTCATCCTCGGCCAGGGTGAACCCCTGGTGGGGCGGCTGCTCACCTTCGACGCGCTGGGCACCCGCTTCCAGGAGCTCAAGCTGCGTCGGGACACGCAGTGCCCCGTGTGCGCGCCGGGCGCGACGGTGGAGCTCATCGACTACGAGCGCTTCTGCGCCGCCCCCACGCCCGCCTGAGGACGTCACGCCATGCCCATTCCCGAGATTGCCCCCGCCCGCCTCGCCGAGTTGCTCGCCGGCCCCGCGGAGTCCCGCCCCGCGCTGCTCGACGTGCGTTTTCCCACGGAGAATGCGTGGGTGGCCCTGCCGAACTCGCTGCTGATTCCCCTGCCTGAACTGGAAGAGCGCGCGGATGAACTGGAAGCCCTGCGCGGCCGGCCCGTGGTGGTCTACTGCCACCATGGCGTGCGCAGCCTGGACGGCGCGGCCTACCTGATGTCGCTGGGCATCGACGCGGTGTCGCTGCGAGGCGGCATCGACCTGTACTCCCGGCAGGTGGACCCCAGCCTGCCCCGCTACTGACGGGGCGGCACGCCGCTAGCCCACGAAGGCGGACAAGTCTTCGGTCTGCTTGTTGATGAGGCCGGGCTTGATCTCGACCTCAAACATGAAGGGCTCCTTCAGGGGCCCGCCCTGCAGCTCCAGCTTGTGGCGGCCCTCCATGAGGTCGAGCTTCATGCCCTTGTTGCCCAGGTAGGTGCCCTGGTCCTGACCATTGCGCTTCACGGAGATGCCGCGCAGACCGTCCGGCTTCAGCGTCAGCTGGAGCTGGCCCCGGCGGAACTCGTAGGTGAAGGACTTGGCCTGACCGGGCTCACCGAAGGCGAGCGTGTCGACCTCCTCCTTGTAGATGCCCTGCTGCTCATTCACCAAGATGAGCGTGTCCTGGAGATGGACGCCCGTCGCATTGACGAGGGGTGTCTCCCCCAGCTCCGTCACCGGCTGCGGACTGCCGCAGCGTTCGGTGTGGCGCACCGAGACCTTCACCTTCTCGTTGGTGTTGACCGACAGCGTCACCGACTGCCCGTCGGAGGCGCGGCTGTTGAGCACCGAGAGGATGGGCTTGTGAAACACGACCCCCACGGCCACCAGCCCCACGATGAACCCGACGGTGGCGATGTTGCGCTTGGCTACACCCGCGCGAGCACTCCGCGCGGACTTCTCCAGCGCCCGGTCCACCTCGGCGTCCTCGGCGCGAGAACGCGACAGGGCCACGCTCGACGTCCTCGAACGCGGCGGGGGCGACGGCATCTCCGCGCGGCTCGACGTGCGGCGGCGCGGCGGGGCCTCGGAGGGGTGGATGCCGGAATGCATCCCGGTCCGGCGGCGAGGAGGCGGCGCGGGCTCCGGCGGCGGAAGCATGGTCCGCTCGTCGTCCAGCTCCTCGTCCTCCATCCGGGTGCGCTCGTCGACCGCCGCCATGCTCGCACGCGAGCGGGAAGGAGGCGGCCCCGGGTCGTCCACGATTTGGGCGGCGCGCGTGGCGGAGCGGCGAGGCGGGGGCGGCTCGCCCATGCCGGTCCGGCTCAGGTCCGAACGGGAGCTCGTCCGCGCAATCTGCGTGGAGTTGGGGTTGGACGGACGGCGCAGCTCCGCGGACGTCCTGCTCCGGCGCGGCGGCGGGGCCTCCTCGATGCCAGACGGCGCCTCCCACTCACCCTGTTCATCGGGCTCCACCACGGGCACCGCGGCCGAGGTGCGCCGGGGCCCCATGGACGTGCGGGAAGACGAGCCGCGCTGGCGCTCGCGAACCGAGGCCTCGCCCGGAGGCGCCTCCCAGTTCATGTCCGCGGCGGCGGAGGTGCGGCTGCGGCCACGCTCATGCGGCGGCGGCGTGGGCGGCATGGGCGTGCCGGAGTTCGCGGAGTCCTCGCCCACGGGAACCACCTGGCCCTGGGCCTTCTCCTCGGCCAGACGGTCGGCGAAGAGCGTCTCCATCAGCTCGGAGATCTGCACCGAGCCGGCCACCCAGCGCTGCCCGACGAGAATCTCTTCCAGCGCCATCTGGAACTGGCGCGCGTCTCGGTAGCGGTCGTCCGAGTTCTTCGCGATGGCCCGCATCACCACCGGGTCCATCTCCTCCGGAACGTCCGCCACCTGAGAGGGCGCGGCGATGGCGCACTCCATGGCGGCCTGCAGCGTGGCCAGCTCCGAGTCGCGCTTCAACGGACGCACGCCCGTGAGCAGCTCGTAGAGCACCAGGCCGATGGCGAAGATGTCCGCGCGCCCGTCCAGCGGCTTGCCGGCGGCCTGCTCCGGCGCCATGTACGCGAACTTGCCCTTGATGGCGCCCGACTTCGTGAGCGACGCCTGATCCGCGGCCTTGGCGATGCCGAAGTCCACCAGCTTCACCGAGCCGTCGAAGCTGATCAGGATGTTCTGCGGCGAGATGTCGCGGTGCACCACGCGCAGGGGCCGGCCGGCGTCATCCGTGCGGCTGTGGGCGTAGTGCAGGCCCTCGCAAGCGGCGGCGACGATGCGAATGGCCAGCGGCCGCGCCACCCACTGCCCCGTGCTGGCGGCCTTGCGCATCACCCGGCCCAGGTCCTCGCCGTGGATGAACTCCATGGCGATGTAATAGGTGCCGTTGGCCTCGCCGAACTCGTAGACCTGGGCGATGTTCGGATGATTGAAGCGCGCGGCAATCAGCGCCTCGTTCCGGAACATCTCCACGAACTCACGGTCCTCCGCGAGGTGCGGGAGGATGCGCTTCACCACGAGGTTCTTGTGGAACCCCTCGATGCCCGTCTGGCGCGCCAGCCAGACCTCGGCCATGCCGCCCGTGGCGAGCTTCTTAAGAAGCTGATATTTCCCGAATGATTGAGGGTTCATCCCGGGACATTGCCGGCGGGGAGCAGGCTCAGGTGGAATGCAGCAGGGCAGAGCATCTTAGAGGACAGCCACTTCGGAGGCAAAGGCACCCCGGATTCAAATCCGGATGGGCACTGATCGCCAGCCTCCTCATTGCAACTACCACGGTTGCGGCTCCCGCGAACGATCAGATTCGTGTCGAACGCCGTGGGGACGTCTTGGAGCTCCGCTGGTCCGACGCGGAGGAGCGCCTCCAGGGGACCCTCCATCCCGCCATGCCAACGGAGGGAGAGCCCATCTCCGTGTCGTTGCATGTAGGCAACTTCGAGGGGCCCGAATTCGACGGCCCCCTCACCGTCACCTTCCACCCCACCGGGTCGCCTTCCCAGCAGACGAAGACGCTGACGCGTGACGGGGTCAATTGGCACACCCAGTTCACGCCGGACGAGCCTGGACCATGGGACCTGGAGGTGCGGTACCGAGGTACCCACCTGAAGGTGATCACCGCGCGCTTCTCCGTGGCCAGCTCGCCCCTGCCCCGCGGCATGGGCTGGGGGTTGATTCTGGTAGGTGCCGGTACGGCGCTGGCCCTGGGCCTGCGCAACGTCCTGCGGCGCGTGAAGTCGTCCGGATCCACTCCTGGAGCAACGGAGCCTCCGCCCCCACCAGCGGCGCCCTCCACGCCGGAAGCGGGCAGCGTCCCCACCCCTCCGGCCGATCCTCCGTCCGGGCAGTAACTCCTTCCAACCGACGGGCATTCGTACAGGGTCGCCTGCCGCGACATTGGGAACTTCCGTTCCCTGTCGCGGCAACGTGACGACCAGGTCACTGGTTTTCTGCGCCGTCGGGCCCGCTTTTCGTCCGGAACCGAACCTCACCCAACCCTCCGCGTCCGCTCATCGAACGGGCACCCGTGTTGCAGTGGTCGCGCTCCCATGGCGGTCGGGGAGGCGTGGACATGGGCGGGTGGCGGGTGAATGAGCGGACGAGGCGGAACCTGCTCGTCGCAATCTTGATGGGCATGCCGGCGTGGGCTGTCGCCAAGACACCCGGCCCACGGACGGAGGCCGTTGCCGCACCCGTGGAGGATGACCCTCTGTCAGGTGGCGTGGTGGACGGCGTTGAGCCTCCTGAGCCCTTGCTTCCGGAGGCGGACGACGCCACGCAGACGCAGCTCGAGGGCGCCATGGCCCAGGCCCTGCCGCCACCGTCTCGGCCTGCGCCCGGCGCGCAGCCGCCTTCCGTGAGTCCCCTCCCCGGAGCGGATGACGGGGCGACGGCAGAGCAGGACGCGAACAAGCGCAAGCAGAAGCAGCGGCCCGGTCAGGAGCAGGACGACTCGCTGGGCGAGAATCCGGACGCGATTGACGACAAGCCCAAAGGCGAGGTGCAGACCATCCGCGTCATCGGACGCGTGTCCGCACGGGCCCGCGCCGACGAGCGCAACCAGTACCAGCGCCGCCTCTCCATCGCGGACGCACGCGTGGGCGTGAGCACGTCGCTGCCCAACCTGGAAGCCGAAGTGACGGCGGACCTGGCGGACTCGCAGATGCTCAAGGACGCCTTCGTGCGTCTGGCGGATGACCGCAAGCGCTTCCGCCTCTACGGCGGCCAGTTCAAGACGCCCTTCCTTCAGCGCTCGCTGGAGTCGTCGTGGGACCTGCCCATCCAGACCCGCGGACTGGTGGAGGAGTACATCACGGAGACCCATCAGATGGGTGGCCGCCGCATGGGGCTGATGGGCGAAGTCCGGCTGAAGCAGGTCTGGGGGCTCAAAATCTCCGCGGGCTTCTTCCAGGGGGCCATCGACGAGGCGGGCGTGCGGTTGAAGGAGGATGCCGCCGCGCGCGTGAGCCTGCGGCCCTTCAACTTCAAGCCGCTCACCGTGGGCGTCAGCACCTACGTCTCCGAGGCAATGGACCTGGCGCGCAAGCACGCGGTGGCCGCGGACGCGGAGCTGAAGCTGGCGGGCTTCGTCTTCACCGGCGAGGCCATTTCCGGACGGCTGCCCATGGGGCCCTTCACGGCACAGATGCTGCTGGCCCAGTACCTCATCCACGTGAGCAACGAATGGGCCCTCCAGCCCGTCGCGGGCGTGGAGGCCTTGCAGCTTCGCGGCGACACGGTGCGGGGGGACGGACATTCACTGGTGGGCGGCGTCAACGTGCTGCTCGGCACCCGCTTCCGGGCCCAATTCCAGACGGAGCGCGCGCTGCGCCCCGGCGATGAATTCCCTGGGCTGCAGCATTCCATCGAACTCGGCGCACGCTTCTGAGCACGGAGACCCAAACGATGCTGTCGTTCGCGGAAGGTGAAGTCACCAAGCTCCGGCGGGAATTCAAGCTGGTGCTGGAGGGGAAGACGGCCGCGGCCCTGGGCACGCGCCTGTCGCTGGAGTTGGAGGGGCACCTGCCGCCGCCCACGCGCGTCGTGTCCGTGTACTTCGACCGGCCTGGTGGCCCGCTGGCGGCGCGGGCCCTGCTCACTCCGGAAGACTGTCTCAAGGTTCGGACGAAGGAGTACTCACCGGACCGGGGCGCGGACGACGAGGCGCGGGTGGTGCTGGAGGTGAAACGGGAGCGCCGCGGCCTCACGCAGAAGCGCCGCGTCTGGGTGCCGCGCTCGGACCTGGGCCGCGTGCTGCGCGGCGGGGTCAGCCTGCTGCCGCTCATCGCCGGAGGCAGCCTCAGCCCGGTGCTCGCGGTGACGTACACGCGCCACGTGTACCAGTCGTCGCAGACGTGGCGGGTGACGGTGGATCGGGACATTCGCTACCACCGGATTGCGCCGGAGCAGGCGCTGTCCCAGCTTGCGTTGTCGGTGGAGCGGCTGGAGCCCGCGCAGTGGGTGGAGCCGCGAGTGGTGGTGGAGGTGAAGCATCTCGGGCACGAACTGCCCGAGTGGCTGGCGTCGCTCAATCCGGGCGGAGCGCCGGCCTACAGCAAGTTCGCAGAGGGAATGGCGAAGGTCCACGCTTTCACCGCGGATGGCGTCGCAGGGGGATAGGGCACAGTGTTCATCGACTTCGAGGGAATTGACGGAAGCGGCAAGACGACGCTCTCCAACCTGCTGGCCGCGAAGCTGAAGCGGCTGGGCTACCGGGTGGCGCATGCGCGGGAGGGCGGCGAGCTGCAGGCGCCCGCGGCGCGGCGCATCCGGGAGCTGACGCGAGACTCCCGGCTGCTGGAGATGTCTCCACGCACGGAGTTCTTCCTCAACCTGGCGCGGGACGCCCAACAACTGGATGAAGTGGTGGCGCCCGCGCTGTCCAGGGGTGAGGTGTGCATCACCGACCGCTACCTGTACTCACAGCTGGCGCTCAGCGGTGGAGGCCGCGGGCTGCCCATGGACGAGCTGCGACCCGCGTGCGAGCTGGCCTCGCAGGGCCTGTGGCCGGACCTGGTCGTCCTGGTGGACGTGGATCCGGACCTCGCCCGGCTGCGCAAGCGCCTGGGCAAGCTCCAGAGCAAGCGCGTCAGTGATGGGGACAGCCGGAAGGGACTGGTGGGCGCGGGCCTGGCGGTGCGCGTGCGCGAGTCCTTCCTGGAGATGGCACGGAAGGATCCACAGCGGTGGATCATCCTGGAGAACAACGACGTCCCTCTGCGCGTGCTGGAGCAGCGGCTGGTGGACGCCGTCGTCGCCCGACTGGAGGGTCGCGAGCAGCAGGTGCAGCGCATCGTCCCGGCGCCGGCCCGGCCGCGGCATGCCAGCCCCACCACGCTCGAAAACCTGGAAGAGCGCTTCTTCCAGACGCTGGACGCCGTGGAGCAACGCGAGCCGGCGCTCGCGGTGTGGATGTTGAGCGGAATCCCGGGCCTGGCCGCGCACCAGCAGCGCCTGGCCTTCGCGGAGCGCTTCCCGGGCCTCACCGCGCGCGGCATGACGGGCCTGGCTGACGTACCGGCCATGGACCTGCGCGAGGTGCTGGCGGACCTGGCGCCCGCGGAGGTGGCCTTCAGCCTCACGGGCCGCCTGGACTCGCGCGCGGCCATGTTGCGGCAGCGGCTGTACGCGCAGGCCCCCACGGAGGTGCTGGCGAGCCTCAAGAACGATGGCTCGGCCCCGGCGTGGGCCCTGCGCGAGCGCGCCATGCGGGACAGGCGGCTGGCGGACGTGCTCGCGGGGCTCGCCGGCCAGGGCTGCGAGGAGTCCTGGTTGGTGCGCGAGGCGGGCATGCAGCGCAAGCTGTTCTCGGAGGTGGCGAGCAGCCTCACCGGTGTCCCGGGGGCTCGGGCGGATGCGCTGCGCGAAGTCCTGCTGCCGCATGACCGGCTGGCGGTGCTGCGCAGCACCCAGGGCCTGGACACACCGGTGGCCCGAGGCCTGCGAGAGGCCCTGGCGGGAAAGGCACTGAAGCTGGTGCTCCGCTCGTTGACGGGGCTGGACACCGAGGAAGCCTGGGCGCTGCGCGAGCGCGGCGCGCCGCAGACGAAGGAGGCGCTGGATTCGGTGGACGGCATGGATGCCTCGCGGGCCTGGAAGCTGCGTGTGGACCATCTGGGCCGGTGGCCCACCACCGCGCTGTCCTCCTTGAAGGGACTGTCCATGGGGCCGCACGCGCAGGCGCTCATCGAGCGAGTGCTGGCGGAACAGCCAGACCGGCTGCCGGTGCTGCGCAACGCCTACGCAGTGGCCGCAACCGCACGGGCGCTCGCGCAGCAGCCCGCGCGCACGGTCCGCGTGGACACCTCTACCCGAATGGAAGCCTAGGTCACCGCCATGGACGCATCATTCTCAGCCCTGTTCGAGGGCGCGAAAGCAGAGCTCAGCGCGCTGTCCGTCACCGCGATTCTGCCGCGGATGCTGGCCGCGGCGCTCATTGGCACCCTGCTGTCGCTGCGACCCTGGCGCCTGCTCATGAAGCGGGCGCTGCCCAAGGCGGACATGATTCAGGCGCAGGTGCTGCTGTGCGCGGCGGCGGCGGTCATCACTGCCGTCATCGGCGACAGCCTGGCGAAGGCCTTCGGGCTGGTGGGCCTGGGCGGCTTCGTTCGGTTCCGCTCGGGACTCAAGGACCCGCGTGACGCGGCCATCCTCTTCCTGATGATTGGCCTGGGCATGGCGTGCGGCCACGGCAGCCTGGGGCTTGCCTCCGTCGGGACGGTGTTCGTGATGGCCCTGCTCTTCGTGCTGGATTGCTTCAACCGCGAGGAGGCGTCCGCCACGGCGAAGCAGCGACTGGTGCTGTCGGCGCAGTCGGATGACCTGGTGGGCGCGGAGGCCACGCTGCGCCGGGTCCTGGGTGAGCGGAACGTCATGGTGAAGAGCTGCGCGCTCGACTTCGACGGGCGGCGGCTGGAGTTGGAAGTAGAGGAGCCAGAGCCGGGCTCCCTCGCCGCGGCACTGGGCCGCACGGAGGGGGCGGCCCTGCGGGGCTTGCGGTGGACGGCGGTGAATCCGAGGAGCACACGGGAGGAGCGGGTATGAGGCGCAGCGGGTTGGCCGTGTTCGCGGCGGGGTGGTTGGTGGCGTGTGGCGGCAACAGCCTGCCCGCGGGAGATTCGCAGGACCCGACACCCGGCGGCGGACTGCCGGGAGAGCCGGTGGTGCCGGGTGGACCGGATGGTCAGGGCAACGGAGAGGAGCCCACCGGGTCGCAGTCGCTGTGGCCGCTGACCGCGGGCAGCACCTGGACCTACGACATCCAGGACCCCGTCGAGGGCAACTTCCAGAAGCGGGTGACGGTGATGGGCCCCGGCGAAGTCCCTGGCCAGCCGGGCATCAACGCCGTCCAGGTGCACAGCCGCCAGGACCGCGTGCGCAACGACACCCTCTATGAGGAGTATTCGTGGCAGGTGGAGCTCACCAACGGGCTCGTCGTGCGTCTGCGCGAGGACGACTACCGCAATGGCCAGCAGGTCCGCTCCACCACTTGGTCTCCGGCCACGGTGAAGTCCGTGGCGAGCGTCCCGGACGCCCTGCCCTGGACGTACAAGAGCGACGTGCTCGAGTACATCACCCTGGGCGACGGCTCGAAGGACCAGAAGGACCCGACGTACATCTGGAAGGTGCTCGAATCCGGCGTGACGGTGACGACGCGGGCTGGAACCTTCACCAACGCGGTCAAGATTCAGCGCGACAAGGTCAACAACAATGGCGAGGTGAAGCAGAACAAGACGCGCTTCTACTGGCTCGTCCCGGGCATCGGAAAGGTGCGTGAGGAAGGCGAACGCACCGAGGACCTGGCGGCCTACGACATCAAGTCTTGACGCCTGGCCGGGGAGGCGGCGGACACACGGGGCCCTGCCCCACCGTCTCCTACTCCGGGTGGGGGCAGGATGAAGGTCAGCGGTTGAACGGTTGCGCCTCCATCCCGAGCTTGTTCGGGAGGAGGCCGCATGCACCGGAAGACCCCCTTTCACCTTGCCCCCTGGGCGGCCGCGCTGATGCTGCTGGCCAGCACCGCGAGTGCAGGGACGCTGTATCGAGACCCTTATCTGCAGAAGGTGGGGCCGGACACGGCGACGATCGCCTTCCGGCTCGCGGCCAACTGCCAGGCGGAGGTGCGCTACGGCGAGGGAGCGGCCAACCAGTCGGCTCCCTCACAGGACGGCGGGACGTTGCACGCGGTGGTGCTGACCGGGCTGAAGCCGGGCACCGAGTACACGTACGAGGTGTCGGCCTGTGGCCTGCGCACGCAGCTCAATCGATTCCGCACCGCGCCGGTGCCGGGGACCCGCAGCGTGCACTTCGTGGCGGTGGGCGACTTTGGCACGGGAGGCTCGAACCAGAAGCAGGTCGCCGCGGCCATGGTCAAGCGGCAGGCGGAGCTGTTCGTCGCGCTGGGGGACAACGCCTACGCCGCTGGCACCGAGGCGGAAATCCAGAACAACCTCTTCGTGCCCATGGAGGCCCTGCTGGCCCAGGTGCCGTTCTTCGCGGCGCTCGGCAACCATGAGTACGTGACGAACCAGGGGCAGCCCTACCTGGACAACCTCTACCTGCCCACCAACAACCCCGAGGGCACGGAGCGCTACTACTCGTTCGACTGGGGCCACGTGCACTTCGTGGCGCTCGACTCCAACTGCGCCGTGGGACTGGCGTCGGCGGACCGTTGCACGCGGGATGCGCAGAAGGCGTGGCTGGAGCGGGACCTCGCGGGTTCAACGCAGCCGTGGAAGATTGTCTTCTTCCACCACCCGCCCTGGTCCAGTGGCGAGCACGGCTCGCAGCTTTCCATGCGCCGCCACTTCGGCCCCATCATGGAGAAGTATGGCGTGGACCTGGTGCTCACCGGGCACGACCACAACTACGAGCGCAGCAAGCCCATGAAGGGTGACGCCGTCGCCGGGTCCGGCGAAAAGGGCATCCCCTACCTCGTGGTGGGCGGCGGCGGCGCGACGCTGAGGAAGCTCCCCGGCAGCAAGCCGGACTGGAGCGTCATCCGCGACAACCAGGCCTATGGCTTCCTCGACGTGACGGTGGTCGACGGCACGCTCACCGCGCAGTTGCTCGGGGTGAACGGAGACACCGTGGACCGCTTCACGCTGCAGAAGGAGCTGCCTCCGCAGGAGCAGCTTCCCGATGGAGCGCTGACGCTCGCCGTGGAGGGCGAGCGGGGCGTGGCCCCCCACCGCGCCATCTTCCGGGCCACGCCGTCCCTCGAGGCCGCCACGGTGACCTGGGATTTCGGCGACGGCGGCACGGCCGAGGGCGAGGTCGCCGAGTACGTCTTCGCCATTCCCGGGCAGTACACGGTGACGGCCACCGCCACCCGGGGCACGATGAAGCAGACGGCCACCGCCCTGGTCCAGGTGGCGGTGGCGGAGACTCCCGGTGAGGAGCCCCAGACGCCGGATTCCGGCACGACGGACCCGGGCTCACCGGATCCCCGCCCGGGGCTTCCGGAATCTCCCGGCACTCCGGATGACGGCATGAGCAGTTCGAGCGGTGGCTGCGCCGCGGGCCCCACCGCCACCCTCATCCCGGCGGCCCTGGCCCTGCTGGCCGCGGGTCTGCTCCACCGGCGCCGCAAGTAGGGCCTCCCCGCCCAAGGTCCCCGCTCCCTCCTCCTGACGTCACACGGCGGAGGGGCGGGCGTCCGCCGGGGCGGAATTGCTTTCCGCGCTTGTCAACCCGGCCCGAGGAATGCAAAGCCGCATTCCGTCATGGCCACCCAACGCAAGTCCCGCCCGCACTCGCGGTCGGCCCCGAAGAAGTCCGGCGCTCCGTCCGGGAAGAAGCTCTCCCCCTCCGAGCGGCCCGAGCGGCCCCTGCGAGAAGACCTGGTCCTCCAGGCCTGCCTGGAGGCGTACGGCTCGGTCCGGCACGAGGGCCGCATGGCCGACCGCGCGCTGGACTTCACCCTGCGCCGCAAGGCCAACCTCTACTCCAACGAGCGCCGCGCCGTGGCCGAGCGCGTCTACGGCCTGCTGCGCCGCCAGCGGACGGTGGACTTCCTGCTGTCCCGCGCCCACCCACGCTTCGACAGCCTGGAGACCTCGCGCCAGGACGTGCTCCGGTTGGCCGCCTCGCGCGTCCTCTACGGCGAGCCCCACGGCCTGGTGGCCCGCCAGTCCGCGCTGGCGCCCCCGGATGCACAAGCCCTGAGTGCCCTTCCCGAAGCCGCCGCCGCCCTGGAGGCCCTGCCCGCCCGCGAGCGCTTCCCCATCGCCGCGTCGCTGCCGGACTTCCTCGCCGACCGCTTCCTCCAGACGTTCGGCCGGGATGCCGCTCGCGCCGCGGAGGCGATGAACGAGCGCGCCCCGCTGGTCGCCCGCGCCAACCTCCTCAAGGGGGACCGCGACGCGCTGGCGCAGCGACTGAAAGCGGAGACGGTGGACGTCAAGCCCACGCCCCTGTCGCCCATGGGACTGGTGCTGGAGACGCGAATCAACGCCTTCTCCCTGGAGAGCTTCCGCGAAGGCATGCTGGAGCTCCAGGACGAGGGCAGCCAGCTGCTCGGCATGCTGGTGGACGCGCCGCCCACGCGCGTGGTGGATGCGTGCGCGGGTGCCGGCGGCAAGACGCTGCAGCTCGCCGCGCAGATGAAGAACCGGGGTGACTTGCACGCCCTGGACATCGATGAGCGTCGCATGGAGGACCTGAAGAAGCGCGCGCGCCGCGCGGGTGTGCACAACGTGCGCGCCCAGCTCATCCCCCACGAGGGCCCGGAGGCCGACGCCGCGCTGACGCCCCTCAAGGGCAAAGCGGACCGGGTGCTGGTGGACGCGCCGTGCAGCGGCACCGGCACCTTCCGCCGCAAGCCTGACGCGCGCTACCGCCTCACGCCGGAGGATTTGGAGATGCACGTGAGCCGGCAGAAGGCCCTGCTGGCGCGCTTCGCCACGCTGGTGAAGCCCGGCGGCCGGATCATCTACGGCACGTGCAGCGTGCTGCGGGAGGAGAACGAGAACGTGGTGGAGGACTTCCTCGCGAAGCACCCCGAGTTCACGGTGAAGCCGGTGGCGGAGCTGCTGGGGGCGGAGCTGGCCGAGAAGGTCGGCCCCGGCCCCTTCCTCCGGCTGGCGCCTCACACCCACGGGACCGACGGATTCTTCGGCGCCGTCCTCGTCCGCGCGAAGTAACCTGCGGCCGGGGGGGAGAGAGACACTGCCCATGCACCGTGCCGTCCGCTACCGCGTCTCCATGCCCCGGCCGCATACGCACCTGCTGGAGGTGGAAGCCTCCTTTCCAGGAGGCGCCAGCGTGCTGGACGCCGTGATGCCGGTGTGGACGCCCGGCAGCTACATGGTGCGGGAGTTCGCGCGGCAGGTGCAGGACATGACGGCCCATGCGCCGGATGGAACGCTCCTTCCGGTGCGGCGCGCGGACAAGCGCACCTGGCGGGTGGACGCGAAGGGCGTGGCCGTCACGCTGCGCTACCGCGTCTACGCCAACGAACTGACGGTGCGCACCAACCACCTGGACGGCTCACACGCCTACTTCAACGGCGCCGCCACGTTCCTCTACACGGAGGACACGCGCGGGCTGGAGCACCACGTCACGGTGGACGCGCCCCCCGGCTGGCGGACCTTCTGCGCGCTGGGCCAGCGCGCAAACACCTTCATCGCCCAGGACTACGACGAGTTGGTGGACAGCCCCTTCGAGGTCGGTCCCCACACGCCGCTCGCATTCAGTGTGGAGGGCGTGCCGCACGAAGTCGTGGTGTGGGGCGACACGGTGCAGGACCCGGAGCGGCTGTGCGCGGACCTGAAGCGCATCTGCGAATGTCAGGCCCGCGTGTTCGGCGGCCTGCCCATGCCGCGCTACCTCATCCTGCTGTACCTGACGGACCGGGGCCGAGGTGGCCTGGAGCACAAGGCCAGCACCGCGCTGTTGTTCCCCCGCGTCGGACTTTCCACCAACCGCGGCTGGGAGGACCTGCTCACCCTGGTGGCGCACGAGTACTTCCACCTGTGGTTCATCAAGCGGGTGAAGCCGCGCGCGCTGGTGCCCTTCGACTACGCGAAGGAGAACTACACCTCGCTGCTGTGGGCCTTCGAGGGCTCCACGGCGTACTACGACAACCTCTTCGTGCGGCGCGCCGGGCTGATGTCCGCGCAGCGCTACCTCACGCGCCTGGGCGAAACGCTCACCGCGCTGCACGCCACGCCGGGGCGCCACGTGCAGACGCTGACGGAGGCGTCGCTGGTGAGCTGGGTGAAGCACTACCGCCCGGACGAGAACTCGCCCAACAGCGCCATCTCCTACTACCTCAAGGGCGAGGTCGTCTCCGCGCTGCTCGACCTGGAGATCCGCCGCGCCACCGGTGACGCCCGTTGCCTGGATGACGTCGCGCGCGTCTTGTGGCAGCGCTACGGCGACGGCTCCGGCGTTCCCGAGGACGGCGTCGAAGCCGTGGCCAGCGAGGTGGCCGGCGTGGACCTGACGCCCTTCTTCGACCGGGCGCTGCGCACCACGCAGCCGCTGGACTACTCCGTCTTCTCGCACGTGGGTCTGGAGCTGAACTTCCGTCCACGCGAGGCCGCCAGCGACAAGGGAGGCACGCCGCCACCGCGAGGCCGGGCGGGGGAAGGCAAGCCCAAGGGCTGGTTGGGCGTCACCACGCGGGGCAGTGGCACCGTGGCGGTGGTGATGGATGGCTCGCCCGCACAGGACGCGGGGCTCTACGTGGAGGACGACCTGGTCGCGCTGGATGGCTGGAAGGTGGACGGCGCCACCCTGCTGTCCCGCTGCGAGGAGCGGAGGCCCGGCGAGACGGTGCGGCTCACGGTGTTCCGCCGCGACCGGCTGCTGGAAATCCCGGTGGTGCTGGGGACGAAGCCCGCGGAGGCGGCGTGGCTGTCCCGCGTGGAGCGCCCCACCGACGCCCAGAAGGCCGCCTATCAGGCGTGGCTCGGAAGCCCCTGGGAAGAGTCCCCGGGGCAGTCGTAGGCTTGGGGGCCATGAGCCCCTCATCGCCCAACATCATTCCACCGGATGCGCCCCTGCCCCGCTGCCAGCGGCATCGGACCACCGTGGCCGGGTGGCGTTGCGAGAGGTGCAACGAAACGCTCTGCCCCGACTGCGTGGTGGGCCGGCGAGCCCAGACGGTGGAGCTGGTGGCGTGCGAGCGCTGCGGCGACGTGGCGCAGACCCTGCTCACCTCCCGCAGCCGGGTGTCCGTGGCGCAGCGGCTCAAGGGCGCGTGGCGCTACGTCTTCACCCCATCCGGCCTGCAGGTCATGGTGGCGGTCAGCATCTTCCTGGCGGCGCTCCGATGGCTGGTGGAGCTGGCCATCTCCTTCTCGGCCCTCATCCCGCTGACCATCTACGGAGGCGTCTTCTGGGGCACCTTCTTCACGCTCGCGCGAGACTCGGCGCGCGGCGAGACGGCGCTGCGCTCGCCCGACTACCGCGACTACTTCCATGACGCGGTCCTCCCCGGCCTCCGCGGCGTGGTGACCTTCGCCATCGTCTGGATGCCCGCGTTCCTCTACGTCACCGTGCTGCGCCCGCTCCTCCAAGAGGGGCGCTCGGCGCTCGGCGCGTGGATTCGGGGCCTGGACACCCCCGGGCTGCTGACAGTGGATCCGGTGCTGATTGGCCTGCTACTGCTCGGCGCCCTCTGGCTGCCCGCGGCGCTCCTCATCACCGCCGCGCGCCAGCCACTGCTGACCCTGTTCGACGTGCCCGGAACCCTTCGCATCGTCCGCCGCCTGGGCCGGGACTACACGCTGGTCGCGGGAACGCTGGTGGGCCTGGGCGTCCTCCACCTCATGACGCACGGGGTGGCGTTGCTGCTGCGCATGCTGGACCTCTTCGTCATCTCACGCGTGCTGGCCGAAGCCGTCACGCTGGTCATCCCATTCACCGCCGCGCACGTGGTGGGGCTGCTGCTGTACACGCGGGGCGATGCGCTGGGGTATGGCCTCGAGCAAGACTACCTGGACCCCGTGCTGGGCGACGCACAACCGAGCCGCATGGCGCCGCCCCTGCGCGATGCCGGTCCCATTCCCTTCACCGGAGCGGCGGCCACGGGCACCGAGACGGGAAGCTCCAGCGACGACACCCTGGAGGCGCTGGCGGCCGCGGTGAACGCCCGCGATGTTCCACTCGCGATGTCGCTGTATGCCACCGTGCAGCAGCAACCACGGCTGCGTGTGCCCCCGGAGCATCACCTGTTCGTCGGACAGGCCGCGGCCGTGGAAGGAAATTTCCCACTGGCGGTAGCGGCGTTGGAATCCGCGGCAGACACGGCGCCCGATGAGCCCACCGCGCCCCGTGCGTTGGTACTTCTGGCGCGTGTGTTGGGTGAACGGATGCACGACGCGCCGCGCGCGGAAGAAGTCTACCGCTACGTGCTCCACCGTTACCCAGACACGGCAGCGGCACGCTTCGCGAGTGAACGCGTGTCTCCGACTTCCGACTGATACAGACGTTGCCGCGGCCGCACGCCAGCATCACCCTTCACGGCATGGTTCGCGCACGCTGGCTTTCGTGGTTCATCGGTTTCAGTCTCTTCGCGGCATGTGACCAGGCGCCTCGCATGGAGCGCGCGGTGGACGACTGCCAGACGGAGTGGGTGTCGCTGAAGGTGGAGGTGCTGTCGGCGGAGGGCGCGCGCGTGCGCGGGGCGACAGTCACCGGCACCAACGTGACCTCCAACGTGAGCATCACCGGCGTGACAGACGACCAGGGCGTCAGCACCGCCATCAACGAATCGCTCGCGCCCAGCGCGGTGCGAGTTGTGGCCACCGCGGGCGCCAAGGTGTCCGCAGCCCAGCAGGTGGAATGGGTGTGTGACGCCTGCAACTGCCAGCCAGAGCCGGCCACCCTCCAACTCCAGCTCAATCCGTAGGACCCGCGCCAAGCAACGCTGAGACAACCTCTGTTTCACGGATTCATCTGAATGAACGCGAGGGAGGTTGTGCTCCACCCGCCCCATGGAGTACGGCTGGTGACATGCGTGACGCTCGTCAGCCTTCCCCGCGTCTGGCCTACCCTGCTTCCAGGGGGGCCCTCCAGTCGGCTTCCTCCGAGCACGGGGCCGCGGGAATGTGTTGCCGCTGTGAGCGCGTTCCCTGCCCAAAGGGTCCTGTCAGCCCACGTTCCAGGTAGGTCCGGGCCCTCATCATGTCCGCAGACACCGTGGAACAGTTGCTTCAGTGCGCGCTGTCCGAGCTGACCGCGCGCTTCGTCACCCAGGCCACCCCCGTCCCCACCGGCTTGCTGGAGGCGTTGGACGCGGACCCGCGCGCGGGCGCGCATGCGCTTGCCCGGCGCATCCGTTCGCGCCAGGAGAAGAACCGCGCGGAGGGCCAGCGCATCCGCAAGCTGCTCCGTTTCGAGACGGAGCTCTGGGAGCAGGGCCACACGCACATCGCGGGTGTGGACGAGGCGGGCATGGCACCGCTGGCGGGGCCTGTCGTGGCCGCCGCGGCCGTGCTGCCCAAGGGCTTCCGGCTCAAGGGGCTGGATGACTCGAAGAAGATTCTCGACGCCGAGAAGCGCGAGTCGCTGGCCGAGGCCATCAAGCGCGACGCGGTGGCATGGGCCGTGGGCCGCGCGGAGGTGGAGGAGATCGACCGCATCAACATCTACCACGCGGGCCTGCTGGCCATGCGCCGCGCGGTGGAGGGGCTGTCGGTGAAGCCGGACCACCTGCTGGTGGATGCTCGCACGGTGCCGGAGTGCTCGGTGCCGCAGAAGGGCATCATCAAGGGGGACGCACTGTCTCTCAGCATCGCAGCGGCCTCCATCCTGGCGAAGACGACGCGCGACCGGTGGATGGCGGAGCTGGATGCCCAGTACCCGGGTTATGGGCTCGCCGCGCACAAGGGCTACCCCACGCCGCAGCACCTGCAGGTGCTGCGTGAAAAGGGCGTGTTGCCCATCCACCGACGCAGCTTCGCGCCGGTGCGCGAGGCCCTGGGCCTGCCGACCAGCGCACCGCCTTCCGCCCTCCAGGCGGAGCTGTTCCCCGAGGCCCCTTCCCGAACAGGGGTGAAGTCATGAGCGCCGACCGGGACATCGACGAGTGGATGGCCGCGCGAGGCATCACCCTGCCCGAGGCCCGCGCTCGCACCCGCGCGGTGCTGGAGGAAGTGGGCCTCACCCGCCCCGGCCGCCAGCGCATGAGCGAGCCCAAGCTGCTCAAGGCGGCGGAGCTGCTGGCGGGGCGCTTCTTCTCCGTGTGCGCGGACGGCGCGTGCCTCAAGGTCGCGCAGGCCAGCGGGCGTGAGCCGATTCGTATCGAGCCACGGCTGCACTGTGAGCGCTGTGGCGGCTCGGCCAACCGCCGCGCGGAGGTGGCCTTCGTGGAGGCCTGCCAGCGCTACGGCGTGCGCCGCGTGGTGGTGGTGGGTGGCTCGCCGGCCGTGCGCGAGGAGTTGGAGGCGAAGCTGGGCCACCAGATTGACTTGCGGATGGTGGACGGCACGGAACGCCGCACGGCGGACCGCGCCCGCAGCGACCTGGACTGGGCGGACCTGGTGCTGGTGTGGGGCGCCACGGAGCTGCACCACAAGGTCAGCGGCCACTACACACACGGTGGGCCGGCCTACAGCCACAAGGTGGTGCACGTCGTGAAGCGAGGCGTGGCCGCGTTGTTGGAAGAAGGCATCACCCACCTGGAGCGGACGCGCTGAGTGCTGGACTCGGGCGACGCGCCAAAGCGACGCTTGAGTCCATGACGACCGAGTTCATCCTGCTCCGTCACGGAGAGACGGAGTGGAACTCCCTGGGGCGCCTCCAGGGACATCAGGACAGCACCTTGAGCCAGGTGGGCCTGCGCCAGGCAGACGCCCTGGCCGCGCGCCTGGAGCCCGTCCGATTCTCGGCGCTCTATTGCAGCGACCTGGGGCGGGCGCAGGAGACGGCGCGACGCATCGCCACCCGCACGGGCCATACCGTCCAGTCCGACACCCGCCTGCGCGAACGCGGCCTGGGCATCCTGGAAGGACTCACCCGGGACGAGGCACGCCAGAAGCACCCGGACGTCTTCGCCGCATACTCCGGTGGCGCGCCGGACTACATCGTCCCCGGCGGGGAGAGCACATCCCAACGGCTGCGCCACGCGGTGGAGTGCCTGGAGGAACTGGGCGCGCGCCACCGGGGCGAACGGCTGGTGGTGGTGACCCACGGAGGCGTGCTCAGCCTCCTGTTCCGTCACAGCCTGGGGATTCCGCACGCGGCGCCGCGCACCTTCTCCGTGCTCAACGCTGGGTGGAACCAATTCGACTACCACGAAGGTGCGTGGCGGCTGGTGACGTGGGGTGACGTCACCCATCTGCGTGCCGCCAGCCTCGACGACACCTGAGCACCCACGCGGGCGCTCGTGGTGGCTACAGCTCCACCTGCGGGCGCTGCTCGTCGCGGCGGGACGCGCGCGTCGCGGCCGGACGAACCTCCAGCTCGGCGCGGGCCTCCTCGATGGCGTCGCACACCCCGTCGGCAGCCCGCTGGACCTGCTCCAGCGTGTGGGACGCCATCACCTGCATGCGGAAGCGCGTCTCGCGCAAGCGAACGGCCGGGTACTCCACCAGGTTGGCGAAGATGTCGCGGTCGAACACCTTCTTCGAGGCCAGCCGCGCCACCTTCGCGTCGCCCACCTGCACGGGGACGACGTTGGACGGCTCGCCCAGGCACGTCACGCCCCGCGCCTCGAAGGCTCCGCGCAGCGCCAGGATGTTCTCCCGCGCCTTCGCGCGCAGCGCGTCGCCCTCTTCCGAGCGGACGATGCGCAGCGACTCCAGCACCACCGCCGCCTGCATGGGCAGCAGCGCGTTGGAGAAGATGTGGGGCCCGCCCATGATGCGGATGAACTGGCGCACCGCCGGCGAGCGCGTGGCCACGAAGCCACCATTGCTCGCGAACGTCTTGGAGAAGGCGCCCACCACCAGGTCCACCTTCCCCAGCAGCCCCTGCACGCCCAGGCTGCCCGTCCCCCGGGGCCCCATCGCGCCCAGGTCATGGGCCACGTCCACCAGCAGCGTCGCGCCGTACTCACGGCAGATGGACTGGAGCTCTTCGATCCGCGGCACGTCCGAGTCCATGGAGAACAGGCCCTCGGTGACGACGAGCACCGCGTTCTGCGTGTCTCGGGCGCGAATCTCCTGAAGCTTGCGCCGCATGGCGCGGTTGTTGAGGTGCGGCACGCGGCTCACATTCGTCGTCGCGGCGGCGGCGCCCTGCTGGAGGCACGCGTGCGACAGCGCGTCGAGCACCACGTGGTCATCGGGACGCACCAGCCCGGCGATGACGCCGAAGCCCGCGCCCCAGCCGGTGGAGAACAGCGCCACGTGCGGCGTCTGCAGGTGCTCCGCGAGCGCCTTCTCCAGCATCAGCGACGGCGTCGTATTGCCCCCCAGCATCGCCGAGCCCGCGCTGTGCAACCCGTAGTCCTGGATGGCCCGCTGGGCCGCCTCCACCACCGCCGGGTGCGTGGACAGCGACAGGTAATCCTGCGAACCGAAGTTCAGCCCCTGGCGCGCCGCCCCCGTCTCGCTGCGGACACCACACTCCGCCTTCGGTGCCGCCTCCAGGCTTCGCGAGTACGGCCACAGGCCCGCCTGCCGCCGCGACTCCTGCCACTCGAAGAAAGGTTCCGTCCGACCCAGCAGGTCAGGTCCCGTCGGCTGCGCGTAATGGGAGATGAAGTGGGTGAAGAGCGGCGAGTCGAGTTGAGCTCGGAAATCCATGAAGCACGTCCAGGGGGAAAGGTCGCGCTGTCAACGAGAGGCGCGGCGCTCGGGGAGGGGGGCGAGCGGCACATTTAATGCCTCTGCATCTTTCCAGTGTCAACCTGCCTACCCTGACGACTCCGCGGTATTCGTTTGTTCCGATTCAACCGGATGTGCTGCGTAGGCTGAAACAGGCGCGAAATACCTAGATAGACATGCATTGTCCGGGTCAAAAACGACGAATCCCGGTTTTTCACCCCAGGGCAGAGGTGGGTTTTGAGGCCCCCTGCCCTGAAGTGCGAGCAAGTGTCCGTTAGTCGTCGTTCTGCCTCAGCGCGGCCAGGACGTTGAGGTCCTCCAGGGTGGTGGTGTCCCCGGAGGCCTGCTTGCCCGCGGCCACGTCGCGCAGCAACCGGCGCATGATCTTCCCCGAGCGCGTCTTCGGCAGCGCCTCCGCGAAGCGGATTTCATCCGGGCGGGCGATGGCGCCAATCTCGCGGCCCACGTGGGCGGCCAGCGTCTTCTTCAGCGCGTCGGACGGCGTGTTGCCCTGCTTCAGGGTGACGAAGGCCACCAGCACGGTGCCCTTCAAGTCGTCCGGACGGCCCACCACGGCGGCCTCCGCGACGGTTTCATGCGCCACCAGCGCGCTCTCCACCTCCGCGGTGCCCAGACGGTGGCCGGCGACGTTGACCACGTCATCCACGCGGCCCATCAGCCAGATGTACCCATCCGCATCCGTGCGAGCGCCGTCGCCGGTGAAGTACATGCCGGGCAGCTCGTTGAAGTACGTGCGCACGTAGCGGTCCGGGTCGCCGTACACCGTGCGCAACATGGAGGGCCAGGGGCGCGTGACGAAGAGCAGTCCGCCCTGCCCTCGCGGCACCTTGTTGCCCTCGCGGTCCAGAATCTCCGCGTGGATGCCGGGCAGCGGCAGCGTGGCCGAGCCGGGCTTCGTCGGCGTGGCGCCCGGGAGCGGCGACACCATGATGCAGCCCGTCTCCGTCTGCCACCACGTGTCCACCACGGGGCAGCGGCCCCCGCCGATGACGTCGCGGTACCACATCCACGCCTCGGGGTTGATGGGCTCGCCCACGCTGCCCAGCAGACGCAGCGAGGACAAGTCGTGCTGGCGCACGGGCTCCTCGCCCAGGCGCATGAAGGCGCGGATGGCGGTGGGCGCGGTGTAGAGGATGGTGGCCTTGTACCGCTCGATGATGTCCCAGAAGCGGTCCGGCCCCGGCTGGGTGGGCGCGCCTTCGTAGAGAATGGTGGTGACGCCGTTCATCAGCGGGCCGTAGACGACGTAGGAGTGACCCGTCACCCAGCCCACGTCGGCGGTGCACCAGTAGACGTCGTCTTCGCGCAGGTCGAACACCCAGCGCGTGGTGAGCGACGTATTCACCGCGTAGCCGCCCGTGGTGTGCAGCACGCCCTTGGGCTTTCCAGTGGAGCCCGACGTGTAGAGGATGAACAGCGGGTGCTCGCTCTCCACCCACTCCGGTTCACATTCCGCGGACTGCCCGCTCACCAGCGTGTCCCACGCCACCAGCTTGGGCCCGGACAGCGCCAGCGTGCTGCCCGTGCGGCGGAGCACCACCACCTTCTCCATGGTGGGCATGCTCGGCAGCGCCTCCTCCACGTTCTTCAGGAGCGGCACCACCGCGCCCTTCCGCCAGCCGCCGTCCGCGGTGAGCAGCACCTTCGCGCCCGCGTCGTTCATGCGCTCGTGGAGCGCCTCCGCGGAGAAGCCGCCGAACACCACCGAGTGCACCGCGCCAATGCGAGCGCACGCCAGCATGGCCACCGCGGCCTCGGGCACCATGGGCAGATAGATTCCCACCCGGTCACCCTTCCGAACGCCCAGCGACTTGAGCGCGTTGGCCAGCTTGTTCACCTCGGTGGACAGCTCGCCGTACGTGAGGCTGCGGCGGTCGCCAGGCTCCCCCTCGAAGAGGATGGCGGGCTTGTCCTTGCGGGTGGCCAGGTGCCGGTCCAGACAGTTGTAGGCCAGGTTCGTCTTGCCCTCGACGAACCACCGCGCGTGCGGCGGCTTCCAGTCGAGCACCGTCTGGAAGGGCGCCTTCCAGTACAGCTCCTCGCGGGCGCGGTCGCCCCAGTACTTGTCAGAGTCCTTCGCGGCTTCGTCCCAGAGCTGCTGGTACTGCTCCATGCTCCGGATGTGCGCGCGCCGGGCGAACGCCTCTGGCGGCGGAAAGACGCGTGCTTCCGTCAGGACCGAGTGAATCTCATGCTTCGAAGCCGCCATGCGTTCCTCCAGCGTGGACAATGCCACCCTGTTCTAGGAACGCGGAGCGCGCGGCTCAACCCTCCGTGTCGCAGCGCTTCGATTCCTTGACCGCCGCGTAGCGCAGCCACATCTCGCAGACGCATTCGTCGGGGCGGCGCGTGTCGTAGCGGACGCGCAGCACGCCATTGAACTGCGTTTCGCACTGCGTCGTACCGTCGATGTGGATGTTGATCTGGTCCAACAGGCACTCCTGGCCGTTCACCTCGGCGGCAGCCTTGACCACGCTCCCGTCGATGGAGAAGTGGTCTCCATCCTCCAGGAAATAGCCCACGAGGTGGCTGTCCAGGAAACCGAAGTCCAGGCGGACGACGCGCCCGCTGATTTGCAGGGTGCCGTAGAGCTGGTTGCGGTTCGTCTCCAGCAGGCCGCAGTCGTCGCGGAGGACCTCGACGGGCTCGAAGACGTAATCACCCGGCTCCTGGACGTGGGGCAGGCAGCCCGCCAGGCACGCCAGGAGCAGGCTGGAGAGGACGAGGCGATGGCGTCTCGGAGTAGACACGGCGCGCACAATACTCCACGGCACGCATCTAGGAAGTGCGAGCGTGATGGCAGCGGGTAGACTGGGGGTCATGCCCGAATACCGCAACCCCAAACCCACCGTGGACTGCATCATCGAGCTGCCCGGTGAACGCATCGTCCTCATCCGGCGTGCGAATCCGCCTGTCGGCTGGGCGCTGCCCGGTGGCTTCGTGGATGAGGGCGAGCCGCTCGACGTCGCCGCCGTGCGCGAGGTCCTGGAAGAGACGGGACTTCACGTGAAGCTGTCGGAGCAGTTCTTCACGTACTCGGACCCCCGGCGGGATCCGCGGCAGCACAACATCTCCACCGTCTACATAGGCTCGGCCGAGGGCGAACCGCAGGGCGCCGACGACGCGGCCGAGGCCCGCGCCTTCCGCGTGGATGACCTGCCGAAAGACTTGTGCTTCGACCACGACACCATCCTGTCCGACTACGTGACGTACAAGCGGACCGGACAGCGGCGGAAGCTCTAGGAGCGGCGCGGGAGGATGCATTACGCGCTCGTCCTGCTCGCCCTGGGAGGGCTGCTGACCATCCACGAGTTGGGGCACCTCGTCGCCGCGCGAATGCTCGGCGTGCGGGTGCCCCGCTTCGTGTTCGGTTTCGGTCCACCGCTGGTGTCGTTCCGCCTATGGGGGACACAGTACGTGGTGGCGGCGGTGCCGCTGGGCGCCACGGCGCACCTGCAGGGGATGAATCCCCACCGCGCGGAAGCGGATGAGGCCGCGGGATTCGCCGCGCGCGGGCCGTTGCTGCGCATCCTCATCATCCTGGCGGGGCCCCTGGCCAACTACGCGCTCGCGCTGGGCGTCCTGTTCGCGCTGTACACGTCGGGCACACACGTGGTGGTGCCGCTGACGGTGGGGACGGTGCAGCCGGGCTCGGAGGCGGCACGTGCGCAGCTGCTGCCGGGGGACCGCATCGTCAAAGTCGCGGGACAGCCGCTGCGGAGCTGGTCGGAGTTCGTGGAGAAGGTGGGCGCGGCGCCGGGTGTCCCGCTGGAGTTGGGCGTGGAGCGCGGCGGCGAGGCGCGCTCGGTGGTGGTGCGGCCCCGGCCGGATGAGCGGGGCACGGGCCGCATCGGGGTGAGCCAGCAGTACGTCTACAAGGCGCACGGCGCGGGTGAGGCGCTGAGCCATTCATTCACGCACACCGTCAAGGTGGCCGAGGAAGGCGTGGCGCTGTTGAAGCGGATGATGCAGCACGGCCTGGAGAGCGCGGACGCGGCGAGCCCCGGAGCGCTGGTGCGGCAGGAGTCCGCAGACGCGATGGCGTCCGGGACGGATGCCCTGCTGCGAACCCTGGTTGCCGCGTCAGTGGTGCTGGCGCTGTTGACACTACTGCCCGTGCCCGGACTCGACGGGGGCCGCGTGGTGCTGCTTCTGGTCGAGGCAGCGAGTGGCCGGCGGATTCCGCCTCGCGTGGAGACGGTGGCCCAGACGGTGGGGTTCCTCGGAATCGCCGTGACGATCGTGGTGATGGCGACCGCGGAGATTCGCCGCGCACTGCCGGCGCGGTTGGGCTTGGAGGAATCACAGGCCCACGACGCGGGAGCCGCGCAGGTGGACCCGCCTCCGGCAGCGACGGCGGGTTCCGCGAATGGCACGGTCCCCTCCCCCGCTCCGTCACCGGCCACACCGGGGAAGGGGCCCGGCACGACAGCCGCCGCGCCAGGGGCGAGCCCTGCTGGGGCCGCAGCAAGCACGGCGGCTGGGGCGAACCCCACGGGAGCCGCGGCCCCAGCCACGGCGACTGGAACCGGCCCTGGTGGCCCCACCACCATGGGTTCCGCCGGGACGCCCCCGAGCGGAGCCGACGCGGGGACGCAGGCAACAACCGGAACGGCCGAACCTGCCAAGCCCCCTGCAACGAGCCCAGCCACACCCGACGGCAAGGCCGGTCAGGAAGCGGCCACCGGTGCTACCAGTGCAACACCTCCTGGAGCCGACGCAGGTGCAGGCTCGGCGCCCACCGGAGCGACGGCAGGCGCCGCACCTTCGACAGGCCCGACACCGAGCGAAGCCCCCTCGGCGCCCACC
>NZ_JAAEAH010000111.1 GCF_010998615.1 Myxococcus sp. CA023 | reverse complement strand
GCCCCCCATCCCATCCAACGCGCGATGCGTGCGCGGCGGCCCGCCCTTGCCCTGACAACACCATGCTGACCGAATCCACCCTTCCCGAAACAGCCCCCGTCTGCCCTGACCATGCTGGCGAACCGTCCACGGGGACGTGTGAGCGGTGCGGGCGCTTCGTCTGCGCGAAGTGCCGAACAGCCCAGGCAGGTGTCTGCGCCGCCTGCTCCGTCCGGCAGGTCCAGGCACTGCCCTTCACCCGGGCCCGGACGCGGTGGGCGAGCGTGGCCCTGGCGGCGAGCGCGGTCCTCGCCGTCCCTGTCGCCATCCTCAACCTCTGGCTCTACCTGAGCTTCGACAATGGGAGCCCCAGCCTCGAGGACGCCGAGTCCTTCGACCAGCTGAACGCGCTGCTCGCACTCCCCGCCCTGCTGACGATGCTCGCCACCGTGGTCCTCTACCTGCGCTGGCTGCGCCTGAGTGTGAAGACCGCCAACGCCCTGGGCTTGAGCAACGAATCGACGGGTTGGGCCACGTTCTGCTGGTTCATTCCGTTCGCCAACCTCTTCAAGCCGCTCGAGGTGGTGCGAGGCCTCTGGCAAGGGTTGGGCGGCCCCCCTGAGAGACAGTCCATGCTCACGGCCTGGTGGGCGACGTGGATCCTCAGCAACATCATCAGCAACGTCGGCAACACCTTCGCCAGGGTGGATACCGCGAACTCCACTTCGCTGTCCGTGTCGCTCCTCGCCGGGATTCTTTCAGAGGGCCTCTCCATCGCGGCGGCGGTGCTGTGCATCCGCGTCATCGGGGACATCGAGTCGCTGCTCGTGGCCCGCAGGGCGGAGGCGGAGGCGACCATGACCGGCGCCACCCCCTGATGCGCAACGTGAAAGGAGCCCCACGCCGCGCCCTGGCAGGGCATCGACGGGGGCTCCCAGGTCACCACACGGCTCGGCGCCCTACTCCACCCGCTCGCGGATGAGCGGACGGGCCGCGGGGGCCGCGTCGCCGAACCGGTACGCGGCCAGCAGGCGCGCCTTCACGTTCTCCAGCTGGGCCGCGTCGTTGTAGTGCACGCGCACCACGGGCTCGCCCTGCTTCACGGACTCGCCCGACTTCTTCAGCAGCGTGAAGCCCACGGCCGGGTCGATCTTGCTGTCCGTCCTCTGCCGGCCCGCGCCCAGCGCCACCGCCGCCAGGCCCACGCCCTCCGTGTCGATGCCGGTGACGAAGCCGTCCCGGGGCGCCACCACGTCCACGGTGGCCTTCGCCTGGGGCAGCAGGGAGTAGTCATCGATGGAGCGCGGGTCTCCGCCCTGCACCTGGACAATCTCCTTCAGCTTGCGCACCGCGCTGCCGTCCTCCACCACCTTGCGCAGCTTCTCGCGCGCCTCCTCCACCGTGGCGGCCTTCTTGCCCAGCACCAGCATCTCCGCCGTGAGGGCATACGTGACCTCGGTGTAGTCCTCCGGCGCGTTGCCGCGGAGCATGTCCACCGCCTCGATGACCTCCAGCGCGTTGCCCACCTTGCGGCCCAGCGGCTGGTCCATGTCGGTGAGCAGGGCCACGACCTTCTTCCCCATCTCCGCGCCCAGGCCAATCATCGTCTTCGCCAGCGTGCGCGCGTCCTCGTCGCGCTTCATGAAGGCGCCACTGCCCACCTTCACGTCCAGCACCAGCGCGTCGATGCCCTCCGCCAGCTTCTTGCTCATGATGGAGGACGCGATCAGCGGGATGCAGTCCACCGTCGCCGTCACGTCCCGCAGGGCATAGAGCTTCTTGTCCGCCGGGGCCACCTGCGCCGTCTGGCCAATCAGGCAGCAGTTCACCTCGCGCACCAGCCGCCGGTACTCCGACGTCGGCAGGTTGACGTTGAAGCCGGGGATGGACTCCAGCTTATCCAGCGTCCCGCCCGTGTGCCCCAGGCCCCGGCCCGAAATCATGGGCACCGGAACCCCACACGCGGCGGCCAGCGGCGCCAGGCTGAGGGAGACCTTGTCACCCACCCCGCCCGTCGAATGCTTGTCCACCTTCACACCCGGCGTGTCGGACAGGTCCAGGACCTCGCCAGACTCCAGCATGGCGCGGGCCCAGGCACCCAGCTCCCGGGAGTCCATGCCCCGGAAGAAGATGGCCATGCTCATGGCCGCCATCTGGTAGTCCGCCACCGTCCCCGCCGTATACGCCTCGATGAATGCACGGATGTCCGCCGGATCCAGCCGGCCGCCATCCCGCTTGGCCTTGATGAGTTCGTAGGGTTGCACGAGGCGAGCCCATAGCAGGAACCCACCCCTTCATGCACTCCGGGAAAGGGCGGGCATCTGGTAGATAGGCCTCTCATGATGCTCCGCCTCCACGTCCTTGCCCTCACCGCCCTCCTGTGCGCGTGTTCCAAGCAGAAGGAAGAAGCGCCCCCCTCCGGCGCCCAGCCCCCCGCCGCCGGGAAGACGGAAAAGAAGGCCCTCCCCGTGGGGCTCGTCATCGACGTGGGCGGTCGCGGAGACCACTCCTTCAATGACGCGGCGCTCCGTGGCCTGGAACTGTGGGCCGCGGGCAAGCGCTACGAGGGCGGCAAGTATGTGGACGCCACCCCCGATGAGGTCCGCCAGTCCCTGCCGCCCCACTTGACCTCGGACGCCGCCAGCTTCAAGTCGCTGGCCATCCAGCCCATCGTCCTGCAGAGCAAGGCCCAAGAGGACTACGTCCCCAATCTCCAGCTCCTGGTGGACCAGGGCGCCCGGCTCACCGTGGGCAATGGCTACATGCTGGCCAACGCGGTGCGTACCTCCGCCCAGGAAAACCCAAAGGCCCAGTTCCTGCTCATCGACAGTCAGGTGCTGGACGCGCAGGGCAAGCCCATGAAGCTGCCCAACGTGCGCACCGTCCTCTTCAAGGAGCAGGAGGGCAGCTTCCTCGTGGGCGCGCTGGCCGGGTTGGTGACGAAGACGAACAAGGTGGGCTTCGTGGGCGGCATCGAGGTCCCCCTCATCCAGCGCTTCGAGGTGGGCTACCGCGCGGGTGTGAAGACGACCAACGCCCAGGCGTCCCAGGCGCTCATGTCCGTCTACACGGGCAGCTTCAACAACATGGCCGCCGGCAAGCAGGTGGCGCAGGACCTCATCTCCAAGGGCGCGGACGTCCTCTTCCACGCCGCGGGCGCGGACGGCATCGGCGTCATCCAGGCGGTGAAGGAAGCGCGCGCCGCGGGCAAGAGCGTGTACGCCATTGGCGTGGACTCCGACCAGTCACACGTGGCGCCGGACGCCATCCTCACGTCGATGATGAAGTACTCCGACCTGGCCGTGTATCAGGCGGCGAAGGACCTGGTGGACGGCACGTTCTCCGCGGGTGAGCAGGTGCTCGGCCTCAAGGAGAACGGCGTGGGCATGGCGGAGGTGCGGGTGGAGTTCCCCGGCAAGGCGGAGGCGCTCCAGAAGGTGGAGGCCCTGCGCCAGCGCATCATCTCCGGGACGATCCAGGTCCCTGCCGTCCCGGCGGACCTCGCCTCCTTCCAGGCTGCCGCCCCCTGATTTCCCTCCAGAACATCCACAAGGCCTTCGGCACGTGCGTCTCGCTGGCGGACGCGTCGCTGGACGTGCACCGTGGCGAGCTGCTCGCCGTGGTGGGTGAGAATGGCGCGGGCAAGTCCAGCCTGATGAACGTCCTCTACGGGCTCTACCAGCCGGACGCGGGCGTGCTGTCGCTGGACGGCCAGCCCGTGCGCTTCAAGAGCCCCCGGGACGCGATTGCGCGGGGCATTGGCATGGTGCACCAGCACTTCATGCTCGTGCCCACGCTGTCGGTGGCGGAGAACGTGGTGCTGGGCCGCGAGCCCACCCGCAACGGACTGCTGGACCTGGAGCGCGCGGTGCAGGAGGTGTCCGCCACCTGCGCCCGCTTCGGCTTCCAACTGGAGCCCCGGGCGCGGGTGGACACGCTCAGCGTGGGCTCGCAGCAGAAGGTGGAGATCGTCAAGGCGCTGCACCGCGGCGCCCAGGTGCTCATCCTCGACGAGCCCACCGCCGTCCTCACGCCGCAGGAATCCGACGAGCTGGCCCGGGTCATGCGCGGACTGGTCGCGCAGGGCCACACCGTGGTGCTCATCAGCCACAAGCTGAAAGAGGTGCTCGGCGTGGCGGACCGCATCGCCGTCATGCGCCGGGGCCGCTGCGTGGCGGAGGTCCGCGCCGCCGACACCACGGCCGAACAGCTCGCCGCGCTCATGGTGGGTGACGGCCAGCGCGCTCCGGCCGCCACTTCCACCCCGGCCGTGTCCCAGGCCCCCGGCGAGCCGCTGCTGGACGTACGAGGGCTCCAGGCCACCGGCGACAACGGGCGCCCTGCCCTGCGCGGCGTGGACCTGGAGGTGCGCGCGGGTGAAATCGTCGGCATCGCGGGCGTGGACGGCAACGGACAGCGCGAGCTGGCGGAGGTCCTCACCGGCCTGCGCCCGCTGACGTCTGGGAGCGGCGCGCTCCTGGGAGGCCCCCTGAGCGGCCTTACGCCGGCCCAGGCGCGGACGCGCGGCGTGGGCCATATCCCCGAGGACCGGCTCCACCGCGCGGTGGTGAAGGCGCTCAGCGTGGAGGAGAACGTGGCCCTGGGCCGGCACACGCGGCCGCCCTTCGCGAAGGGCCCGTGGATTGATTTCAAGGGCCGCCGCGAGCGCACGCGCGAGCTGACCGTGGCCTACGACGTGCGGCCTCCCGACCCGGAAGTCGCCCTGCGGGCCCTGTCCGGAGGCAATCAGCAGAAGGTGGTGGTCGCGCGCGAGCTGGATGCGCGGCCCCGGTTGCTGGTGGTGGTGCAGCCCACGCGCGGGCTGGACGTGGGCGCGGTGGCGCAGGTCCACGCGAAGCTGCGCGAGGCGCGCGACCAGGGCACGGGCGTGCTGCTGGTGTCACTCGATTTGGAAGAGGTGCTGGCCCTGTCGGACCGCGTCTATGTCTTCTTCGAAGGCCGCGTGACGGGCCACTTCCTGCGTCACGAGTTCGACGAGCGCGAGCTGGGACGGCGCATGCTGGGGACCACGGAGCCGGGCCATGCCTGAGCGCGTGAGACAGATGCTGCCGTCGGTGCTCTCCGTGCTGCTGGCGCTGGGCGTGTGCTGGGCGCTCATCGCGCTCACCATGGAGCCGGGCACCGCGACGGACGCCTATCTGCAGATGCTGTGGGGTGGCATCGGCAACTGGCCCGCGTACCTGGACGGCGCTGCGGCCACCGTCATCACCCGCCCGCTGGGCGAGTCCGCGATGAAGGCCGCGATTCTCACCCTCACCGGCCTGTCCGTGGCGGTGGCGTTCAAGGTGGGCCTGTTCAACATCGGCGCGCAGGGACAGATGCTGCTGGGCGCGCTGGCCGCCGCGGTGGTGGGCGCCCAGGTGTCACTGCCCGGCGTGCTGCACGTGCCCGCGGCCCTGCTGGGCGCGGCGCTCGCGGGCGCGGCGTGGGCGGGCATTGCCGGGCTGCTGCGCATCTACCGGGGCGTGCACGAGGTCATCTCCACCATCATGCTCAACTGGGTGGCGCTGAGCCTGGTGGACAACTGGCTGGTGGTGGGCCCGCTGCGCGGCGCGGCCGAAGGCGGCCAGTCCATCACCGGCACTGCCGAAATCCAGGCCACCGCGGTGCTGCCTCGGCTGCTGGGGGAAGGCTCGCGGCTCAACCTGGGCTTCCCGCTGGCGCTCGTCGCGGCGCTGGCGGTGTGGGTGTGGCTGACGCGCACGCGCTCCGGCTTCGAGACGCGCGCGGTGGGCCTGGGCGCCGAGGCCGCGCGCGCCGCGGGCATCCCCGTGGCCCGGCGCATGGGCATGGCCATGGCGCTCGCGGGGGCCATGGCGGGGCTGGCGGGCGCGGTGCTGGTGCTGGGGACGGAGGGGCGCTACCCCGGCACACTGGGCGCGCCCTACGGGTTCGACGGCATCGCCATCGCGCTCATCGGCAACAACCACCCGCTGGGCGCCACCGTGTCCGCGCTCTTCTTCGGCGTGCTGCGCGCGGGCGGAACGCGCATGCAGTTGCTCGGCGTGCACAAGAGCTTCCCCGAGCTCATCCAGGGCCTCGCGCTGCTCTTCGTCGCCGGGCGCATGGTGTGGCTGGCGCTGCTGCGCCGGCGGAACGTGGCGCCCGCGGCGTCGGCGGAGGTGCCCCGTGCTTGATGTCCTCCACTCGCTGCTGTTCTCCACCTTGGACGCGGCGCCAGCGCTCATCTTCGCCGCCCTGGGCGCGGTGCTCTCCGAGCGCGCGGGCGTGATTGCCGTGGGCATGGAGGGGATGATGCGCGTAGGCGCCTTCTGCGCGGCGGTGGCGGCGCTGACGATGCCCACGCCCCTGGCCGTCGTCATGGGCATGCTCGCGGGCGCGGCCCTGGCCGGTGTGCATGGCTTCCTGAGCATCCGCTGGCGCTCGGACCAGGTAGTGTCCGGCATCGCCCTCAACCTGGTGGCCCTGGCCGGCGGCACCTTCCTGCTGGAGTCGCTCTACGGCCCCAACGGCACGCCGCCCATCCAGCAGCTCACCCGCTGGAACATCCCCGGGCTCAGCTCCGTGCCGGTGCTGGGCGCGCTGTCCGGGCACTCGGCGCCCACGTACCTGGCGCTGCTGCTGCCCTTCGCCTTCCAGGGACTGCTGACCCGCACGCCCCTGGGCCTGCGGCTGCGCGCGGTGGGCGACAAGCCCCAGGCCGTGGCAACGCTGGGCCTGTCGGTACCGGGGCTGCGCTGGGGTGCGGTGCTGGGCAGCGGGCTGCTGGCGGGCCTGGGCGGCGCGGTGCTGTCCACCGCCGTGCTGGACCGCTTCGAGCAGCACACCCCCGCGGGCTTGGGCTTCATGGCCCTGGCCGCCATGGTGTTCGGCCGGTGGACGCCCGTGGGCGCCTTCCTCGCCGCCACCTTCTTCGCCTTCGGTAACGCGCTGCGCATCGGCCTGGTGTCGAGCGCCCCCGGACTGGTCGAGCTGATCCCCCAGGGCGTCCTCCTGGCCCTCCCCTATCTGCTCACCTTGGTGGTGCTGACCCTCCAGGGCCAACGCAGCAGCGCCCCCGCCGCGCTCGGAACGCCCTACGAACAAGAGTCGCGCTGACACTTTGCGCGCAAACGGGTCATTCTGCACCCGGGTGAAAAACGAATTCGGGTCAGGAGCGACCTCGTCTTTCGTTCGCCGGATTCCAGTTGAGGTAACTTTCTCCGGTGTCGCAACGATTCAACCCCCTGACGTTACAGGGCTTCCGCCGTTGGTGGTGCAATGGGCGGCTCCGACGCGCCAGGACGAAGCGCGGCATGAGCCTCGCATAGACACAGCGCGGTATCGGATCACGTACCGGACTGGACGCAAGCGCCCAGGGGGAGCTCCATCCAGGGCGAGAGGGGTCCGCAGGACGGCCTGGAACACCCGGGTGAAGCTCACCTGGTCACCATGTAGGGGTGGCGTGATGCTGGAGACGACGGAGACCGCGACGTATCGGCCCCGAGTTCTGGCCGTGGACGTGGAGTCGGGCGGCATGGAGCGGCTGTGCTCCATCCTCTCGCCGGCGGGTTATGACGTGCTGACCGCGAGCGGACTGGCGGCGGCGGCCGCAGCAGCGGCCCATCAGTCCGCGGACCTGGTGCTGCTCGACGTGGAGCGTCCTGGCACGGACGGCCTCGCGACGTACCGGCGCCTTCAGGACGCACTGGGAAGCCCCGCCCTCCCCGTGCTCATGCTGACGCCCAGCGCGGACCGGGAGACGCGCCGCGAGGTGCTCGAGGCGGGCGTGGATGACCTGCTCATCACCGAGCCCCTGGACCCGCTGGAGCTGAAGGTCCGCATCCACACGCTGCTGGAGCTCAAGGCGCACCGCGAGCGCGGTGGCCAGCGCGCCGAAGCGCTGCAGGACCCGCGCGCCCGCTGGGTGGAGATGGAGCGGCTGGCCCGCGTGGGCACGCTGGCCGCGGACGTGGCGCAGAACCTGGGCCGCGTAGGCGAAGGCCTCCAGCGGGCGCTGGAGCACGTTCGCGCGCGCGCGCTGCAGGGCCTGCCGCCGGATGCAGACGAGCTCAAGAAGCTGGGCGTGGCCGGCGAGCAGATGCGCCTGCACGGCCAGCACCTGCTGTCGCTGGGCACCACCAATCCGAAGGACATCCAGCGCTTCGACCTGCGCGACCTCGTCCCCGCGGTGGTGGAGCGGATGCGTGACGCCGGCCGCCTGGGCACCGCCGAGGTGAAGGTGCAGCTGCCGGACGAGGCCATCGCCGTCGTCTTCAACCGCCGTCAGTTGGAGCAGGTGCTGGTGGAGCTGCTGGCCAACGCGGTGGACGCGGTGGAGGACGTGACGGACCGCCCGCGTCGCATCCACGTGGGCGTGGAGCTTCCGGACATCTTCGGGGACTTCGGCCCGCGCCTGTACGTGAAGGACACGGGCATCGGCATCTTCGAGGACGAGCTGCAGGCCGTCTTCGAGCCCTACTACACGACGAAGGCGCCCGAGAAGGGCGCCGGGCTGGGCCTCACCGTCGCGCGCACCCTGGTGGAAGCCATGGGCGGCGCGGTGACGGTGCACAGCCGCGTCAACCTGGGCAGCACCTTCACGGTGGAGCTGCCCGAGCAGACGTCGTCCTGGTAGCTAGAAGCGGTAGGCGACGCCGAAGAGCGCTTCCAGCGTGAACTCGGTGTCGTCGATGTCCGGGATGACGGCGGGCCCCAGCCGGACGTTGAAGGTGACGCCCAGCTGGCGGTTGACGAAGTACTCCAGGCCGCCGCCCACGAGGACGGGGAACACCGGACCGATTCCCTCGCCGAAGTAGACGTGGAAGGGGATGTCCAGGCCCAGGTTCACCATGACGGCGCTGCCAGCGGGGATGCCCACCACCACGCCCACGGGCAGCGCCAGGCCCACGTCGGTGTCATGCCGGTTGAAGTAGAAGAACGGGCCCGGCTGGAAGGTGAGCGCCAGCGAGAAGTTGCGCTCCTTGACGAGCTGCAACCGCATCCACGCCTGGAGCTTGATGCCCGGGTCCGTGTAGCGGACCCAGCCCTCGCGGCCCCAGTTGAAACTGAACTTGCCGCCGATGTCGAAGCGCTCCGAGCCACCGTGCAGCAGGCCCAGGGAGATGCCGGGCCAGCCAATCTGGCCATGGAAGGCGGTGTTGCCCCGTCCCAGCGTTTCACCGGCGAGGACAGACCAACCTTGACCGCGTTGCGCCAGCGCGGTGGCCGGGAGGGCCAGGAAGCAAGCGAGGAGGACTCCGGGGAGCAGTCGCTTCACACGGTACCTTTCTGCGAGGGCCGCCGAGGAGGGCGGGCGGTGGGTGCGGTGCTGCGTCTCTAGACTCACGCCGGCTGCCCGCGCTCACGCGCGAGGCCGAGGAAAGCATCGATGAAGCGGGCCAGCCGGGACTCGGCGCGCGCGCGGGCCTGAGCCAGAGGCTCACCGTCGGCGAGCGTCTCCTTCAGCTCGAAGTAGTATTTGATTTTCGGCTCGGTGCCGGAGGGACGCAGCGTGACGCGGCCGCCGCTCTCCAACTCGAGCGCGACGACGTTGGACGGAGGCAGGCCCCGCTCGCCCTTCTTGTAGTCGCTCACGGCACGGACGGCGTCACCGCCAATGTCCTTCGGAGGCGAGGCACGGAACGCGTCCATGATGCCGCGGATGACCTGCGCGCCCGCAGCGCCGGGGAACGTGAAGTTGCGCTGCGCGCCCACGTACAGGCCATGCGCGCGCTGAATCTCCTCCAGGTAGCCCAGCACCGTGGTGCCGCGCGCCTGGCACCATGCCGCCAGGTCCGCCATGACGAGCGCCGAGCCCACGCCGTCCTTGTCCCGCGTCACCGTGCCCACGGTGTAGCCCAGCGCCTCCTCGTAACCGAAGACGAAGCGGGTGCCCTCGGCATGCTCGCGCTCCAGCGCGCGGTTGGCGATCCACTTGAAGCCGGTGAGCACCTCGTCACACGCGGCGCCCAGCGAACGCGCGATGTCTCCCAACTGCGCCGAGGAGACGATGGTGGTGACGACGTGTGGCTTCCCCTGCTTCGCCCCCTGGGTGAGGACGTAGTGGCCCAGCAGCACGCCCACCTCGTTGCCCGTCAGCAGCCGCAGCGACCCGTCCGCGTCGCGCGCCATGACGGCCAGCCGGTCCGCGTCCGGGTCATTGGCCAGCACCACGTCCGCCTTCACGCGCTCGGCGGTGGCGGTGGCCAGGTCCATGGCGCCCGGCTCCTCCGGGTTGGGGAAGCGCACCGTGGGGAAGCGGCCATCCGGCTGCTGCTGCTCGGCCACGGGCGTGACGCGCGGGAAGCCCGCCTCGCGCAGGGCCCGCACGGCCCAGTCGCCGCCCACGCCGTGCATGGCGGTGTAGACGATGGACAGCGAGTCGGAGCCCTTGCCCACCACGCGCAGCCCCAGGATGGCGCGCACGTAGGCGTCGCCAATGGCCGCGGGCAAATCCCGCCACAGGCCCTTGGCGCGCGCATCGGCCGGCGTCAGCAGCGGCACGCGGTTGGCGGGCTCCACCCGGGCGATGGCGGAGGCGATGCCCGTGTCATGCGGCGGGATGATCTGCGCGCCGTTGCCCCAATAGACCTTGTAGCCGTTGTACTCGGGCGGGTTGTGGCTGGCCGTCACCATGACGGCCGCGGCGGCGTTGAGGTGCAGCGCGGCGAAGGCCACCAGCGGCGTGGGCACCGGCTCCGGGAAGACATGGGCGGGGATGCCCTCGGCGGCGAGCACCGCGGCGGTGTCCTCGGCCAGCTCCGCGCTCAGGTTGCGCGCGTCGCGGCCCACCACCACGCCCCGGGTGGCGACGTCCGGCACCTGCTCCTTGAGGTAGCGAGCCAGGCCCGCGGTGGTGCGGCGGATGACGGCGCGGTTCATCCGGTTGGGACCGGCGCCCAGCACGCCGCGCAGGCCCGCGGTGCCGAATTCCAGGTCCTGCGAGAAGCGGTCCTCCAGTTCGGCCCAGTCCGCCTTCGCCAGCAACGCCGTCAGCTCCGCCGCGGTGGACGGGTCCGGGTCCGCCTGACGCCACGCCTCCGCCCGCTCCTTCAGTCCGGTGGTGTCCATGAGCCCTCGAAGCCTCGTGTAGCCGTTGAGGGCGCGCGAGGCACGGGGCTCGCACGCCGGTTGTTCAGGTGTAGTCGGTCAGCTTGCTGCGGGTGGCGCGGCCCTTGGGGCCGTCCTTGTTGCCCTGGCACGTCACGCAGAACTCCGCGTAGGGCATGGCGCGCAGCCGCCCGAGCGGAACCTCGTCGCCGCACTCCTCGCACTCGCCGAACGCGTCCGGGTCGTCGCGCAGCTTGCCCAGCGCCTTGAGCACGCGGGCCAGCACGCCATCCATGTTCCGGTTCCGGTTGGAGGCGATGGCCTGCATCATCTCATTGAGCGGCTGCTCATCCTCGTCGCCGCCGATGCGCGCGTCATCGGTGCGGTTCGGCTCGATTCTCGACGGCGTCTTCTCCGTCAGCTCCGAGTGGAGCGCGAGCAGCAGCGCCTTGAGTTCGTCTCGCTGTTTCGCGTTCACGGTGTCCGCCCCGGGTCAGTACTTCGCGGCGGAGGTCTGCCCGGAGACGATGGCCACCGACGCGGACGCGCCCAGGCGGTTGGCCCCCGCGCGCAGCATCTTCATCGCGTCCTCGGCGGAGCGGATGCCGCCCGACGCCTTCACGCCCACCGTGTCGCCTACCACCCGGCGCATCAGCGCCACGTCCGCCTCGGTGGCCCCGCCCGGACCGAAGCCCGTGGACGTCTTCACGAAGGCGGCGCCCGCGGCCTTGGAGAGCGAGCAGGCGATGACCTTCTCCTCGTCCGTCAGCAGGGCCGTCTCCAGGATGACCTTCACCGGCACGGGCCGGCTGGCCTCCACGACGGCGGCGATGTCCTGGTGCACCAGCGCGTAGTCGTGCGCCTTGAGCGCGCCGACGTTCAGCACCATGTCGATTTCCCGCGCCCCGGCACGGATGGACTCCCGGGCCTCGAAGGCCTTGGCGGACGGCAGCGAGGCGCCCAGTGGGAAGCCCACCACGGCGATGGGCAGCGTGGACGTGCCGGCCAGCACCCGCGCCGCGGTGGCCACGTGCGTGCTGTTCACGCAGACGGAGGCAAAGCCGTACTGGCGGGCCTCCTCGGCCATCTTCACCACGTCCTCGGCGCGAGCCTCGGGCTTGAGCAGCGTGTGGTCGATATACGGCGCGAGGTCCGCGTGGGAGCGCACCGTCTCCATGGCCACCCGGGCGGTGGACGGGCCCGACGCGGGAGCACTGGCCCCGGGCGTCTGCCCCTCCTTCCACGCCTCGAGCCGGCGGCGCGCCTGGTTGGCAATGTCCTCGACGAAATGGAAGAGGTCTTCGGAGTCGGACATGCCCGGCCCCTTAGCCCACTTCCAGGCCCTCGGGAAGCGCTCCCGGGAGAAGCGCGCATCATCGGAGCCCCTGGGTGCCAGGGGGGGGGACGGAGCGGTAGAGTCCGCCTCGTGATGTCCTTTGCCCGGTGGCTCGCACTCCTCGTCCTTCTCCTCGCCTCGGTTCCGGGCCAGGTCCTGGCCCAATCCGCCGGCCAGCCGCTCACGGTGCATTTCTTCGACGTGGGACAGGGGGACGCCGCGCTCATCATCTCCCCCACCGGCAAGACGGTGCTCATCGACAGCGGCCCGCCCGACGCGCGGCACCGCCTGGAGCAGCGGCTGCGGGAGTTGGTGAAGGAGCCGCTGGACCTCGCCATCCTCACGCACCCCCACCTGGACCACCTGGGAGGCATGTCCACCGCGCTGCGCTCGGTGGGGGCCCGGCGCTTCATGGACCCGGGGTTCGACCACCCGAGCGAGGCGTACCGCGACCTGCTCAACGTCGTGGGCGACGAAGTGGGCCAGGTGATGACGCCCGTTCCCAACCCCCAGGACCCGCGCTCCCTGGTCACCATTGGCCTGGGGGATGGCGCGGCGCTCACCGTGCTGTGGCCTCGCGTGCCGGAAGACCCCTTCCTCACGGGCACCCGCTCGGACCCGAACTCCAACTCCATTGTCGCCAAGCTGACCTACGGCAAGACGGCGTTCCTCTTCACCGGCGACGCCGAGCCGGACACCGAGGCCACGCTGCTGCGCAAGCCTATCGACCTCACCTCCACCGTGCTGAAGGTGGCCCACCACGGCGGGCGGCACTCGTCCACCGCGGACTTCCTGGCCGCGGTGAAGCCCCAAGCCGCCGTCATCTCCGTGGGCGCGAAGAACGACTACGGACACCCCACCTCCGCGGTGCTGGAGCGGCTGCGCGCGGTGAAGGCCACCGTGTTCCGCACCGACCAGGACGGCGAGGTGGTGGCGACCAGCGACGGCAACGTCGTCTCCCTGCGCGCGGAGAAGCGCGAAGGGGCGTCGGAGCTGGTTCCCGGAGGCGTGAAGCCCGGCTCGGTCGCGCTCGGGCCCATCACCCGGGGAACGCGCCGGACCAGCACGCCCCGTGGGCGCGGCGCCGCGTCCGCCCCGGCGGAGGCCCCCGGCACCGACTCCACGCAACGCGGCACGGACGCGCCCCGATACTTCAGCCTCAAGGGCAGCAAGGTGTTTCACAAAGAGAGCTGCCGGACCCTGAAGCGCTCCAAGTCGGACCGCACCGCCTATTCGAGCCGCGCCGAAGCCATGCGCGAGCGCCGCCCCGCCGAGGACTGCCATCCATGAGCTTCCGCCCGCGCGTCCTCCTCACCGTCCTGCTGGCACTGACGGCCTGCAAGGAATCGCCGCCACCTCCCCCGCAGCCGGCGGCCACGCGACCGGCGGAGCCCCCTCGGCGCTACTTCGGCGGCACCCCGGACGGGAAGCTCCACGTCTACTTCTTCGACGTGGGCCAGGGCGACGCCGCGCTCATCGTGTCGCCGGACGGGTACACCGCGCTGGTGGACACGGGCCCCGCTTCCGCGGCGGAGCACCTGGTCAACCGGCTGCCCGAGCTGCTCACGCAGCGGCTGGACCTGGTGGTGCTCACCCACCCGCATTCGGACCACCATGGCGCGCTGGAGCCGGTGTTGAAGCGCGTGGGCGCCAGGCAACTGCTGGAGCCGCAGCTGGGCGCCACGCCCAAGGCCTATGACGCCCTGCTCGGCGCCGTGGCCAGCCAGGGCGTGGAGTTCATCTCCCCGTCCCCCTCCCCCGCCACGCCCAACGCGCTCCAGCGGCTGCCCCTGGGCGCGGGCGTGTCCCTCACGGTGCTGTGGCCCCGCGCGCCCACTGAGCCGCTGCTCGACGTGCCCGAGGCCGCGCTGGAGGCCAACTCCGTCATCCTCCGGCTCACCTATGGGGACACCGCGGTGCTCTTCATGGCGGACGCGCATGCCCGGACGGTGGACCACCTGCTGGCGCGCAACGCCCCCATGCAGGCCACGCTGCTCAAGGTGGCCGCGCACGGCACCGAAGGGCCCACCACGGCCGCATTCCTGACGGCCGTGGGGCCTCGCGCCGCCGTCATCTCCGCGGGCGAAGGCAACCTGATTGGCGCCCCCGCGCCGGCCATGCTCAAGCAGTTGGAGGCCACCGGCGCGCAGGTGTTCCGCACCGACCTTCACGGCGAGGTGCAGGTGGTGAGCGACGGGAAGACGCTCGTCGTCACGCCGCAGCGCCTGTCAGCTGGCGTCCCGGAAGACACGCGCTACAGCTACCCGGGCCTGGGCACGCCCATGCCCCGGGACGCCGCGCTCGCGGGGGACTCCCAGCGCGCGACGGGCCGCTCCGGCTCGGGTAACCAGCCCACGGGGAAGATGTACACCCTGAGCCTCGACGACCCGACAGACGAAGGGGCGCCACCCTCTCGCGCGGGCCCGCGCTCGCGGAGCGGGGCCTCCGACTCAGGCGCCGTGAAGGTGGGGACCTACGTCGGCAGCGTCCGCAGCGACGTGTTCCACAGGCCCACCTGCCGCAACGTCGTGAAGATCAAGTCATCGAACCTGGTGACCTTCTCCAGCCGGGAAGAGGCCTCGCGTGGACGGCGACCTGCCCGGGACTGCAACCCCTGAGGAGCCACGCCCCATGACGACCCGGGCCACGCTGGACCGAATCGAAGACGACATCGCCGTGCTGGTGGTGGAGGGCCGCGAGCTGACGCGCCCCCTGAGCGAACTGCCCGCGGGCATCCGCGAGGGAGACGTGCTCGACCTCGACACCTTGGAGGTGGACCCTGAGGCCACCGAGGCCCTGCGCGAGGAGGTGCGCAGGGCCCGCGAGAAGGCGACACGCGGCAAGAAGCCGCCGCCGGCCGGGAGCTTCGACCTCTAGGCGGCTACATCGACTTGGAGAGGACCAGCGGAATCTCCAGGTCCACGTCCTCGCCAGCGAAGGCGGAGAAGACCATCCCCTTCGCGCGGTCACGGATGCAGGTGCCCACGGGGCTGTTTCGGTTCAGGTCCTTGCGGTCGAACGTGGCCGACTTCACCGTGCCCGAGCTGCCCACGGTGGCCGTCAGCGTCACCTTGCCGCCCTTGAAGGACGGGTTCTTCCGCAGCTCGGCCTCCACGCAGTCACGGAAGGCGGGCTGCGTCTTCGCCAGCACGCGCTCCACCTCTTCGTCGGACGGGCCGCCGACTTCCTCGGTGTCCGCGGCGGCCACTTCCTCGCCGCTGCGCACCGTCGGGTCCACGTCCTTCTTGTCCGGGTCCACGTAGACGGCCTCCAGCGCCCCCTTGGACGGCGCCGCGGCGGTCTCCGGGTCCGCAACCGCGCCGGTGTCACCGGGCGCGGCGGCCGGACGATTGCCCTCCGAGGTGGGCACCGGGCGCTTGCCCTCGGCGGGCGGCTTGGGGGACACGGGCGGCGGCGCACGGCCCATCAGCTTGTCGCGCAGCGCGCCCACGCCTTCCGACGAGAAGACGGGCTGCTCCACCGCGTTGCCGCTGGCGTCCACCGTCTGCACGCGCAGCGGCACCACGCCCAGCGTCTCCGACAGGACATACGCCAGGCCCAGCGGGACGATGAGCAGCAGCAACGCGAAGACGGCGTACTTCCAGGCGGGGTTGCGGCGCGTGACACCCGACTTCTTGGCGAAGTGGCGCGTGTCCTCCACGGCCTTGCCTTCGTCGTCGTCCTCGCCGCCGCCCAGCGCGGCCCGCGGGTCATCGGGGTACGGCACGCCGCCGTCGTCCTGGGGCTCCTCGCCGTCACCACCGTTGCGGTTGCCCGGCAGGTCCAGGTCGGAGAACAGCGCGTCGTCCAGCGGCGCGGCGTTGGCGGCCTGGGGCTGCGGCTGCTGCGCGCGGCGGGTCACCTGAGCCTGCTGCTGAGGTTGCGGCTGCGGCTGCGCGCGCGGCAAGGGGTCGCCGTAATACGTGTTGTCCGGTGCTTCGTCTTCCTCGTCTGGCCAGGGCTGCTCAGACTCGGCGTGCCGCGGCTCGGCGGCGGGCGGCGGCTCGAAGAGGCCGGCCAGCTCGGGGATGTCCGAACCGCGCTTCCAGTCCGCCATGCCCTGCTGCCAGAAGAAGCTGCGGCCATTCACGGTGCCGGTGGCCACCAGCTCGCGGAGGGCGCCCTCGTCCAGCGGCCCCTCCTGCTTGTTGCGCACCATGACGAACCAGGGCGAACCCGTGGCCTTCATGGGCGCGGCGCGCGTGGGCTCATCGTCCCAGGGCGTCTGCAGCGCGGCCGCGGGCGCCTTCGCCACCGGAGCGGCCGCGATGGGCGCGCTGATGACGGCCGCCGGGGCGGCGGCGCTCGCTTCGGGCTCCGCCAGGGAACGCTCCTGGGCGCGGATGCGTTCCACGTCCGCGAGGGACACCACGCGGGTGTTCTCTTCCTCGGCGGGCCCTTCGACGGTGATGACGTTCTGGCAGTTCTTGCAGCGGACCTTGACCGTCTTGCCGCGGACCTTTTCGTCCGCAATGGAATACCGCTTCTGGCAATTGTCGCAGGTAAAGTTCAAGAGGGGCGTCCAGCTTCCGGGGGAAAACGCGGGCGGGATGCTACCGCTAGAAATCTCCGGCGCAAACCACAGGTTGACTCTGTCTTGCGGCCCAACTATTGAGCCGCCCTCCCCCCTGTCTTCACTCGCCTTTTACACAAGGTGGCGAATGCCGGCGAAGGACCTCGGAACAAAACACGTCTGCTTCAAGTGCCAGACGAAGTTCTACGACATGAAGAAGCCGGACCCGATCTGCCCGAAGTGTGGGGCCGATCAGAGGGAAAGCCCGGCGCTCAAGCCCCAGCCCGAGGGAAGGCGTGGCCGTCTCGCCGCCGCCCCGAAGGTCATTGAGCCTATTGAACCGGAGGAACCCGCCAGTCGCGGCGAAGACGAGGAGGAGGAACTGGACTCCTTCGACGACGACGAGGCGGCGGGAGGCGAAAGCGAAGAGGACGAAATCTAGGTTCGCAAACAACGAGGGGCTCCACGGCGCAAGCCGGGAGCCCCTTCGCTTTTCAGGCCGTGGCGTTTGCGCCCGGACGGCCTGGCTTCAGTTGGACGAGGCGGGCGTCAGCTCCACCAGCGCGCGGCGGAGCTGCTCGTACAGGGTCGGCCCCATCTCCTGCATGCCGATGGGCCGAACCGCCGCCTTGCGGGGCGCCTCCAGGCCGCGCATGCCGTTGCTCGGGAATGCTTGCTTCTTTGGTTGCTGCTGCATGACTCGGCCCCCTCTTCTCGGTCGTGGCTTCTGCCGCCCGTATAACAATTTTTCTGTTGGAACGGAAACGCCAATCGATTCGCGGCTTCTCAACCTTTTAGACGTCGAGCGCCGGAATCCTTCAAGGGTACGGACTGGCGGGCTACTTCAGGTCGGCCACCGGCCACTCCGCGTCCACCTGGACGCGCTCGCCGGCGCGAACCGTCACGGTGCGGGCTTGTTCTGGAAGCCGCTCGTGCCAGAGGACCAGGGTGTGGGTGCCCTCGGGGACCTCCAGTTGGAAGCGCCCATCCGCGCCGCTGGTCGCGAAGTACCCATGATTGAAGATGCGCACGCGCGCGCGCATCCAGGGATGGATGTCGCAGTGGATGGGGACTTCGCCCGGCTCGGCGGGCAGCTGCCGCTTCACCGTCATCCCCTCCAGCGGCATGGCCACGTTGAAGAAGGCGCGGTTGGTTCCAGAGGCGGCGCGAACGTTGTGGACCAACGGGTCCGAGTTGCGAATGACCAGGGTGCTTCCGGTGCGAGCAGCGAGCACGGGCGGGTCATAGACACACTGCTTCTGGTCCAGCACGGGCTCCGGCGCGGCGCGCGTGGACGCGGGCAGCGCGTGGCCGTCTCTAAGGGAAACCACGGTGTGGGCCAACGCGCCCTCGCTTCCCACCACGAGCGTGCGCTCCTCTGTCTCGTCGCCACACACGGAGACGACGGTACCAATGGTGGGCTGGCGGGCGGGTGCGGGGGGCGTGCCGGCAAGACGGACGCGCCCCTCGATGACGCCCCACTTCGTGTTCGTGGCGGCAGGCGCGATGGCCGGCGAAGTGGTGGTGGTGGCGGGTGGCGGGGACGCGGACTCCTTGCAGGCAGGAGTGAGCGCGCAGAGAACGATGACGAAGGATGGACGAAGCACGCGCTCCGGTCTAACGGGTGCGTGAAGCTGTTTCAAATGCAGCATGGCAGCAAGGGCCACGAGGGATGACTCATGGCCCATTTGGACGTTGGACCCTCATCAACCTTGTTGGTACAAGAACTTGGCCGTTGCCGTACACGGTGCGGCCCTGTGGGAGGCAGCAACTTTGCGGGAGAAATTGAAAGCGCTGGCGGAGCTGCAGAACGTGGACCTCGAGGTCGCCTCGCTTCGGAAGGCCGCGGACGTTCACCCCCGTCAGATTGCCGAGTTGGAGCGGGAACTGGGTGTGGCCCGCAGCGCCATCGAGGCGGAACGGGCACGCGTCTCCGACATGGAGAAGCAGAAGGCCCAGCTCGAGCAGAACATCACGGACGAGAAGGACAAGGTGAAGAAGTGGGAGACGCGGCTCAGCGAGCAGCGTTCCACCCGCGAGTACTCCGCCCTGGCCCGTGAAATCGACATCGCCAAGAAGGCCAATCTGACGATGGCGGAGGAGCTGGCGGAGCTGACGAAGCAGCTCGGCGGCGCTCGCGAGGCCATCAAGGGCAAGGAGGCCGACTACGCGACGAAGCAGCAGGGCCTGTCCGGCCGGATGACGGAGCTGCGCGGCAAGCTGGGCGAAGCCGAGTCGCAGGTGAAGGGGCTGGAAGGTCGTCGCGCCGAAGTGGCCTCGAGCGTGGATGCCACCCTGCTGCGCCGCTACGAGGTGGTGCGCAAGAAGAAGCTGCCCGCCATGGTCGGCGTGGTCGCCGGCACCTGCCAGGGCTGCAACATGAACGTGCCCCCGCAGCTCTACAACCAGCTTCGCACCGGGCTGGGCACGGACATCTGTCCTTCGTGCAACCGCATCATCTACGCGGTGGAAGCGCTGCAGGAAACCCCGGCGGCGTCGAAGTAGCGGCACGGCTTCGTGGACATGCCCGCACCGTCCATCATCGACATCCTCCGCCACATCGCGCGTGAGGAGCCGTTGCAAGGGACGGTACGTGAGTTCCGAGGCCTCACCCGGGAGCACCTCGGGCAGCTCATCGAGGATGCCGCACAGCGGCTCGGCGGGATGCCGCCAGCTTCCGCTGCGTCGGCTCCGAGCACGCAGGTGCCGGCTGGGGCCATGAGCCCGCCGGTGGATGCGGCGCCCGCTTCCGAATCGCATCCGCGGCTGCGCGTCTATTCAGATGGCGCGGCTCGGGGCAATCCAGGGCCCGCGGGCGCGGGCGCGGTGCTGATGGACCCCGCGGGCAACGTGGTGGCCCGGCTCGGGCGGTTCCTGGGGCATCAGACGAACAACTGCGCGGAGTACATGGGCCTGCTACTGGGCCTGAAGCATGCGCAGTCGTTGGGCGCGCGCGAGGTGGACGTCTACGCGGACAGCGAGCTGATGATTCGTCAGCTCGGCGGGCGCTACCAGGTGAAGAGCCCGACGCTGAAGCCGCTCTACGAAGAAGCGCAGAAGCTGATCAAGGGCTTCACGAAAGTGAAGCTGCATCACGTCCCCCGCGCACAGAACGCCGAGGCGGATGAGATGAGCAACCGCGCCATCGACGAGCGGCTGTAGTCATTCCAGGGACGGACATCAGGGGGGAATTGGTGACTGCCAACAAGCGCCTGTGGTTCATCCGTGCGGGCCGCGATGCCGCGTTCTTCGATGCCTTCAAGGCGGAGGGGCACGTCGGCATCGGATGGGACAAGGTCGGCCCGCTCGCGCCAGACACGAGCGCGGACGAGCTTGAAGCCCGGTTCGCCAAGGCATATCCGGAGGACAAGGAAGGCACCCCGTCTTCTCACGCGCTCCGACCTTCGTGAGCTTCTGGTCGAGCAGTACGAGAACCTCGACGCGGAGACGAGGGCGCTGGTCCCCCTGAAAAAGCTCTACTGGCTCATCGGGTAGTCGAAAGACGTGGGCGTCAGTCCCACGCAATCTGGTCGAAGGTGGCGCGCAGTTTCGCGCCCCGGGCTGGATGCAGTTGCGCTACCCAGGCGATGCGTCCCAGCAGATGCGCTCGGAAATCGGGATGGCCCTCGGTGTTCTGACTCACGGGGCCTCGCGTGCGGCACAGGTGGAGAAGGGCCTTCAGTCGCTCGTAGTCCGTGCGGCGAATAGAAGGATGCTCATTCACCACCACGCCCGCGAGCCGCTGCTGAGCGCTCCGGTGCATTACCCGCGTCTTCCCCGTGCGCGGCGTGAAGCCCTCCTCCCGGAGAATCTGGTTCACGTAGCGCAGCAACTTGTGCGTGCGCCGGGCCAATGCGTCACCACCCGAGAACGCCATGTCATCCGCGTATCGCGTGTACCGCGCGCCCATCGCAGCAGCGAGCGCCGACAGCCGGACATCAAGCCGGTACGCCGCGAGGTTGGCCAGCGCGGGCGATGTGGGCGCCCCCTGTGGCAGGTGACGCGATTCGAGCCTCCGCGCCAGGCGCCAGCGCGCGCTAGCCTCGGCGAGTGAATCCGGCCGCCGCGCCTGCGACACCACCGCGCTGGGTGTGCGGTTCGTGCAGAGCCCCGCGAGCGCGCTCACCACGCCGTCCGGATATCCCGCCGTGCGGAACACCGCCCAGATTCGCGCGGGCCGCACCGCGAAGAAGAAGTCTTCGATGTCCACTCGCACCACGACGGCCTGTCGTGCGTGAGGCTCCGCGAAACTACGAACGCTCCGCCCCACGACGAAGCCATGCGCCGCGTCGTGCGGCGGGATGTGGTCCAGAATGCCGTGGAGCAGCTTGCGCTGAACCAGGAGCAGGTCCAATCCCGGCCGCTCCAGCAGGCGCTCACCACCGCTGCGCTTCGGAATCCAGGTGTACCGGTAGCGCCGCCACCGCCCTGGCGAGGACGTGCGCTCGATGCCCGGTACATCCGCCAGCCAGCCCAGTTGCGCCCCTGTCACCCCCAACCATGCCGCGAGTTCGGCTTGGGTCGACAGCGACGGCACGGGCCACGGCTGCCGCGCCATCTGCGGCTCGGACGTAATCCAGCGCACGATGCGTGCACGCGCCGAAGGGTCTGTGAAGCCCCGCATAAACGCGGGGCGCGAAGCCAACAAGTCCCCGAGCAACTCCATCCGTGCATGCGGCGGACGCGGGAAGAAGATCATCGCGCTCCGAGCCAACGACGACACCCAAGGCGCCCGTCCTCCGACGACCTCCGTGCCCCTTTCAACGAGTCCCTTGAGCGTCCAGGGCCCCGCGAGGAACGCGGACGCGAGCGCCTGAGCCACGACGCGCTGCTCGCTCATCTTCCACACTCACGCCATGCGGCGGCGTGGCCCCACCTGTCGTGTCTTGCGTGGCCCGGGCCGCGGCTCGCCGCGGAGACGGCCGCGCGTGACGGTGTGCTCCTGATGAAATGTCCCCGGGGGTGCCCCGGAGAGGCAGCGGACCGCATCTGCACGGACCGGCTACCCGCTGGGTGTCCAAGCCGCCGCATGGCCCGCCGACGGTACACGCCGCACTTTCAAAAAGAAAATGCCGGGCGCGCTCGCCCCTTGTGCCGCGACCGAACGGTGATTGAGTTGCGCCCGTGACGGCTTCCACCGAGACACAACGGGCCATTCAAGCGGTCTGGCGAATCGAGTCAGCGCGCCTCATCGCGGGACTCGCGCGGATGGTCCGTGACGTGGGCCGCGCGGAGGAACTCGCACAGGACGCGCTCGTCACCGCGCTTGAGAAATGGCCGGAGACGGGCGTCCCGGACAACCCGGGCGCGTGGCTCATGGCCACCGCCAAGCGCCGCGCCATCGACGAACTGCGCAGGGGCAAGCTCCTCGAGCGCAAGCACGAGGAACTCGGTCACGAACTGGAGTCGCTGCAAGGCACGGCCGCGCCGGACCTGGACGCCGCGCTCGACGACGTCGTGGGCGATGACCTGTTGCGATTGATGTTCGTCTCCTGCCACCCAGTGCTCTCCAAGGAGACACGGGTGGCGCTCACGCTCCGGCTGCTCGGAGGCCTGACGACCGAGGAGATTGCCCGCGCCTTCCTCGTCCCCGTCCCCACCGTGGCCCAGCGCATCGTCCGGGCCAAGCGCACGCTCGCGGAGGCACACGTCCCCTTCGAAGTCCCCGATAGCGAGGAGCTGGCCGCCCGCCTGTCGACCGTTCTCGAGGTCATCTACCTCGTCTTCAATGAAGGCTACGCGGCGACGGCCGGCGATGACTGGATGCGCCCCGCACTCTGCGAGGATGCCCTGCGCCTGGGCCGAATCCTGGTGGGGCTCGCGCCGAAGGAGCCGGAGGTCCATGGCCTCGTCGCCCTGATGGAGATTCAGTCGTCACGCTCACGAGCGCGCGTCGGGCCGAAGGGCAAGCCCGTCCTCCTTCTGGAGCAGAACCGGGCCCTCTGGGATCAACTCCTCATTCGCCGGGGCCTCGCAGCGCTCGAACGCGCCGAGGCGCTGGGAGGCGCTCAGGGCCCCTCTGCGCTCCAGGCCGCCATCGCCGCCTGCCACGCCCGCGCGCGCACGGCCGAGGCCACGGACTGGGCACGCATTGCAGCGCTCTACGACACCCTGGCCCAGGTCGTCCCCTCCCCTGTCGTGGAGCTCAATCGGGCGGTCGCCCATTCCATGGCGTTCGGCCCGGAGGCGGGACTGACCATCGTGAACGCGCTGACCTCGGAGCCGTCACTCCAGGGCTACCACCTGCTGCCCAGCGTCCGCGGAGACCTGCTCGGCAAGCTGGGCCGGCTCGACGAGGCCCGCGCGGAGTTCGAGCAGGCCGCCGCCCTCACGGCGAACACACGAGAACGCGCGCTGCTCCTCGAACGGGCCGCCGCATGCTCGCGCGGAACCGGACGTTCCTGAGCCCGGCGGACGCCCCGGAGTGGACCGCCCCTGCCCGGCTGTTGTAAGCGCAAGGTGCCGGAGCGGCCCGGGTGAACGCCGGTCACCGCAGTCATGGGTGGCGGGAGGAAAGTCCGAGCTCCAGAGGGCAGGGTGCTGGCTAACGGCCAGTCGAGGCGACTCGCAGGAAAGTGCCACAGAAAACAGACCGCCCGTTCCGCAAGGGGCGGGTAAGGGTGAAACGGTGCGGTAAGAGCGCACCGCGTCCGGGGTGACTCGGACGGCTCGGTAAACCCCACCTGGAGCAAGAGCCAATAGGAGCGCGTCCTCGCCGTACGGAGGACAGGGATGGCCCGTCCCATGCGTTCGGGTTGCTCGCTGATGAGGCCCCTGGGCAACCAGGGCCCTAGATGAATGTTCACCGCCCATCCCGAAAGGGGTGGGAACAGAACTCGGCTTACACGGCCGCTCCGGCGTTTTCCCTCTGAAGTCAGCGCGTGGAACCCCCTCCTCGGCGTGGGAACTGCGGTTCTCCACGATGGAGGGGCTTTGCTTCACGGGCCTAGTGTCTCCGGCATGCAAATGCAAACCGGTAGGCACTGGCAACGAAGCGTCCTGGCCGCAGTCGCAGTCCTGGTCCTGTCCGCCTGCAACGTGGGCGACGAGCACGAGGAGCCCCTGCAACTGGGCACCAGCGAAGCGGAGCTCTCCTGTCAGGTGAGCCAGCAGTGTGCGGATGGCACATCCATCACCTGCGGCTCCGCGAGCGGCATCTGTGCCTCCGGCGCGGACAACGGCGGCTGGGTGGAGTGCAACGGGAGCAGGACCTACTGTCCGACGACGACGCCGTGTACCTGTGAGAGCACGCGGCGCACGTCCGTGGGCTATGCCACCAGCTTCAACTGCCCGGGCGCGTGGGCCCTGGCACGGACCGACGCGCGGGACCTCGCCAACCAGCAATGTCCACGGGGGACCTGCAACGTCGTCACGACGAATGGCACCTGCACCCGCGTCGACGCCACCACGATGGGGGCGGAGGTCACCGCCACCTATTCCTGCATGGGGCCCCCGAACTGCCAGTAGCCGGCAGCACCCAGGTGCCCGGTCAGGCGCGGCTCAACGCGCCACGGGCACCTGGCCCAGCAGGATGCGGTCCTTGCCGTCGTTGCGCACGGCGTTCGGGTTGAGGATGCGCAGCCGGGAGTCCGTACGCGGCTCCCAGAACCCCAGCCAGATGTTCAGCGCGCGGGCCGTCGAGCCGGGCGGCACGTAGATGGGGAACTCGTCCTTCACCGTCTCACCGGGCTTCCACTGCGACGTGGGCAGCATGCCGCCCGCGGGCTTGTGGTCCACGTTGATGCGCTCGGCGCGGCCGTCCGCGTCCTCCACGTGGACGAAGATGAGGTAGTCGTCGTCCATGGGCTGGAGCACCTTGAAGTAGAGCGCCACCTTCGCCTGGTCTCCGGGCGTCAGCCGGCCGGGCTCCACCGTGGCCCCCACCAACTCCACCTTGCCGCCCAGGTTGGCGCCGCTCTTCACGGACAGGGGGGGCACCTGGGTGACGGTGGCCGCGCGCCGCTCCTGCGCGCTGGCGCCGCCGGGCGCCTCCACGATGCAGGCGCTGCCGAGCAGCAGGACCGACGGAAGCAGGACACAGGAGGGCTTGAGACGCATCACGACCGGGTTCTACCCGGCCACGGGCGCTGCATCCACCGGCGCATTGGTGTATGCGAACCCGCGCACATGAAGACGCCCAACGCCCTCGACGCCCTGACCGCGCAGGTGCCGCCCGCCCCCTCTCCCGCTC
>NZ_JAAEAH010000110.1 GCF_010998615.1 Myxococcus sp. CA023 | reverse complement strand
CCATGACACCGGGCGCGGTAGCGGCGGTGACGCCCACGCCGCAGGAGCCCATCGGTGAAGCCCCGGCGCCCGAGCCCGCGCCGCCACCGGCGAATGCCCTGGCCCCCGTGGCCGCCGCGGGAAGTACCCCGACCACGCCCCCGGCCCCCGTGGACCCGAACCACGAGTTCGCGCCCTACCCCGTGCCGTCGGTAAACGTCCCCATGCCGTCCGCGCCGAAGCCCCAGCCTCCGCCGGAGGCCGTGGCGAAGCAAACACCGAAGCAGCGCGAGCCGTTGATTCCCATGGCGCTGGTGTCCAAGGACGCCGACGAGCGATTCCTGGGCTACGCCCGACTCAAGGTGAACTCGCGCAAGTGCGAGGGCTTCCTGGTAGGCCTGGACGAGATTGCCCAGCGCAGCCCAAGGGCGTCCCATCGCGAGCAGGCGCGCTACCTGCGCGCGCGGTGCTTCGAGGAGAAGCTCGAATCGCACCGGGCCAAGGACGAATACCGCCGGTACCTCAACGACTTCCCGCGAGGGCGCTACGCCAAGGAGGCCAAGACGGGACTGCTGCCCTGAGGCGGGCGGGAGATGACGGCCCCATGGGCCCGCCCGCGACGCACAGCGCGGACGGCAACGGGCCTCGGACTCAGCTGCCCGTGCGAGGCAGCTTCTGAGGCGGCTCGGTGGCGTTACCTCGAGCCACCAGCTCGCGCACCACGGACTCCAGCGCGCGGATGCGCCGGCCCGCGCGGCCCGGGGCCCACTGCGGCAACTCCGGCCCCTGCAACAGCGTCATCGCCTGCTCCACGCCGCCCGCCTTGCCCTTCAGCGCGCGCGCGGTGGCCAGGCGCACGCTGCTCGCCGGACGCCGGGTGATGCCGCCCGCCCACAGCAGGTCCAGCGCGAACGTGGTCCACACCGCCAGCTCGTCATCGGGACGGAGGAAGGCCTCGAAGCGCTTCATCGCCTCGGCCCGGGGCTCGCCCGCGCGGAGGATGTCCTCCGACAACTCCACATGCAGCGGCGTGCTGTAGGCCAGGGGCTGCTCCGGCGCGATGATGGCCTCGAAGCGCTCGCCGGTGGCCGGACGGCACGCCACCGCGTGCACCAGCTCGGTGGGAATCTCCTCGCCGCCCGCGGGGTGCGCGTTCGCCTCGCCGTAGAAGACGACGAGCTTCTCGAAGCGCTCCGCCAGCGTGCGCAGCTCCAGCGGTGGACGCCACGGCCCGAAGTAGATGCGGCGCCGATTGGGTGAGGTGCGCGCCGATTGCCGTTCCAACTGCGTATCCACCATGTACTCGAAGGCCCGCAGCATCGTGTCGAAGCGCGCCGAGTCCCCTTCCAGGATGCCCAGCATCTCCACCACCGCCTCGATGGTGGACACGCAGTGGTCCGCGGGCTCCGCGCGGATGCGGTAGTTGCTGGGCCGGCGCGGCACGAAGCCGATGCGCGGCAGCCCGGCCAGCACCGGGTTGCGCGACACGACCTTCTTTGCCTGCGGCCAGGTGCCGTCCACGACGATGAGCGTCTTGGGAGGATTCAGCCGCGCCTCCTCCACCGTGATGGCGTCCTCGCCCGGGAAGAGCACCGCGACGGAGTCCCGCTGCGCGGCCAGCTCCTCGATTCGCCGGTGGCCAGTGAAGTCCACGCCCTCATGCAGCTCGGAGTTGCTCAGCGACAGGTGGGCCATGCGCGCGGTGCCAATGGCCACGCGGCTCTCGCGCGGGTGCTGGAGGAACACGACGCGCGTGCGAGTCTCCAACCGGGGCGGCAGTTGCGCGCAATAACACGCGCTCTCGGGACGACGGCAACGCAGGCAGAGGTTACGCACGGCCACCGCCTTTACGGCACGCTCCGAGCAGGGGCAAGTCCCACCACGGGAGGGCCGGGCAGGCTGGGTGCCCGGAGGCCGGCTTCCTCGGGGCAACGGAGGCCGGGCACCGCCCCCCCGGGACTGAAGATTCCCCAAGCCTCCAGGCGACGGAGTACAGAGGCCCGGTGAACCTGCTGCTGCTCCTGGACGAAGACTTCCTGCCCGACGGCACCGCGCGCCTCACCGGACGGCGGGCCCAGCACGCCCGCGAGGTGCTGCGCGCCGAGCCCGGCGAGTCCCTCCGCGTGGGACACCTGGGAGGTCTCACCGGCACCGGCGAGGTGCTGGAGAACAGCGCTGGCGTGCTGCACCTGCGCGTCACCCTCAACGAGCCTCCGCCCCCGCGCGCGGGCATCGACCTGCTGCTGGCCATCCCCCGTCCCAAGGCGCTGAAGAAGGTGCTGCCCGCGGTGGCCTCGCTGGGCGTGGACCGCATCGTCCTGGTCAACGCGGCGCGCGTGGAGAAGAGCTACTTCGACTCCAAGGTGCTGGACCCCGCCTTCGTCCACGAGTTGCTCATCCAGGGACTGGAGCAGGCCCGGGACACGCGCCTCCCAGAGGTGCTGGTCCGCGAGCGCTTCCGTCCCTTCGTCGAAGACGAGCTCGACTCCTTCTTCGGCCCCCGGACGCTCCGCCTGCTCCCCCACCCTCCCGCGAGGCAGCCGCTCCGAGCGCTGGGCGTGGGTCTGGCCCAGCGCGTCGTACTGGCCATTGGACCGGACGGCGGCTGGGTGCCCTTCGAGGCCGACCTCCTGGAAGCCCATGGTTTCCACCCGTTTTCGTTGGGGCCCCGCATTCTCCGCGTGGAGACGGCCGTGCCCGTCCTCCTGGGGCAGGTGGCGCTTCTCCGGGAGGACACTACGGCACCGCCCGCGACAACTCTGACTTGAAGGCGCGCCGTGGTCGGGTGAAGAGTTGTCCATGGCCACGACCCGTTCTTCCGCCGCCGCTCAGCCCGCCCTGGGCGAGCAACAGTCGATTGTCACCTCCGAGGAGCAGGCCCCCGCGGCAACGACCGCGAAGCCCGCCACGCACGACACGGTGCCGCCGCCGGCCCTGCTCGACTTCATGATGAAGTCGTGGAAGCCGCGCTCGAAGAAGCTGCCCCCGAAAATCAAGCAGGCGGACGCCTTCAAGGCCCGCCGCCGCGCGCTCTCCAAGCTGTTCCCCGGTGAGACGCTCATCATCCCCACCGGCCACGAGAAGGTGCGCGCCAACGACACCAACTTCCGTTTCCGGCCGGGCAGCGACTTCTACTACCTCACCGGCAACCTGGAGCCGGACTGCGTCCTCGTCCTCCAGCCCAAGGAGAAGGGCGGCCACACCGACGTGCTCTTCGTGGAGCCCAACCCGGGCCGCACCGACGCCACGTTCTTCACCGACCGCGTGAAGGGGGAGCTGTGGGAAGGCCCCCGCCTGGGCGTGAAGGAGAGCCAGGCCCGCTTCGGCGTGGACCAGGCCCGGGGCCTCAACGAGCTGCCGGACTTCCTCTCCGGCCTCAGCGGCGCGGCGAGCCGTCCCACGCGCTTGCTGCGCGGCCTGTCCCCCAAGGTGGACGGCGCCGTGCCGGAGCCGGGTGAGAAGGACAAGGACAAGGGGCTGGCCCAGGCGCTGTCGGAGATGCGGCTGCTCAAGGACGCGCAGGAGCTGCGTGAACTCCAGACGTCCATCGACTCCACGCACCGCGGCTTCGAGGACGTCATCCGCGGCCTGAAGACGGCGAAGACGGAGCGCTACGTGGAGGGCATCTTCAACCTCCGCGCCCGCGTGGAAGGCAACGACGTGGGCTACCGCACCATCGCCGCCTCCGGCGCCCACGCGTGCATCCTGCACTGGCACCACAATGACGGGCCGCTCGTTCCCGGCGACCTGCTGCTGCTGGACGCGGGCGTGGAGGGCCAGACGCTCTACACCGCGGACATCACCCGCACCCTGCCCATCTCCGGGAAGTTCTCCAAGGAGCAGCGCGAAATCTACGAACTGGTGCTGGAGGCCCAGGACGCGGCCTTCGCCGAGGTGAAGCCGGGCAACGACTTCATGGAGCCCAACCGCGCGGCCATGCGCGTGCTGGCGGATGGCCTGGAGCACCTGGGCATCCTCGAGGACGCCGAGGAGGCGCTCAAGGACGAGCACCAGTTCTACAAGCGCTACTCGCTCCACAACGTCAGCCACATGCTGGGCCTGGACGTGCACGACTGCGCCCAGGCGCGGCAGGAGACCTACAAGTACGGGAAGCTCCAGGCCGGCATGGTGCTGACGGTGGAGCCCGGTCTCTACTTCCAGATGGACGACCTCACCGTGCCCAAGCGCTACCGCGGCATCGGCGTGCGCATCGAGGACGACGTCGTCGTCACCGCGCGCGGCTGCAAGGTCCTCTCCGCCGACATCCCCCGCAAGGCGAAGGATGTGGAGGCGTGGATGAAGTCCCTCTGGGCGGCGGACAAGGCGGCCCGGAAGGGCAAGAAGAAGTAGGCCAGGCGCGCTACTTCGGCTTCGGCGCGGCGGTGGCGGGTTTCGCCGCCGCGGCCGCGGCCCGCTCCTGCCACTCCGACAGCGCCAGGGGCTTCACGTCCTTGAGCGTGGACACGGCGATGTCGAAGACGCGGGGCCCTGGGTTCGCATCCGGGCCGGCGGTGAAGTTGAGACGGTGGATTTCGTGCCCGTCCTCCGTCTCCAGCACCACGCGCCACTTGCCGGGCTTCAGGTTGGACGTCGTCGCGTAGAAACGGTAGCCGCCGTCCGTGCCGTTGCTGCTGACGGTGGCCATGAAGCCGTTGCCGTACGTCGTCCAGCCCTTCTGCGGGTCGTCGAAGTACCAGCGCACGCGGACCTTGTACGACTGGAAGTGCTTCGGCGCGAAGATGCGGAAGAAGTAGTAGGGCTTGTCCCCCGGCTGCATCAGGAAGTCCGGCCCGCCCCACGTCCACGGCTTGTACCAGGCGCCGGAGTCCACCGAGGACAGGTGGTAGACGCCCGGGCTCACCCGCTCCACCTGGTGGTAGATGCCCGCGAACTGCACGGCCACCGGCAGCGGCGGAATCACGCCCACCAGGTACAGCCCCAGCAGCGCGGCCTGCACGCCGAAGCCGGGGATGGCGACGTTGCGAAGCAGGTACCGGTTGTCCGGCCGCCAGCGCCGGATGAGGCGCATCACCCCGAAGATGCTCGCGCAGCCCACGGCGACGGCCAGCAGGAAGACCCAGAAGCCCATGCGCCCCAGCACCACCGGGAGCAGGCAGACGAAGTACATCGTCACGCACAGGCTGAGCAGCACCATGCGCATGATGGGCCCCAGCTTGCGGAACAGGGGCAACTCGTTGGCCGCCAGCAGGGCGAAGAGGCCCACCACGAACAGGTAGGGCAGCGCGCCCGACGTGCTCTTGAAGAGCAGCAGCATGAACGCGCTGAGCAGGCTTCCGAAGAGGAAGTGGATGCCGTCCTCGCGCCAGCGCCAGACCTTCTGCAGGAACTTCGGCGGCTCGACGCCGTCCGGGTAGCGCTGCTCCAGCAGCAGCAGTCCCGTGAGGACCAGCAGGTAGCCGAAGTTCTGCGCCAGCGTCAGCGTGTCATCGATGCGGCTGATGGTGAGGACGTCGTAGATGAAGCCGCCGAAGAAGAAGACGGCCATCTCCCACTTCTCATGGCGGGCGCGGAACTGATGCACCTTGTCCATGAGGGTGGGCGTCTTCGTCGTGTCGACCAGGTCGTCCGGGTCCACCACCACGCCCGGCGCCTGGGCCGGCAGCACGGTGTCCGTCAGGGCGACGGCTGCGTGGGTCTCTGCGACGGGGACGTTCGCCTCGACGGCGGGGCCCGCGTTGGGCACCTCGGCGGAGGCTTCGTCGGGATTCTCAGGGGTGTTGTGACGGGTAACGGTGACCACGCGGCTCCTCGGGGCGGCGGCCTTCCATCCTAGCCGCAGCGAGGGGAGATGGTCTCCCCTCGCCCGCTCACGCCCCGAGGCCCCGTCCCTCCGCTAGGCCGGGCTCTTGCCCGCGACCAGGTCGGCCAGCTCACCGCGCTCGGCCAGCTCCATCAGGATGTCGGAGCCGCCGACGAACTGCCCGTTGATGAAAATCTGGGGGATGGTGGGCCAGTTGGTGAAGTCCTTGATGCCCTGGCGAATCTCCGGATCCGCGAGCACGTCCACCGTGTGGACCTGCCCCAGGGGCTGCAGCAACTGCAGCGCCCGCGCGGAGAAGCCGCACTGGGGGAAGAGGGCGTTGCCCTTCATGAAGAGCACAATCTTGTGCGACCGGGTCTCCTGCTCCAACCGGGCCTTGAGTTCAGGCGTCATGGGTACCGCTCCTTCTAGCGAGTCCCGAGCTTCTTCCACTGCTCGGGAGAATAGGTCTTTAGCGCGAGCGCATGGAGCTCGCCGCTCTTCAGCCACTGCTGGAGAGGCGCGTACACGAGCTGGTGCTGCTGCACCATTGCTTTCCCAGTGAAGTCGGGGCTCACCACCCGGGCCTCGTAGTGGTCTCCCGTCCCGGTGTAGTCCCGCACCTCCACCTCGGAGCCCGGCAGGGCCTCCAGGATGCGGGCCCGGATGAATTCGGCGTCGAGCATCAGTTCATTCCCCTTCCCATCACCAGCATGGCGGGGTCCACCCCCATGCCTCGCAGCGTCGTATCCCACAATTTCGACGGCTCGTGCCCGAGCACCGCCTCCGCGGTGGCCTCGGTGAAGAGCCAGGAGCCGGCGGCAATCTCGCTCTCCAGTTGGCGCGGTCCCCAGCCTGCATACCCCAGGCAGAAGCGCAGGCGCGGGTTCGGATTGGTCAGGAGCGGGCCCAGCGCGTCCAACGTCACGCTCAGGAACAGGCCGGGCAGCACCGAGTGCTTCTCCCGCTGCTCCGTGTCGTCGTGGAGGACGAAGCCCCGCTGGGGCTCCACCGGGCCGCCCAGGTAGACGGAATGTTCCTTCCGCCCGGCGGCGATGCCCAGGTTCTGCCCACGTGCCAGCTCACCGAGCGTCAGGGGGGCCCCCCGGTTGATGACGAGCCCCATGGAGCCCGTCTCCGAGTGCTCCAGCATCAAGACGACCGAGCGGTAGAAATTCGGGTCGCCGAGCTGGGGCATGGCCAGCAGCAAGCCGGGAGCGAGGTTCTTCACCCCAGGAGCATCAACCGTTCACGCGGATGGCGCAACCGGAACCCGCCCCGGCGCCCCTGGCCAGAGCGGGCATCAGTGCCAGCTCGTGTGCCTGGACTGGAGGGCCTCGGCCAGCCGCTGAGGATCCAGGGGTTTGCCGATGAAGAGGTCCGCGCCCAGGCCCTTGCACTTGCGCGCCATGGCCGCGTCACTCAGGGCGCTGACGCCGATGAGGACGGACTGGGGGAAGCGCTCGCGCAGCCGCGACATCAGCGTGGCGCCGCTGCGGCCGGGCAGGAAGACGTCGACGACGGCGGCGTCCATGCGCTTGTTGCGCACGGCGAATTCAGCCTCCTCGGCGCTGCCCACGGGCAGGGGCTCGTAGCCCCAGCCCGCCAGCATCTCCACGAGGATTTCGCGGTGGGACGGATCATCCTCGACGACGAGCACCGCGCCGCGCACGGGCTCCAGCTTGAGCGAGTCCGTGCGCTCCTCGCGCTCGCGGGTGTCGAGTTCGGTGAAGGTGGCAAGCTCTTCGCTAGTCGTCAGGGACATGGAGGCACCAATGTGGGCAAAAGGTTTCCGTGTGAGGAGAACCCCTCCCCCTCCGTTGGGAATTCCTTTTCGCTTCCGGGCGGGTGCCCCACCTCCAGCGCTCGTCAGGACGCCCGGCGGGGTGCCCCGGAGAGCGCCTGGGAGGCGAGCGAGGCGCCGAGCACCAGCAGCACGAGCAGCGCCCAGGCGGGCAGCACCACCCGGCCGCCGCCCTCGTAGATGAGGGCCGCGTAGCTGGTGCCCAGGTAGCGGCCCAGGGACATGGGCTCCATCCGGGCGATGCCGAAGAAGCTCACGGTGGACTCGGTGAGGATGGCGGCGGGGAGCCGCGACAGGAACACCGCGAGCGCGAAGGGCCGAAGCGCGGGCCACAGGTGGACGCGCAGCAGGTGCAGTCCGCCTCCGCCGAGCGCCCTGGACGCGGCCACGTACTCCTGGGATTCGAGCGTCGCCAGGCGGTTGCGGAACATGCGCGCGGGCCCCGCCCAGCCCACCAGGGCCAGCGAGACGACCATCAGGCCGAAGGGACCCAGGCCGCCGCCCGCTCCCGCGTCGGAGAGCGACTGCCCCGCGAGTTGGAGCACCATCACCACCAGCACGTCCGGCAGGGCGAAGACGGCGTCCACGGCGCGCAGCAGCGTCTGCTCCACCGCGCCGCCGGACAGCCGCGCCACAGCGGCCACGGCGAGTCCGATGAACGTGGAGAGCGCGCCTGCGGCGAGCCCCACTGCGAGGGAGACCCAGAGCCCGCCAAAGGCGAGCTCGCAGACGGTGCGGTCCGGGCGCGTGGGGTCCATGCCCAGCGGACAGGTGCTGGCCAGGGCCTCCGGGAAGAGCCGCCCCGCCACGAGGCTGAGCAGGCCCAGGCCCACGAGGAGCACCAGGCCGACGCGCGCTCGCATGGGAACGCGGCTCATGCCGAGGCCTCCCGGGAGCGCGGGTCCACGGCGTAGCGCAGGACTTCCACCGCGAGGCTCACGATGACGAGCAGGGTCGCGAAGGTGGTGGTGGCGACGACGACGACGGCCACCTGCTTGTTGAGCACCGCCAGGACGTAGAGCTGGCCGAAGTACGGCAGGCCCAGGACGCGCTCCGCGGCGAAGGAACCGGCGAGCAGCGACGTGGCCACGGGCCCCACGGCGTCCAGCATCGCGGGCCACACGTTGGGCAGAACGTGACGGCGCAGCACGGCCGCACGCGACAGGCCCTTGCCCAGCGCGGTGCGCACGTAGTCGCGAGACAGCTCCGCCTCCAGCGAGTCGCCCACGAGCGTCCCCAGGAAGATGCCGGGCCAGATGGACGTCACCAGCGCCGCGCACAGCTCCGGCAGCAGGTGTCCACGCTCCACCACGCCGGGCGCGAGCAGCAGCGCGGGGATGAAGACGGGCATGCCGAACGCCACGGCAGGCACCACGTCACCAAGCGCGGCCCACTGCCCCTTACGCCAGCGCGTGCGCAGCAGGGCAAAGCCTAGCGCCCACGTCAGCGCGAGCGGCAACGCCATCAAGCCCACACCCACGCTGCCAGACAGCTTCGTCAGCAACTCATCGCCGGTGATGCCCTGGGCGCTCGTGCCCAGACGCTCGCCGCGAAAGAGCTTCTCCCACGGGCGCAGGAAGCCCAGCGGCTCGCCGATGCCCAAATCCCTCTGGTACGAGGCCGCGAGTTCACGCGACACCTGCCGCTTCGCGTCCGTCTCCGTGGTCAGCGGAAGCGAGGCCATAAGGAAGTACGACGCCACGGCCACGACAGGCACCAGAACCACCTGCCGCAACAGCCGCTGGGCGATGGCCCTCACGGAGACTCCTCCGCCCGGGACGCATCCAACGTCGGCCCCAGACGAAGCGCGCGCAGCGCCAGGAAATTGAAGGGGTCCACGTCCAGCCCGCGAAGCTGCTCGCGTGCGCGGTAGTAACGGTCGGGGTGATACAGAGGCGCGATCACCGCCTGCTCACCCACCAGCACCTCCTGCGCCTGGACATACGATGCATGGGCGCTCGCCTCGTCCGGCGCGCCGTCCCCCGCCTCCAGCAGCCGCTCGAAGCGCGCCAGGGGCTCGCCGCCCGCCTGCGTCTCCCACCCCGTCTGGTGATTGCCCTCACGCTCAAACAGCGTGAAGAACGTATTCGGGTGCGCGTAATCCGCCCCCAGGCGCCTCAGGTACAAATCGTACGTGCGAGGCCCCTGAGCAGAGCGCCGGGCAATCTCCGCCGAGAAATCCGAGCGCGCCTCCAGCACCACCCGCACACCCACGCGCGCGAGCTGCGCGGCCACCCGCTCCGCGATGGCCACCTCGGGAACGAATCCATCCCCCGACCGGTAGACGAGCCGCAACGGCCGCTCCACACCCGCCAGCTCCGCCCGAGCCTGCTCCGGCGCATAGCGCGGCAGCCGCGCGGCCTGCTCCGTCGTCGCAGCCCCCGGCAGCTCCGGCGGCAGCAACACATGAGACGGCCGCGCCGCGGGCAGCAACCCCGCCAGCAGCGCCTCGCGGTCCAACGCTCGAGACAGCGCGCGCCGCACCTCGGGCCTGTCCAGCGGCGCCTTCTCCGTGTTGAAGGCCAGGAAGTACGTGGACAGAAGCGGCTCACGGCGCAGGTCATCCGGCCGGTGGATGCGCAGCGCCGCGGCGCTGTCCACGAAGACGAAGTCCACCCGCTCCCGCTCGTACAGCGTCGGGCCGATTTCCGACTTCATCAGCGTGATGACCGGAACGGGCGTCTCCCCTTCCGCCATCGGCGGTCGAAAGGCCGACGCCGGGTTGTGGACCAGCCGCACCCGCTCCCCCGCGCGGTCCCACCGCTCGACGCGGTAGGGCCCCAGCGCCAGGGGACGGCCATCACGCGGACGGTCGAAGTAGTCCCGAACCTCCTCGTCCGACTTCCCCTCCAGGTCCGCCGATGGCGCCGGATAGAACAGGTACACATTGGCCACGCGCGCCAGGAAGTAGCTGCGCGGCCGAGCCAGCGTCACCCGAAGCGTGTGCGAGTCCACGGCCTCCACGCCCACGCGCTCCAACGCGGCGCGAACCTCGGCCTCCGGCGCGCCTCGCTCCTGGAGCGCCAGCGCCTCGGAGGCCCCTTCCAGGTCCGCCATCTCCCCGCGCTCGCGGCCCTGCAGCGCGCGCCGCCAGCCCACGACGAAGTCACGCGCGACCAGTGGCGCACCATTCGACCAGCGAACATCCCGCCGCAGGTGGAACGAATAGACGTCCCGCCCCTGCCCGTCCGTGACGCGCTCCCATTGCTCGGCCAGCCCTGGCTCCACGCCGTGGTCCGGCCCCAGCTGCGTGAGCCCGCGCTGGGTGGCCAGCATCACCGGGTAGTTCGCCCAGCTGTCCGGGTCCGAGTGACTCCAATCCAGCGTGGTGGGCATGGCCGGCACCACCACCTTCACGCCGGGCTCCGGCTGGAAGCCGCACGGTCCACACGACGCGGCCCACACGGCCAGCAGGTACCACCACCACCGGAGTCGAGCGCGCGGAGCCACCAAGGCCCCTTCTACCCCGAAGGTCCAGGCGCCAGAAAAGGAGAAGCCAGGAACCCGGCGACCTTGGTCGTCCGGCGTCCTGGCTTCCCTTCAGCTCGGCCCGGCAGGCGCGGCGGCCCACCGGGTGCTGTCTGTCTCCGCTAGGCCGGGGCCACGGCCGGCGAGGCCGGCAGCTCCGTGGTGCCACCCAGCTTGCCGCCGTCCGTCGTCGGCTTGCGGCCAAACTCCTCCGGCTTCTCCAGCACCAGCGCTTCGCGCAGCACGTCGTCCACGAACTCCACCGGGACGATGCGCAACTGCTTGCGAATCTTCAGCGGGATGTCCTTCAGGTCCTTCTTGTTGGCCTTCGGGATGAGGACCGTCTTGATGCCCGCCCGGTGCGCGGCCAGCGTCTTCTCCTTCAGGCCGCCAATGGGGAGCACCCGCCCACGCAGGGTGATTTCACCCGTCATCGCCACGTCGCGGCGGATGAGCACGCGGGTGAGCGCGCTCACCAGGGCGGTGCAGATGGTGACGCCGGCGGACGGACCGTCCTTCGGAATCGCGCCCTCCGGCAAGTGGACGTGGATGTCGTAGTTCTCGAACACCTTGCGGTCGATGCCGAAGCGCTCGGCGCGGCTGCGCACGTAGGACATGGCCGCCTGCGCGGACTCCTGCATCACCTCGCCCAGCTTGCCGGTGATAATGAGCTTGCCCTTGCCCGGCATCACCGTGGCCTCGGTGGTGAGGATTTCGCCGCCCAGCTCCGTCCATGCCAGGCCGGTGACGATGCCCACCTGGTCCTCGCTCTCCGCCACGCCGTAGCGGTAGCGGGGCGTGCCCAGGAACTTCATGGCCATCTTCCGGTCCACGTCGATGTCCCGCTTGCCGTTCTTCAGCACGTCACGGGCAATCTTGCGGAACACGCCGCCAATCTCACGCTCGAGCGAGCGCACACCCGACTCCCGCGTGTAGCGGTGGATGATGGTCCGCAGCGCCGGGTCGGAGATGTCCACCTTGAGGTCCGACAGCCCGTTGGCCTCCTGCTCCTTCGGGATGAGGTAGCGGCGGGCGATGGAGAGCTTCTCCGGCTCCGTGTACCCCGCGATGCGGATGACCTCCATGCGGTCCTGCAGCGGACCGGGGATGTTGTGCATCGTGTTCGCGGTGCAGATGAACATCACCTTGGACAGGTCGTAGTCGAGGTCCAGGTAGTGGTCGTTGAAGGTGTGGTTCTGCTCGGGGTCCAGCACCTCCAGTAGCGCCGCGCTCGGGTCGCCACGGAAGTCCGTGGACATCTTGTCGATTTCGTCGAGCAGGAAGACGGGGTTGTTGCTGCCCGCCTTCTTCAGCGACTGGATGAGCTTGCCCGGCATCGCGCCGATGTACGTGCGCCGGTGGCCGCGAATCTCCGCCTCGTCACGCACGCCGCCCAGCGACAGGCGCACGAACTTGCGGCCGGTGGCCCGGGCGATGGAGCGCGCCAGCGACGTCTTGCCGACGCCCGGAGGACCGACGAAGCACAGCACGGGGCCCTTGAGCTTCTTCACCAGCTGCTGCACGGCCAGGTACTCGAGGATGCGCTCCTTCGGCTTCTTCAAGCCGTAGTGGTCCTCGTTGAGCACCGTCTCCGCCTCGGTGACGTCCAGACGGTCCTGCGTCTCGTCGTACCAGGGGAGGCTGATGATCCAGTCGATGTAGTTGCGGACGACGGTGGCCTCGGCGCTCATCGGGCTCATCATCCGGAGCTTCTTCAGCTCCTTCTTGACCTTGAGCGTGGCCTCCTTGCTCATCCGCTTGTTCTTCAGCTTCTCTTCAATCTCCTGAATCTCGTTCTTGAACTCGTCGCGCTCACCCAGCTCCTTCTGAATGGCCTGCATCTGCTCATTCAGGTAGTACTCCTTCTGGGTCTTCTCCATCTGCTTCTTGACGCGCGTGCGGATCTTCTTCTCCACCTGGAGAATCTCGATCTCCCCCTGCATCAGCTCGTAGAGCTTCTCCAGGCGCTTGGCCGGGGACTCCGTCTCGAGCAGGGCCTGCTTGTCGTTCAGCTTCAGGGAGAGGTGCGCGACGATGGTGTCGGCCAGCCGCGCCGGGTCGTCGATGCTGGCCACCTGCATCAACATCTCAGGCGGGATGCGCTTGTTGAGCTTGACGAAGGCCTCGAAGACGGAGTGGACGCTGCGAACGAGCGCCTCCAGCTCCACCGTCTTCTCCGTCTGCTCCTCCACCTCCTCCACCTCGACCATGAAGAAGGCGTCGTTGGGGTGGAACTTCTTCACCTTGGCGCGGCGCACGCCTTCCACCAGCACCTTCACCGTGCCGTCGGGCAGCGGGAGGAGCTGGATGACGTGGCCCAGCGTACCGAAGTGAAAGATGTCGTCGGGGGTGGGGTCGTTCGTCTTGGCCTTCTTCTGCGCAGCCAGCAGGATGACGGCCTTGTCGTCCGGCCCCTTGTGCGCCATCGCGTCCTTCAATGCCGCGATGGACTTTTCCCGGCCGACGAACAACGGCACCACCATGTGCGGGAACACGATGATGTCCCGAAGGGGCAAGAGCGGGACCGTCAAACCCCGCTTCTGGGCTTCCTTCTTGTCGTCACGTCCGAAGAACATGTATCCGCCACCTGCGGGCCCTCGGAGTTGCAGGCCCCTAGAAGAGTTGCCCGTCTGCTCGCTCGCCGAGCATTCGTACGGGATGAAGCAGTTCTATAACACGGCGATTCGCGGCGCCGTTCCCCGGCTCAAGATTGGGGAACGGCGTCGTGCCATCAAGGGAACACCCGAGGCTCCCTCGAGCGTCCGCTTGAGGTGTCAGCGGCCCTGCGCCGCCACCCCACCCTGTGCCCCCTGAACCTCCAGGACGTGGAACAGGAACGAATACAGGTCCACGCTGGACTCAATGGCCTTGGCCACCTGATCCGCGCCACCGTGGCCCGCGTTGGCCTCGATGCGCAGCAGCGCCGTCGCCGGGTTTCCGGGCGAGTTCTGCACCGCCGCCACGAACTTGCGGGCGTGCATGGGGTCCACCCGGTCGTCGTGGTCCGCCGCCATCATCAGCAGCGCGGGGTAGCGCACGTCCGGCCGCACGTGGTGGTAGGGCGAGTAGGCGTGCAGCGTCTTGAAGTCCTCGGGCTTCTCAGCCGTGCCGTACTCCGGAATCCAGGTCCGGCCGCTGCCGAAGAGGTGGTAGCGCACCATGTCCAGCAGGGGCACCGCGCACACCACCGCGCCGTACAGCTCCGGCCGCTGCGTCATGGCCGCGCCCACCAGCAGGCCGCCGTTGCTGCCGCCGTAGATGGCCAGCCGCTTGGGCTGCGTGTACTTCTGCTGGACCAGGTACTCGGCCGCCGCGTGGAAGTCGTCGAAGACGTTCTGCTTCTTGTCCAGGCGGCCGGCGTCGTGCCAGGCCTTGCCGTACTCGCCGCCGCCGCGCAGGTTGGCCACCGCGTACACGCCGCCCGCGTCCAGCCAGGGCAGGATGCTCGAGCGGAAGTTGGCCTCCATGTTCACGTTGAAGCCGCCGTAGCCGTAGAGCAGCGTGGGCGCGTTGCCGTCACGCTTCAGGTCCTTGCGGTGCACCACGAACATGGGCACCTTCGTCCCGTCCTTGGACGCGTAGAAGACCTGCTCGACCTGGTACTGCTCCGGGTTCATGGGCACGTCCACCTTGGCCCAGAGCTCCGACTTCCCGGTGCTGACGGACGTCTTGTAGATTTGACGGGGCGTGGTGAAGGACGTGAAGACGTAGTAGGCGTCATCCAGGTCCTCCAGGCCCATCAGGTTGGACGCCGCGCCCACGCCCGGCAGTTGCACCGTGCGCACCGGCTTGCCCTTCAGCGTGGCCACGCGCACCTCGGACGTCGCGTCCTTGAGGTACTCCAGCGACAGGTGCCCGCCGACGATGCTGACGGTCAGCAGGGACGCGGACGGGTCCTCGGGGACAATCTCCTTCCACGACGCGCGGGCCGGCTTCGCCGGATCCACCTCGAAGACGCGCTGGCGCGGGGCGCCCTCGTCGGTGAGGACGTAGAAGCGGTCCTTCCAGGCGTGCACCTCGTACTTGGCGCCCACGCCCTTCACCAGCAGGCGGAAGTCCTTCTCACCCGGCCGCTTCCAGTAGACGTCGTTCTCGCTCCAGCCGCGGAGGATGTAGACGAACAGGTACTTGCCGTCGCGGCTCAGGTCGCTCTGGAGGAACGTCGTCGGGTCGCCGGTGCGCTCGTGCACCACGGTGTCCTTCGACGGCTCCGTGCCCAGCGCGTGGTAGCGGATGGTGGTGTAGCCGGGGCGCTCGTCCACCTTGATGGACGGGTCCGTGGGCAGCCACTCGTAATAGAAGCCCTTGCTGTCGGGCGTCCACTTGGGCGTGGCGTACTTGCCGCCCTCGATGACGTCCACCTTGGACCACTCGCCGGAGTCCACGTCGATGACGTGCAGCACCGCCTCATCCGCGGCGTTGGGCTTCTGGGCGAAGGCCACCTTCTTGCCGTCCCAGGACACGGCCCACGTCCCCAGGGACACGGTGCCGTCCTTGCTCCAGCCGTTCGGATCCAACAGCACCTTCTCCTGCCCGCTCTCCCCCTGGCGCCAGTAGAGGATGGCCTTCTCCTTGTCCTTGTGGGTGCGGACGTAGAAGAAGCGCCCGTTGCGGCGCGACGGGGTGGAGACGGAGTCGGTGTAGAACAGCTCCTTGAAGCGCGCGGCCAGGGCCTCGCGGCCGGGGAACTTCGCCAGCGCTTCGCGGGCGTGCGCGTTCTGCGCCGTCATCCACGTCTGGACCTCGGGGGCCTTCTCGTCCTCGAGCCAGCGGTACGGGTCCGCCACCTGGACGCCGTGCAATGTGTCGACAACCTGCTCCGCCCGGGTCGCCGGGTAGGACATGCGGGGAGACTCCTCGGATACGGGGGCCGCGGAGGCTGCCGCGGGCAGCTCATCACGCGCGGCCTCCTTCTGGGAGGCACACGCCGCGAGCGACATCAGGGCGGGAACGAGCAGCTTTCTCATGGGCCCAGCACATACAGAAAGGCCCCCGGCCGTCCCACAAAAAGTGTGGCGGGGCCAACGCAAGCCCGGCCCCTCGCCTGACGAAAGAGGCGCGCCCGGACCACACCTGGTGGTTCCGTGACGCGCCCCGTCAACCAGACAACACCGGGCCCCCTCCAGGGGCCCTGGCGTCAGGCGGATTCTTTCTTCTGCTCCGCGGCTTCCTTCTCCGGCTGGGCGTGCAGCACCACCGGCTCGCTCTTCTTGAGAATCACTTCCTCGGAGATGAGCACCTCGCGGGCCGTCTTGCGGGACGGGATTTCGTACATCACGTCCAGCATGGCCGACTCCAGGATGGAGCGCAGGCCACGGGCGCCCGCCTTGCGGCGGATGGCCTCGTTGGCAATGGCCTTGAGGGCGCCGTCGGTGAACTTCAGCGTTACGCCGTCCAGTTCGAAGAGCTTGCGGTACTGCTTGGTGAGCGCGTTCTTCGGCTGGTTGAGGATGTTGATGAGGGCAGCCTCATCCAGCTCCTCCAGCGCGGTGATGATGGGCAGGCGGCCAATGAACTCCGGAATCATGCCGAACTTCAGCAGGTCCTCCGGCTCCACGTGCTTGAGCAGCTCCGTGAGGCTGCGTTGCTTCTTGGACTGCACGTCCGCGCCAAAGCCCAGGCTGCGACCGCCCATGCGCCGCTCAATCACCTGGTCCAGCCCGCCGAAGGCGCCGCCGCAGATGAAGAGGATGTTGGTGGTGTCCACCTGCAGGAACTCCTGCTGCGGGTGCTTGCGGCCACCCTTGGGCGGAACATTGGCCACCGTGCCTTCGATGAGCTTGAGCAGCGCCTGCTGAACGCCCTCGCCGCTGACGTCGCGGGTGATGGAGGGGTTCTCCGACTTGCGCGCGATCTTGTCGATTTCGTCGATGTAGACGATGCCGCGCTGGGCCCGCTCGATGTCGTGGTCGGCGGCCTGCAGCAGGTTGACGATGATGTTCTCCACGTCCTCGCCCACGTAGCCGGCCTCAGTGAGGCACGTCGCGTCGGCGATGGTGAAGGGCACGTTGAGGATGCGCGCCAGCGTCTGCGCCAGCAGCGTCTTGCCGCTACCGGTGGGCCCCAGGAGAAGGATGTTGCTCTTCTGGAGCTCCACGTCCTCCATCGCGACCTTGGACTCGATGCGCTTGTAGTGATTGTGCACGGCGACGGAGAGCGTCTTCTTCGCCCGCTCCTGCCCAATCACGTACTCGTCCAGGACCGCCTTGATTTCGGAGGGCCGGGGGATGCGCAGCTTCGTGTCCTTCGTCTCCTCGCGGTCGATCTCCTCCGCGATGATGTCGTTGCACAGCCCGATGCACTCGTCGCAGATGTAGACCGTCGGCCCCGCGATGAGCTTCTTGACCTCCTTCTGTGACTTTCCACAGAAGGAGCAGCAGAGGGTCTGGTTGTCTCGCTTCTCCACGTTCTTGCCCGCCATTTCGTCCCTCGCTGCGCCTGAAAGGCCCCCGCCCCCGAACTCCACCCGCTCCTGGCTCGGGACCAATCTAGTCAGCCCCCGTCCGGAACGTCCACGCGCCTTCCGGGTACTTAACAGGACCTGTGCCGTGACGCAGAAAGCAGAAAGCCGGAGTCGCGGGGGCGCATTCCCGCGGCTCCGGCTGCCGGCCGAGGCCCCGAAGCCTCGGCAATCCGCCTACTTCTTCTCTTCCTTGCCCAGTCCCACGACCTTCCGGGGATTCTGGATCTCATCGATGATGCCGTAGGCCTTCGCCTCGGACGCGCCCATGAAGTAGTCGCGGTCCGTGTCCTTCTCGACACGCTCGATGGACTGTCCGGTGTGCTTGACGATGAGCTCGTTGAGCTTCGCCTTCATCCGGAGGATTTCCTTCGCCTGGATTTCAATGTCCGTTGCCTGACCGCGCACACCACCCAGAGGCTGGTGAATCATGATGCGGCTGGACGGCAGGGCGTAACGCTTGCCCTTGGCACCGGCGAGCAGGAGGACGGCCCCCATGGAGGCCGCCTGCCCGACGCAGATGGTGGACACCGGACACTTCACGTACTGCATGGTGTCGTAGATGGCGAGGCCCGCCGTCACCGACCCGCCCGGCGAGTTGATGTAGAGGTTGATGTCCTTGTCCGGGTCTTCCGACTCCAGGAACAGCAGCTGGGCGACGATGACGTTGGCCACGTCATCGTCGATCTCCGTGCCCAGCATCACGATGCGGTCCTTCAGGAGCCGGCTGTAGATGTCGTACGAGCGCTCACCCCGGTGGGTCTGCTCGATGACGTAGGGAACGGGCATGAAGGGCATGTCGACCTCGGTGAGGGAACCTTACGAATACTTCGCCCGGCTCCTCAGGAATTCAATCGTCTTTTCCTCCCGGAGTCGGAGAGACAACCCGAGCCGCTCGTCGGCGCCCTTGAAGTACTTCTGCACCGCGGCGACCGGCTGGCCGGCCTCGGTGGCGAGCTGCTCGATGCGGGCGTCCACGTCCGCGTCGGAGGCCTGGATGCCCTCCTTCTGAGCGATGGACTCGAAGAGCAGCGTGCCCTTCACTTCCTGGAGGGCCTTCTCGCGCATGTCCTCGCGCAGACGGTTGAAGTCCAGGTTCAGCTGGCGGGGGTCCACACCGGAGCGCTGGAGCTGCTGCAGCGCGCCGCGCAGCATGGAGTCCATGGCCCGCTCCACCATGGCGCGGGGCACGTCGAAGGTGTTGCGCTCCAGCAGCGCCTTCACCAGCGCCTCGCGCTCCTCGCCCTCCACCTGGGACTTGCGCGCCTTCTCCATGTCCTCACGGAGCCTGGTGCGCAGCTCGTCAATGGACTGGGCGACGCCCGTCTGCTTGGCGAAGTCGTCGTTCAGCTCGGGAACGATTTCCTTCTGCACGCCCTTGAGCGTGATGTGGAAGCGCGCCGTCTTTCCGCGCACCTCCTCCACCCGGTACTCCTGCGGGAAGGCGTAGTCGATGTCCTTGGACTCGCCGACCTTCACGCCCTCCAGGGCGGCAATCTTGGACTCCACCAGCTCACCGGGCTGCACCTGCACGGTGATGCCCTCCGCCTTGCTGCCCGCGAACGGCTGGCCGTCCACGGTGGCGTCGAAGTCCACGGTGGCGTAGTCGCCGGAGGCGGCGGTGTCGCGGTCGGTGACGGGCTCCAGCCGGGCCATCGACTGGCGCATGCGCTCCAACTGCTCGTTCACCTGCTCGTCGGTGACGGCGGTGTCGGACTTCGTCAGCGGCAGCTCGACGTAGTCCTTGGCCTCCACCTTGGGCTTCACCTCGACGCGAGCCTCGAAGGTGAACGGGGTGTTGGGCTTGAGGCCGGAGTTGGTCACCTGCGGCGAGGCGACGACCTCCACGTTGTGCTCGCGGATGGCCTCCACGTACGCGCTCTGCACCACGCGCTGGATGACCTCGTCCTCCACCTGGTCGCGGAAGCGCTGCTCCAGGATGCGGCGAGGCACCTTGCCCTGACGGAACCCCGGCAGCCGCACCTGGCGGCCCAGGTTGGAGTACGCGCGGGAAAGCTCCTCCGCTACGCGGGCATTGTCGACCTCGATGGAGAGCTTCTTCTCAATGGGAGAAAGCTCCTCGACCTGGACCTTCATGCGGGCCTCGCTCGCCACCGCCGCCGGACAATCAGTCGTTTCGGGCGGTGCCGGAAAAGTGGGACGTGCGCCTTTAGGGGATAGGCACGAACGGGTCAACGCGAAATGGGCGAGGAGGGACTCGAACCCTCACACCTTGCGGTACCAGATCCTAAGTCTGGCGCGTCTACCAGTTTCGCCACCCGCCCGGGTTGCGCCGTCGTGCACTGCACCGTCTTACCGCGAAACATCCACGGGACGGCAGAGGCCGGAAAAACAAAAAGGCCCCTCCATTTCTGGAGGGGCCTCACAGTGAGAGCGGAGGGAATCGAACCCACAACCTATGGATTAAGAGTCCATTGCTCTGCCAATTGAGCTACGCTCCCGTCACTGCCCCGGTCCGCCGCCTGCGCGGCGTCCAGGTGGCGGCGGTAACTACAGAACGCCGCCTGCTGTGTCAAAACGTTTTTTCACGCCCCCCTTCATTCCTGTCCGTGGCGATTCGTCTCCGGTGCTTTCCGGAGTCGATGCTGGTCCGCATGCCCTTCAGCCGGGCCCGGTGCGTGACGCAGGCATGTGAAGCGAGCGCCCCACTCCGATGTTCAACATGGCCGTAGCACGCTGTTCGTCCCAGCCTGGCGGGACGGCGAGCGTGTGATGGCTCGCGGTCAGTCACCTCAAGAGCACCGAGCACCCCGCGGCAACCATGCGGGCGGACGGAGGTCGTCCGCCCTTTTCGCGCAGGACGTAGCAGGAGAAGACTGAGATGGAAGCCAACCCCCAACAGAAGGCGGAAGGAACGGCGGCCGGCCAGGGTGGCCAGCACGCCGGGTGGACGCGGGAGCGCGTGGAGCTCGTGAAGCGGACCATCTGCCCTCGCGGCATCAGCGAGGACGAGTTCGCCCTCTTCATCGAGCAGTGCAAGCGCAGTGGCCTGGACCCGCTCCTCAAAGAGGCCTTCTGCGTGGCGCGCCGGCAGAATGCCGGCAACCGCGAGCGACCCAACTGGGTGACGAAGTACGAGTTCCAACCCTCCGAGGCCGGAATGCTCGCGCGCGCCGAGCGCTTCCCGGACTTCAAGGGCATCCAGGCGAGCGCGGTGTTCGCCGAGGACGACATCGTCGTGGACCAGGGCCGAGGCGAGGTGGTGCACCGCTTCAACCCCGCCAAGCGAAAGGGCGCGCTGGTGGGTGCCTGGTCGCGTGTGGTGCGCGAGGACAAGCTGCCGGTGGTGGTGTGGTTGGACTTCAGCGGCTACGTCCAGCAGACGCCGCTGTGGTCCAAGATTCCCACCACCATGATTGAGAAGTGCGCCCGCGTGGCTGCCCTGCGCAAGGCGTACCCGGAGGCCTTCGGCGGACTCTATGTGCGGGAGGAGATGCCCGCCGAGGACTACGAGTCGCACTCGGACGAGCACGGCAGCGGCCCCTACGAGGTGCTGGGCTCCAAGCCCGGTCCCCTCAAGGCGTCCTTCCCGCCGCTGGCGCCCCAGGAGCCGCGCGCGTCCCAGGCCGCCGCGGCGCAGCTGGACATCGACGTGCCGCTCCAGCCCAAGCAGCCCCGCGAGTCCACACTGGAGGCGGTGCCCGCCGCCAGTCCGGAGCCCGCGCCACGCCCCAAGCCAAGCGCCGTGGTGGTGGCGTTCGGCCCCCATAAGGGGAAGACGGCCTCCGAGCTCTCCGACGACGAACTGAGCGAGTCCATCGACCTGGCCAACGAGAAGCTGATGGAGCAGCCCCGGGCGCGCTGGGCCAAGGCCATGCGGGAGAACCTGCTGGCGCTGGAGGCGGAGACGGAGCTGCGCTGCCGGGTGCCGGCGTCGAAGGGCGGCGGCAACGGTGCGGCCCATGATGCGTGACGCTGAGCAGGAAACCGTCAGGCTGTGAGGGGGCGCCCCCGCTGCGAAACTGGCGGGGGCGTTCCTGCTTCAACCTGTTGGAAGGTGCGCGCTCGGAGGGACTTGAACCCCCAACCCCCGGGTTCGAAGTCCGAAGCGCGGGTTTGGTTCCCTTCGGTTCGGTTTGGCTTCGCTCGTATCCCATGGTTTTTGCTCGGCTTCCTAGGCAGGTCGTGCGGTTGTGATGGGCTGGCTTGGGTTCGTTTCGGTTCGGTTTGTTGGGGCGTTGTTGGGAGTGCCCGGGAGAGTCCCGTTGGTGCCCGCGGGCACCGGGAAGGCCCGGTCGACCTGCGCGCGGAGGTGCTCCACACGCTTCTTGGCGTAGTGCTTCCTCGTGACGCGGTCGCTTGAGTGACCGGCCAGGTCCTGGCTCACCTTCAAGTCGCCCGTGGCCTCGACCACGTGCGTCAGGTAGGTCGAGCGGAGGTGCTTGAAGAGGTACGTGGCGGGGATGGGGCGCACCGTGAGCGGCACCTTGCAAGCAGGGCACCCACGCGGCTCCGCGTCAGGATGACGCTCAGAGTGGCCGCATCCTCCCTCAGTGCGAGCCGCGCCGCCCCACCGCTCTCCGCTGACGATGAAGCCGATGGTCCGCCTGGACACCCCATAGGCTTTAGAGAGCGCAGTGGGCCCCTCCCCCGCCTTCGCTCGGCGCCGAATCTCCTTCACCTGGGGAGCAGTCAGCTTCGACCGCCCGTGGCGCTCCCCGGTCGCGACGCGACGTGGGGTCCCGCAGGAGTGCGCGTACCCGTCCACCACGCCAGCGCGACGGAGAGCAGTCCGGAACAGGGCATTTGCGTCCCAGTCGGGCCGGTTCCGCGAGCCATCCGGTGCCGGGAAGACCCAGAGACTGGTGCTCTCGCGCCGACGCCGCTCCAGGTGGGGGAGGAGCGCCAACGGGATGGGCACCGGCCGGCTCTTCTTGGACTTCGTCGTCTTGCTGTCGCCGCTGGCCCGGACCCGGATGATGCGGTTCAGCAGGTCGACGCACTCCCAGACCAGCGCGATGAGTTCACCACGCCGCAGACCGGTGTAGCCCGCCGTCCGGATGAGGTCGGCGACGTCCTGGGAGTACTCCTCCGCGGCGCTCGCCACCAGTTCCACCAGGGCGAGGTCCATTGCCTCGGGCTCTGCGTCCTCTACATCTGGGTCGAACGCGCGAGCGACCGGATTCTCCCCCTTGAAGAGCCGCTCCTCGTCTATGCACCAGCCGAAGAACCGGTGGAGGTGCTGGCGCAGGTGCCGCACCGTCTTCGGAGCGAGCCACTTCCGCTTCCCCTCTCGCGACTGGCCCTCCGTATCCTCCGGCGGCATCTTCGCGCGGAGAACCTTGGAGATGTCCTCCGGAGTGACCTGGTGAACGAGCTTCTCCCCCAGCTCCGGCAGGAGGTGCTTCCGCCACCGGCCGTCTACCGTCGAGAACGACCGCAGCATGCGGAGGGCCTCGCAGTGGGAGGCATATGCCGTGCTCACTGTCTTGCGCTGTGGGGCCACTTCCAGCCCAAGGCGGATGCGCTCCTGTTGGGACTCCAGCTCCCGGAGCATGTCCTTCGCCTTCGACTTCGTGCCCTTCGTCCGCAGCCACTTCCGCTTCCCGTCCGCCCCCCGATAGACGAGCTCCCAGGTGTTCTTCCCCCTTGCATGGATGGAGCCCATCAGTCGCGCTCCTCAAGGCGGCGCGCCCACTCAACGATTTCGTCCCGGTGGTAGCGGTTGTCAGCGCCGTGCTTGCGGACGGGCAGCGTCCCGTCGGCGGACCGGCGATAGACCCAGTCGTCGGACTTCCCCAGGTACAGCGCGCAATCGCGCACCGTCCACAGGCCGGCCGGGAGATTCTCCAGCGGCACAGGCTGGCGCCGCACCCGCTTCTGCTTCGCCTTCGGTTCAGGGGGCGGAACCGCCACCTCTGGAGCCTGCGAGCAATCCGTCATCGTCACTTCCCCCACTCGGACAATCACTGAACAAAAATTAGGTTTGAACCCCGGCGAAGTACGTCAGAGGTTGCCGAGGTGCCCGAAGAACCGCACAGCCAGCATCGCTGGTGCGGCTCCGCGCGAGTGCATTGCAACCGATGGGCCGCGCTACGGCGGCCCGGCCGCGACGGGCAGGGACTGCGAAGTAGAAGGGACGTCGGGAGTAGCCCCCATCAGCGACAGCCGTGCAGCAGTGACAACGGGCTCAGTCCGTGGACGCACCGTCCATCGAAGAGCCGCCGAACACTTCACCGGGGATGCCGTCGCCATGGCGTCGTCTCCAAAGACAGGCCCCGCTGGTGGGTCTGAGGCACCAGCGAGAACCCGCGGACACACCCGCAGCACCATCACGTGGTTACGGGGCCCTAGCTCTGGCGAGACCATCACGTCCGGCCAGAGCATCTTGGAAGCTGCCTTTGGAGACCCGCTGCTCAGACCACAGCGGGAACTGCGAAATACGGCCCTTCAAGACCTACTGGCACTACAGGGAAAAAGCAAGTCCGTCACCGAGCAATTGATTGGGTGGACTCGCCTGCATCCCTATCGTCCTGGACCGGCGCGTAGCACGCGCCCTCGTATTCGTAGAGCTCATCGCCACACGGAGGGGGCTTAGCAGCACGGAGCCAGCATCCTCCATGAATGGGCTCCTGCGTCGTCTTGTTGCACGGAACCTTTTTCTGAGCCTTGAACGGCCTGCGCGGCATGTCGCGCGCGAACGGATCCGGCCCGCCCCAGACGAGCAGCACTGGCGCCTCAATCTCCAGCGCCGCCTCGGCGATGCCGGCAGTGAGGACGGGCTGGTCTGGCGTGCCTGGGAGAGGAGCGGGCATCGCAGAGCGCGGAGGGTCTGCCGGCGTCGGCTCAGGTCGGTGCACGAGGAGCGTCAGAAAGCCAGCGACGGCAGCAGCGAGCGCGACGTCCTTCCACCGGCGGCCCACTGCATTTCGCAGCCGAACAGCTTGTCGTCGGGCTCGCCCCTTCATGCGTTGTGCTCGGGAGAGCGGCGGTGACAGCAGGTGGTCGCGCACGTCGGCGCGCCCCAGGACACGGCTCATCAGCTTCGGCAGCTCGTCAGACACGGCGGTCAGCTCCTCATTGAGGCTGGCCGGTGAAGCCGAGCGAGGCGTCCTAATCACCACGGCGCGATAGGCAGGAGAGTCCGACGCACGAACGGAGACCTCCAGCGCCGCGCTGGGGTACTGCTCAAGTACCTCAAGTGGCGTAGAGGGCAGCAACTGCCCCTCGTCCACAACGGGCTTGACGACGAGCGCGGCCTCTCCCGTGCCCAGGTCGCGCGCGAGGTACAGGTCTCCGTGCAGTGTGCCCCTCTCTATGCAGCGGCCAAGGTGAAACTGCCCCACCCGGTCCGTCGGCCGGGACTCGTCGCGCGGGCCTCGATGCTCCCCTCGCCCACCTCCGCGCGCGGGCTCCGACGTACCACCGCCACCGCTATTCACGCCTGGCCGCATGCTGCGCTCCGTGAGTGCCTGCCTGGGCAGCAAAGTACCTGTCTTCATGGCTGTGCGGGAAACCACGGCTCACGTCTTCGTCCGTTTCCCGTGGTCGCGCTCCCACGACTCAAGCCCACGCTGCAGGAGCTCGTTCATCGCCTCACGGCTGGTGCCCAAGGCATCAGCAACTGCGCGGTAGCGATCCACTCCCAGGTGCTCGACGGCGAAGTAGGCATCAACCCCCAGCCCCATCACGGTCTCATAGGTGCGCGCGGGCTTGAGCATCGGGCGCTCCGGGGGCCCCCTCATTTCAACCCGGTGAGCCTCATCCAGGTCGGCCTTCAGGCTCTGCTCAATCCGAAAGCCGAGGGTGACCTTCGGTGCATCTTTCTCAGGGACTTGGGCCACGGTTCGCACCTTTCGTGCCGCATTCACGCGTCCACCTCTCTGTAGGCGGCTGACCCACCATGGGTCAACGCAAGCGCCATCATAAACCACATCGCTAGCGCTTGCGCAAACGCTAGCGTTTGCGTATTGTCCCCATCGTTGGACGGCGGGGATGGGCCCGCGGCCGACGAACAGGGGGCAGTCATGGCGGTGTCGTTCCGGGTTGTGCTGGTGGATGAGGTGAAGCCGGTGGTGCTGTGCAGGGCCCACCTCAGGCTCAAGCTGGAGAGCATGGTGTCGGCTGAGCGGGTCACCGAGGCCTGCGGCCCCTGCAAGGGGGCCCGGGACCAGCGAGTGGCGCGGTTCCGCCGCGGTGACCTGATCGGCCTCGCGCTGAATGGCGACCTGGAGCGGGCCCGCCGCGAGGCCGCCGAGGACTCCGCGTCCGCCACCAGTTGACGCCCGAGGCCCCGCGCACGACGCGGGGCCTCCTGCCCGCCGGAGCGCTTCCGGCCCCACCCACCCACGCACTGACAACGGGCGCGAGCCCGACCGGCGGAGCTTTACCGGGATGCCGTCACCACCAGAGGACCTGACCGATGACCACCCAGCCCGACTACAACACGCTGCTGGCCTGCCTCCGTGAGCTGACGGAGACCTCGGGGGCGACGCCGTCGAACGTGCGGACGGAGGCCGGCCGCCGCGCGCAGAACGCATACGCCGCTGCCAGGGACCTGCTGGCGACCTGCGGGCCCGTGCCCCCGCCGCCGGACGGCGTCTTCGATGCCGCCCGGGACTTCGCGGTGGTGCGGCGCGCGGTGGAGTCGCCGGGCCACAACCTGGACTGCCCCACGCGCCGCGGCGGGAAGTGCACCTGCGACTTGGCCGCCCCCCTCGATGCACTCACGCGGCTGCACGCCGCCACGCGCGGCGCGAGGCCCTGAGCCCCCGCCGTCCCCCGTAGCCC
>NZ_JAAEAH010000010.1 GCF_010998615.1 Myxococcus sp. CA023 | reverse complement strand
GGACGGATCGGGGGGCGTGGCCGGGCTGGGGTTGTCCTATGACTTCATCGAGCGGCACCCGGACACGGTGCCGTGGACCCTGTCCGTGGTCGCGCGGCGGGCATGGACGGGGGAGGGGAACCGGCTGGACGTCAGCCTCGACGTCACGGTGCCCCTCAATATGTTCTGGGGTACTCCCGGGGAATCCCGGGTCTCAGGCGACCGGACGGTGTCTCACCGGCACGCCACGGAGCGCTTCCGCGCGCGCGCCGCGTCTTCGCTGTTCCAGAGGGAAGCCCCTCATATTATGGAGGTTCCATGAACTTCGAGTTGACCGACATCCAGCGTGAAATCCAGCGGATGACCCGCGAGTTCGCGGCCAAGGAGCTCATCCCCAACGCCCGCAAGTGGGACGAGCACCACGCCTGGCCGACGGACGCGGTGAAGAAGCTCGCCGAGCTGTCCCTGCTGGGCGTGGCCGTCCCCGAGCAGAACGGCGGCGCCGGGCTCGACAACGTCTGTTACGCCATCGCCATGGAGGAGATCAGCCGCGGCTGTGCCTCCACCGGCGTCATCATGAGCGTGAACAACTCGCTCTACTGCGATCCGATCATGAAGTACGGCACGGACGCGCAGAAGGAGCAGTTCCTGGCGCCCTTCGCCCGGGGCGAGAAGCTGGGCTGCTTCGGCCTCACCGAGCCCGAGGCCGGCAGCGACGCCGCCGCGCAGAAGACGGTCGCCGTGCGCAAGGGTGACGAGTACGTCATCAACGGCTCGAAGAACTGGATCACCAACGGCCCCAAGGCCGACGCCATCGTCCTGATGACGATGACCAACCGGGAAGCGGGCCACAAGGGCATCACCGCGTTCATGGTCCCCACGGACACCCCGGGGTTCATCCGCGCCGAGCCGGACAAGAAGATGGGCATCAGCGCCGCCTGGTCCTGCTCCATGTTCTTCGAGGACATGCGCGTGCCGGCCAAGTACATGCTCGGCAAGGAAGGCGAGGGCTTCAAGATCGCCATGAGCACGCTGGACGGTGGCCGCATCGGCATCGCGTCGCAGGCGCTGGGCATCGCGCGCGCGGCGTACGAGGAGGCGGTGCGCTACTCCGGTGAGCGCAAGTCCTTCGGCAAGCCCATCCGCGAGCACCAGGCCATCCAGTTCATGATCGCCGACATGGCCACGGAGATCGACGCGGCCCGGCTGCTCGTGTGGCGGGCGGCCCTGCAGAAGGACAAGGGCGTGCGTCACAGCGCGGAGAGCGCCATGGCCAAGCTGTACGCCAGCGAGATGGCCAGCCGCGTGGCGAACAAGGCCCTGCAGGTGCACGGCGGCATGGGCTACAGCAAGGAGATGGACGTGGAGCGCCACGTGCGCGACGCGCGCATCACGGAGATCTACGAGGGGACGAGCGAGATCCAGCGCATCGTCATCGCCGCCAACCTGCTGAGGGAGTAACCGTCATGACCCGAGCGCTTCTCTCCGCAGTCGTCCTGGCCTCGGCGGTTGCGCTCGCGCAGGGCGCCGCCCCCGCGAAGGCGCCCACTGGCGGCAAGCCCGCCGCCACGACGCCGGCCCCCGCCAAGCGCGACGGGCCGGACGTCGAGCGGCTGCCCTTCACGCCCGACTCCATCCGTCAGGTCGTCCAGTACCACCAGCGCCGCATCCAGGAGTGCTACGAGGACCACATGGCGGAGAAGGACCGGACGGTGGAGGGCAAGCTGATGACGACCTTCACCATCGACGCCAACGGTCTGGTGAAGGACGCCCGGGTGGTGAAGAAGACCAGCACGCTCAAGGACCCGAGCCTGCACGACTGCGTACAGGCCGTCCTGTCGTCCATGACCTTCCCGAAGCCTCCGGATGGCACGGACCGCCCCATCGAGTACCCGTTCAACCTCAAGGCCATCGAGTAGGACAACCGCCGTGAACCTCGAGCTCACCGAGACGCAGACCCTCATCCGCGACACCGCTCGCAAGTTCGCCCGCGAGCGCGTGGCCCCCCAGGCCCGGACACTGGACCGCGAAGAGCGCTTTCCCACGGACCTCTTCCGGCAGTTGGGAGAGATGGGACTGCTGGGGGTGAACCTCCCGGCGCGCTACGGCGGTTCGGAGGCCGGCGTGGTGGCCTATGCGCTGGCGATGATGGAGATGGCCGCGGCCGACGCGTCCACGTCGGTGGCCATGGCCGTCACGAACATGTGCGGCGAGCTCATCAACGCGTTCGGCACCGACGCGCAGCGCGAGAAGTACGTGACGCGGCTGGCGTCCGGGGAGGCCATCGCGGGCTCGTTCGCGCTGTCCGAGCCCCATGCGGGCTCCGACCCCGGCGCGCTGCGCACCACCGCGGTGCGGCGCGGGGACGTGTGGGTCCTCAACGGCAGCAAGCAGTGGATCACCTCCGGCGCGTACGCGGGGGTGATGGTGGTGTGGGCGCGCACGTCCCCCGCCGGCAACAAGGGCTTGTCGTGCTTCATCGTCGAAGGCGGGACGAAGGGGCTCATCATTGGCAAGCACGAGGACAAGATGGGCCTGCGCTCCTCGAACACGGTGTCGCTCACGTTCGAGGACTGTGAGGTTCCGGCGGAGAACCTGCTGGGCGCCGAAGGGCAGGGGTTCAGGCTGGCCATGGTGGCGCTGGACGGTGGGCGCATTGGCATCGCGGCGCAGGCCTGCGGCGTGGGGCGCGCGGCGCTCGAGGCGACCGTGGCCTACGTGAAGGACCGTCAGGCGTTCGGCCAGCCCATTGGCGAGTTCCAGGGCCCGCGCTTCATGCTCGCGGACATGCAGACGCAGTTGGAGGCGGCGGAGCTGCTGACGCTGCGCGCGGCGTCGATGAAGGAGAAGGGGCAGCCGTTCTCCCGCGAGGCCTCCATGGCGAAGCTCTTCGCCAGCGAGATGAGCAACAAGGTGGCCGACAAGGCCGTGCAGCTCCACGGCGGCTACGGCTACATCGACGAGTTCCCGGTGGAGCGGTTCTTCCGCGACGCCCGCGTGCAGACCATCTACGAAGGCACCAGCGAGGTGCAGCGGATGGTGATCGCCCGCGAGAGCTTCAAGCTCCAGGGCTGACGGCCGGGAAGAAATCCGGGGCCGCCGGCGGTTGAGCGCGGCCCGGAGTTGGCCCTGGAATTTCAGGGCCTTGGCCGCTTGTTCGAGCACCAGGCTGGGGGCAGGCATCCTGTGGGACGGGGCTGCGCGGTAGGGCAGGCGTTCTTAACTAGGAGGCATTGACTTCTCCTGGGTAGGACATCCACCCAACAGCACAGGGGCACGAGCTCGCTTGACTACCGGAATCACCGGTGTCTAGGGTGCGCGGCTTCCATCAAATCAAGTCCTCAATGAGGAGGACGAACGTCACTGCCCGCTGCTCCCCGCAGGCTGCGACGGAAAAACCACCATCAGGGGGCAGTTGTACCGGTTTCAAAGGACTTCCACTTCATGCAGCAGAACGTGAACCAGCAGGTCGGGATGGACGGCGGCGACGAAGACTTTGCCGCAATGTTCGAGGCCTCGCTCAAGGAGCGCGGTGGTGACGGCATCCTGAAGGAAGGGGAGATCGTCAAGGGCACCGTGGTCCAGGTGACGAAGGACTTCGCGATTGTCGACATCGGCTACAAGTCCGAGGGACAGGTCCCGATCTCCGAGTTCACCAACCCTCGCGGAGAGGTCTCGGTTCAGGCCGGTGACCCCGTCGAGGTCCTCCTGGAGAGCCGCGAGAACGACACCGGCATGGTCGTCCTCTCCAAGGAGAAGGCCGACAAGATGCGCATCTGGGACGAGATCAGCGCCGCCTGCGAGCGCGATGAGATCGTCAAGGGCACCATCGTCGGTCGCGTGAAGGGCGGCCTGTCCGTCGACATCGGCGTGAAGGCGTTCCTGCCCGGCTCGCAGGTTGACATCCGCCCCGTGCGGAACCTTGACCAGTACATCTCGAAGGAATTCGAGTTCAAGGTCATCAAGTTCAACAAGAAGCGCGGCAACATCGTCCTGTCCCGCCGCGTCCTCCTCGAGAAGCAGCGCGAGGAGATGAAGAAGGAGACCCTCAAGAACCTCAAGGAGGGTGCCGTCCTCAAGGGCGTGGTCAAGAACCTCACCGACTACGGTGCGTTCATCGACCTGGGCGGTATCGACGGTCTGCTCCACATCACGGACATGTCGTGGGGCCGCATCGGTCACCCGAGCGAGATGTTCAACGTGGGTGACGAGGTTCGCGTCGTCGTCCTCAAGTTCGACCCGACGCAGGAGCGCGTCAGCCTGGGCCTGAAGCAGATCCAGGAGGACCCGTGGCACCGCGCCGACGAGAAGTACCCGGTCGGCACGCGCGTCCGCGGCAAGGTCGTGTCCATCACGGACTACGGCGCGTTCATCGAGATCGAGCAGGGCGTCGAGGGTCTGGTGCACGTGTCCGAGATGTCCTGGACCAAGCGCCTCAAGCACCCGTCCAAGATCCTGGAGGTCGGCCAAGAGGTGGAGGCCGTCGTCCTGGACATCGATCCGAAGGCCAAGCGCATCGCGCTGGGCATGAAGCAGATCGAGCAGAACCCCTGGACGCTGCTCGAGGACAAGTACCCGATCGGCTCCGTCATCAAGGGTCAGATCCGCAACGTCACCGACTTCGGCGTGTTCGTCGGCGTCGAGGAGGGCGTGGACGGCCTGGTGCACGTCTCCGACATCTCCTGGACGGTGCGCATCAAGCACCCGGGCGAGATGTTCAAGAAGGGCGACGAAGTCGAGGCGGTGGTGCTCAACATCGACGTCGAGAACGAGCGCTTCAGCCTGGGCATCAAGCAGCTCCAGCCGGACCCCTGGGAGACGCTGTCCGAGCGCCTGCCCGTGGGCAGCCGCGTGAAGGGCAAGGTCACCAAGGTCACCGACTTCGGCGCGTTCGTGGAGATCGAGCCGGGCATCGAGGGCCTCGTCCACGTCTCCGAGCTGAAGGAGGAGCGTGTCGAGAACCCGCGTGACGTGGTGCAGGAGGCGCAGGATGTCGAGGTGAAGATCATCGACATCAACACCCCGGACCGGAAGGTCGCGCTGTCGATGAAGGCGCTGATCGGCGAGGGCGAGGACTACCGCGAGTACCTCCGCAAGCAGGCGGAAGGCTCGAAGGCGCGCCTCGGCGACGTGATGGCGAGCAAGCTGAAGAAGTAGTCTTCAGCTGCACGCGCCAGCACGGCGAGACGGCCGGGTTCCCGAGAGGGGGCCCGGCCGTTGCCGTTTCGGGGCGGGGCCTGCTATGCAGGATGCCGCGCGCTACGGGGCCGAGCGCGCGGGGGACAATCCATGTTTGTTCGTTCTGTTGCCTGGGGTAGTCGCTCCGGGATGGCCTGCGCGCTCATGCTGAGTGCGGTGTTTGCTTGTTCGGATGGAAGCAGCCCGAATCCCCCTGTGTCCCGCCCTCCGGGCCAGGCACGCATCGAGGTCCCCGTCGTAGGGCTCACGGCGGGATTGCCGGGAGACTTCCGGTGCATCGCCGAGGATCCGGACGGTGACGCGCTGACCTATGCGTTCGACTGGGGGCGCGCGAAGGCGGAAGTCAGCCTGTCCGAACGTGTTCCCAGCGGCACCGCCGGTGACGTGGCTCCCGTCTTCCAGACGAAGGGGCAGTTCTCGGCCCGCTGCCGCGCGGTCGATCCCCACGGACAGTTGGGGGCGTGGTCCGAACTCGTGGCCTTCACCGTCGAACCGGCTCCACCCCAGGATGATGGGAAGCGGACGCTCGCCGTCGAAGTGTTTGGCGCAGGGCGGGTCACGAGCACGCCGGAAGGGCTGAGCGGCTGCACGGGCCCGTGCATGGCGCGCTTCGATGTGGGGACCCAAGTCACGCTCCAGGCGGAGCCCGCGGAGGGATGGCGATTCACCGGATGGATGCGCTGCGGGCCAGATCAGACGCCCCATGTCATCCGAGTCGAGCAAGACCGGCGCTGTGGTGTGGGGTTCGCGCCAATGCTCGAGCACTCTGCACTGTGGAGGCAGTCAGGTGCACGACACCCCATCGATGTGGCCTGGAGCCCCGACGGGGTCCTCCTCGCGGTGCTGGATCGAGCCGGGTGGGAGGGCTCACTGCGCATCTGGAATGCGCAGCTCGGCCACGTCTCCCGGGTGATTCGGGTGGAGGGCTCGGACATTCGTGCCGTGGCGTGGGGGCCCAGGAGGGAGGACCTGGTCGCCGGCTTCGAAGATGGGCAGCTGGCCCGGATCGACCCGAACACAGGCGCGCCTGTCCAGCGTTGGCGCGCCCATTCGGGCCGGGTGTTGGGCGTTGCCTGGAACCCGGACGGCAACGAGTTCGCCAGCATCAGCAACCTGGACACGGGCGGCGGGGAAGTGCGCTTCTGGTCCGCAGACACGGGGACGGAGCGCCGGGAGCCCTTGCTGACGGAGTATCCCGTCCACCAGATCCACTGGAGCCCGGATGCACGCCGTATTGCACTCGAGGTGCAGGGCGCGAGGGTGGAGATCCACCCGCTTGCCCCAGCCGGGCCGCTCTACCGGCAGTTCGATGCCCATGGCTTCGCCTGGAGCCCGGACGGAGCGCGGTACGCGGTGGGCAACTTCCGCTACGTGCGAGTGTATGAGGCAGCGACCCACGAGCAGCAGGCCATGTGGACAGGCCCGTGGGGCTTTCTCGCCCGCCTGGACTGGAGCCGCACGAAGGATTGGCTCGTGGTGGTGGATGGACTCCGATTGCTGACGGTCCTGGAGGCAAGCACCGGGACGGTGGTGGCGGATGGCTTCGAGCCTCTCCCCAACCCGCTGAGTGCGCCCAGCTACGACGCCGTGCGGTTCAACCCGGTCGACAACACGTTCGTCGCGATGGAGAGGGAGCCCGCCGAGGTGTCCGTCTTCCAGGTGGATGAGGAACACGCGCGCGTGCGGCGCACTGAATTGCTGGCGCATCTGCGGGAGGTCAACGCCACGGCGTGGAGTCCCGCGGGAGATCGGCTGGCATCGGCCGGCAGCGAGGGCAAGGTCCGACTCTGGAGCGATTCAGGCCAGGCGCTGGGAACGCTGGACGGGCATGGGGGAAAGGCGGTCAGGGCCCTGGGGTGGAATGGGGACGGCACGTGGCTCGCGACAGGGGGCGATGACGGCCGGCTCAGTGTCTGGAACGTGAATGCAGGCAACCGGGTGCGCACGCCCGTGGAGCTGACGCCGCCGTCTCCTGGGCTGACCCCCAGCATCGAGCACGCCGTGCTGACCCCAGACGGCTGGACCCTGGCGGGCGCGGGCACGGTGGTGTCGCCCGGCGGGAGGAAGGGCATCGTCCAGGTCTGGAGCGTGGGCAGCGGCCTGGAGTTGCTGCGCCTGCGTGAGACGCGGAGCCCCGTCGTGGAGCTGGAATGGACGCCTGACGGAGCGTCGCTGATCATCGTCTACGCCCACGGGGCGTGGGACATCTGGCACCGTAAGTCCGGTGTCCTGCTGAGCGAGGAGCCCGGGTGGAATACCGTCTGGGCCGCCGCCCTCAACGCCGACAGGACCCGCCTGGCGCTGAGTCAAAGTCAGGGCCTTACCGTCCTGGACCTGAGCACCGGTGCCGTCATTGCGAGGAGCAGTACCTGGCTCACCCAACTGGCTCTGGCGTGGAGCCCGGATGGCACGCGGCTCGCCAGTGGCGGCGCAGGAGGATTGCTCTTCACCTGGGACGTCCGTGAAGAGGGCGCGTTCCGGCCCACTGTCATGGGCGCCCACGAAAGCACGGTCCTGGGCATCTCTTGGCGAGGGGACGGCAAGGCCATCGCGACGGGCGGGTGGGACGCGGAACTGTTCTCCTGGCTTGCCCACTAGAAACCATCCGACCGGTCGGGCGGGCAGGGGCCTGCCCAGCGCACCGTCAGCCTTCGTGACTTCGCGCGGTTACGAGGGCTGGCGCGTTGCGTCGTGCACAGTGGACGCTCACGCCCGAGTGACGAGCAAGGATGCTTGAACTCGGGGAAGTGGCCGGTGATAAGGGCCCCCGACACTGTTATCGAAGAGCATCCGCACATCCTCAAGAGGAGGCAGGTTTCATGGCTCGTGACGTCGTCATCGTGGGCGCGGCCCGTACCCCCATTGGTGCCTTTCAGGGCGCGCTCGCCAAGCTGACGGCCCCGCAGCTGGGCGCGATCGCGATCAAGGCGGCGCTGGAGCGCGCGGGCGTGAAGCCCGAGGCCGTTCAGGAAGTCATCATGGGCTGTGTGCTCACCGCGGGCGTGGGCCAGGCACCCGCTCGCCAGGCGGCCATCTTCGCCGGCCTGCCCGAGACGGTTCCCGCCACCACGCTCAACAAAGTCTGTGGCTCCGGCCTCAAGGCCGTCAGCGCGGGCGCGCAGGCCATTGCCCTGGGTGACGCGGACGTCGTCGTCGTGGGCGGCATGGAGTCCATGAGCAACGCGCCGTACATCAGCCACACGATGCGTGGCGGCGCGCGCATGGGCAACGTGGAGTTCAAGGACGCGATGATCCACGACGGCCTCTGGGACGTGTACGGCAACGTCCACATGGGCATCTGCGCCGAGGAGTGCGCCACGACGCAGGACATCAGCCGCTCGCAGCAGGACGAGTACGCGCTGGAGTCCACGCGCCGCGCCATCCAGGCCCAGAAGGAAGGCCTGTTCAAGGCGGAGATCGTCCCGGTCCAGATTCCGGGCAAGAAGCCGGAGGACGTCGTCACCGTCTCCGACGACGAGGGTCCCCGCAACGCGAAGCCGGAGAAGATTCCGGGCCTGAAGCCTGTGTTCAAGAAGGACGGCACGGTGACGGCCGCCAACGCGTCCTCCATCAACGACGGCGCCGCGGCGCTGGTGCTGATGAGCGAGGAGCGCGCGAAGGCCGAGGGCCGCGCCATCCTGGGCCGCATCACGGGCTACGCCCAGGCGGCGCGCAAGCCGGTGGAGTTCACCATCGCGCCCACGGACGCCATCAACAAGCTGCTGAAGAAGCAGGGCATCAGCGCGGGTGACGTGGACCTCTGGGAGATCAACGAGGCGTTCGCGGTGGTGTCCATCGCGAACAACCGGCTGCTCGGCCTGGACGTGTCGAAGGTGAACGTGCGCGGCGGCGCGGTGGCGCTGGGCCACCCGATTGGCGCGTCCGGCGCGCGCGTGCTGGTGACGCTGCTGCAGACGATGCAGGACCTGGACAAGAAGCGTGGCGTCGCGTCGCTCTGCATCGGCGGCGGCGAGGGCATCGCGCTGATGGTGGAGCGCTGAACTTCCTCTCCCAATAGGGGAGGGGCACGGGGTGGGGGCCTGCCAAGGGCCGTCACCCCGTTCGCACATGCGGGAGGGCGGATGAACAAGGTCTACGCGAACGCGGACGAGGCGGTCGCCGACATCCCGGATGGCTGCACGCTCATGAGCGGCGGCTTCGGGCTGTGCGGCAACCCGGAGAATCTCATCGAGGCACTTCACCGGAAGAACGTGAAGGACCTCACCATCATCTCCAACAACTGCGGCACCACCGAGCTGGGGCTCGGCATCCTGCTTCAGAACAAGCAGGTGAAGAAGATGGTGTCCAGCTACGTGGGAGAGAACAAGGAGTTCGAGCGGCAGTTCCTCTCCGGTGAGCTGGAGGTGGAGCTGAACCCGCAGGGCACCCTGGCCGAGCGCATCCGCGCGGGCGGCTGCGGCATTGGCGGCTTCTTCACCCCGACGGGCGCCGGCACCCAGGTGGCCGAAGGGAAGGAGACGCGCGTCATCGACGGGCGGCTGCACGTGCTGGAGACGCCGCTGAAGGCGGACTTCGCCATTGTCCGCGCGTGGAAGGCGGACCGCTGGGGCAACCTGGTGTTCCGCAAGACGGCGCGGAACTTCTCCCCGATGATGTGCATGGCGGCCAAGGTCACCATCGTCGAGGCGGAGCACATCGTGGAGCCGGGCGAGCTGGACCCGGACCTGGTGCACATCCCGAGCATCTTCGTGAAGCGCATCGTCCAGGCGAAGAACCTCCAGAAGTGGATCGAGCGGCGCACCGTCCGCAAGTCGGCCTGAGGAGCCCAGCCATGCCACTGACTCGTGAACAGATTGCACAGCGCATCGCCCAGGAGCTGCAGGACGGCTTCTACGTCAACCTGGGTATCGGCATGCCCACCCTGGTGGCCAACTACATCCCTCCGGGCATGGACATCGTGCTCCAGTCGGAGAACGGCCTGCTGGGCATCGGCCCCTGGCCCGTGGAAGGCCAGGAGGATCCGGACCTCATCAACGCCGGGAAGGAGACGGTGACGGCGGTGCCCGGCGCCGCGTTCTTCGACTCGGCCCTGTCGTTCGGGATGATCCGCGGCGGCCACATCGACATGGCCGTCCTGGGTGCCATGGAGGTCAGCGAAGAGGGCGACCTGGCCAACTGGATGATCCCCGGAAAGATGATCAAGGGCATGGGCGGCGCCATGGACCTGGCCGTCGGTGCCCAGCGCATCTTCGTGGCCATGGAGCACGCCAACAAGGACGGCAAGCCCAAGATTCTCAAGAAGTGCTCGTTGCCGCTGACGGGCCTCAAGTGCATCCACCACATCGTCACGGACCACGCGTACATCGACGTGACGCCGCAGGGGCTCATCCTGCGCGAGGTGGCACCCGGGGTGACGGTGGAGCAGGTGCAGAAGCTCACCGAGCCGAAGCTGACGGTGGCCCCCGACGTCCGCGAGATGAAAGTCTGAGCGTGTGGGGATAAGGTGCACCGCCGCGGGCGTTGTACGAACCCCGCGGCGGAGCGCTTCCCATGGCAGACAGTCCCAACACCTCGACCCCTCATCCCCGCGCGCCCCGTCTCGAGTACGAGCTGCCGGTGGCCTACCGCAGCGTCTCTGGCTTCGTCACCGACTGGGCGGTGAACCTGTCGAAGGGGGGCCTCTACATCAACACCGACAAGCCGCTGGCCGTGGACACGGTGGTGCGGCTGTTGGTGACGCTGCCCGGCGCGCACTTCCCCGTGGAGCTGAAGGGGCGGGTGACGCGCACCAATGCCGTGGGCGTGCCCGCGCCCCAGTCCCCAGGGATGGCGGTGGAGTTCCTGGACGTTGATGAAGACAAGCGAACGCGTATCGCGGAGTTCGTGGAGCGCCTGCGCTCGGAGCTCCCGCCCGAATAGCGCCTGAATGTTGCCGCTACCCGAACTTCCCATTGAACTGACCATCGAACGCCTCGGCCAGCTCGGCGAAGGCGTGGCCTCCTGGCAGGGGCGCACCGTCTTCATCCCGGGGACCTTCCCGGGCGACACCGTGCGCGTCCACCTGGAGACGCAAGGCCGTGTGCTGCGCGGCATCCTGCGACAGGTGGTGTCGCCAGGCCCGGACCGGCGTGACGCGCCCTGCGTGTACGCGTCCGACTGCGGCGGCTGTGACTGGCTGGGGCTGGCCGAGCCCGCCCAGCGCAGCGCGAAGCAGGAGATCGTCCTCTCCACCCTGGAGCACCTGGGGCACCTGGCTCGGGACAGCTTCACCGTGCGTCCGCTGCTGGTGGCCCCACGCGACTGGGGCTACCGGCGCCGCGCGGTGCTGCATCCCGCGGGCAAGGGGGCGCTGGGGTACTTCGGCCGGCGCAGCCACGAACGCGTGCCCGTGGAGGTCTGCGGCGCGCTCACGCCCGTGCTCACGGCACTTCCCGGCAAGCTGGCCCCGCTGCTCAAGCCCCTGGCGAAGGATGCCGAGGAAGTGCTGCTGCTGGCGGAAGGAGACAAGGCCGCGTTCGCAGTGAATCTCAGCGGCCCGGTGACGGCGCGCCACCTGGAGGCCGCCGAGGCAGCCGTGCGCGCCCTGCGGCTGGAGGGCGCGGTGCTGACGCCGAAGGAAGGCTCGGCTCGGCTCCTGGGCAAGCCGGCGCTGCGCTCCTACTCACCGCTGCGGCCGGAAGTCCCCCTGTACCTGCGGCCGGATGCCTTCGCTCAGGCCCATGCCGAGGCCAACGTGGGGCTGGTGACCTCGGCCGTGTACGAGCTGGGGGCCCGCGAGTCCGACACCGTGCTGGAGCTGTATTCGGGCAACGGCAACTTCACGTTCCCCCTGGCTGGGACCGCCGCGTCCGTGCTGGGCGTGGAGTCCTCCCCCGTGGGCGTCGAGCTGGCCCAGCGGAGCGCTCGCGAGGGTGGGGTGACGAATGTACGCTTCATCCAGGGCGACGCCCGCAAGGTGTGCGACGGGCTGGTGGCCGAGCAGCGCCGCTTCGATGTCTGCCTCGCGGACCCGCCGCGCGCGGGAGCCCCGGGCCTGGCGAAGTGGATGACCGCCTTGGGGGTGCGCCGCGTGGTGTACGTGGCGTGTGACCCGGCATCCCTGGCTCGGGACGCCGCCGGCCTGGTTGCCGCGGGCTACAAGCCCCTGGCCCTCCAGGTGGTCGACATGTTCCCTCAAACGCATCACGTCGAGGCCGTGATGTCCTTCGAGCGGTCGGCCTGAACAACGACAACACGTACTGTCAGTCTTTGTTTCATTGAGCGGCGAGATTCGGGCGTCCATCGGCGCGCAGGCCACGGTTTGCCCGATTCCCCTCTGAAATCGCAGTTGGTGGCTCGCGGCCTCAATCCGGAACAAGCGGTAATTCAGTAAATTTTAGTGATTACACCGCGTGTACCAGGGGGGCAGGCGTCCGCTCGCTTCACGGTTGTGCATTCCCGATTGCGCGCGGGCCGTCCCCGGACATGATGGTTGCGTGGATGCCCGCATCGTCGAGTTCGCCGAGGTTCTTCGCCAGAACGGTGTGCGTGTCAGTACGTCCGAGGTCCAGGACGCGCTGCGCGCCACGTCCGAGGTAGGCCTCAAGGACCGGAACCTGTTCCGCTCGGTGCTCCGCACCACGCTGGTGAAGCGCGAACTGGACGTGGACACCTTCAACCGGGCCTTCGAGTTCTACTTCTCCGGCGCGGCGAGGACGTTCGAGGCCATCGACAAGTCGCTGGCGCAGCAGTTGGAGGAGGAAGGCTACCTGGAGGGCGACCTGCTGAAGATGGTCCTCATCCAGATGCACCAGCTCCTCCCGGAGATGTCCCCCCTGGCCCAGGCTGTGCTGATGGGAGACCGGGCCCGGCTGGCGCAGATCTTCCGGATGGCCTCGCTGCAGTTGGACCTGTCGCGGATGGAGAGCCCGCTCCAGGCCGGGTTCTTCTCCCGGCGCATGTTGGCGGCGGCTGGGGCGGACAAGGCCCGGAACGACATGAAGTCGCTGGAGGACGAGCTGCGAGCCCGCGGCCTCACCCCGGAAGGGGTGGAGATTGTCTCGCGCCATGTCGCGGCCGCGATGCGGAAGATCGAGGACGCCGCACGCCAGGAAGTGAAGCGCCAGGCGGAGGCCCGCATCCGCCGCCGCACCGACACCGCCGCGGACAAGCCTCTGCACCTGCTCACCCAGGCGGAGGTGGACCAGATGGAGTCCGCCGTGCGCACCCTGGCGGAGAAGCTGCGCAGCCGGCTCATCCGGAAGCAGCGCTCGCACCGCAAGGGCGCCCTCAACGTGCGGCGCACCCTGCGCCGGAACCTGCCGTGGGGCGGGGTGCCCATGGTGCCCCAGTTCCGCAGCCGCCGCCCCGAGCGCCCGGAGCTGGTGGTGCTCTGCGACGTGTCCGACTCCGTGCGTCAGGCCTCACGGATGATGCTGCTGTTCATGCACACGATGCAGTCGCTCTTCGTCCGCGTGCGCTCGTTCGTCTTCGTGTCCGACGTGGGCGAGGTGACGCAGTACTTCAAGGACCTGGAGGTCGACGCCGCCATCGACATGGCCACCGCGGGCAAGACGGTGTCCCTGAGCGCGAACTCCAACTACGGCCGCGCCCTGGCCGACTTCACCCGGGACCACCTGGGCAGCATCACCCGCCGGACCACCGTGATGGTGATTGGCGACGGGCGGAACAATTACAACGCGAACAACGCCTGGGCCCTCAAGGACCTGCGCCGCAAGGCGAAGCGGCTCTTGTGGATCTGCCCCGAGGAGCGTGGCAACTGGGGCATTGGCGACAGCGAGATGCTCACCTACGAGAAGCACTGTCACCAGGCCGTCGTCGTCACCTCCGTGTCGGACCTGGCCCGGATCGCCGACCAGCTCGTGCCCGCGTAGTCCCGGGCCCATTCCCCCCCGCAAGGCACCTCCCCATGTCTTCCTTCCTCTTCGACGACAACGGCTTCCAGGACGTCCCCAACCGGGAGACCTCCACGGACCTCACCGCCGCCGACGACCGCACCCTCCGCTGGGCCGCCCCCCCGCTGGACGCGGCGATGCTCGACGCCCTGGTCCGCTACCAGCAGACCTACCTTGCCCAGGCCTCCGGGCAGGGAACGGAGACCCTGGCCAAGGCCCACACCGAGGCCCTGGCCGCGTCGGGGCTGACCCCCAAGACGGCGGAGCAGGGCAGCGCGCTGCTGCGAGCCTTCGGCGGGCGGCGCTGGGCGGTCCGCAAGCTCCAGGACAAGCTGGGGCAGCTCCAGGGCGGCGCGGCGGACGAGCTCAAGGGCCGCATCCAGGACGAGTTGGCCAAGCAGGAGCGCGAAACCAATGCCCTGGCGCGGCGTTACGGCGAGGACGCCCTGGTGCTGCTCCGGGCCCGCGAAGCGGAGCTGGTGGACCTGCACACCCGCCTGACGCACCTGCTCAGCCGGGGATGAAGGCGGGCGGGCGGCTGGTTGCATTCCGCGTCCGGCCATCGGATAAGGGCACGTACTTGCTCAGGGTTCTTCCATGAAGCGCTATTTCATCCACACCTTCGGCTGCCAGATGAACGTCAACGACTCGCTCCGCATGAGCGAGGTGTTGAGCCAGATGTCCTACGCGCCGACGCCGGTGCCGGACAACGCCGACCTCATCATCCTCAACACCTGCTCCATCCGGGAGAAGGCGGAGGACAAGATGCTGTCCGCCCTGGGGCGGTACAAGCCGGTGAAGGCCAGCCGTGGCGCGCTGATTGGCGTGGGCGGGTGCGTGGCGCAGCAGGAGAAGGACAAGCTCCTCAAGAAGGTGCCGTACCTGGACTTCGTCTTCGGCCCCGACAACATCGCGCGCCTGCCGGACATCATCGGCCGGGTGTCCGCGGAGCGGGAGCGGGTGGTGGAGACGGCCTTCGTGAACTCGGAGGAGTACGTCTTCCCGCGCGCCGACCCGGAGACGTCCCGCGGCAAGGTCACCGAGTTCGTCACGGTGATGAAGGGCTGTGACAACGTCTGCTCGTTCTGCATCGTGCCGCACACGCGTGGCCGCGAGGTGAGCCGGGCGTTCCCCGACGTGCTCGTCGAGGTGGCGGACCTGGCGAAGGTCGGCGTGCGCGAGGTGACGCTCATCGGCCAGAACGTGAACTCGTACGCGGGCGGCATCTCCTTCGCGCAGCTCTTGCTGCGCACCGCGGAGGTCCCCGGTATCGAGCGCGTGCGCTTCACCACCAGCCACCCGCATGACCTGTCCGACGAGCTGATCGAAGCCTTCCGCGTCCAGCCGAAGATCACCCCGCATTTCCACCTGCCGGTGCAGTGCGGCAGCGACCGCATCCTCAAGATGATGCGCCGCGACTACACGGTGGTGCAGTACCTGGAGCGCCTGGCGAAGCTGCGCGAGGCGCGGCCGGGCATCGCCGTCACCACGGACATCATCGTCGGATTCCCCGGGGAGACCGAGGAGGAGTTCGAGATGACGATGCAGCTGACCGAGCAGGTCCGCTACGACAACCAGTTCTCCTTCGTCTACAGCCCGCGGCCCAAGACGGGCGCGGCCCTGCGCGAGAAGGACTGGGGCTCGGTGCCGCACGAGGTGAAGATTGCCCGCCTGGAGCGGCTGCAGAAGCTGCAGCGGCGCATCAGCGGCGAAATCACCGCGGCGCTGGTGGGCTCGGAGGTGGAGGTCATGGTGGAGGGGCACTCGCGCTACGACGCCACCAAGCGCTTCGGCCGCACGCCGGAGAACCGCACCGTCAACTTCGAAGGGGACGCCCCCGCGGGCGCCTTCGTGACGGTGAAGGTGGAGCGCGCCACGCCCAACCAGCTCGCGGGCAAACAGGTGGCCCTGCTCAAGCCCCCCACGGTGGAGCCGCTGCCGGTGCCCATGGCCGAGGCGCCGTTCCACGTTCTCGCGGAGGCGTAGCCCCATGCCCCAGAGGCCATTTCGAGGTGTCTCCCCCCGCGTCCACCCAGGCTGCTTCGTGGACGACTCCGCCCAGTTGGTGGGTGACATCGAGGTGGGGGAGGACTCCTCCATCTGGTTCAACTGCGTGCTGCGCGGGGACGTGAATCCCATCCGTATCGGGAAGCGCACCAACGTGCAGGACCTGTCCCTGATTCATGTCACCAGCGGCAGGTCCGCCACCACGGTGGGGGACGACGTGACGGTGGGGCACCACGTCATCCTCCATGGGTGCACCATCGGCAACCGGGTGCTGGTGGGCATGGGCGCCACCGTGATGGACGACGCGGAAGTAGGGGACGACTGCATCATCGGTGCGGGAGCCCTGCTGACGCCGGGCACGAAGATTCCCCCAGGCTCCCTGGTGGTGGGCTCCCCAGGCCGGGTGAAGCGTCCCATCACCGAGGCGGAGCGTGAGTTCCTCTTGATGTCCGCGCAGCACTACGTGCTGCTCGCGGCCGAGTACCACACGGACCGCTGAGTCGCTCGCGAGCCTACGCTGGGCGTGTTAGGAGCACATCCATGGCTCTCGTGCCTGCCACAACGCTCAAGGCGTGTCCGCTGTTCAAGGGTTTCACGGACACCGGCATCCAGATTTTCGCCGGGGTCGCCGTCGCCCGTGCGTTCCCCAAGGGAACCGCGCTCTTCGCTGAAGGCAAGACGGGGGATTCGCTCCTCATCGTGGGTGAGGGCAACGTGCGCCTGAGCGCCAGGAGCGCTGGGGGTGAGGACGTATCCCTGGGTGAGGTCGGCTCCGGCGAACCCCTGGGGGAGCTGGCCCTGGTGCAGAAGGGTGAGCGGCTGTGCACCGCCACCGCCGTCACCGACGTGTTGGCCTTGGAGATTCGCGCCGCGGATTTCCAGAAACTCCTGGCCACCAAGCCGCAAGCCTGCGTGAAGCTGCTGATGGGCATCGTCGCGCACTTCGGCCAGAAGGCCCGGGACAACCGGGACATGCTGCGCACGCTCATCGGAAAAGCGCCCACGGCCTGAGCTGAAGGAGACGCCATCCGGGCGGGCGGTGGTTAAGCTGCGCGGCGGCGCTGGCTGTGCGGGTTGCGTAGGGCCTGGTGGCTAGAACCCCCACCTCGTTCCGCGGTGCGGGCCGAGGCGGGATGGGCCTCCTGGACGTTTGGAACCCAGGTGGGCAGGCTGCCCGAAGGGGCGGCGCGACGTCGGGACAGTGGGGCAACGGGCGGCGGCGGTCGGAGAATAAGTAGAGACGACGGGCGCCGAAGAGGGCCCAAGAGGAGGCCGGGTTTCAGGGATTTTTGCGGTCGATTCCCCTTGTTGACCCGGAGTTTTGACGACCCGCGCCCGGTTGATGTCTGGGCGCTAGAGGGGCGGCCTCAGGTGACTGCCGGGGCGGGCCCTTCGGACGTGAACGGACAGGACGACGCGTGCAAGAACTTCTCACCAACCTCCTCGGCGACTCTCAGGGCTTCTTCGCCTATGCCACGGTGTTCGGCATCCTGGTGGCCTGCGGACTGGGTGTCCCTCTACCGGAGGACATCTCCCTCATCCTCGGGGGCTTCCTGGCCCACAAGGGGGCCGCCAACCTGTCGGTCATGATGGTCGTCGGCTTCGCGGGCATCATCGTTGGCGACAGCCTCATCTACCTCGCCGGCCGCCGGCTGGGTGGGAAGCTGGGCCGTGAAGGCGGCGGTGGCTTCTTCGCCCGCATCGTCACACCCGAGAAACGCGCGAAGGTGGAAGGCCTCTTCGTCAAACACGGCCAGAAGATCGTCTGCATCGCCCGCTTCATGCCGGGCGTGCGCGCCGTGACGTACTTCACCGCGGGCTCCGTGGGCATGTCCTACTGGCGCTTCATCTTCTGGGACGGCCTGGCCGCGCTGCTGTCCGCGCCCGTGTTCATCTGGCTCGGCTTCCACTTCGGTGGCGAGCTGGACACGATGATCTCCAAGTTCAAGGAAGGGCAGTTCGCCGTGATGGGCGTGCTTGCCGTGGCCGCCATCAGCTACTTCGTGTGGCGCCGCCGGCAGGCCGCGCAGCGCGCCCAGGCCGCGGCCATCGTGGAGCCCGTGGCGGTTCCCGCGCTGGTCCACGAGTCCGTGGCCGCGCCGCTGCGTCCCCAGGTGTCCAGCACGGGCGACGCCCTGTTCGTCGCGGCACCGGAGCAGGCCGCCGCCGACAGCTCGCACGAACTGCAGAAGTCGTAGGCCTTCGAACAAGGGGCGCCGGGGACGACAGCTTCCCCGGCGCCTTCCGTGGTTGCCGGGCTTCCGGGATCAGGGTCAGGATTGAGGGATAGCCTCAACGTCGACCTTCATCTGAGCCCCGTGAATGCCAAAGAACCTTCTTCGTGCCTGTGCCGTGGTCCTGCTCGCAACCACCAGCACCGCGCAGGCGCAAGCCGTCCCCCCGGCCCCATCCGAGGCCGAGGACTCCTCCACGCCCGCCAACCCCGTGCCGGCGGACGCCCCACCTGATGCGCCAGCGGCGCCGCCCGAAGCCGAACCGGGCGAAGTGCCGGCCAGCGCTGTCACTGAAGACGTTCCGGCGGTGAGCCCCGAGGTGCCGCCCGTTCCGCCGGATGGTGACGCCTTCGCGGAGGACACCGCGCTCGTCCCCGAGGGAACGCCGTTCCTGCCGCTGCACATCGAAGACCCCGCGCGGGCCCGCGCCCTGGCCGAGGAGACGGAGCGCAGCGCGCCGGCCCTGGTCGTCAGCGGCGGCATCAGCCTGGGCGCGTATCAGGCGGGGTTCCTCTCCACGCTGGTCCGGTTCTGGAGCGTCGCGCAGCGAGAAGGCGCGGAGGCGGACCTGGGCAACCCGGCGCCGCGAGTATGGACGGGCGCCTCGGCGGGGGCGGTGAACGCGCTGCTCGGGGGACTGGCCTCGTGTGACACGGCGTTCGCCCAGCCCACGTGGTCTCCAGAGCAGAGCCTCTTCTGGACCGTGTGGATCGACCAGCTCGACCTGGGGCGGCTGCTCCCCGAAGAACGGAATGAGCCACCTCAGGGCACGCACCTCTTCAGCGAGCCCCACATGCAGGACACCCTGCAGCTCATCCTGAAGAAGGCCCAGACGACCCGCTTCAAGGAGGACTGCACCTTCGCCTACGGCATCACCGTGACGAACCTGCGCGGGCGCGAAGTTCCCTTCGGCGAGGGCGGACCCGACGCCCAGTTCAAGCTGAAGCGCGTGACGGAGAAGCTGGTCGTCCAGGTGATGACGCAGGGCGAAGGGAAGCTCACCGCCCGGCTGCCATTCATGGAGGGCGCGGCGAGCGCGTCGTTCCCCCACATCGGGGTGAAGCCCAAGGAGCTCGCGTACTACCCGGCGCTGGGCGCCCAGCCGACGGGCGACGGCGGACACGAGGTGTCCCTGTCGAACCTGCTGCTCACGCCGCAGGCCTCCGGGGCCTTTCCGCTCGCGTTCCCGCCTGTCCCCGTCGAGGTCTCCTTCTTCAACCAGACGCAATGGGGGCCCCTGGAGTCCCTCAAGCTCATTGATGGCGGCGTGCTCAACAACAACCCCGTGGACCTGGCGGTGCGGCTCGGCTCGCGGTGGGTGGAGCGCAGCACCTCGCGGGAGACGACGCTCAATCGCGAGCGCTTCCCCGTCGTCTACCTGGACCAGGACGCGGTCGGCTGGGACTGGGCATCACCGCCCGAACGGCCGGAGCGCTCCCGCAGCCCCTTGGACGAGGCCTACTTCCAGTACCTGGGCAACGTGCTGAACGCCGCGCGCGACAGCGCCGTGCTCAACACGCTGGAGCACGACATCAATCTGTCGGGCCGCATCCAGATTCCTCGCCGCACGTCCGTGCTCCCGTCGGAGTTCCAGTTCGCGATGATGGGCTTCTTCGACCGGCGCTTCCGCGAGCACGACTTCTACCGTGGCATGCAGGACGCCATCCGCTTCCTGTCGACCCAGCTCACCTCGACGCGCGCCGTCGACCTGCTGGTGCCTCGCGCCGGCAAGGAGCGCCTGAGGGATCGCGAGCTCCGCGTGCTGAACGTCCTGGGCATCGACTCGCCCGGCTTCCGCTGCGTCGTGGGCAATGACTGCACGACGACGCCGCAATTGGGGCGGCTGCGCCAGGCCACCGATGCCCTGACGAAGAAGGCGGAAGCGGGACAGCTCCAGAAGGGACAGGTCGACGACCTGCTCTCCGTGCTGGGCGACGTGGGCTACCAGTACAGCGAAGGCGTCATGGAGGGGATTGAAGCCACGGGGACCCGAGAGGACCTCATCCCGGTCCGCCAACGCGTGGGCACCGCCTTCCACAGCCTCGTCACGCAGCAGAGGGGCAACCTCAAGATTCCGCTCCGTCCCGCGGGCGCCGCGTTCCTGGACGAGTGGCTGACGTATTCGAAGCCGCACCACGTCTGGACGCTCAGCGCCATGCGCCAGCGCGGTGTGGGCGTGGGCGTGGAGCTTCCGTTCCTCGCGTCCGAGCAAGGGCGCGAGGACTACGCCTACAGCCGCAATGAGTGGCGCTTCGGCGCCGTGCTGTCCGGGCTGGGCGTGCGGGACATGGACCAGCTCGTGCCCAACGACACCCGCATCCGTTGGGCCTCGCTGGGCCTCTACATCGACTGCGTCTCCGACATGGACGGCTTCTCCGGCGCGATTCCGTTCCTCGACCTGGGGCCCTACGTCCGGTGGCGCGCCGGACTGGGCGTGTCCGCGGGCTACCTCAGCAATCCCAACGAATGGGCGCTGACGGTCCCGGAGGCCCGCCTGGGCGTGGACCTGGCGGAGATGGTGGGCGTGCGCCTCACGATGCCGGTCTACCTCCTCAAGAAGACGGAGGGAGAGCGGCAGCTCATCAGAGGGACGCCCAAGTACTTCAAGGAGCTGGGCCTGGGCATCGAGTTCCTCCTCACCCGGTGGTGACCTTCAGCGCGCTCCGGAGCCGGTCCGCCAGCTCGCGGACCCCCGGGGCGCGCAGCACGCCGTAGTGGTCGCCGGACACGGCGTGCTGCTCCAGTCCGGTTCCCACGAGCGCCGTCCAGCCGCCGTCCTCGGGCAGGCCCTCCGCGCCCTCCGTCGCCCGGAGCCGCAACACCCGGCCCGGGTTCAGCGCGGGCGGCTGGTAGCGGCGGGCGGCCCGGAGGTTGGCCTCGAAGACCTGGAGCAGGGCCCGCAGGTGCGCGGGCTCCATTCCGGGCGGCAGGGCGCCCGCGCGCTGACCGGCTTCCCAGAGCGCTTCTACCTGGGCCTCGGGTGACTGGGACGCGTCCGGCGTGGCCAGGTCCGTGAACCCGATGCCCAGCAGGTCGCTCGCGAAAGCGGAGACGACCTGCGCGGCGTCGGGCTCCGGCTCGGCGGCGTTGAGCACCGCGGGCGTGTAGGCGTCGATGAGCGCCAACAGGGCCACCGTGTCGCCACGCTCGCGAAGCTGGCGCGCCATTTCATAGGCAATGACGCCGCCCACGGACCAGCCGCCCAGCAGGTAGGGCCCGGCGGGTTGGACCGTGCGGATGGCCTCCACATAGGTGGCGGCCATCTCCTCCACCGTGCCCAGCGGTGGCGTGCTGCCGTCGAGCCCTTGCGCCTGGAGTCCGTAGAACGGGCGCTCCGGCCCCAGCAGCCGGGCCAGCTCCGCGTAGGCCAGGACGTTGCCTCCGACCGGGTGCACGCAGAAGAACGGAACCTCCGTTCCACTCCGGCCCGCGTCGAACGGGACCAGCGAGGACGTCGGTCCAGCGTCCTCGCGGCGCAGGAGCGCGGCGAGCTGCTCCACCGTGGGGGCCTGGAACAGCGCGGCCAGGGGAAGCGGCCGCCCCAGGGACTCGCGCAGGGCCGCGACCAGACGCACGGCCAGCAGCGAGTGGCCTCCCAGCTCGAAGAAGCTGGAGCGCACGCTGATGGGCTCCACGCCCAGGAGCTGCTCCCAGGTCCGCACGAGCCGCAGCTCGAGCCCATCCCGCGGCGCCACGTGGACCTCCTGGCTTCGGGTGTCCGCGAGCGTGGGCGAGGGCAGGGCCTTGCGGTCCACCTTTCCACTGGGGTTCAGGGGCAGGGCCGGCAGTGAGACGAAGGCGGGAGGCACCATGTACTCGGGCAGCCGCTGCTGGAGGTGCTGGCGCAGCGCCTCCACGGTGATGGAGCCGCCCACGACGTAGGCCACGAGCCGCTTGTCGCCGGGCACGTCCTCGCGCGCCAGCACCACGGCGTCCTGGACCGCTTCGTGTGCACGCAGGGCCGCTTCGATTTCGCCCAGCTCGATGCGGAAGCCGCGCAGCTTCACCTGGAAGTCGAGCCGCCCCAGGTACTCCAGCGTGCCGTCATGCCGCCAACGGGCCTTGTCGCCCGTGCGATAGAGCCGCTCGCCCGGCGTGGACGCGAACGGGTGGGGGACGAAGCGCTCCGCAGTGAGGCCTGGCTGGCCCAGGTAGCCTCGGGCCAGGCCATCCCCCGCCAGATAGAGCTCGCCCGCGGTGCCCAGGGGGGCCAGTTGCTGCCGAGCATCCAGCACGTATGCCCGAGTCCCCGCGAGCGGCTTGCCGATGACAGGGACCGGACTCGGGCTGTGCTGCACGCGCGCATAGGTGGCGTACACGGTGCTCTCGGTGGGGCCGTAGGCGTTGAACGCCGTCGTGCGCTCCGTGCTCGCCAGGCGGCTCCAGAGCGACGGGTCCATGGCTTCACCCGCGCACAGAATCCGCGCTGGGACGTGGGCACGCTCCAGCAGCCCGGCCTGGAGCAGAAGCGTCAGTTGCGCGGGCGTGCAGTCCAGGACGTCCACGCGCTGTTGCTCCAGCCACGCCAGCATCGCCTCCGGATCCCTCCGTGTGTCGTCGGGCAGCAGGCACAAGCAGTGCCCGTCCGCCAGATGGACGAGCTGGTCCATGCTGACGTCGAAGTAGAGCGGCGCGTTGAGGCTGAACCGCTGCCCCGGCGCCTGCCCCAGGTGGAACGCGAGGTTCGAGGCCCCGTGCAGCGAGGCCAGCGAGTGGTGCTGCACCATGACGCCCTTGGGCGTGCCCGTGGAGCCGGACGTGTAGATGACGTACGCGAGGTTCTCTCCGCGGACCTCCACCGCGACATCATCCGTGGGCCGTGACGCCAGGTTCGACGCCCCGGTGTCCAGGCACAACAGATGTCGGACCTGCGGCTTCCAGGCGTCCGCCAGCGGTTGGACGGTGAGCAGGACGGACGCGTCGCTGTCCTTCAGGACGAAGGACTTGCGCTGTGCCGGCGCTGACGGGTCGATGGGCACGAAGGCGCCCCCCGCCTTGAGCACCGCCAGCACCGCGATGATGGCGTCCGGCGTGCGCTCCAGGCACAAGCCCACGCGGACCTCGGGACCCACGCCCAGCGAGCGCAGGTGCGAGGCGAGCTGGTTGGCCCTCGCGTTGAGCTGGCTGAAGGACAGCACCTGCGCCCCCAGGGTCACGGCGGGGGCATCGGGCGTGCCCGCGGCTTGCTGCTCGAAGCGCGTGTGGAAGAGCACACCACGCTCGCGGTCCGGTGCGATGTCGTGCCAGTCCACCATCAACTGCTGCTGCTCCGTCTCCGTGTGGAGGGACAAGGTGGCGACGACCAGGTCCGGCGCGGCCACGACACGCTCCAGCAGCAGCCGGAGGTGGGTGGCCAACCGTTCCGCCGTGGCGCGCTCGAACAGCTCGGTGCTGTAGACGAGCGCACCCTCGTAGCCATCCTGGGCACGCGCCAGGTCCAGGCTCAGCTCGAACAGCGTCACTCCCGAGTCGTCGGCGTCCGCGGGACGGACCGACAGCTTGGGCAAGGTCAGCTCGGGGACCTGGGTGTTCTGCAACGCGAACATCACCTGGAACAGCGGCGTGCGGCTCAGGTCTCGCGAGGGCTGGAGTTCCTCCACCAGCCGCTCGAAGGGCACGTCCTGGTGCTCATACGCGCCCAGCGTGGTGTCACGGACTTGCGCCAGCAGGTGACGGAAGGTCATCGCAGGCGTGAGGCGGGCGCGCAGCACCAGCGTGTTCACGAAGAAGCCGATGAGCGGCTCGGTTTCCGCGTGGCGCCGGCCGGCGATGGGCGAGCCGACCAACACATCGTCCTGCCCGGCATGACGGGCCAGGACCGACTGGAAGGCCGCGAGCAGCAGCATGAACGGTGTGACGCCTTCACGCTGCGCCAGCGCATCCAGCATCAGCGCGAGCTCCTGGGGCAGCCGCACCGGCACCGCCGCGCCGTGGTGACGCAGCACCGCGGGCCGGGGCTTGTCGGTGTGCAACTCCAGCGCATGGGGTACACCGGCCAGCTGCGACTTCCACCAGCCGAGCTGCTCCTTCAGCGTCTCGCCCTGGAGCCACCCGCGCTGCCAGACCGCGTAGTCGGCGTACTGCACTGGAAGCTCGGGCAGGGCCGCGGGGCGCCCGTTGTGGAAGGCCTCGTAGAACGTGGTCACCTCACGCACCAGCACGCCCATGGACCAGCCGTCCGAGACGATGTGGTGCAGGCACAGCAACAGGACGTGCTCGGACGGTTCCAGCTTCAGCAGCGTGGTGCGCAGCAACGGCCCCGTGGAGAGATTGAACGGCTGTTGGGCATCCCGGGTGGCGCGCTTGATTGCCTCCGCTTCCCGCTGCGCCCGGTCCTGGATGTCCGAGAGGTCCACCACCTCCACCACCGTGGCGTGCGGAGGGTGAATGACCTGCCGGGGCTCGCCAGCCATCGATTGGAACGTGGTGCGGAGCGCTTCGTGCCGCTCCACCATGGCACTCACGGCCCGCCGCAGGGCTTCGACGTCGAGCATCCCCGACAGCCGCAGCGCGGACGGCATGTTGTAGGACACGTCTCCCGGCTTGAGCTGATCCAGGAACCACAGCCGCTGCTGCGCGAAGGAGAGCGGCACCGCTCCGTCCCTCCCGGCGCGCGTCAAGGGCGGGAGCCGGAGCCTGGGCGTCGTGGAGGCCAGCCGCTCGGCGAGCGTCGCCACGGTGGGGGCCGCGAAGAACGTGCGCAGGTTCAGTTCCACATCGAAGGCGTCGCGGATGCGGGCCACGACCTGGGTGGCCAGCAGGGAGTGGCCGCCCATCTCGAAGAAGTTGTCATGTCGGCCCACGGTGGGGATTCGCAGCAGCTCCTTCCAGATTTCCGCCAGCCGCGCCTCCGTGGGCGTCGCGGGCGGCTCGACGTCGCGCGTGAGCGCGAGCTGGGATGCGTCCGGTGCCGGCAGCGCGTTGCGGTCCACCTTGCCGGTGGACGTCAGCGGCAGGGCGACCAGCGGGACGAAGACCGAAGGCACCATGTACTCAGGCAGCCGCTGCAGGAGATGCTGGCGCAACGACTCGGCCGTGACGGAGTCGCCCACGACGTAGGCCACGAGCCGCTTGTCGCCCGGCACGTCCTCGCGCGCCAGCACCACGGCGTCCTGGACCTGGCTGTGGGTGCGCAGGGCGGCCTCGATTTCGCCCAGCTCGATGCGGAAGCCCCGCACCTTCACCTGGAAGTCGAGCCGCCCCAGGTATTCCAGCGTGCCGTCATGCCGCCACCGGGCCTTGTCTCCCGTGCGGTAGAGGCGGGCCCCCGGCTGTCCACTGAAGGCGTCCGGGATGAAGCGCTCCGCCGTCAGTCCCGGCCTGCCAAAATAGCCCCGGGCCACACCTTCTCCCGCGATGCACAGCTCGCCCGCGGTTCCCAGCGGAGCCAGTTGCTGGCGCGAGTCCAACACGTACACCCGCGTTCCCACGATGGGACGGCCGATGACGGGGACGGGACTCGGGTTGCCCTGAACGCGCGCGGAGGTGGCGCACACCGTGCTCTCGGTCGGGCCGTAGACGTTGAAGGCCGTCGTGCGCTCCGTGCTGGCCAGCCGATTCCAGACCATGGGCGACATGGCCTCGCCTCCGCAAAAAATCCTGGCGGGGACGTGGCTTCGTTCGAGGAGCCCGGCCTGGAGCAGGAGTGCCAGCTGCGCGGGCGTGCAATCCAGCATGTCGACGCGCTGCTGCTCCAGCCACGCCACAATCGCCTCCGGGTCCTTCCGCGTGGCCTCTGGCACCAGACACAGGCAGTGTCCCTCCGCCAGGTGCATGAGCCGCTCGACGGTGCCGTCGAAGTACAGTGGCGCGTTGAGACTGAGGCGCTGCCCGGCGGGCTCGGCCATCTCCAGCGACTCCGTCATTCCCTGGAGCAACCACGGCAGCGAGCGGTGCTGCACCATGACGCCCTTGGGCGTGCCCGTGGAGCCGGACGTGTAGATGATGTACGCGAGGTTCTCTCCGCGCACGTTCGCGGGGACGTTGTACGTGGGCAGTGACGCAAGCTTCGCGGCCTCGGTGTCCAGGCACAGCAGATGCCGGACCTGGGGCCGCCAGGCCTCGGCCAGGTGCTGGACGGTGAGCAGCACGGTGGCCCCGCTGTCCTCCAGCATGAAGGAACGGCGCTGCGAGGGCGCCATCGGGTCGATGGGGACGAAGGCTCCTCCGGCCTTCAGTACCGCCAGCAGGCTGATGATGGCTTCCAGCGTGCGCTCCAGGCACAGGCCCACGCGGACCTCCGGGCCCACGCCCAACGTGCGCAGGTGCGCGGCGAGCTGGTTCGCCTTCGCGTTGAGCTGGCTGAAGGACAGCACCTGCTCATCCAGCGCCACGGCGGGCGCGTTGGGCGTGCGTCCCACCTGCTGCTCGAAGCGCGTGTGGAAGATGCCACCGCGCTGGACGCTGGAGGTGGTGCTGTTCCAGTCCACCATCATCTGGTGCTGCTCCGCCTCCGTGTGGAGGGGAAGGGTGGACACGGGGTCATCCGGTGACGCCACGGCGCCTTCCAGCAGCAGCCGGAGATGCTCCACCAGTTGCTCCGCCGTGGCGGGCTCGAACAGCTCGGTGCTGTAGATGAGCGCGCCCTGGTAGCCCTCCGGGAGGCGGGCCACCGCCAGCTCCAGCTCGAACCGGCTGACACCATGCGTCGGCTCCAGCTCTCGCAGGGAGAGCTCCTGGAGGGCCAGCTCGGAGCCCGGTGCGTTCTGCAGGGCGAAGATGGCCTGGAACAGCGGCGTGCGGCTCAGGTCTCGCGAGGGCTGGAGTTCCTCCACCAGCCGCTCGAAGGGTACGTCCTGGTGTTCGAATGCGCCCAGGGTGGTGTCCCGCACTTGCGCCAACAACTGGCGGAAGGTCGTCTCCGGGGAGATTCGGGCGCGCATGACCAGCGTGTTGACGAAGAAGCCGATGAGTGGCTCGCACTCGGCCTGACGGCGCCCGGCGATGGGTGAGCCCACCAGCACGTCGTCCTGGCCCGAGTGCCGGCACAACAGCGCCTGGAAGGCCGCGAGCAACAGCATGAACGGCGTGACGCCTTCCTTCTGGGCCAACGCCTCCAGCGCCTGACTGAGCGCGAGCGGAAGCTGTACCTGCACGCCAGCGCCTTGGTGCGTCACCACCGCGGGTCGCGGCTTGTCCGTGGGCAGGTCCAGCGCGTGCGGCGCGCCCGCGAGCTGCTCCTTCCACCAGCCCAGATGCTGTTTCAGCGTCTCGCCCTGCATCCACCCGCGCTGCCACACCGCGTAGTCGGCGAACTGCACGGGGAGCTCGGGCAGGGACGCGGGCTGTCCGCGAAGGAAGGCATCGTAGAACGCGGCCACTTCCCGGACGAGCACCCCCATGGACCAGCCGTCCGAGATGATGTGGTGCATGCACAGCACCAGCACGTGTTCGGTGGAGGTCAGCGTCAGCAGGGTGACGCGCAGCAGGGGGCCCGTGGACAGGTCGAACGGCTGCTGTGCGTCGTGGGTGGCGCGCTTCAACGCCTCGGATTCCCGGTACGCCCGGCCCTGAAGTCCCGAGAGGTCCACCACCTTCAGCGGCAGCGCTCGCGGTGGATGGATGACCTGGCGGGGCTCGCCGCCCTGGGCCTGGAACGTGGTGCGGAGTGATTCGTGCCGCTCCACCAGGGCATCCGCGGCGCGCTGCAAGGCGTCGACGTCCAGCGTCCCCGACAGGCGCAGCGCGGACGGCATGTTGTAGGAGGCGTTGCCCGGCTGGAGCTGATCCAGGAACCACAGACGCTGTTGGGCGAAGGACAACGGCGCCGGCCCGTCGCGCCGGGCCCGGGTGAGCGGTGGCAGCCGGGGACCGGGCGTGGCGGAGCCCAGACGTTCTGCGAGGGCCGCCACGGTGGGGGCCTCGAAGAACGCGCGCAGGCTCAGCTCCACGTTGAAGTCGGCGCGGACGCGGGCGACCACGCGCGTGGCCAGTAGGGAGTGGCCCCCCAGCTCGAAGAAGTTGTCATGGCGTCCCACCGTGGGGACTCGCAGCAGCTCCTGCCAGACCTCCGCCAGCCGGGCCTCCATGAGCGTCGCGGGGGGCATGCTGTCGCGCTTGAGGGCCAGCTGCGAGGCCTCCGGCGCGGGGAGTGCCTTCCGGTCCACCTTCCCACCAGGCGTCAGGGGCAGGGCGGCCAGTGACACGAAGGCGGCGGGCACCATGTACTCGGGGAGGTTCCGGCGCAGGTATTCCCTGAGGGCGGACGCCTCCAGTTGGCCCGCGTCTGGCGCGGACGACGGCACGACGTACGCCACCAGTCGCTTGTCGCCAGCGACGTCTTCGCGGACGTGCACCACGGCGTCATGGACCGTGGGATGCGCGCGGAGGGCGGCCTCAATCTCTCCAGGCTCGATGCGGACGCCGCGGACCTTCACCTGGGTGTCGCCTCGGCCCAGGTACTCCAGATTCCCGTCCCGGCGCCACCGCGCCAGGTCTCCGGTCCGGTACAGCCGCTCGCTGTCAACAAAGGGCGAAGGCACGAAGCGCTCCGCCGTCAGCTCCGGTCGGCCCAGGTAGCCTCGGGCCACACCCTGGCCGCCGATGAACAGCTCTCCGGGCACGCCCGGAGGGACGGGCTCCAGCTCGCGGTCCAGCACGTACATCCGCACGTTCGTCAGCGCCTGACCAATGGGCGCCTCGCGCTCGGCACCCGGGGACGCCAGGACTCCGGCCGCTGACAGGTTCACGGACGTGGCCACCGCCGTCACCTCGGTGAGCCCATACGTGTTCAGCAGGGGCAGCTCGACCCCGACGCTCCGCTGCCACTGGGCCACCCGCTCCGGCGCCACGCGTTCGCCGCCAATCACCACCCACTTCAGCCCCGAGGGGAGGCGGGCGGTGCCCGCATCGAGGCTCGCCGTCACGTCATGCCAGAAGGCCGTGGGCAGGTTGAGCTGCGTCACGCCCGCCGCTTCACACTTCGCCAGGAACGCACCGGGCTCGTCGAGCATGTCCGGGGTCCGGAGGACCAACGTCCCGCCGCTCGTGAGGCACGGGTAGATCTCCTCCGCGCTGGTGTCCCAGCTGATGGAGGCGAACTGGAGCACCCGGTCTCCGGGCTCCACCGGGAAGGATGTCCACGCCGCGCGGGTGAAGTTCACCAGCGACTGGTGCTGGACGACCACGCCCTTGGGCCGGCCCGTGGAGCCGGACGTGTAGAGCACGTACGCCGCGGCCTCGGGGGGCACCAGGACAGCGGGGGCCCGAGGCACGCCGGAGGAGGGAGGCGCCTCCGCGTCCAGCCAGACGCAGCCCTCCGCTGCCCCCAGACGCTCGCGGAACGCAGCACGGGCCACGATGATCCGGGCGCAACTGTCCTCCAACATGAAGCGCAGGCGCTCCGCCGGGTACTCCGAGTCCAGCGGCACGTACGCCCCGCCAGCCTTGAGCACCCCCAGCAGCGCGACCAGCAGCTCCACTGAGCGCTCCACGCACACCGCGACGCGATGCTCCAGTCCCACGCCCGCCGCGCGCAGGCGAAGGGCGAGCGCGTTCGCCCGCGCATCCAGCTCCCGGTACGTCACCGACTCGGCACCCGCCACCACGGCCAGCGCGTCGGGCGTGCGAGACACCTGTGCCTCGAAGAGCGCGTGGATGCGCGCGTCCTTCGGAAGTGGCTCCCGAGCGCCGCTCGCGGCTTCGAGCACGGCCTGACGCTCCTCGGGAAGCATCATCGGCAGCGCGGCGACACGCTCGTCCGGCCGGGCCAGGACGCCTTCCAGGAGCCGTTGGTAGTGCGAGGCCAGCCGCTGGGCCGTGGTCTCTTCATACAAATCGGTGCTGTAGTTGAGCGTCCCGCTGAAGCCGTCCGCGCCACGGAACAGGTCCAGGCTCAGCTCGAACAGCGCCACGCCGGTGTCCTCACCGTCGGCCGGCCGCACCGTCAGGCCCGGCAACACGAGCTCGGGGATGGGCGCGTTCTGCAGGGTGAACAGCGTCTGGAAGAGCGGGGTGCGGCTCGGGTCCCGCTCCACCTGGAGTTCCTCCACCAATCGTTCAACGGGGAGGTCCTGATACTCGTAGGCCCCCAGCGTGGTTTCGCGAACCTGCGCCAGGAGCTGGCGGAAGGTCAGCTCGCGGCCGAAGCGCGCGCGCAGCACCAGCGTGTTCACGAAGAAGCCGATGAGGCTCTCCGTCTGCGCATGGTGTCGACCCGCGATGGGCGAGCCCACCAACACGTCATCCTGGGCCGAGTACCGGTTCAGCAGCATTTGGTACGCCGCGAGCAGCACCATGAAGGGCGTGACACCCTCGCGCTGGGCCAGCGTCTCCACGCCCTGGCTGTGCGCCAGGGAGAGCTGTACGGGCACCGACGCGCCCCGGGTGCTGAGGAACGCTGGGCGCGGCTTGTCGGTCGGAAGCTCCAATCCGTGCGGAGCGCCCGCGAGCTGCTCCTTCCAGAAGCCGAACTGCTGGTTCAGCGCGTCGCCCTGGAGCCACCCCCGCTGCCACACCGCGTAATCGGCGTACTGCACCGGAAGCTCGGGCAGCGTGACGGGCTGACCGGCATGGAAGGCGCCGTAGAGCGAGGTCACCTCGCGGACCAGCACGCCCATGGACCAGCCATCCGAGATGATGTGGTGCATGCACAGCAGCAACACGTGCTCGGACGGCGCCAGCTTCAACAGGGTGACGCGCAGCAGGGGGCCCTGGGTCAGGTCGAAGGGACGCCGGGCATCGGCGGTGACGCGCTTCAGCGCCTCCGCTTCCCGGTGCGTCCCGTCTTGGATGCCCGAGAGGTCCACCCGGTCCACCGCCACGGTGTGCGGCGCGTGGATGACCTGTCGAGGCGCGCCGTCCTCGGTCTGGAAGGTGGTGCGGAGCGATTCATGCCGACGGACGATTTCGTCCACGGCGCGCTGCAACGCGGCCACGTCCAACGCACCCGACAGGCGCAGCGCCGTCGGCATGTTGTAGGACGCGTTCCCCGGCTGGAGCTGATCCAGGAACCAGAGCCGCTGTTGGGCGAAGGAGAGCGGCAGTGCTCCGTCCCCCCGGGCTCGCGTCAGGGCTGGAAGCCGGGGGCCGGATGAGGCGGAGGACAGGCGTTCGGCGAGCGCGGCCACGGTGGGCGCTGCGAAGAACGTACGCAGGTTCAGGTCCACGTCGAAGGTGACGCGGATCCGCGCCACCAACTGGGTGGCCAGCAGGGAGTGGCCGCCCAGTTCGAAGAAGGTGTCGCGCCGGCCCACAGTGGGGACACGCAGCAGCTCCTTCCAGACCTCCGCCAGCTGAGCCTCGAGGGGCGTCGCGGGCGGCTCGACATCGCGTTTGACGGCCAGGTTCGAGACGTCCGGGACGGGCAGGGCCTTCCGGTCCACCTTGCCGGTGGGGGTGAGGGGCAGGGTGCCCATCAGCACGAAGGCGGACGGCACCATGTACTCCGGCAGCCGCTCCTGGGCGTGCTGACGCAACATCTCCGCGGTCACCGGGGCCCCTGGAGTCACCACGACGACGACGTAGGCCACGAGCCGCTTGTCGCCGGGCACGTCCTCACGGACCAGCACCACGGCTTCCTGCACCTGGTCGTGGGTCCGCAGCACGGCTTCGATTTCACCCAGCTCGATGCGGAAGCCGCGCAGCTTCACCTGGAAGTCGAGCCGGCCCAGGTACTCCAGCGTGCCGTCATGCCGCCACCGCGCCTTGTCCCCCGTGCGGTAGAGGCGCGCTCCCGGGGTTCCACTGAACGCGTCGGGGATGAAGCGCTCCGCGGTCAACTGCGGTTGTCCCTGGTACCCACGGGCCAGGCCGTCTCCCGACAGGTAGAGCTCACCCGCGATGCCCGCCGGGGCCACCCGCTGCCGCGCATCCAGCACGTAGGCCCGCGTGCCCTGGATGGGCCGCCCGATGACGGGCACGGGCGCGGTGCTGTTCCGGACGCTCGCCGCGGTGGCGCAGACGGTGCTCTCCGTGGGGCCATAGGCGTTGAACGCCGTGGTGCGCTCCGTGCTGGCCAACTGCTTCCAGAGCGACGGGGCCATCGCTTCTCCCGCGCACACGATTCGCGAGGGCACATGCGTCTGCTCCAGCAGTCCAGCCTGGAGCAAGAGCGTCAGCTGCGCGGGCGTGCAGTCCAGCACGTCCACGCGCTGCTGCCCCACCCACGCCAGCATCGCCTCCGGATCCTTCCGCGTCTCCTCGGGCACCAGGCAGAGGCAGTGTCCGTCCGCCAGATGGACCAGCGGCTCCAAAGCCCCATCGAAGTGGAACGGGGCGTTGAGGCTGACGCGCTGGCGGGTGGCTCCCGTTGCCTGGAACGCCTCCATCGTTCCCGCGTGCATGGCGAGCAACGAGCGGTGCTGCACCATGACGCCCTTGGGCGTGCCCGTGGAGCCAGACGTGTAGATGACGTACGCGAGGTTCTCCCCGAGGACGTTCACCACGACGTTCCGCGTCGGGAGTGACGCCAGCTTCGAGACCTCGGTATCCAGGCACAGCAGGTTCCGGACCTGGGGCTTCCAGGCATCGGCCAGGTGCTGGAGGGTGAGCAGCACGGACGCGTTGCTGTCCTTCAGGACGAAGGACTTGCGCTGCGCCGGTGCAGCCGGGTCGATGGGGACGAAGGCCCCACCGGCCTTGAGCACCGCCAGCACCGCGACGATGGCATCGGGCGTGCGCTCCAGGCACAGGCCCACGCGGACCTCCGGGCCCACGCCCAGCGTGCGCAGCTGCGCGGCGAGCTGGTTCGCCTTCGCGTTGAGCTGGGCGTACGTGAGGAGCTGGGACTCCAGCGACACGGCGGGGGCATCGGGCGTCCGAGCCGCCTGTTCCTCGACGCGCAGGTGGAAGGTCGCCTCGCGGGCCATGTCCGCTGCGTCGTCCGGCTGCGGCGCCTCCGCCCTTTCGAGCGGCAGCGCGGAGACAGGGGTGTCCGGCGACGTCACGGCTTCTTCCAGCAGGACCTGGAGGTGCGCCACCAATCGCTCCGCCGTGGCGGACTCGAACAGGTCGGTGCTGTAGACGAGCCCGCCCTGGTAGCCCTCCGTCGCCCGGGACAGGACCAGCTCCAGCTCGAAGCGGCTGACCGTGTGCTTCGACTCGAAGCCCCGGAGGGACAGCTCCGGGAGCGTCAGCTCGGGAACCGGCGTGTTCTGGAGGGCGAACATCACCTGGAATAGCGGCGTGCGGCCCTCCTCACGGGCGGGGCGGAGGTCCTCCACCAGCCGCTCGACGGGGAGGTCCTGGTGCTCGTACGCCCCCAGCGTGGTGTCACGCACCTGGGCCAGCAGCTCCCGGAAGGTCGGATCCTGACCGAAGCGAGCGCGCAGGACCAACGTGTTGACGAAGAAGCCGATGAGCCCCTCCGTCTGCGCATGGCGACGGCCGGCGATGGGCGAGCCCACCAGCACGTCGTCCTGCCCGGAGTACCGGTTCAGCAGCACCTGGAAGGCAGAGAGCAACACCATGAAGGGCGTTGCCCGCTCCTTCAGCGCGAGCGCGTCCACGGCGTCGCTCAGGGCCGCCGGCAATTGGATGGGCGTGTTGTCGCCCTGGAAGGACGGCTGCTCCGGCCTCGGCTTGTCGGTGGGGAGTTCCAGGTACGGCGGCGCGTCCGCGAGCATCCCGCGCCAGTAGTCGAGCTGCGCCTCCAGGACCCGGTCCTGGAGCCACTTGCGCTGCCACCCCGCGAAGTCCGCGTACTGGAACGGGAGCGGGGGCAGGGGAGACGGCTGCCCCTGCCGGAAGGCGCCGTAGATCGCCGCCATCTCCCGGACCATCACGCCGTTGGACCAGCCGTCGGTGACGATGTGGTGCATGTTGAGCACCAGCACGTGCTCCGTCGCGGACTGCTTCAACAGGATGCCGCGGACCACCGGGCCATTCGCCAGGTCGAAGGGGCGTTGGACCTCTTCCTGGACCCGTCGCAGCGTCTCCGCCTCACGAAGATGGGCGACGGCCTCACCCGACAAGTCCAAGACCTGGATGGGAACCTGAGAGGGTGGGTGGATGACCTGGACGGGTGCGCCGCCTTCCATGCGAAACGTCGTCCGCAGCACCTCGTGGCGGGCAACCAGCGTGTCGAAGCTTCGCTGGAGCGCGGGCAGGTTGAGCGTGCCCGTGAGCTGGAGCGCCAGCGGGTGGTTGTAGGCACTGCTATCCGATTCGCTCCACTGGCTGATGACCCACAGTCGCTGCTGGGAAAAGGACAGGGGCAGCGGCGCGCGCCGGTCCGCGTGGGTCAGCGCCGGCACCGCGGTGTTGGACTGCGCGGGCGCGTTCTTCTGGCCGTCCAGGTACGCCGCGAGTCCGGCGACCGTGGGGGACTCGAAGAAGGCGCGCAGCGGGAGCTCGATGCCGAAGCGCGTCCGCATGCGCACCACCACCTGCGTGGCCAGGAGGGAGTGGCCTCCCAGTTCGAAGAACCCGTCGTGGATGCCGACGCGGCCGACGCCGAGCACCTGGGCGAAGAGCTCGGTCAGGGACTCCTCCGTCGGCGTGCGCGGCGCCACGTAGAGGCCTCGCTGGACGGTGGGTGCCTCGGGGGCGGGCAGGGCCTTGCGGTCCACCTTCCCGCTGGGCGTCAGCGGCAAGACGCCCAGATGAACGAAGGTCGTAGGCACCATGTGCTGGGGGAGCTGCTTCAGCAGATGCGCTCGCAGCGCGTCGGCCTCCAGCGGCGTTGAGTCACCCGTGACATAGGCCACGAGGCGGGCATCCCCCCGAGTCTCCTCTCGCACCACGGCAACGGCGTCGCGTACGCCGGGATGCGTGCGCAGCGCGGTCTCGACTTCACCCAGCTCGATGCGGAAGCCGCGCAGCTTCACCTGGAAGTCCGCCCGGCCCAGGTACTCCAGCGTGCCGTCCGCCAGCCACCGCGCCACGTCTCCGGTGCGGTAGAGGCGCGCGCCCGGAATGCCGCTGAAGGCATCCGGGATGAAGCGCTCCGCCGTCAGTTGAGGCCGCTGCCAGTACCCGCGTCCCACCTGCACGCCGCCAATGTGCAGCTCGCCCGGAATGCCCACCGGCGCCGGCTGCCCGTGCTTGTCCAGCACGTACAGCACCGTATTCGCCACGGGGCGGCCAATGGGCACCCGGTGGAAGTCCTCCCCACGCGGGCAGGGCCAGTACGTGACGTCTACTGCTGCCTCTGTCGGGCCGTAGAGGTTGTGCACCCGCGCCGGGGCGGGCAGCCGCGCGTAGGCCTTCTTCACCAACTCCGCGCTCAGCGCCTCGCCGCTGCACACCACCCGCCGCAGGCTCGCCAAACCCTCCAGCCCTGGCTCCTCCACGAAGGCGCGCAGCATGGACGGCACGAAGTGCACCGTCGTCACGCCCTCCGCCTTCATCAGCTTCACCAGGTACGCCGGCTCCTGGTGCCCACCCGGCCGCGCGAGTACCAGCTTCGCTCCCGCCAGCAGCGGCCAGAAGAACTCCCACACCGACACGTCGAAGCTGAAGGGCGTCTTCTGCAGCACCACGTCCGTGCCGTTGAGCCCGTACTCCTCCTGCATCCACTTCAGCCGGTTGACGACGCCCCCGTGCGCATTCATCGCCCCCTTCGGACGCCCCGTACTTCCCGAGGTGAAGATGACGTACGCCAGCGACTCCGGGCCCACCTGCACCGCCGGCTTCGTCACCGGCTGCTTCGCCACTTCACCCGCCGCGCTGTCCAGGCACACCACTCGCGCCGCGCTGGGTGGAAGCACCGACTTCCACTTCTCGTGCGTCAGCAGCACTGACGCCCCGGTGTCCTCCAGCATCCACCCCAGCCGCTCCTTCGGGTACGCCGGGTCCACTGGTACGTAGGCCGCGCCTGCCTTCAGCACGCCCAGCAGCGCCACCACCATGTCCACAGAGCGCTCCAGGCACACCCCCACCAGCGACTCCGGTGCCACCCCCAGGCCACGCAGGTGGTGCGCCAGCTGGTTGGCCCTCGCGTCCAGCTCCCGATACGTCAGCTGCTCCGTCTCGAACGCCACCGCCACCGCGTCCGGCGTCCGCGCCACCCGCGCTTCCATCAACGCGTTGAGGGTCGCCTCCGAAGCGGGCACCATCTCCCGTCCCTGGAAGCCCTTCAGCACCTGGCGGCGCTCATCCTCCGAAAGGATGGCCACGCGTTGCAGAGGCACGTCCGGCGTGACGAGGACGGCCCGGGCGAGCTCAATCAGATGGCCCGCGAGCCGCTCCACGGTGCCGCCGTCGAAGAGACTCGACGCGTACTCGAAGCGGCAGAACAGGATGTTCTTCCGCTCGACGATTTCCAGGCTCAGGTCGAACTTGGACGTATCCGCCTCGAGGCCGAGCTGACTCAGTTTCAGCGCCTGATGCGACACGTCCACGGTGGGCGTGTTGACCACGTTGAGGACAGCCTGGAACACGGGCGTGCGGCTCTGGTCACGCGGCAACTGGAGCGCTTCGATGATGCGCTCGAAGGGCGCGTCCTGGTGCGCGAACGCATCCAGTGACTGGTGCTTCACGCGCCCCAGCAGCTCGCGGAACGACGGCGCCCCCTCCAGCCGCGAGCGCAGCGCGAGCGTGTTCACGAAGCAGCCGAGCAGCCCCTCCACCTCCGGCCGGGAACGACCGGCCGTCGGGATGCCCACCGCGAAGTCCTCCTGGCCCGCCGTGCGCCCCAGCAGCGCTTGGAACAGCGCCATGAGCACCATGAACGACGTGGCGCCCTCGCGCCGACCGAAGGCGAGGAGGGGCTCCGAGACATCGGAGGGCAGCTCGAAGCGAAAGCTGCCGCCCGCGTAGGACTGCACCGAAGGCCGAGGCCGGTCCGTAGGCAGCTCGAGCGCTGGGACGGACGTGAGCCGCTCCTTCCACCATCGGACCTGCTCTTCCATCACCGCGCCTTCCAACCACTGGCGCTGCCACACCGCGTAGTCGGCGTACTGCACCTCCAGCGGCGGAAGCGGCGAGGGGATGCCCGCGCTGAAGCAGGCGTAGAGCACCGACAGCTCGCGGCCCAGCACCAGGGTGCACCATGCGTCGGAGATGACGTGGTGCTGCATCAGGCTCAGGACGTGCTCCTCCGGTCCCATCCGGAGCAGCACCGCGCGGGCCACCGGCCCCTTGTCCAGGTCGAAGGGAAGCGCTCCGAGCGCCGCGCACCGCCGCAGCATCTCCGCTTCACGCGCTTCCGCCGTATCGCCGGGGACGTCCTCCACCGGCATCGGCAGCGAGCCCTCCGCGTGGATGAGCTGGACCGCGCCTTCTTCCGTGAGCTGGTAGGTGGTGCGGAGGACTTCGTGCCGCTGCACCACCTCGTTGAGCGCGGCCTGGAGCGCCTCGACGTTCAGCGGGCCGGTGAGGCGGAAGCTGGAGCCGTTGTTGTACGCCGTGCTGCTCGGGTCGAGCTGCTGGAGGTACCAGAGCCGCTGCTGTGCGAAGGACAGGGGCAGCGGCCGGGTCCGGGGCACGCGGGGAATCGCCGAGTGCTCGGGCTGCAGCGTCGGCGCGGGCGCCTTGGGCTTGGGCTTCTGCGCGGCCACGGGGGCCTGCACCTTGGGTGCGGCGGGGAGGGTGACGTGCTCCACGCGGCCGTCCACGCGGAGCCGCGCGTGCCGTCCGGTCCGGAAGAGCCGGGTCGAGCTGCTCGACGGGTGCTGCACGAAGCGGCGGCGCTCCTGCTCGTTGGCCCGCCACAAGTCCCAAGGAAGGCCCGCGCCCTCCAGGGCCAGCTCACCCACGACGCCCGGGGGGACCGGCAATCCAGCCGCGTCCAGCACCCAGGACTGGAGCCCTTCGGGGACACGCTCTGTCGGAGGCCGTGGCAGCAGGCCTCCCTCGCCAGCGGCGCCCGCGAGCAGGACCTCCGTACCCAGGTTCCGGTGCAGCGATAAGGCCAGCTCCGCGGAGGCGCCGTCCAGGACGAGCGCGCCCACGGGCTCCAGTGCCTCTCGGGCCTGCGGCAACTCCACCAGCGTGCGCGCGAGCCGCGCCGAGGCATGCAGCAGGACGGCGCCCGACCGGCGGGCCAGCGCCAGCAACTCGTCCACCGCCAGTGTTCCCTCCGCCTGCCGCTGGACCTTCCGCTGCGAGGCGTCCTGCACCAGGCGCTCGCGAATCACGGTCAGCCGGCGCAGTCCCTCCAGCACCACCGGCGTGTCCAGGCCGAAGTCGATGAGGCAGGCCACCTCGTCCACGTCGGCTTCCCGGACGTGGAGCAGGCGCTGCACACCGCTCTCCACCGTGCCGATGAGGCCGGTGCCCTTCGCGTGGTGCTCGAAGGTGTGTTCGAGCAGGGCATTCACGTCCTCCTCGGACACCTTGTCGATTTCGCCCTGGTAACCCTGCGCGGCCAGCAGCGTGGCGGTGATCTCCGCCGAACTCCGGAAGTAGCTCAGCAGCGGCTTGCGGACCGTGCGCAGCACCTCCTGTTCGTCATCGCCGATGAACGCGTGCAGCATCAACGCGACGTGGCCACGGCCCGGATGCCCGTTGCGGCGCCAGGCTTCGCGGTAGAGCCCCACCTTCTGCTTCAGCTCCTCCAGTGACTGCGTGAGCAGACCGGTGAGCACGCCAGCGCCCACCTCACCCGCCAGACGGAACGTCTCCGGGCTGCCGGCGGCCGTGAGCCACACGGGCAGCTCCTTCTGGACGGGCTTGGGCCGCAGGCCCACCTCCACGGTGACGCCGCCGCCACCCGGACGGCGGAGCTTCTCGCCTCGCCAGAGGGCGCGGACCGTCTCCAGGTTCCGCAGGAGGACGTTGCGGCGGTCCTCGAAGTTCTGCGGGGCGAAGGTGAAGTCCGCCACGTGCCAGCCCGTGGCAATCGACAGGCCCGCGCGGCCTCCGGAGAGGTTGTCCACCACGGACCACTGCTCGGCGACTTGCAGCGGGTCATGCAGCGGGAGGACGACGCTACCCGAGCGGAGGCTCAGGTTGCGGGTGATGGTGGCCAGCGCGCCCGCCACCACCGCGGGCTGGGGGTAGAGGCCGCCGAACGAATGGAAGTGCCGCTCCGGCGTCCACACCGCGGAGAAGCCGTTGGCATCCGCGTACTTCGCGCCTTCAATCAACAGCTCGTACTTCGGGCCGACGAGGGAGTCTTCATCGTTGGCGAAGTAGATGAGGCTCAGGTCCATCGCGCCCTGGCGCGGGCCTCCGCCCTGGAGCACTTCCCACTGAGCCGTCACCTGCTCGGAGGGGAACGTCACGGTCAGCCCTCGAGACAGGGCCCACAGGGCCTCCAGCTCAGGACGCTCCGCCGAGGACTCCGCGGCGGCCACCCACGTGGCGCCGTCCGAGGGGCGCAGCCGCTTGTCGAGCGCGTCGAAGAGCTCGGTGAGCCCCTGGTGCACCAGGGCCCACGGCGACTGGTTGGCGCCCACGGGCAGCAGCCACGCCAGCGCTTCCGGGGCCGGGGCCGGGCGCTCCGCCACGGCACCAGAAGCCTCCAGCGCGTCCTCCACATGGAGCACTCGCGCGGCATCCAGCCGGGCGGCGGTCATGATGCCTCGCCACGTGATGAGCACCGGCACCTGGGCTCCCGGCGACGCGAAGTCCGACAGGCGCCCCAGGTCCGTGGAGCCCACGGCGACGACGGCGCCACCGGCTTCCAGGACACCCCAGAGGACAGCGAGCTTCGTGGGGGACGGCTTCAGGCAGACCGCGACCGGCTCACCGGGTTGCACGCCGAGCGCGCGCAGCCGTGCGGCCACGTTGCGCGCACGCTGGGCCAGGTCGCTCCAGGTCCACGACGTCGCGCCCTGAAGGACGGCGGTGGCTCCCGGTTGACGGGCCGCGCGTTGCGACAGTCGAGTGGGAACCGGCGTGGAGATGGACCGGGGCAGGGGGGCAGGCCAGGCGCTTCGGTCCGCCTCCGTGGCCAGGGGCAACCGGGAGATGCGCTCCGAGGGCCGGGCCAGCGCGGAGCCCAGCAGCACTTGGAGATGCTCCACGATGCGCCGGGCCGTGGCTTCGTCGAACAGCTCAGTGGCGTACTCCAGCGCGCCGCCGATGCGGCCGGAGTCATCGCCAAGGACCAGCGACAGGTCAGACAGCGTCGCGCCCCACTGCACCGGGGCATCCGGCACTTCCATCATGGTCCCACGGACGCCGGTCAGCTCCAGCGCCGCGGCGGCTCCACCCGCGGTGGTGTGGAAGACGACGATGGTGTCCGTCAACCGGCCCCGGCCAATGTCCTTGCCCGGGATGAGGGCCTCCACGAGGTGCTCGAAGGGCACGTCCGGACGGAGCTGGACGTCGTTGACCTCCTGCCGCACGCGGGCCAGCAGCTCGAGGAACGTCGGGTCGTCCGCGAAGCTGGTGCGGAACGCGGCCGAGTGCGCCACGTACCCGATGAGCGGCAACAGCTCCGGCCGCGTGCGGTTGCCGATGGGCGTACCGACGATGATGTCCGTCTGCCCGCTGTAGCGGTGCAGCAGCGCCTGCCACGCGGCGAGCACCATCATGTACGAGGTGTAGCCCTCACGCTTTCCGAACTCCGCCACCTCGCGAGACAGTGCGGTGGAGAAGGACACCGGCATGCGCACCGACGTGAGCGGACTCGTCGGAGGGCGCGGCCGGTCCGTGGCGATGCCGAGCTGCCTCGGCATGGCGGCGAGCTGCTGACGCCACCACGATTCCTGCTCGGGCAAGCGCCCTTCGGCGACGACCTTCCGCTGCCAGGCGCCGAAGTCCGCGTACTGCACGGGCAGCGGGGGCAGGGGAGACGGCCGGCCCTGCTGGAAGGCCGCGTAGCACTGGAACAGCTCGTGGATGAAGATGGAGATGGACAGCGTGTCGCTGACGATGTGGTGGATGTTGCCCAGCAAGATGTGGAGGCGCTCGTCGAGCCGGACCAGCGTGGTCCGAACGACAGGGCCCTTCACCAGGTCGAACGGCTTCGCGGCGTCCTCGCGGGCCAACCGCATGGCCTCGGCTTCGCAGTGCTCGGGGGCGCCGGTGAGGTCCACGCGCACCAGCGGGATGTGCATCCGCGCGTGGAAGCGCTGCACGGGGCGGCCGTCCACCACGTCGTAGGTCGTCCGCAGGGACTCGTGGCGCTGGATGATCTCCTGGATGGCGCGCTCCAGGAGGACCGCATCCACGGCGCCTTCCAGCCTCAGGACGAACGGGATGTTGTACGCGGACAGTCCCGGCAGGTGCTGCTCCAGGCGCCAGACGCGCTCCTGCACGAAGGACAGCGGCAGGGGCTCGTTCCGAGGCAGCGGGACGATGGGCAGCTCGCGCGAGCTCTCCACGACCGGGGCCTGATGCAGCAGGGGCTCGATGCGCTGCGCGATGCCCGCCACGGTGGGGGCCTCGAACAGCGCAGCCAGTGGGAGCTGGACGCCGAACGTGGACCGCACCTGGTTGAGGAGCTGGGCGGCCATCAGCGAGTTGCCGCCAATCTCCAGGAAGTTGTCGTCGCGGCCCACGAATGGCAGGCCGAGCCGCTCGCGCCAGAGCGAAGCCAGCCGTTCCTCGATGTCACCTCGCGGCGCATCTTCACGCGCTGGCGTGGCGGCAGGTGCAGGCGTCTCCTGGGCCTGATGCGGCGACGTGGCGTGGGGCACCGCGAGGCTGCCGTGCGTCTGGCCGCCATTCGCCAGCGAGGGAATGGCCACGGGCGCCGGCCGCGCCGGTGCCTCCACCCAGCACCGCTTCTCCTGGAACGGGTACGTCGGCAGGTGCAGGCGCAGCCGCTGTTCGTGGCCGTAGAAGACGCTCCAGTCCACCGAAACGCCCAGGGTCCACAGCTCGCCCACCGCGGTCATCAGACTCGCGTGCTCCGGGGTCGTCCCGCCACGGCGCAGCGTGGCCACCGCCTTGACCCGCTCCTTGTCCCGCCCCAGGCAGGCACGCACCAGCGGGGTCAGGTCCTGGCCCGGGCCCACCTCCAGCAGCAGGCTGCAGCCCTCTTCGAGCAGCGCCCCCACGGCATTCGTGAAGCGCACCGGCTGACGCATCTGCGCCGCCCAGTAATCCGGCTGGGCCAGCTCGTTCGCCTGTGCCCAACGGCCCGTGACGCTGGAGGCGTACCGGAGCGTCGGCGCCTGGCGATGGAGTGAAGCCACCACCTCCGCCAGCGCCGGCATCAGCGGCTCCACGTCCGCCGAATGGAACGCATGCGGCGCGGGCATCCGCACCGTGCCCACCTCAAGGCGGCGCAACTCCTCCTGGAGCCGCTCCACCTCCGAGATGGGCCCGGCGACGACGCAGCGGTCCGGCGCATTGATGGCCGCCAGCGACAGTCGCCCCGTCAACAACGGCAGCACCTGCGACTCCGGCATCGCCACCGCGAGCATCGCGCCCGGGGGCATCCGGTGCATCAGCTCGCCCCGCGCCACGGCGAGCCGCATCGCGTCTTCCAGCGACAGCACGCCCGACAGGCACGCGGCGGCGTACTCACCGAAGCTGTGCCCCAGCACGGCGTAGGGCCGCAGGCCCCAGTCCATCCACATCCGGGCCAGCGAGTACTCCACCGTGAACAGCGCGGGCAGGGCGGCACGGGTATCCGCCACCGCGGCGGCGTCCACTCCCGGCCCAGCGAACAGCACCTCGCGGACCCGCTCCCGGAGCGCGGGCTCCAGCAGCGCCAGGCACGCATCCGCGTGGGCGCGGAAGGCCGGCTCCGCTTCGTACAGCTCGCGGCCCATGCCCGCCTGCTGCGCGCCCTGGCCCGGGAAGATGAAGGCCACCCGGCGGCGGTTCACATCGGCATCGGTCACCTTCACCGGCGTGTACGGCTTGCGCAGCCGCGCCGTCAGGTCCGCGGCGTCCCGTGCCACCACGGTGCGCCGGAACTCGAAGGCCTTGCGCCCCACGGCATGCGTGAAGGCCACGTCCGCCAGGGACAGGCCCGAGGCCTGGGCCTCCGCATGTCCGGCGAGCTGCCGCGACGCCGCCTCCAGCGCCTCGGCGGAGCGGGCGGACAGCGTGACGACCTGATGCGAGCGCGTGGTGGAGCCACTGTGCGCCATGGGGGACTCCTCGAGCACTGCGTGGGCGTTGGTGCCGCCAATGCCGAAGGAGCTGACGGCCGCACGGCGCGGCGTGTCGGTCCTCGGCCACGGCCGCAGCGTGGTGTTGACGAAGAAGGGACTGGCGTCGAAGTCGATCTGCGGATTGGGCCGCTCGAAGTGCAGGCTGGGCGGCACCTCGCCGTGGTGCAGGGACAGCGCGACCTTCATGAGGCCCGCCAGCCCGGCCACCGTGTCCAGGTGGCCCATGTTGCTCTTCAGCGAGGCCAGGGCGATGGTGCCCCGGTGCTCGGCGCCCAGGCCGTAGGCGCGCTGGAGCGCGGCCACTTCAATAGGGTCGCCCAGCGGCGTCGCGGTGCCGTGGGTCTCCACGTAGCCGATGTCCTGGGCCTGCACGCCGGAGCGCGCGAGCGCCTGGGCGATGACCGCCGCCTGGCCCTGGACGCTGGGGGCGGTGTAGCCGGACTTGTAGCGCCCGTCGTTGTTCGTCGCCGTGGCCCGGATGACGGCGTAGATGGAGTCGCCATCCCGCTGCGCGTCCTCCAGCCGCTTGAGGACCACGCACGCGACGCCGTTCCCGGACACCGTGCCCTGCGCGTTCGCGTCGAAGCTCCGGCAATGGCCGTCCGGAGAGAGGATCATGCCCTCCTGGTAGACGTAGCCGGTGCGCTGCGGGACGGCGATGCGCGTGGCCCCCGCCAGGGCCACGCCCGAACGACCCGCCAGCAGGTTCTGGCACGCGAGGTGGACGGCGACGAGCCCCGTGGAGCACGCCGTGTACACGAGGACGCTCTCACCGGTGAGCCCCAGCTTGAACGAGGCCTTCGTGGCCAGGCTCTCATGCGTGGCGGTGCCGTAGAGCTCGAACAGCGCCGCGCCATCCAGCGGCAGCGTGGCGCGGACCGCGTCCTTGTAGCCGGAGTCGATGGCGCCCGCGTACAGCGAGATGGCCTCGGGCGTGCGCTCAGGGTCGATGCCCGCGTCCTCCAGCGCGGACCACGCCGTCTGGAGGAAGAGCCGCTGCTGCGGGTCCATCCACTGCGCCTCGCGCAGCGACAGGTCGAAGAAGCCCGGGTCGAACCCGTCGACGCCGTCCAGGACACCGCCCGCCGGGACGAAGGCCGGGTGCTGTGAAAGCTCCAGGCCCTCGGGCAGGCCGGGCAGCCGCTCCAACTGCTCGGGGGTGAAGCGGGAGATGGACTCCACGCCGTCGCGCAGGTTCCGCCAGAAGTCATGGACGGAGCTGGCACCCGGGAAGCGGCCCGACATGCCCACGATGGCGACCAGACCAGCGCCCGTGGCGGGCTTCGCCTCGGCGCTGGCTTCGGACCCAGGCTGGGGCCGCGCGGCGGCGGCGGGGGCCTCGTCCACCTTCGCGTCGCGCTCCAGGGCGTTGGCCAGCGCGTCCACGGTGGGGTGCTCGAACAGCCACACCACCGGCACCTCCCGGTTCAACGTCTCGCGCATGCGCTTGGCGATGCGCACCACCGACAGGGACGTTCCGCCCAGGTCGTCGAAGAGGTGGTCATGGAGGCCAATGCGCTCCGTGCCCAGCTCCTTCGCCCACAGCGCCGCGAGCTGCTGCGCCAGCGGGCTGGAAGGCTCCACGAAGCGGCCATCACGGCCCGTGGACGCGCTGTCCGGCGCCGGGAGCGCCTTGCGGTCCACCTTGCCACTGGTGCTCAGCGGCAGCGTGGGGAGGACCATGAAGACGGACGGCACCATGTACTCGGGGAGCCGCTGGCGCATCCCCGCGCGGAGCGCCGCGACCTCCAACGGCGCGTCGTCACGGCCCATGGCGTAGGCCACCAGCCGCTTGTCGCCGGGGACGTCCTCTCGGACCACGGCGGCGGCTTCCAGCACGCCGGGCTGGGTGCGCAGCGCGGCCTCGACCTCCGCCAGCTCGATGCGGAACCCGCGCACCTTCACCTGGTTGTCGCTGCGGCCAATGAACTCCAGCGTGCCGTCCGGGCGCCACCGGACCAGGTCTCCCGTCCGGTAGAGGCGCGCACCAGGCTGGGTGGCGAAAGGGGCGGGGATGAAGCGCTCTGCTGTGAGGTCCGGCCGCGACACGTACCCGCGCCCGAGCCCTTCACCGCCCACGTACAACTCGCCGGGCACCCCCACGGGGACCAGTTGGAGCTGCGAATCCAACACGTAGGCCTGGGTGTTCGACACCGGCCGGCCAATGGGCACGGAGGCCCCGACCTGTGAGGCCTCGTAGGCCGTGTAAGTGGCTGAGATGATGGAGTTCTCCGTCGGGCCGTAGCCGTTGGTGACGGGAACACCGGTGGTGCTCAGCGTGCGGCGCGTGTGCGGGGCGGACAGGATGTCACCCACCACGTGGATGGCCCGCAGCTTCTTCAGCAGGTCGGTCCGGTGCTCCACCACCTGGGAGAACAGACCCGCGGGGAAGTGGATGAGCGTGACGCCGTGCCGGTCCACCACGCGGGAGAGCGTGTCCAGGTCGCTGGCCTGCGCCTCCGGCGGATAGAGGACGACGCGGCTTCCATGGAGCAACGGAATCCACAGCTCCATCACCGAGCCGTCGAACGAGGCGGGCGCCATGACGAGCCCCGTCTCCCGAACGCCGAAGCGGATGAAGGTCTCGCTGTGCATGAGGCGCAGCACGCCTCGGTGCGGGATGCCCACGCCCTTCGGGCGCCCCGTGCTCCCAGACGTGAACATCACGTAGGCCAGGTGGTTCGAGCCCACGTCGGACACCGGCGGCGTGGAGGGCCACTCCGACAGGTCCAGCTCTTCCAGGAGCACGGTGGGAAGCCCACTGTCAGGGAGCGGCAGCTTCGCGTGATTGGCCCGCGACGTGAGCAGCAGGTGCGGCGTCGCATCCTCCAGCATGATGGCCAGCCGCTGCGCGGGGTACGACGCGTCCAGCGGCACGAAGGCGCCTCCGGCCTTGAGCACCGCCAGCATCGCGATGACCCACGCCGAGCCCCGGTCCAGGCTCACGGCCACGAGCACTTCCGTGCTCACGCCGCGCGACCGGAGCAGGTTCGCCAGTTGATTGGCCCGCGAGTCCAGTTGCTCGAAGGTCAGCGTCTCGTCACCGCACTCCAGCGCCGCGGCGAACGGGCGCAGGGAGGCGTGCCGCGCGATGACCTCCGCGATGGTGGCGCCAGCGCCGTCGTACCGTGCCGAGTTGTCATTCCACTCCAGGAGGAGCTGGTGACGCTCGCCCGGGGTGAGCATCTCCAGCGTGCCCAGCGGCTGGTCCGGCGCCGCGGCCACGGACTCCATGAGCATGCGCAGGTGCCCGGCGATGCGGGCCACGGTGGCGGTCTCGAAGAGGTCGGTGCTGTACTCGATGGCACCGCGCAGGCCGTCGGCATCGTCTGTGAGGACAAGGCCCAGGTCGAAGCGCGAGGTCCCGATGTCCACGTCCGCCGGCCGCAGCGTGAGGCCGGTGGCCTGCATCGGTCCCGTAGGGGTGTTCAGCAGCGAGAAGAAGCTCTGCACCAGCGGATTGCGGCCCAAATCCCTGCGCGGATGGAGCTCCTCGACCAGCTTCTCGAAGGGGAGGTCCTGGTGCTCGTACGCGGCCAGGGTGGTGTCACGGACCTGCGCGAGGAACGCGCGGAACGAGTCACGCGGACGAACCCGGGCTCGCAGCACCAGCGTGTTGACGAAGAACCCGACCAGGCCCTCGACCTCGCCGTGGCGGCGGCCCGCGATGGGCGAGCCCACGAGCAGGTCCTCCTGCCGGCTGTAACGCGCGAGCAGCACCTGCCACACGGCCAGCAGCGCCATGTAGGGCGTGACCCCGGCCTGCCGCGCGAGCGCCAGGAACGGCGCCACCACCTCCTGGGGCAGGTGGATGGGGTGGAGCTCGCCGAACTGCGAACGCTGGGTGGGCCGTGCCTTGTCGGTGGGCAGGTCCAGGACCTGTGGCGCACCGGCGAGCTGCTCCTTCCACCAGTCCACCTGCGCGTTGAGCACGTCCCCCTGGAGCCACTGCCGCTGCCAGGACGCGAAGTCCGCGTACTGGATGGGCAGCGGCGGCAGCGCGGGGCCACGGCCCTGGGCGAACGCGTCGTAGGCGGCGGCGACCTCGCGCACGATGACGCCGAGCGACCAGCCGTCCGACACGATGTGGTGCATCGTCAGCACCAGTACGTGCAGCTCGGCGTCCAGCTTCAACAGCAGGGTGCGCAGGAGCGGACCCGCGCTCAAATCGAACGGCTGTCCCGCTTCCGTGGCGGCCAGCCGGCGCGCCTCGGCCTCGCGGTCGCCTTGGGGCAGGCCGGTGAGGTCCGTCAGCGGGAGCGCCCACTCCGTCGCGGGGTGGATGACCTGGAGGGGGTCACCGTCACGCATGATAAAGCTGGTGCGCAGCGGCTCATGGCGTCTGACGAGGTACTCCAGCGCACGCCGCAGGGCCTCGGTGTCCAGCGCGCCTTCCAGCCGGACCGCTCCTGGCAGGTTGTACTGGCTGCCGCCGGGCTGGAGCTGGTCGATGAGCCACAGCCGCTGCTGCGCGAAGGACGGCGGCAGGCTCCCATCGCGCGGCACGGGCCGGAGCGCCGGAATCTGGGGCGCGCTGGCGCGAACGAGCATGCGTTCCTCGACGAGTTCGGTGACGCGGGCCACGGAGGGCGCGTCGAAGAGCGCGTTGAGGGACAGCTCCACGCCGAACGTCGTGCGCAGCCGGGAGATGAGCTGCGTGGCCAGTAGCGAGTGACCGCCCAGCGAGAAGAAGTCGTCGTGCAGGCCCACGCGCTCCACGCGAAGGAGCTCACGGAAGAGCGCGGCGACGCGCTGTTGGAAGGGAGTCATGCGCTCTTGCACGGGTGGGGGGGCCGAGGCCCCGGAGACAGGGGTTGCCATTGGCTGGGGCAGGGCCTTGCGGTCCACCTTGCCGTTGGGAGACAGAGGTAGGGACGGCAGGGGCACGATGGTCGTAGGCACCATGTGGGCCGGTAGCTGCTCAGCCAGCCGTGCCCGCAGGGCCGCCACGTTCAGGGCAGGCTCCCCCGTGACATAGGCCACGAGGCGCTGATCGCCCGGGGCGTCTTCGCGGACCACCGCGACGGCGTCGAACACATCGAGGTGAGCGCGCAGCGTGGCCTCGATTTCGCCCAACTCGATGCGGAAGCCGCGCAGCTTCACCTGGAAGTCCGCCCGGCCCAGGTACTCCAGCGTGCCGTCCGCCAGCCACCGCGCCACGTCTCCGGTGCGGTAGAGGCGCGCGCCCGGCGTGCCGCTGAAGGCATCCGGGATGAAGCGCTCCGCCGTCAGTTGAGGCCGCTGCCAGTACCCGCGTCCAACCTGCACGCCGCCAATGTGCAGCTCGCCCGGAATGCCCACCGGCGCCAGCTGCCCGTGCTTGTCCAGCACGTATAGCAACGTGTTCGCCACCGGCCGGCCAATGGGGACGCGCTGGAAGTCCTCCCCACGCGGGCAGGGCCAGTACGTGACGTCTACTGCTGCCTCTGTCGGGCCGTAGAGGTTGTGCACCCGCACCGGGGCGGGCAGCCGCGCGTACGCCTTCTTCACCAGCTCCGCGCTCAGCGCCTCGCCGCTGCACACCACCCGCCGCAGGCTCGCCAACCCCTCCAGCCCGGGCTCCTCCACGAAGGCGCGCAGCATGGACGGCACGAAGTGCACCGTCGTCACGCCCTCCGCCTTCATCAGCTTCACCAGGTACGCCGGCTCCTGGTGCCCTCCAGGCCGCGCCACCACCAACTTCGCCCCCGCCAGCAGCGGCCAGAAGAACTCCCACACCGACACGTCGAAGCTGAAGGGCGTCTTCTGCAGCACCACGTCCGTGCCACTCAGCCCGTACTCTTCCTGCATCCACTTCAGCCGGTTGACGACGCCCCCGTGCGCATTCATCGCCCCCTTCGGACGCCCCGTGCTTCCAGAGGTGAAGATGACGTACGCCAGCGACTCCGGGCCCACCTGCACCGACGGCTTCGTCACCGGCTGCTTCGCCACTTCGCCTGCTGCGGTGTCGAGGCTCACCACGCGGGCAGCGCTGGGCGGAAGCACCGACTTCCACTTCTTGTGCGTCAGCAGCACCGACGCCCCGGTGTCCTCCAGCATCCACCCCAGCCGCTCCTTCGGGTACGTCGGGTCCACTGGCACGTAGGCCGCGCCTGCCTTCAGCACGCCCAGCAGCGCCACCACCATGTCCACAGAGCGCTCCAGGCACACTCCCACCAGCGACTCCGGTGCCACCCCCAGGCCACGCAGGTGGTGCGCCAGCTGGTTGGCCCTCGCGTCCAGCTCCCGGTACGTCAGCCGCTCCGCCTCGAACGCCACCGCCACCGCGTCCGGCGTCCGCGCCACCTGCGCTTCCATCAGCGCGTGGAGGGTCGCCTCCGAAGCGGGCGCCATCTCCCGCCCCTGGAAACCCTTCAGCACTTGCTGCTGCTCATCCTCGGGCAGCATCGGCAACGACTGGATGCTCACCTCGGGGTCCTGAACGATGGCTTCCAGCAACGTGTGGAAATGCCGCGTCAGACGCTTCGCCGCTTCGGGTGTGAAGAGGTCGGTGCTGTACTCCAGCGCCCCCTCCAGCGCTCCGTCGCCCAGATCCATCATCGACAGGGTGAGGTCGAGCCGGGCCGTCTCCGTGGCGGACCTCAACGGCTCCACACGCATGCCTGGCAGCGAAGGCGCCTGCATGGGTGAGTTCTGCAAGGCGAACATCACCTGGATGATGGGCGACTTGCCGCCACCGCGCTCTCCACCCACGACCTCCACCAGCTGGTCGAAGGGCACGTCCTGGCGCACGTAGGCCGCCACCGCCTCCTCGCGCACGCGAGCCACCAGCTCCGCGAAGGTCGGCGCGCCCTCCAGCCGGGCCCGCAGGGCCAGCGTGTTGACGAAGAAGCCAATCAGCGGCTCCAACTCGGACTGCGTGCGGTGGGCAATGGGGCTGCCCACGCAGAAGTCTTGCTGTCCCGAGTAACGGGAGACCAGGACCTCATACGCGGCCAGCAGCACCATGAAGAGCGTGGCCCCTTGCTCGCGAGCCACCTTCTCCAGCGACTGCACGAGCTCGTGCGACACCGTGAAGAACTGGCTCGAGCCTCGCACGGTACGAACCGCGGGCCGGCTCAGGTCACCGACCAACTCAAGCGCGGGGACGCCCTGGAGATGGTCGCGAAGCTCTGTCAGTTGGGTCTGGATGCCATCGTGCAACACCCACTGGCGCTGCCACGCGGCGAAGTCCGCGTACTGCACGGCCAGGAGCGGAAGGGGAGACGGCTTGCCCTCGCTGAACGCCCCGTAGAGGGTGGAGACCTCGCGCACCAGCACACCCAGGGACCAGCCGTCCGAGACGATGTGGTGCACGCACATCAGCAGCACGTACGCCTCCGCATCCAGCCGGAGCAGCACCGACCGGAACAGCGGCCCGGTGGACAGGTCGAACGGGAAGTGGGCCTCCGCGATCATCCGCTGGCGCACACGCGCATCGCGAGCCGGCCCCACCATGGCGGACAGGTCCTCCACGGGCAGGTCCCACACCGCGGGCGGCGGGTTGATCTGCTGCCGGGGCAACCCCTCCGTCGCGGGGAAGGAGGTGCGCAACACCTCATGCCGGGAGACCACCTCGGCGAAGGTGCGCCGGAGCGCGTCCACGTCCAGGGGCCCGGACAGCTTCAGGGCGAAGGGCACGTTGTAGACGGCATGTCCCTTCTGGAACTGGGACAGGAACCACAGGCGCTGCTGCGAGAAGGACAAGGCCAGCGCCGCATCCCGAGGTACGGGGACCAGCGGCGGCATCGACGCGCGCGAGGCCTGCATCATCAGCGCCTCGATGCGCTCCGCCAGGCCCGCGAGCGTGGGCGCCTCGAACAGCGTCCTCAGCGGGACCTCCACGCCGAGCTCCGTGCGGACGCGCGTCACCAACTGCGTGGCCAGGAGCGAGTGGCCACCCAGTTCGAAGAAGTCGTCCTGGGGCCGCACGCGCTCGACACGCAGCACCTCCCGGAACAGCGTCGCCAACTGCTGCTGGAGCAGGGGCAGCGCCGCCGTCTGGGCGTCATCGGCGGGCGACAGGTCCGGCGCAGGGAGCGCCTTGCGGTCCACCTTGCCGTTCGGCGACAGGGGCAGGGTGCTCAGCACCACCACGGCGCTGGGCACCATGTACTCGGGGAGCCGCTGGCGCAGATGCTCCCGGAGGGACGCGGTGTCCACGTCCTCCGGAGTCACATAGGCCACCAGCCGCCGGTCACCCGGGTTGTCCTCACGCACCAGGGCGATGGCCATCTCCACCGAGGAGTGGCTCCGCAGCGCGGTCTCGATCTCCCCCAGCTCGATGCGGAAGCCCCGCAGCTTCACCTGGAAGTCCACGCGGCCCAGGAACTGGAGCGTGCCGTCCGCCAGCCAGCGCGCGCGGTCACCCGACCGGTACAGCCGGGCCCCCGGAGGTCCAAAGGGATTGGGCACGAAGCGCTCGGCGGTCAGCGCGGGCTGCCCCAGGTACCCTCGGGCCAGGCCGTCGCCGCCAATGAACACCTCGCTTGGCACACCCACGGGCGCGGCCCGCATCTCAGGGTCCAGCACGTACACCTGGGTGTTCGCGATGGGCCGGCCAATGGAAACGGAGTCACCCACGGCGTCGCCCGGGGCCATCCAATGGCACGCGGTGAAGGTGGTGCCCTCCGTGGGGCCGTAGCCGTTCACCAGCCCCACGCCCTGCGCCAGCCGTTCACGGACCCGAGGCGCCGGGAGCACGTCACCGCCCGCGAGGAGCTGACGCACCGTGCCCAGGGCTGCTGGCTGGTGCTGCTGCATCTGGTCGAAGAGCGCCGCCGTCAGCCAGAGCACGGAGACCTGATGCTTCTTCAGGGCTTGTCCCAGCTCGGCCAGGTCCGGCGTCCGCTGGGGATAGAGCACCAGACGCGCCCCGTGCAGCAGCGCGCCCCAGATCTCCAGGGTGGACGCGTCGAAGGCCAGGGGCGCCAGTTGCAGCACCACCTCCGACGGCCCCAGGTCCACGAAGCGCGACCCGATGAGCAGGCGCACCACGCCCCGGTGCGGAATGGCCACGCCCTTGGGCGTTCCCGTGGAGCCGGAGGTGTAGGTGATGTACGCGAGCTGGTCCGGGCCCACGAGCCCGCCCGTCACGGGCGTCGACGGCTGGCGCTCAATCCACGTCCATTCGTCATCCAGGACGATGACGACCTGAGCGCCCGCGGGCAGTTCGTCCTCCAGCGCGGCCTCGGTGAGGATGGCGGCCACGCCCGAGTCTTCGGCCATGTATGCCAGCCGCTGCGCGGGGTACTCGGGATCCAGTGGCACGTAGGCGCCGCCCGCCTTGAGGATGCCCAGCAGGCCCACCAGCAGGTCCAATCCCCGGTGCAGGAAGACGCCCACGCGCGCCTCCGCGCCCAGGCCCAACGCGTTCAGGTGATGCGCGAGCTGGTTGGAGCGCGTATCCAGCTCCGCGTACGTGAGCGTGCGGCCGTCGTGCTCCACGGCGACGGCATGCGGCGTCTTCAGCGCCTGGGCCGCGAAGAGCGACGGCACGGTCGCATCCACGGGGTAGGCGGCCTGGGTGGCATTCCAGGTCGAGAGGACCTGCTGCCGCTCCTGGGCCTCCATCAGCGGCAGCTCACTGAGCCGCCGCGCACCGGCCCCCTCGGCCACCGCGGCGAGGAGCACCCGGAGGTGCTCCACCATCCGTCGAGCGGTGTCCGGGGTGAAGAGCTCCAGGCTGTATTCGAGCTGTCCCTCCAGTGCGCCGCCCCGAGCCATCAGCGAGAGCGTCAAATCGAAGCGGGACGTGTCCGTCGCGTTCGGCAGCACGTCAATCTGGAGGTTCGGAAGCGACGGCGCCTGAAGCAGGTCCGCGCTGAGGAGCACGAAGAGCGTCTGGAACAGCGGCGTCCGGGACAGGTCGCGCTCGCCGCCCAGGGCATCCACGAGTTGCTCGAACGGCACGTCCTGATGGGCGAAGGCGCCCAGCGACTCCTCGCGGACCCGGGCCACGAGCTCGGAGAAGGTCGGGTCGCCGTCCAACCTGCACCGCAGGGCCAGCGGATTGACGAAGACGCCAATGAGCCCCTCCAGCTCAGGCCGGTTTCGGGCGGCGACCGACGTGCCCACTGTGAAGTCCGTCTGACCGGAGTAGCGCGCCAGCAGCGCCTGCCAGCCCGCCATCAGCACCATGTACAGGGTGGCGTTGTGGGCCAGGGCCACCCGCTCCAGGCCCGCGACCTGCTCGGCGGGGAGCGCGAAGAAGTACGTGGCGCCCTTGGCGCCGTGGACCGCGGGGCGCGCATGGTCAGTGGGCAGCTCCAACGTGGGAGCGCCTTCGAGGCGCGAGCGCCACCAGTCCAACTGCGGCGGCAGCGCCGGGTCCTCCAGCATGCGCCGCTGCCATGCGGCGTAGTCCGCGTACTGCACCACCAACGCGGGCAGCGAGGACTCACGCCCCTGGGACAGCGCCTCGTACAGCGCGCCGACTTCGCGCACCAGCACACCCATGGACCAGCCGTCCGAGATGATGTGGTGCATGCACAGCAGCAACACGTGCGCGTCCTCGCCAGTGCGCAGCAGCACCGTGCGGAGCAGCGGGCCCTTCTCCAAATCAAAGGCGCGGTGGGCCTCTTCGGTCATGCGAGCCTGCACGGCCGCGGCACGGGCGACAGGCTCCAGGCCGCTCAGGTCCTCCACCGGCAGCGACCATTCGGAAGGCGCAGGGTGGACGTGCTGGGCGGGCTGGCCCCCGCGCGTGACGAAGGTGGTGCGCACCGCTTCGTGACGGCGGACCACCTCCAGGAAGGTGCGGCGCAGGGCGTCCACGTCCAACCGCCCCGTCAGCCGCAAGGCCGCGGGGATGTGGTTGACGGCGAGCCCCGGCTGGAGCTGCTCCATGAACCACAGGCGACGCTGAGCGGACGAGACGTCGAACGTCGCTTCACCGCTGGCGGGCCGGGCCACGGGCTCCAGGGGGAGCAAGGCGCCCGTTCTCGGTGCCGACTCCAGTCGCGCGGCGAGCCGGGCCACGGTGGGGGCCTCGAAGAACGCCCGCAGCGGCAGCTCCACGCCCAGCCGGGCGCGCAGCCGCGTCACGACCTGGGTGGCCAGCAGCGAATGGCCGCCCAGGAGGAAGAAGTCGTCGTTCAGGCCCACGCGCTCGACGGCGAGCGCTTCACGGAACAGGGCCGCCAGTTGCTGCTCCAGCTCCGTCCGGGGCGCCACGAAGTCCGACGCCCCCAGGCCGAGGTCCGGAGCCGGCAGGGCCTTGCGGTCCACCTTGCCGGTCGGGGTCAACGGGAAGGCCTCCAGTCCAACGAACGCGGACGGGAGCATGTAGTCAGGCAGGTGCTGGTGCAGATACTCGCGCAGCGGGGCCACCTCCGGCTGCGGCGGAACGACATACGCCACCAGGAGATTGCTCCCGGAGGCGTCCTCGCGCACCACGACCGTGGCCTCGGCGACGGAGGGATGGGCGCGCAGCACGGCTTCGATTTCACCCAGCTCGATGCGGAAGCCGCGCACCTTCACCTGGTGGTCCAGGCGGCCCATGAACTCCAGCACGCCGTCCAGACGCCAACGGACCCGGTCACCCGTGCGGTACAGCCGGGCGCCTGGGGCGGCGCTGAACGGGTGGGGCACGAAGCGCTCGGCGGTGAGGTCCGGGCGGTTCAGGTAGCCCCGCGCCAGCCCCGGTCCGCCCAGACACAGCTCACCCGGCACGCCCACCGGCACCGGGCGCAGCGCCGCGTCGACCACGTAGACCTCGGTGTTGTCGATGGGTCGGCCAATGGGCACGGAGAGGCCCACGGCGTCCCCTGGCGACAGCGTGTACCGGGTGACCATGGTGCTGCATTCCGTCGGCCCGTAGGCGTTGGTCAGGGAGCCGCCCTGCGCCAGCCGCTCCCGCAACCGTGGCGTCGGGAGCGCTTCGCCGCCCACCATCAGGTTGGGCACGCGCAGCAGCGCCTCGGGTTGGTGCTGCTGCATCAACCCGAAGAGCGACGTCGGCAGGAGGAGCCACGACACCTTGTGTTCGACGATGAGCCGGGCCACCGCATCCAGCTCGGGCGTCCCGGGCGGGTACACGACGATCCGGCCACCGTGCAGCAGCGTGCCCCAGAGCTCGACGCTGGAGACGTCGAAGGCCAGCGGTGAGAGCTGAAGGGTGACTTCTTCGGGGAACTGGGTCAGGAAGCGAGTGCCCTCGCTCAGCCGCAACAGGCCCCGGTGCGGAATGGCCACGCCCTTGGGCGCTCCCGTGGAGCCCGATGTGAAGGTCGCGAACGCCAGCGCATCCGGCAACACCGGAACGGCCACGGCGTCCGTGGACTGACGGGCGATGTCCGCCGCATCGATGTCCAGCGCCACGACGTGCCACGGGCCGTCCTTCAGCGACGGCAACAGCGACTGCCACGTCAGCACCGCGGACAGTCGCGCTGTAGAGGACGCGTGCTCCAGGCGCTTCGTGGGCCAGGACGGGTCCAACGGCACGTAGCAGCCACCGGCCTTGAGCGCGCCGAGCACCCCGATGACCAATTCCAGCCCACGCGACCCGCACACGCCAATGCGGGACTCCGGCTCCAGCCCCAGGGACACCAGGTGCCGGGCCAGTTGGTTGGAGCGAGCATCCAGCTCCGCATAGGTGAGCGAGCGGCCCTCGAAGGTCACCGCCACGCGCTCCGGCGTCCGCCGGGCCTGCTCCATGAAACGTTGATGGACGGTGGTGTCAGCGGGGTAGGGCGCGGCCGTGTCATTCCAGGCCACGAGCACTTCGTGGCGTTCGGCCTCGTTCCACAGCGGCACCTCGCTGATGTGGCGAGCCGCGTGCTCCGCGACGCCCCGGAGCAGCCGCTGGAAGTGCTCCACCATGCGGCGCGCGGTCTCTGGCGTGAACAGGTCCAGGCTGAATTCGAGTTCCCCCTCCAGCCGTCCGCCACGCTCCACCAGCAACAGCGTCACATCGAAGCGGGACGTGTCCGTGCTCGTGCGCAGCACGTCGACGACCATGCCCGGCAGCGAGGGCGGCTGCATGGGGGCGTTCTGGAGGACGAAGGCGGTCTGGAACAACGGCGTGCGCGACAAGTCACGCTGACCGCCCAGCGCCTCCACCAGCCGGTCGAAGGGAACGTCCTGATTCGAGAACGCCGCCAGCGACTCCTCGCGGACGCGCGCCACCAGGTCCTCGAACCGCGGATCGCCGTCCACGTTGGCGCGCAGCGCCAGCGTGTTGACGAAGAATCCGATGAGCCCTTCGAGCTCCGGCCGCGTGCGATGGGCCACTGGCGTGCCGACGCAGAAGTCCGTCTGGCCAGAGTAGCGCGCGAGCAACGCCTGCCAGCCCGCCATCAGCACCATGAAGAGCGTGGCACCTTGTGCCTGCCCGACGCGCTCCAGCCCTGCCACCAGGGAGGGCGGCATCGTGAACGCATGGGTGGCGCCTCGCAGCGTCCGGACGGCCGGCCGCGAGTGATCCGTGGGCAGCTCCAACGTGGGAGCGCCTTCAAGCCGCGAGCGCCACCAGTCCAACTGGGGCGTCAGCGCCGGGCCTTCCAGCACGCGCCGCTGCCACGCGGCGTAGTCCGCGTACTGCACCATCAGCTCGGGCAGCGGGGACTCGCGGCCCTGGGACAAAGCCTCGTACAGCGCCGCCACTTCGCGCACCAGCACGCCCATGGACCAGCCGTCCGAGACGATGTGGTGCATGCACAGCAGCAACACGTGCGCGTCCTCGACAGTGCGCAGCAGCACCGTGCGGAGCAATGGGCCCTTCTCTAAATCGAAGGCGCGGTGGGCCTCTTCGGCCATGCGGGCCTGCACGGCCGCGTCACGGGCGGCAGGCTCCAGGCCGCTCAGGTCCTCCACCGGCAGCGGCCATTCAACGGGGACCGCGTGGATCCGCTGGGCGGGGTGGTCCTCTCGTGTGACGAAGGTGGTGCGCACCGCTTCGTGGCGGCGGACCACTTCCAGGAAGGTGCGGCGCAGGGCCTCCACGTCCAACCGCCCCGTCAGCCGCAGGGCCGCGGGGAGGTTGTAGGCGGCCTGCCCGGGGTGCAGCTGCTCCAGGAACCAGAGCCGTTGCTGCGCGAAGGACACCGCCAGTCCGGCCTCTGCGGACGGACCGCGCTCCAGCGGTAGCAAGGCCGGGACACCCGGTGCGTCGGCGCGCTGGGACTGCGCGTCGATGCGCTCCGCCAGACGGGCCACGGTGGGCGCGCCGAACAGGGTCCGCAGCGAGATCTCCGTGTTGAGCTGCGCGCGCACGCGCACGACCACCTGCGTGGCCAGCAGGGAGTGGCCCCCCAGCGCGAAGAAGTCATCGTTCGCGCCGACTCGGGACTGGCCCAGAATCTCACCGAAGATGCACGCCACCTTCTCCTCGGTGGGGGTCCGGGGCGCGATGAAGGCGTCCGCGGCGCCCAGGCGCTCGGCCTCCGGGGCGGGCAGCGCCTTGCGGTCCACCTTGCCGTTCGGAGACAGGGGCAGGGCGGGCAGCACCACGAAGGCGGAGGGCACCATGTGCGGCGGCAGCTTCTCCGCCAGCGCGTCGCGGAGACGGCTCACCGCCTGTGCACTCCGAGCCCCGCGCAGCGGATCGCTGGCAAGGCCATCCCAGGAGGTGACCTGCTTGGGTTCGGGGGACAGGTCGAGCGTGTTCACCTCATCGGGGCGCGCGAACACCACGTCCAGCGCACCATCCCGGTGCGCGGAGGCCCAGCTCACCCGGACCTCGTAGCCGAGCTCCGAGCCCAGTACGTACAGGTCCTCCGGCTCTACGCCGCGGGGCCCCGGCCAGTCATGCAGGGCCTCGCGAAGACCCGCCACCGTGGGCGGGGGCGTGGCGGACAGCAGTTCAACGAGCCGGGTGGGTTCCAAGACTCGCGCGTTGGGGAGCCCCCGCGCGGCCAGCAGTCCGGGCCGTGCGCTCAGTTGTTCGCGCAGTCCGTCCAGGGTGAGTCCGGCGCCGTCCACCCAGTCCGGCTTCGTGCGCCGGGCGGGAGTCTTGGCGGCGTCGCCGACGTGGAGGATGACCTCGTAGCGGAAGCGGCTGAGCTCGTTGTCGTAGCGCCCGTGCTTCGGCAGCACCTCCACGCGCTGGATGCCCGGGATGCGCTCTGGAAGGGCGGTGAAGAAGGCAGGGGAGAGGACCAGTTCCTTCTCCGCCAGGATGTCGCGCTGGACGCGGTAGGCGAACTGGGACGTGGCCACGGGGCCCGCGGTCCGGTGCAAGCGCACCGAGGCACGGAAGGCTTCGAGCAACTCCAGGCTCCGCACGTCGCCCAGGAACACCCGGCCCCCTGGCTTCAGGACGCGCACGGCCCCGCGAAGCACATCGAGCAGGAACTCAGGGCTGGAGAAGTACTGGACGACTGAGTTGATGACGACGGTGTCGAACGAACCCGGCTCCAGGCCAGAGAAGTCGTCCACGCTCCGGTGCAGCAGGTGCACGGAATCCAGAGCGCCGCCCATGCGCTCACGCTGGCGCTCGATGCGGTCCAGGGCGGGCCGGGCGAAATCGACGCCCCAGTAGGCCTCGCAGCGAGGGGCCAGCCGGTACAGGAGGAGACCGGTGCCGCACCCCAGCTCCAGCACCCGCTTGGGCTGGAAGCTGAGGATCTGCGCCACGGTGGTGTCCACCCACTCACGCATCTGCGCGGGCGGAAGCGACTCGCCGGTGTAGCTGTCCTCCCAGCCGACGATGTTGAAGGTCGGGTCTTCGCTCTCCGTCGTCTCGCGTGCGTAGGCCTCGTCGTAGATGGCCTGCCACTGGGAGGACGCGTCGACCTCCTGCGCCGCCGCCGCATCGTCCAGGACGACGTAGGCCACCAGCCGCTGGTCACCCGTCGAATCCTCACGAGCCAGCACCACGGAGTCGCGGACGGCCGGGGACGCGGCAAGCGCAGTCTCGATTTCACCCAGCTCGATGCGGAAGCCGCGCAGCTTCACCTGGAAGTCGGCTCGGCCCAGGTACTCCAGCGTGCCGTCCACCAGCCACCGCGCCACGTCTCCGGTGCGGTAGAGGCGCGCGCCCGGAATGCCACTGAAGGCATCCGGGATGAAGCGCTCCGCCGTCAACTGAGGCCGCTGCCAGTACCCGCGTCCCACCTGCACGCCGCCAATGTGCAGCTCGCCCGGAATGCCCACCGGCGCCGGCTGCCCGTGCTTGTCCAGCACGTACAGCACCGTATTGGCCACGGGGCGGCCAATGGGGACGCGGTGGAAGTCCTCTCCACGCGGGCAGGGCCAGTACGTCACGTCCACCGCAGCTTCCGTCGGGCCGTAGAGGTTGTGCACCCGCACCGGGGCGGGCAGCCGCGCGTACGCCTTCTTCACCAACTCCGCGCTCAGCGCCTCACCGCTGCACACCACCCGCCGCAGGCTCGCCAACCCCTCCAGCCCGGGCTCCTCCACGAAGGCGCGCAGCATGGACGGCACGAAGTGCACCGTCGTCACGCCCTCCGCCTTCATCAGCTTCACCAGGTACGCCGGCTCCTGGTGCCCTCCAGGCCGCGCCACCACCAACTTCGCTCCCGCCAACAGCGGCCAGAAGAACTCCCACACCGACACGTCGAAGCTGAAGGGCGTCTTCTGCAGCACCACGTCCGTGCCGTTGAGCCCGTACTCTTCCTGCATCCACTTCAGCCGGTTGACGACGCCCCCGTGCGCATTCATCGCCCCCTTCGGACGCCCCGTGCTTCCAGAGGTGAAGATGACGTACGCCAGCGACTCCGGGCCCACCTGCACCGACGGCTTCGTCACCGGCTGCTTCGCCACTTCACCCGCCGCGGTGTCCAGGCACACCACTCGCGCCGCGCTGGGTGGAAGCACCGACTTCCACTTCTCGTGCGTCAGCAGCACCGACGCCCCGGTGTCCTCCAGCATCCACCCCAGCCGCTCCTTCGGGTACGCCGGGTCCACCGGCACGTAGGCCGCGCCCGCCTTCAGCACGCCCAGCAGCGCCACCACCATGTCCACAGAGCGCTCCAGGCACACGCCCACCAGCGACTCCGGGGCCACCCCCAGGCCCCTCAGGTGGTGCGCCACCTGGTTGGCCTTCGCGTCCAGCTCCCGGTACGTCAGCCGCTCCGCCTCGAACGCCACCGCCACTGCGTCTGGCGTCCGCTCGACTTGCGCTTCGATGAGCTCCGTCAGCGTGCCGGACGGCGGCGCTTCGACGCGGGGGTTCCAGCCGTGGAGCGCGTGCTGCCGCTCGGCCTCGCTCATCAACGGCAGGGTGGTCAGCGGCGCATCCGGCGCATCCACCATTCCGCGAATCACGTGCTCCAGATGGCTCAGGAGCCGGTCCGCCGTCTCTGCATCGAACAGGTCCGCGGAGTACTTGCAGCCAATCAGCAGTCCTTCAGGGCGATGCGTCGCCTCGAAGGTCATGTCCAGCTCTGCCGTGTGGTTGTCCACCAGGGACACGTCGAGCGTCAGCCCGCCTCGAACAGACAACGCGCGCGGCAGTTCGTAGTCGTCGAGGATGAACCCCACGTTGTACAGCTCGCGCCGCTCCGCCCCAGGCTGTTGCACGGCCGCGAGAATCTGCTCGAACGGCACGTACCCATGCGCGAGCGCCCCCAGCATCCGCGACTTCACCTCGGAGAGCATGTCCGCGGACGTCGCGGCTTCGGGCAGGCGAACCCGCAACGGGATGAAGTTGGTGCAGTCGCCCATCAGCTCGCGAGTGCCCGCCGCGTCACGGCCGGAGATGACGGTGCCCACGACGAAGTCGGACTGGCCGCTCCAGCGGTGCAGCACCGTGGCCAGCGCGGACATCACGCTCATGAACGGCGTGGCGCCCTGGCGCCGTCCCAGCGCATGCAGCCGGGCCATGAGAGACGCGGGCAGCAGGCGCAGACGACGAGCACCGTGGACGGACAACCGCTGCGGCCGGGACCGATCGGTGGGCAGGGCCAGCAGTTGGGGCGCGCCGGCCAGCGTCTCCTTCCACCAGGTCAGCTCCGTGGTGAGCGCATCCGGCGTGAAGTACGCGCGCTGCCACGCGGCGAAGTCTCCGTACTGGAACTCTGGCTCCGCCAACGGCGACGGCCGTCCCTCCACGAACGCGCCGTAAAGGGCCGCCAGCTCGCGCATGAACAGCGCGACGGACGTGCCGTCCACCACCAGGTGGTGCAGGACGGTCAGCAGGACGTGGTCCTCCGGCCCGAAGCGCAGCAGGGAGCACCGCACCAACGGGCCTGCCTCCAGGTCCATGGGGCTTTTCGCATCGAGCACTGCCTGGGCTTCGAGCGCCGCCTGCCGCGCGTCACCGCTCACGCCCGTGAAGTCCAGGCACGGCAGGGAGATGGGGCCCGCCGCCTGCACGCGCTGAAGCAGCGCGCCATCGCGGGACGCGAAGCGGGTGCGCAGCACCTCGTGCCGACGCAGCACCTCCGATAGGGCCCGTTCCAGCGCCGCCACGTCGAGCGTCCCGCGCAGCGTCAGCGCCACCGGAATCTGGTTCGACGTCCAGGATGGATCCAGTTGGAGGAGGTACCACAGCCGCTCCTGCGTGAAGGACGCGGGGGTGGGCGCGTCACCCACGGGACGGCGCTGGAGCGGGGGCAACCGGCGCCCCGTGCCCTCCGCGGACACGGACTCCGCCAGCGACCGCAGACTCAGGTCCTGCAACAGCGCGGCGATGGAGACGCGCACCCCCAGCCGCTTCTCCACGCGGCCCTGGAGGTCGGCGGCCCCCAGCGAGTCCAGGCCCAGCAACGTCAGCGGCGTGCTCGCGTCCTGTCCAACGGCCTCGGCGCCGAGCACCGCCACCAGCTCCTCACGCAGCGCCGTCTCCAGTGCCTCCTGGGAGAGCGCGGGCTGGATGGCCGGAGCCGGCGCGGGCTGGGACGCGGGCCCCGAGATGACACCCGTCCCGCTGCGCCACACGATGGGCAACTCGCCGGACACCAGGGCGGCACGGCAGGCGAAGCGCTGGATCTTCCCGCTCGACGTCTTCATCACCGAGCCCGGTGGCAGCAGCGCCAGCGTGTGCGGCTGGACCTGAAGCTCCGCGACAATGGCCTTCCGCAGCGTGTCCGCCACGGCGCCCAGCGCGGCCGGGTCCGAGCCCTCCGCCAGGTCTCGCGACACCTCCGCGACCACCGCCAGGGCCTCGCCCTCCGGAGTCTCGATGGCGAACGCCGCGATGCAGCCTGGACGCACCTTGCGGTGGGCCCGCTCCACGATGCTCTCCACGTCCTGCGGATACAGGTTCCGGCCCCGCAGGATGATGAGGTCCTTGCGCCGGCCGGTGACGATGAGCTGCCCGTCCTCCAGCAGCAGCCCCAGGTCGCCGGTGCGCAGGTACGTCGGACCGGCCTCCGCGCCCACCGGGACAGCCTGGAAGATGTCCACGCTGTCCTCGGGCTTGCGCCAGTAGCCCTGCGCGACGCTTCCACCGGAGACCCAGATTTCGCCCACCTGGCCCGGCGCACGTGGCACGCGCGACTCCGGGTCCACGATCAGCAGCCGCTGCTCGGCCAACGTGGAGCCGCAACCGATATGGGTCCTCGAACCCTCGGAGCCGGGCTCGACGCGGACCGCCTGCCCGCGGCCCAGCGCGGCGTCCTGCAGGACGTGCACCCGCGGCACGCGGCCCTTCTCCTCACCCGTGACGATGAGCGTGCCTTCGGCCAGGCCGTAGCAGGGGTAGAAGGCCTCGCGGCGGAACCCGCTGGGCGCGAACACCTCCGCGAAGCGATCCAACGTGGCGGCGCGAATGGGCTCCGCGCCGCAGAAGGCCACGTCCCAGGCCCGCAGGTCGAGCGCCTGGATGTCCTCGGGCGTGGCCCGCCGCGCGCACAGCTCGAACGCGAAGTTGGGTCCACCGCTGATGGTGCCGCCATACCGGGACACGGCCTCCAGCCAGCGCATGGGCCGCTGGAGGAAGGACATGGGCGACATGAGCGTCACGGGGAAGCCCGCGAACAGCGGCTGGAGGATGCCTCCGATGAGGCCCATGTCGTGGTACGGCGGCAGCCAGATGACGCCCGAGCTTTGCGGCCCCGTCTGGAAGGCGCCGGCAATCAGCCCCAGGTTGTGAATCAGGTTGGCGTGGCTGAGCATCACGCCCTTGGGCGTGCCCGTGGAGCCAGACGTGTACTGGAGGAACGCCAACGTATCCGGGCGCACCTGGGGCTCAATCCACGCCGACTCACCGCCCGCGGGCAGTTCATCCGTCGCCAGCCACTTCAGCGCCCGGAAGTCCGGCGCCTGTTCGAAGACGAAGTCCGCGAGCGAGAGGATGCCGGACGTGGTGAGCACCACCGTGGCCTCGGCGTCCTGGATGATGGCGCGAAGGCGGGGCAGGGTGCGCTCCAGCCGCACCGGGTCCGGCGGATAGGCGGGCACCGCCACCGCACCCGCGTAGAGGCAGCCGAAGAAGCCCGCGACGTAGTCCAGCCCCGGCGGGTACAACAGCAAGACACGCTGGCCCTGCGCCCCCTGTGCCTGCAACAGCGCGCCGATGCGCGCCGCCTGCGCGTGAAGTTCCCTCGCGCTCAGCGAGGCTTCCTCACCTTCTGAATCGCCGAGAAAGGCGTACTGTTTCCGGTGCGCCGTCTCGCTGAAGGCGCGTTGGGTCAGGACTTCGAGGAGGGTTCGCGGGGTCTCGTGCATGGGAGCGCGCTCGTCTGTCCGGAAGGAAGCGAGGCGCTACATAGCAGGCAAATCCGACCATCCATGGGCTGGCCAGATTCACCGGAAAATTCCCGGAACCACACATGACACTGAGTGCGAGCAAGGCACGCAGTGCGCGTTTTCAGGCTCTTCCGAACAACCCCTTGAGCCACCCCATGAAGCCCTTCTGCTTGGGTACAACAGTCACACTGACAGCAGGAATCGAGGGCACGGGAGCCGACGAAGCGGGCCGAACGAGCACCTGCCGCGCGGCCGACGCGGCGGCGGCCGTGGCCATGGGCACCTTCACCGGAGCGGATGGCCCCGTGGCCGTGGCCCCCGCGTGGCCCGCGCTCCGTGCCGCGGCTGCCGGACCAGGCGCCGGCGGCGTCTCCGGCTCGACCTGCGCCAGCCGCGCCTTCACGGCCTCTGGGGTGTCGCGCGTGGTGAAGGTGCTCGTCACCTCGCGGCCCGACGAGGCCTCGCGCGCGGTGACCTTCAGCAGCGACTCGTTGCTGACCTCGAAGGTGACGTTCACCTGCACGGCGCCACGCGGGAGCTTCGGCAGGCCCTCCAGCTTCAGCGTGCCCAGGTACTCGTTGTCAGCGGCCTTGTCGGAGTCGCCCTGGAACACCGTGAGCTCCAGCTCCGTCTGGCCGTCACGGTGCGTGGCCAGGGTGTAGCTCTTGGTGGACGGCAGAGACGTGTTGCGCTCCATCACCGCCTTGAAGCGGCCACCGGGCAGGCCCACGCCAATGGCCATGGGCAGCACGTCGATGAGCACCACGCCTTCCAACTGCCCCAGGCTGTGCGCCAGCAGCGCCGCGCCCAGCGCCACGGCCTCGTCCGGGTGCACGCCCTTGCTGGGCGGCTTGCCGAAGAACTTCGTGATCTTCTCGTGCACCAGCGGGAAGCGGCTCTGCCCACCGACGAGGATGACCTCGTCGATGTCCTGCGGCGTCACCTTCTTCGCGCGGAGGACCTCCTCGCAGACCTGGAGGGTGCGATCCACCAACCCCTCCGTCAGCTCCACCAGCTTCTGCCGCGAGAGCATGACGTCCAGGTCGCACGGCTTGCTGTCGATCATCGTCACGAACGCGACGTGCACCCGCACCTCCGAGCGCTCCGACAACGCGCACTTGGCGCGCTCAGCCGCGTCGTTGATGCGCTGCAGGGCCACCCGGTCCCCTTGGAACGCGCGGCCCGTGGTCTTCTGGAACTCGTCCAGGAGGTACGTGACGAGGGAGGAGTCGAAGTCGATGCCGCCCAGGAACGTGTCGCCGCCGGTGGAGATGACCTCGTAGACGTTGTCGTTCAGCTCCAGCACCGACGCGTCGAAGGTGCCACCGCCCAGGTCATAGACGAGCACGCGCTGGTTCAGCTTGCGGCCGTAGCCATAGGCCAGCGCCGCCGAGGTGGGCTCGTTGAGGATGCGCTCGATGTACAGGCCCGCCAGCTTCCCGGCCTCGCGCACCGCCTGGCGCTGGTTGTCGTTGTAGTAGGCGGGGACGGTGACGACCGCGCGGGACACCGGGTGGCCCAGCTGGTTCTGCGCCACCTCCCGGACCTCCCGGAGGATGAGCGCGGAGATCTGTTGGAGCGTGTAGACGTGCTCGCCCAGCTTCACGCCCGCGTCGCCATTCTCACTGGCGGCGATCTCATAGTGGAAGCGGTCCTTGAGCTGCTCCACCACCGGGGACGCGAAGGGCCGGCCCACCAGCCGCTTGGCGCCGTACACCGTCTGGCGCGGATTGGTGAGCATCTGCCCCTTGGCGGGGTGGCCCACCACCAGCTTGCCGCGCGTGTTGACGGCGATGATGGAGGGCACCGTGTTGTGGCCCTCGCGGCTGGGCAGCACGCCCGGCTTGCCGTTGCGGACGTAGGCCGCGCACGAGTTCGTCGTCCCCAGGTCGATGCCGATGACGACACCGGCGCGCTTGGGGTCCTCCGAGCTGAGGTTCAACGCCGCGTTGGAGATCATCCGCGGCGGCGCGGCGGGTGCCTCGGCTGAAGCACTGCCTGGCACGGGGGCCGGCGCGAAAAGCTCGGCGGCGAGGGCGATGGGCGCCTGCTCCGTGGGTGTGACGGTGTAATCCGCCGGCCCTACATTGGGAGGAACCGGGGGAACATCCGATTGGGCGTGGGGCAGGGTGACGACCAGCGAATCCAGGAACCGACGGGTGGGCGCATCCGCGTTCAGGAAGCGCAGGCCCATGCCGAGCACGCCCTGGCCGCCCTGGCCTGTGACGTAGTGAACGACGGCCGCCGCGTGGATGATGCGTTCCCCGCCCGCCAGCTTGAGATCCAAGGTGACGGCCGTCCCCGGTGGCTTCACCGCGCGTGCGCGCAGATAGATGCCACCCCGGGTCACATTCGGGCCGTACTTCGCCAGGAACTCCTCGGGCGTCGCGAAGGGCAGCTTCACGACGAGCCCGACCGCACCCTGATTCGAATCCGTCAATGCCCGGTTCCTGAGACGCGAGGGGATACTGGGTTGCGATTATCGCCCGAACTCCGAGGGAACGGGCGTCAAAATCAGCGCCCTTCTCCGTTGCGCCGGGGCAGCGTACCTCGTATGGAACCGCACCCGCGGGCTGTGGTGCCCCGCGGGCACCTGCTCACGGGAGCGCCGCTCATGCTCAACCCCGATATCCGGCTCGCCCTCACTTTCGACGACGTACTGCTGGTCCCGGGCGAGAGCTCGGTCGTCCCCAAGGACGTCGACCTGACGACCCGGCTCACCCGCAATCTCCGTCTCAACATCCCCCTCCTGTCGGCGGCCATGGACACCGTCACGGAGTCCCGGACCGCCATCGCCATGGCCCAAGAGGGCGGGATTGGTGTCATCCACAAGAACATGACGCCCGAGCAGCAAGCGCTCGAGGTCCTCAAGGTCAAGAAGTTCGAAAGCGGCATGGTGGTGGACCCCGTCACCATCGAACCGGAGGCCCCGCTGGGCCGCGCGCTGGAGCTGATGCGCATTCACGGCGTGTCCGGCATCCCGGTGGTGAAGGGCCAGCGGCTGGTAGGCATCGTCACCAGCCGCGACGTGCGCTTCGAGACCAACTTCACCCAGAAGGTGGAGTCGATGATGACGCGCAAGCTCGTCACCGGCCGCGAAGGCATCACGCAGGAAGATGCGCAGAAGCTGCTGCACGAGCACCGCATCGAGAAGCTCCTCGTCGTCAACGAGGCCTTCGAGCTCAAGGGCCTCATCACCATCAAGGACATCGAGAAGCGCCGCACGCACCCCAACGCGGCCAAGGACGGCATGGGCCGCCTGCTGTGCGCCGCCGCCGTGGGTGTGTCCGCGGACCGCGAGGCCCGCGTGGAGGCGCTCATCAAGGCCGGCGTGGACGTCATCGTCGTGGACACCGCGCACGGTCACTCCACCGCGGTGCTGGATGGCGTGCGCGACACCCGGAAGAACTTCCAGGGCTTCGAGCTCATCGCCGGCAACGTCGCCACCGCCGAGGCCACCCGCGCGCTCATCCAGGCGGGCGTGGACGCGGTGAAGGTGGGCATCGGCCCCGGCTCCATCTGCACCACCCGCGTGGTGGCCGGCGTGGGCGTGCCCCAGGTGACGGCCGTGGATGACTGCGTCCGCGAGGCCCAGAAGCACGACGTGCCCGTCATCTCCGACGGCGGCATCAAGTACTCGGGCGACATCGTCAAGGCGCTGGCCGCGGGCGCCAACACGGTGATGGTCGGCTCGCTCTTCGCCGGCACCGAGGAGTCCCCGGGCGACGTCATCCTGTACCAGGGCCGCAGCTACAAGAGCTACCGCGGCATGGGCAGCCTGGGCGCCATGAAGCAGGGCGCCAAGGACCGCTACTTCCAGGCGGACGTGGAGGCCGTGAAGCTGGTGCCCGAGGGCATCGAGGGCCGCGTGCCGTACAAGGGCACCCTGGCGATGAACGTCCACCAGATGCTGGGTGGCATCCGCAGCGGCATGGGCTACGTGGGCTGCCGCACCATCGACGAGCTGCGCACCCAGGCCACCTTCGTCCGCATCACCTCGGCCGGACTCAAGGAGAGCCACGTGCACGACGTCATCATCACCGAGGAAGCGCCGAACTACCGCGTCGGGTAATCAGGAGGGCGCCAGGAGCGCGGTGGCCCGTCCTCCCGCGCCGCGCCCCGAGGCCATGAAAAAGGGCCCGCGCCTCTCGGCGGGGCCCTGGGTGTCCAGCCAGAAACGGCCGGAGCGTCCTTACCGGCCGCGCTTGCGGCCACCACCCGACGCGGGGGCGGACTCATCGGCCGCGGGGGTCGACGGGGCCACGCGCTTCTCCGCGGCGTTCACCTGGTTGAGCAGCGTGTCCTTGTCGTCCGGCTCCAGCGTCTCGATGGCCTGGCGCAGGGTGTTGAAGTCGAGCCGGGCGATGGTGACGGTGTTGCCGCCCTTGATTTCCTGGACGGTGGGCACGCCCACCAGCTCCCTCATGTAGGTCTCGAACTCCACCCGGACGTCAGCCGTCTGCTGGATGCAGTTGTCCTTGGCGTTGACCAGGTGCTGGGTGCCCTCGCGGTAGCTCAGGTCCGGGTTGCGGTTCATCGCATCCTCGAACGTGGCGGTCCGCTTGCGGAGGGAGGAGTACAGTTCGATGTAGTCCACCAGCCGGTCCGTCTCCGGCCGGTTCACATTGCGTGCCTTGATGAGCGCCTCGGTGGAGTCCTCACAGGTGAGCTTCTCCAGCTCGGCGGCACCCGGCATCTCCTTCGCGGAGAGATTCTGGGTTTCGCGGTCCAGCCGCTCATCCGAGGAGATCTCCTTCACGCATCCGGTGGCGGACAGCAGGAGTAGGGTCGCAGCAGCGGTAGGGGCGGACAGGCGGCGGAGCATCCAGGCCTCGAACAATTGAAGGTACTTGGGCGTTGTATTCCGGAAGTTTGTAGCGATAAGGGCCCCCAGCCGTCAACGACGCCCCTCTTGGAGACTCCCAGGTGGACCTGCACGCCGAAAAAATCCTGATCCTCGATTTCGGGAGCCAGTACACCCAGCTCATCGCGCGGCGCGTCCGCGAGCTGGGCGTCTATTGCGAAATCCACCGCCCGGACCTCCCGGCGGAGGACATCCGCAAGTACGCTCCCCGCGGCATCATCCTCTCTGGCGGCCCGGCGTCCGTGGAGGCCCCGGACTCCCCACGGTGCGACCCGTTCGTCTTCGAAGCCGGCGTCCCCGTGCTGGGCATCTGCTACGGCCTCCAGCTCACCGCCAAGCTGCTGGGCGGCAAGATTGACCGGAGCGCCCACCGCGAGTTCGGCAACGCGGAGGTGGAGGTGCTGGCCCGCCGCGGCCCATTCGCCGAGTTCACCCCCGGGGACAGGGTCCAGGTCTGGATGAGCCACGGCGACCGGGTGGAGGCGCTGCCCCCCGGCTTCGAGGCCATTGGCCGCAGCGGCAATTCGCCCTTCGCCGCCACCGCCCACACGACGAAGCCCTGGTTCGGCGTCCAGTTCCACCCGGAGGTGGTCCACACGCCGCAGGGCAAGGCCATGCTGCGCGCCTTCGTCTTCAACGAGTGCAAGGTCAGCGGCTCGTGGACGATGAAGGGCTTCATCGACGAGGCCGTGGGCACCATCCGCCGCCAGGTGGGTGAGCACGGCCGGGTCATCTGCGCGCTGTCGGGCGGCGTGGACAGCTCCGTGGCCGCACTGCTGCTGCACCGGGCCATTGGCCCCCGGCTCCAGTGCATCTTCGTGGACAACGGGGTGCTGCGGCAGAACGAGCGCGCCCAGGTGGAGGCGCTCTTCGTGGACCGCTTCCACGTCCCGCTGAAGACGGTGGATGCCCGCCAGCGCTTCCTGGACAAGCTGGCCGGGGTGACGGACCCGGAGAAGAAGCGGAAGATCATCGGCCGCGAGTTCATCGCCGTGTTCGAGGAGGCCTCGCGCGACGTGCAGGACGCGGAGTTCCTGGCCCAGGGCACGCTGTACCCGGACGTCATCGAGTCCGTGTCGTACAAGGGCCCCTCCGTCACCATCAAGAGCCACCACAACGTGGGCGGCCTGCCGGAGACGATGAAGCTCAAGCTGGTGGAGCCGCTGCGCGAGCTCTTCAAGGACGAGGTCCGCGCCCTGGGCCGCGAGCTGGGCCTGCCGGATGAGATGGTGTCCCGCCAGCCATTCCCCGGCCCGGGTCTGGCCATCCGCGTCCTGGGTGAAGTCACCGAGCAGCGCCTGGAGCTGGTGCGGCGCGCGGATGCCATCGTCCAGGAGGAGATTCGCAGCGCCGGCCTCTACAAGGAGGTGTGGCAGGCCTTCGCGGTGCTGCTGCCGGTGCAGAGCGTGGGCGTCATGGGCGACGAGCGCACCTACGAGTCCACCTGCGTGCTGCGCGCCGTCACCAGCGTGGACGGCATGACGGCGGACTGGGCCCGGCTGCCGTTCGCCGTGCTGGAGCGCATCTCCACGCGCATCACCAACGAGGTGCGCGGCATCAACCGCGTCGCCTACGACATCTCGTCCAAGCCCCCCGCGACCATCGAATGGGAGTAGGGCGGTAGGGCGTTTGACGCCCTGACGCGAAAGAGGCTGCCCGGTACATGTGCCGGGCAGCCTCTTCTTGTTTCAGGGGCCCTGGCCGACCGCGCCGGGGCCCCCATCTTCGCCCGAAGGCATTACTTCGCCGGGCTGGCCTTCACGGACGGGATCTTGGTGCTGCCGGGACGCAGCTCCTCGAGCAGCCGCGTGGCGCCGTAGATCTTCGTCAGCGACTCGATGATGGCCTGGCTGTGGACGCTGACCGAGCGGTTGACGCTCTCGTCGAAGCCGTACTCGCCGCCCAGGGACTGGATGTTGCCGTCGAACACGATGCCGACGATCTCCGCGTCCTTGTTGATGACCGGCGAGCCGGAGTTGCCGCCGATGATGTCGTTGGTGGAGACGAAGTTCATCGGCGTGGTGCCGTCCAGCGCCTTCTCGTTCTTCAGCCAGGACTTCGGCAGCGCGAAGGGCTCCTCACCCGTGGCGTGCTCGAAGGTGCCCGCCATCTGGGTGATGGGGCTGACCTGCTTGCCGTTCTCCGAGTAACCCTTCACCGCGCCGTAGGACAGGCGCAGGCTGAACGTCGCGTCCGGATACTGGTTGGTGCCGTAGATTTCGAACTTGGACTTGGCCACCAGCTCGCTGTTCTTGCGGATGATGGACTCGACGTTCTCCTCGTACGTCTTGCGGATGGCGCGCATGTCCGGGTCCACCGCGACAGCCAGCTGAATCATCGGGTCCTTGGAGGCCGCGATGGCCGCCTTGCCGCCCTTGTAGAGCGCCTGGCGGGCCTTCACGTCACGCAGCTTGGTGCCCTTCACCAGCCGGGCGGCCAGCTTCTCCGGGGACTCCTTGCCCAGCACCTTCTTCACGAAGGGGTGGTCGGAGCCCAGCTCCTCGCGCATCTTGGTGAGGCCGAACGTCAGACGGGCAATCTCCAGCTCCGGGTAGACGGGAGCCGGGCTGAACAGCTGGGCCTCCAGCGCCGGGACGTTGGCCTGGTTGAACTCACGCAGGCGCTCGCCGTTCGCCTTCGGGAGCTCCTCGGCGCCGCGCACCAGCGTGCGGGCCACCTGGAAGAGCGTGGAGGACAGGCCGCCGCTGTTCTCCATGAACGTCAGGTCCTGACGGATGTTGCGCAGCTGCGCCTGGGCCTTGGCGATCTCATCCCACGCTGCGGCGTACTTCGTCTTCATCTCCGGGTTGGCTTCGACCTTCTTGCGCAGGTCCTGCTCCGCGGCGACCTTCTGCGCGAAGAACGTCTTGTCCAGCAGGGCCTCGTGACGGCCCTTGAGCGCCTTCACCGAGTTCTCCACGCCGAACAGCAGGTTGGTGGAGATGCGGCGCTGCTCGGCGCCACGGCGGCCGAACTCCGTCAGCATGCCGCGCATCTCGGAGAGCGTCATCAGCGTCTTGGGCAGCACCACGTCACGCTGGAACTCCAGCTCCGCGATGGTGAGGCCACGCGAGGTACGGCCCGGGTGGCCGGAGATGAAGGTCAGCTCGCCTTCCTGAGCGCCCTTGTCGGACCACTTGAAGAAGTTGTTCGTCGTCGCCGGCTTGCCGTCCTCGTAGACGCGCAGGAACGTCACGTCGAGGTCGTAGCGGGGGAACTCGAAGTTGTCCGGGTCGCCGCCGAAGAACGCGATGGCGTGCTCGGGCGCCATCACCAGGCGGACGTCCTGGAAGCGCTTGTACTCGTAGAGGTTGTACTGGCCGCCCTGGTACAGGGTGACGACGTCACAGCGCGCCTTGGCGTTGCCGGCGGAGCAGGCCTGCTCCAGCTCGGACATCTTCGCCTTCAGCGTGTCGGCGTACTTCTTACCGGTCAGGCCCTGGGTGGCCTTGTTCAGCGTCTCCGTGACGTCGGTGATCTTGACCAGCTGGTTGATCTCCATCGCCGGGCACTGGGTCTCCTCGGCCTGCGCCTTCGCGTAGAAGCCGTTGGCGATGTAGTCCTTCTTCGCCGTGGAGAGCTGGTCGATACAGCCGCGCGCGCAGTGGTGATTCGTCATCACCAGGCCGTTGGCGGACACGAAGCTGGCCGAGCATCCGCCCGCCAGACGCGCCGAGGACAGGCGCACGTTGTCCAGCCACTGCTGGGAAGGCTCGAAGCCGTACTTCTCCTTCACCTTCGCGGAGGGAAAGTTGTTGTAGGTCCACATGCCCTCGTCGGCCATCGCGGGAGCCGCGCCGAGGAGGGTGGCAATCACGAACAAACGCTTCATGAAACGGTCCTTTCCAGGGCCATGGGTGTCGCGGTTCTGCGGGAAGCTCCTGGCTGGGTCAAGCCAGTAAAAAGCGGGGAGATTCGCCGGGGAACCCAACATGCAAGCAGGCATCTGATTCCCGCCGCCAGAGGTTGGATTCCGAGGAGAAACCGGCCTTGAACCGGGCCCATTGAGGAACAACGTGGCGCGGAGGAAAAAGTCGCATTCGCGTCAGGATTTCTCCTCAACGCGACGTGTCATCCGGCTGCGTTCCACGACTGGGATTCCGCATCCCAGGCCTGGGACGCGGAAGTCTCGACGTCATTCCTTCCGGAGCGCCTGAAGCGGGTCCATCCGCGTCGCCCGCCGGGCCGGAACCCAGCAGGCGAGCAACACCACGGCCGCGATCAGCGCCGCCACGGCCCCGAACGTCCACGGATCCCGAGCGCTGACGCCGTGAAGCTGGCTTGCGAGCACCTGGGACAGGGCCAGCGCCGCCCCAAGTCCCACCCCGAGGCCCACGGCCGTCATGCCCGCGCCCTGGCCCAGGACGAGCCGGAGCACGTCCGCGGGCCGGGCACCGAGCGCCATACGGACGCCCAGCTCCCGCGTGCGCTGGGCGACCCGGAGCGAGATGACCCCGTAGAGGCCGTAGGCGGCGAGCAGGACGGCGAGGACTGCAAAACCGCCAAGCAGCCCCAGGACGAGCCTGCGCATCGCCAGGGATTCCGAGATGACCTGCTCCAGGGTGAGCGCCCGGTAGACGGGCACGGTGCCATCCACGCGGCGGATGGCCTCCCGGATGGCCGGCAGCAGCGTCTCCGGCTGCACCGAGGTGCGCGTGACCAGGACGAGCCCGTCATCGCCCCAGGGCCTGCCATGGGGGACGTGGAACTCGGCGAGAGGGTCGCGCTCCAGCCCCGCCTGGCGGACATCACCCACGACGCCGACGATGGTGTGCGGCGTCGCCCCGATGCGCAGCCGCTGGCCCAGGGTACCTCCTGCCGGAAAGTGCCGGCGGGCCAGGGTTTCGTTGACGATGACGACGCCGGGCTGGTCCGGCGCGGCATCCAGGGACGTGAAATCGCGCCCCTGGCGCAGGGGGATGCCCATGGCGACGAAGTAGCCCGGACTGGTGGCGCGGCGCTCGGCGCGAGGTTCGTCGCCGGGCTCTGGCAAAGGAGCTCCTTCGACCTGATACCGAGCGTTGTTCCAGGCCCGTTGGATGGGGAGCACGGATGTCATGCCCGCCGCGGTGACACCCGGGAGCGCGCGAACCGCCTCCAGCACCGGCTCCAAGAGCCGTCCCGGCAGCTCCGCGTCCAGGGCGCCGTCCTTGAAGAACCGGTCGTCTGGGATGGACAGATGCAGCGTGAGGACCTGGCCGGGGGCAAGTCCGGTGGAAGTCCCCAGCAGGTGCAGGAAGCCGCGTCCGAGCAGGCCCGCGCCGACGAGCAGCACCAGCGATAGGGCGATCTCCACAACCACCAGCGAGGCCCCCAGGCGACGGCCGAAGCCCGGCACCGTGCTGCCATCGCCCGCGGCGGCGAGCCCGCCACGGACGTCCAGCCGGGAGACCTGGAGGGCGGGAAGCAGCCCGAAGGCCAGGCCGCTGACACTGGTGATTGCGAGGAGGAACAGGAAGGCCGTTCCGTCCAACGCGATGTCCTGGCGCCGGGGCAGGCTCTCCGGCGCCAGGGCGAGCAGCGCGTCCAGGCCCCAACGCGCCAGCAAGGCCGCCAGCACGCCGCCCAGGAACGCCAGCAGGAGGCTTTCGACCAGGAGCTGCTGGACGACCCGGGCCCGGCCAGCGCCCAGGGCCAGACGAACGGCCAGCTCGCGCCGCCGGGTGCCCGCACGGGCCAGCAGCAGATTCGCGACGTTTGTACACGCGATGAGGAGCACCAGGGCGACGGCCCCCAGCAGGACCTGGAGCGGCGCCCGCCAGGACTGCGTCTGGCTTTCATCGAGCGGAATGACCCGGGCGCTCCGATCCCGGTGGGATTCCGCCTGGGCCGCCGCGGAGTTCGCGGCGACTTGCTTCAACTGGGCCTCGGCGGAGGCCAGCGAAACGCCTGGCGCCAGCCGGGCCCGGAGGGTCAGCACCGTGGACCGGGTCCGAGCGGCGGCGTCCGGCGGAGGCACCAGGGGCAGCCAGACGTCCGTGGACGCATCAAAAGACGCGGGCATCACGCCAATGACGGTGTGGGCCAGGCCATCCAGGCTCACGGAACGGCCGAGAACGGCCGGGTCGGCGCCAAAGCGGGCGCGCCAGAGACGCTCGCTGAGGACCGCGACCGGGGCCTGGCCGGGCAGGTCCTCGTCGAGCGCGAAAGTCCGGCCCAGCAAGGGCGGCACGCCATGAACCGTGAAGAAGTCAGCCGTTCCGCGAAGAGCCTGGAGGCGCTCAGGCGCATCCTGGTCCTGGAGGGTGACGCCGCCGCCTGTGAATGCCGCCATGTGTTCGAAGGCCGGGCTGTGTTGGCGCCAGGCCCAGAACGTGGGCCAGGACACCGGGCCGCCATAGCCCTGGGGGCGCACCTCGACGAGACTGACCAACCGCTCGGGTTCCGCGTACGGCAGCGGCCGGAGGAGGACCCCGTGAACCACGCTGAAGATGACGGCGTTGGCGCCAATACCCAGCGCCAGGCACAGCACGGCGGCGGCGACGAAGCCGGGTGAGCGGCGGAACGTGCGGAGCGCGAAGCGAACATCCGCGGCGAGCGAATCGAAGAAGGTCATGGCGGGGCGTCGGGAGTGGAGATCCTGCCGGAATCGACTGCAATCGACGGACCCGAAACCGGCCCGGACGGCCCAGAAACCAGGGCGGGGAACGGCCTGAATCGACCCCAGGTTTCGTGCCCGCTTAGTTTACATAACGCATGTTATCGGACCTTCTTTCAGAGGGAGAGGTCACATCCTGGACGGTTATCCGCGAGCCCATTGCAACCAACCCACGGCCCGGCTGGCTGCCCGGCACTCGGTGCTTTCCGGCGTCCATCCAGGCGCATACCGTGGCCGCCACATGCGTCTTCTTCGATTCGGACTCGTCGCCGCCACCTGCTGTGGCGCTCTCGTCCTCTCGGGCTGCCCGGACAAGCCGGCCGCCACCCCGGACTCAGGGGTCGCCGAGGTCCCTCAGGTCCCCGCGACGCCGCCGCCGACCCGGTTCTCACTCAGCTACCAGGCGCCGCCCAGCGCCCCCGCCGTGGCACCCGCCAACGACGCGGGCGTCGCCAACGACGCTGGAATCGCCGCCGCGGGCCTCACGGAGATCGCCCCGGCCCCCGATGACGCGACCATCATTGAGCCCACGTCGCTCCTGGAGCTCCGGACGTCCAGCCCGCTCAAGAACTACCGGGTCCGGCTGTTCGACGAAGCCGACCGGGCCATGGTGTCCGATGACGACGTCGAGGAATCCGAAACCGGCCTCGTCTACCGAATCCAGCTGCCGCAGCCGCTCAAGTCCGGCTTCAAGTACACCCTGGTCGTGGATGCCCAGACCGGCACCGCGTTCACCGACGGCCTGGGCCGTGACGTCGACGAGTTCCGCCAGTCCCTTCAAATCGCTGGCGAAAAGGAAAAGCCAGCCCCTCCGCCCAAGCCCGCCGGCAAGAAGAAACGCCGTTGAGACTGGGCGGCCCGGGACTGGCTTTGAATCAGCGGTCCGCGACCGTCGGCAGACCCAGCGAGCTCTTCAGCTCCCGCAGCTTGGCCTGGATGAGCTGCATGTTCTGGGGCCCCATGCGCAGCAGATGCTTCTGCGCGGGGCTCAGGTCCTCGAACTCCGGCGCCACATAGGCATACAGCGCGCCTTCGGGAACGACTTCCACCGGGCCTTCCTGCACGGGCACCTTGAGCAGATGTTGGACGGCCGCGCTCAAGGCGCTGCTGAATGTCTGTCCCGGCGGCGCAATCTCCGCGTGGGCCTGGTCAATCAGCGGCTTCAGTTCGCGGTACACGCTGGCCGCGGACTGCGTGTCAATGGAGCCAATCACGCGGGCCACGGTGTCGTAGCGTGCGTAGCTGGCCGGATCGATGACCGTGGTGCCATCCACCTGGGTCACCTGGAAAGCCCCCGTGGGCGCCAGGAACCCGAGCACCGTGCGCGGGCTCGAACCCTCCGCGATGCTGTTCACCGCGGCCGCGAAGCGACGAACCAGGTCTTTTTCGCCCATCCACCGCGCGAGCTCGGGGTCAGGCGAAAGCTGGCTCGCCAGGCTGCGGACCTCGGCGTCCCGTTCCGGCAGCGACGTTTCGGGCATCGTCGGGGGCGCCGCGGCCGTCTCGCCAGCAGGCTCCGTCGGAATCGCGATCACCTCCGCGGGTAGTGACGCCTGACGCCGCAGACCGAAATACGACGCCACCAACGCCAGGCCCGCCAGCCCCAGGACGACGGCCAGCGTCTTGCCCTTGGAGCTCTGAGCGGATTCGGGAACCTCGGCCGGCGTCGGATTCGTCGGGTCGTTCATTCATTCCTCCGTAGGTGGACCCTTCAACCTACAAACGCCTCCCCAGGTCATTCCACCAGACCGCCACACTTCGCACGCGCAGGTGTTCACCGTCCGGTACTCGCGAATGCACGGCTGCTGCCAGGACGGTGAACCGGGCACAGTCACCCTGCCCGCTCAGCCGCCCTGCTCCATGGCCCGGACGCGAGCAAGGGTTTGCAGATCGCGCTCGGTCGGCCCCAACTCCAGGATGATGCGGCTCACGTCGTAAAGCACGTCGCCACGCTCGAAGACTGGCAGCCGGGGAACATCCTGGTTCAAGTCGTCGGCGCCGCGGTTGTACGCCACGTCCATCAGCGTCCGGAGCTGGAAGGCGTCGTACAGGTTGTACTCGACGAGGAACCGGAGGGCCTCCACATCGCCGCGGCGCTGGTACGCGCGCCACAGCAGCACCGCGTCGTAGCCATTCACGCCCTTCATGTGCGGCGGACGCTCGGCGCCAATCTTTCCTTCGATTTCCTTCAGGCCACCGCCCATGCCCAGGCGCCGCGTCACGAACCGCAAGTCGATGTGCGCATCCGGCACCGGAAATCGCGCGGGGCCGAAGTAGTCACGCAAGACGGGCACGTCGAAGCACGAGCCGTTGAACGTCACCCACAGCCGCCGGGCCGCCATGGCCTCCGGCAGCGCGTCCATGTTCCGGCCCTGGATGAAGACGTGAAGGCCCTTCGAATCGAACAGGCTCACCACCGTAGGCGCCTGGGCCTCCCGGCCGTCCGTCTCGATATCGAAATAGACGGCGTCGTCCTGAAACTCCGGGTACAGCCGCCAGTGCTCCCGGCTCGGAAGCAGCTCCGCGAGCTTGCGCAAGTCCCGGCGGGCCAGCGCGTCCTTCGCCTCGGCGATGCGCGCCCGGGCCACGTCGTCGGACTTCCGGTTGAGCGCCACCCCCTGGCCGGCTTCCGGAAAGTCATCCCAGGTGCGGATGCCGCGGGACCACAAATCCTTCTCCCGCCAGGGACCGACATTGGGGATGTGCTGGAACGTCCGCTGCAGCATCAATCGAGCGCGCCCAACCTTCCCGCCACCAGGTCGTCCAGGAGCGGGATGTCCGCCTCGCAGAACGGCAGTGACTGCATCTGCGCCGGCGTGTGGAACGCCAGCGCGTGGGCGCCCAGGGGCCGGGGCTCGCCCGAGACAATCCGGGCCAGGAACAACACCAACTCCACCGTCAGGTCCGGATAGGAGTGCTGGCCCTCCCAGAGCCGCCGGCCCACGGCGAGCTCCACGTCCAGCTCCTCGCGGCACTCACGGGCCAGCGCGGCCTCGTCCGTCTCCCCGGCCTCCACCTTGCCGCCGGGGAACTCCCACAGCAAGGCGCGGCTTCCACCGGGGAGCCGCTGCTGCACCAGGAACTGGCGTCCATCCTCCGGCCGCGGAATCAGCGCCGCCACCACGCGGACCGTCCTGCGAGCCGGAGCCGTCACCCGTCAATCCCGTTCATGTCCAGGGAGTACAGGTAGCCATTGTTCGACAGCACGAACAGCTGCCTGCCCGCCGCGAAAGGCGGCGCGGTGATGCCACTCCCGGGGTTCCACGACACGCGAGAACGCCCCGTCTTGGGCTCCAGGAACAGCAGCGAACTGGACGTGGGCACGAGCAGCATTCCCTGGGCGAACACCGGAGCGAAGGCTGCCCGTTCCCCCAGGGGATGCGACCAGAGGAGCCGTCCCGTCTCCGCCAGGTAGGCATCCACGCGGCCGTCACCCGCGGCGAAGAGCACCTGGCCGCTGACCAGCAGCGACGTCATGCCGGCCACGGAGGTGTTCCACACCAGGTCGCCCGACTCGGACTCGAGCGCGAAGATGCCGCTCTTGTATGACGCCACGTAGAGCTGCCCGTTGGCGTCCATCACCGGGCTGCTGTCCACGTCCAGGAACTCGGAGCCGGCGCCAGACAGCGAGCGCTCCCAGGTGACGCCGCCGTCGTCGACACTGAGCGCCACCACGAAGCCGTCGGAGAAGCCGATGTAGGCCACGCCTTGGCGCACCAGGGGCCGCGAAGCGCCGCGGACGGTGAAGCCGGTGGGCGGATCCCGGCGGTACTGCCAGGCCCACTGCCCATCCGCGATCTTCACCGCGAAGAGCGTGTCGCTCTCCGAGGCCACGAGCACCAGGCCATTCGCGACCACGGGCACCGTGGCCAGGGCCTCGCCCGCGACGTACTTCCACTTCTCCTCGCCCGAGGCCGCGTCCAGCGCGTACAGCACGCCGTCCCCGCCCGGAACATAGGCCACGCCGTCCACCACCCGCGCCCCGGCGTTGAAGCGGCTGCCCGTCTTGTACTTCCACTTCACTTGGCCGTCGGGACCCACGCCGCGGGCGAACCCGTCCCGCGTGAGCGCGATGGTCGTCCGGCTGACGGCATCATAGGCCGGCGTCGCCGTCTCACGCGGCCCGTACTCCAGCGTCTGCGGGGGCGCGAGCGGCGCCCACCAGTTGACGGAGAAGTACTCCAGCGGCGTGTTCGACGGCGGCCGGGGCAACTCCGGATTGCCGTAGTACCGCACGCCACCGCAGCCGCCCAGAAGCCCTGCCGCCACAGCGCCACCCAGCCAACGCTTCCAGCTCACGAGCCGCATCGTCATGGCGAGTGTTTCTACCCCGCGTCCGGAACGGGTGCAGCCGCCGGAGCCTCCGGGGCGGGAACCTTCACACCTTCGGACGCCAGCACCGCCAAGCGCTCACCGGCCTGACGCGCCGCCGCCGTGTTCGGCTGCGCCGTGGTCAGCTTCGACAGCACCTGGGCCGCCTCTTCCTTCTTGCCCAGGAGGATGAGCATCCGGGCCTTGTGGTAGTCGCCCATGCCCACCAGGAACGGGCCACCCGCGGCGCCCATCTGCTCGAAGGCCTTGATGGCGTCCTCGTACTTGCCGTCCGCCTCGAGCGCGTAGCCCTGGCCCTCGAAGGCCTCCGCGCGGAGCGGATCGTTCTGGGCCGCGCCCTTGAGGTACTCGCCGAAGGCCGTCTGCGCCGCGGCGTAGTTGCCCAGCCGGAACTGCGCCTTGCCCTCGGCCAGGGCGGCCGTCACCGCGGCCGGGGTGCCGCCGTGCTGCTGGCGGAACTCGCCCAGCGACTTCACCACGGCCTCGTCGCGCTCCTTCATCGACTTGAAGGGGGGCTCCGTGTCACCGGGCTGCGCGGGCTCCACGCCCTCCACGGGCCGGTCGAGCACGGTCAGCGCCTGTCCCAGCGCCTGGGAAGCCTTCTCCTCGCCGCGCTTGGACACTTCGCTGGCGATGGCCACGCCCACGCCGCCCAGGATGAGCACGCCCGCGGCGAGCCCGATGATCTTCTGGCGCTGCGCAAGCCAGTCGCTCGCCTCGGTGCCCACCTTCTGGAAGGAGTCCGGCTGGCTGAGCTCTTTCTGGCGAATCTTCTCGGTCTTGGTGGTTCCGGCCACGTCTGGAAACCTCTTTTAAAGAGCGGCGCACTGTATGGAGCGTGCGCCGCGAGTGTCAACGCACTGACGCCTCAGCGCTTCCCCTGGCGTTGCGGCCGCTTGCGGGCCTCGCGCTTCGCCTGCCCGGGCCGGCCCTTGAAGATGAGCCGGATGGGCACGCGCAGGTCGAACGTCTTGCGCAGCTGGTTGGTGATGTACCGCTTGTACATGTCCGGAACGCCGTCCGGATGGTTCACGGTGATGGTGAAGGTCGGCGGCGCTGCGGCCACCTGGGCGATGTAGTACATGCGCAGCGGCTTGCCCCGGACGATGGGCGCCGGGTGGTTGTCCACCATGTGGTCCAGCAGCCGGTTGAGCTGTGGGGTGGGCGCCCGGAAGCGGAACTGGTCGGCGAGCTCCGTCGCCACGTCCACGACCTTCTCCACCTTGGAGCCCGTCAGCGCGGAGGTGAAGAGGATGGGCGCGTAGCCCACGAACTTGAGCGAGTGCTTGAGGGACTCGCGGTAGGTCTCCTGCCGGCGCTGGTCCGCGCCCACCAGGTCCCACTTGTTCACCACGATGACCAGGGCGCGGCCCCGCTCCTCGGCCAGGCCCGCCAGCTTGGCGTCCTGGTCCACCGCCGGCTCCGTGGCGTCCATCAGCAGCACCGCCACGTCGCTGCGCTCCATCACCTTGAGCGCGGCCACGACGGAGAACTGCTCCACGCGCTGGGCAATGGACTTCTTGCGCCGGATGCCCGCCGTGTCGGTGAGCAGCAGCTTGCGGTCCTTGTACGTGAGCTCGGAGTCCACCGGGTCCCGCGTGGTCCCCGCCACCTCACTGGCCACCACCCGCTTCTCCTTCAGGATGGCGTTGACCAGGGTGCTCTTGCCCACGTTGGGCCGGCCGATGATGGCCAGGCGGATGATGCCGTCGTCGGGCGGCGCCTCCGCGTCCTCGCCCTCTTCCTTGGGCGGCAGCCTGGCGACGACCGAGTCGAACAGTTCCTGCATGCCCAGGCCGTGCTCGGCGGACAGGGCCTGCACGTCGCCCAGGCCCAGGCGGTAGAACTCACCGGCCAGCGCCTGCATCTGCCCGGACGTGTTGTCCAGCTTGTTGGCGGCCAGCACCACCGGCTTGCCGCTCTTGCGCAGGTAGTTGGCCACGGCCTCGTCCGCGGCGGTGAGGCCCGCCCGGGCGTCGGTGACGAAGACGATGACGTCACACTCGTCCACGGCCAGCTGCGCCTGCTCCCGCACCTGCCGGAGGAGTTGGTCCTCGTCACCGGGCACGAAGCCGCCGGTGTCGATGAAGGTGAAATGGCGGCCTTCCCACTCCGCGTCCGCGTAGTGGCGATCCCGCGTCACGCCGGGCTCGTCCTGCACCAGCGCGACGCGCCGGCCCACCAGCCGATTGAACAGCGTGCTCTTGCCCACGTTGGGGCGTCCGACAATTGCGACCAGGGGCTTCATTTCAGTCGTATCCCAGCTTCTTGAGGCCTTCGGGGCGCTCGCTCCAACGCGGTTCCACGCGAACGCGCAGGTCCAGGTACACATGCGCGCCCAGCAACCGCTGCACGGACTTGCGCGCGTCGGTGCCAATGGTCTTCAGCATCTGCCCCTGCTTGCCGATGATGATGGCCTTCTGGCTGTCGCGCTCCACGAAGATGGACGCGGCGATGCGGATGAGCCCGCCCAGTTGGTTCGGCGGCGTGCCCGGCCGGGGCTCGCGCTCGGATTCGTCGAAGATGTCCACCACGACGGCCGTGGAGTACGGAATCTCCTGGCGGCAGTGCCGCAGCACCTGCTCGCGGATGTACTCGGCCGCCAGCGCGCGCTCCTGCTGGTCGGTGAGCATGTCCTCGTCGAAGACGTTCTCGCCTTCCGGCAGGTGTCCCAGGACGGTGTGGAACAGCCGCTCCACGCCGTCCTTCTCCCGGGCGGAGATGGGGACCACCTCCGCGAAGGGGAACTCCTGGCGGTACAGGTCGATGAGCGGCAGCAGCTGCCCCTTGGGGACGCTGTCGATCTTGTTGATGACCAGGAAGGTCGGTTTGCCGATCTTCTGCAGCCGGTCGAGGATGGCGCGGTTGCCCGGGCTCACCTCGGGCTTCTCGCTCGCCGGCGGCTCGATGAGGAAGAGGACCAGGTCCACCTCCTCCGCCGCCTGGAGCGCCACCTCGACCATGTAGCGGTTCAGCTCGCCCTTGGCCTGGTGGATGCCCGGCGTGTCGATGAACGCCACCTGCCCTTCCGGGCGGGTGACGACGCCGAGGATGCGGTTGCGCGTCGTCTGCGGCTTGGGGGAGACGATGGCGATTTTTTCGCCCGTCAGTGCATTGAGCAGCGTGCTCTTGCCCACGTTGGGGCGCCCGATGAGGGCGGCGAAGCCGCTGCGGTGTGTCTTGGGGGGGGCCATTGCTTCGGAGGTGATCTGGGACGCCGCGTACCGCGGAGGCCCGAAAAGGGAACGTCTGGACAGCGCCTATCACAACACACCGCCCGCCCGGTCATGCCAGGACGGGCGGCGAGCGGACAGGCTACGGCTGGGTCGTAGAGATGGTCAGCTTGTTGATGACGACGTCCTGACGCGGGCGATCCCGCCCGTCGCGCGGCACGCCGGCGATCTTCTCCACCACGTCGTAGCCGCTCAGCACCTCACCGAAGATGGTGTGCTTGTTGTTGAGGTACGTCGGCTTGGACGTGGTGATGAAGAACTGGCTGCCGTTGGTGTTGGGGCGGCCGATGTTCGCCGTGGCCAGCAGGCCCACTTTGTCGAAGGTCCGGCCGCTCTGGTACTCGTCGTCCACGTTGAAGCCCGGGCCACCGCTGCCGCTGCCGGTGGGGTCTCCGCCCTGAATCATGAAGCCCGGAATCACGCGGTGGAAGATGATGCCGTCGTAGTAGGGGCGCTGGGCCTTCTCACCCGTCTTCGGGTCCTGGAAGGGCAACTCGCCCGTCGCAAGGCCCACGAAGCTGCTCACCGTCTTCGGCGCGTCCTTCGCGAACAGCTTCACCACGATCTGCCCCTGCGTGGTGTCGAAGGTGGCGTAAAGGTCATTGCCCGCGCGGGCCTCGTCCAACATTCCCATGCTACCCTCCCGTGTGGGGGCCCGTCCGAGGACGAACCCGGTCATGTGTCACGGCCTTGGTGAAACCGTCTTCGCGCCCGCGTCCTTCTGGGGCGCCGCTGCCTTGCTCGCCGCGGGGGCCGTCACGCCCGCGGGAGCCTTGTCGCCCAGCACCACGCGGGTGAGCACCACCGCGGTGCGCGGGCGGTCCCGGTTGTCCCGAGGCAGGTTGCTGATCTTCTCCACCACGTCATAGCCGCTGAGCACCTCACCGAAGATGGTGTGCCTGCCGGTCAGGTGTCCGGGCGTCGAGGTCGTGATGAAGAACTGGCTGCCGTTGGTGTTGGGCCCCGCGTTGGCCATGGCCAGCAGGCCCACCTTGTTGAAGGTGCGGCCGCTCTGGAACTCGTCCGCGAAGCGGTAGCCCGGGTCGCCGAAGCCGCTGCCCGTGGGGTCCCCGCCCTGAATCATGAAGCCCGGAATCACGCGGTGGAACACCGTGCCGTCATACAGCGGCTTCTTCGCCATCTTCTCCGTCTTCGGGTCCCGCCAGGCCTTCTCACCGGCGGCCAGGCCCACGAAGTTGGCCACCGTCTTGGGCGCGTCCTTGGCGAAGAGCCGGACGACGATGGTGCCCTCGCTCGTCTGGAGCGTGGCGTACAGGTCCTTGCCTGCCGCGGCCTTCCGGGTCCACTTGCCGGAATCATCGGCGAGGACGGAGCCCGCCAGCAGGCAGGTCACCAGCGCGAGCGTCTTTCGGAGGGAGGCGGGGGGCATGTCGGCGCGGCACCTTACGCGCCGCCCCCTGCCCCATCCAAGGGGTTTCACGCCGGGGTGTCGTGTCGTGGCGTTCCGGGCGGGGGGGAGGTGGGACACGTGGCGTCTTCCCGCAGCTTCTCCAGCGTCGCCTGCGCGGCGGACTGCTCCGCCTCCTTCTTGCTCCGGCCGGTGGCCCGGGCGAAGGCCGTCTCCCCCAGCATCAGCTCCACCTCGAACACCTTGGAGTGTTCCGGACCGGACTCGGAAACGACGCGGTAGCGCGGCTGGAGCTTGAGCCGCTCGTGGGCCATCTCCTGGAGCAGCGTCTTGTAATCGAGCCGCCCCTGGCCGCTGGAGACCTCGTCCAGCAGGTCCGCGAAATACCGGTCCACCAGCGCCACCGCGGCGTCCAGGCCACTGGTGAGGAAGACCGCGCCGAAGACGGCCTCCAGCGCGTCCGCCAGGACGGAGTTCTTCTCCCGGCCACCGGACATGAGCTCGCCCCGCCCCAGCAGCAGCAGGTCGCCCAGCGGGATGGTCCGGGCCACGCGGGCCAGGCCGTCCTCGTTGACGACGCGGGCGCGCATCTTCGTCAGGTCGCCTTCGGGCAGCCCCGGGCAGCGCGCCATCAACCGGTGGCTGACGGCCAGGTTGACCACCGAGTCGCCCAGGAACTCCAGGCGCTGGTTGTCCTTCAGCTCCTTGTCCCGAGTCTCATTGACGTACGTCTTGTGCGTCAGGGCCTCCAGCGCCGTCTCCACCCGGGAGAAGCTCAACCCCAACCGCGACTCCAACAACTGCACCCGCTCGGACGGGCTCATCTTGTCCGCACCACTCAAACGCATCACTCCTGAGGTGCGTCCGGGCCCACCAGCCTCACGGCCGCGGGAGAGACCTTCAACAGGTCCGCCACCATCCGCACGATGCCTGGGAACTCATCCAGCTCGAACCGTCCCGCCCACTCCTTGCCCTGCGGACCCGCCAGCAGGCCCCGGAAGGTGCGGCCCGCCACCCTGGCGGCGGCGAAGCGGTACGGGCGGCCCTCCACCTGCAACTGCGCCAGCAGCTCCAGGCTGCTGCGGGGAGGCAATAGCGCCTCCGCGCCGAACTTCTCCACGATGTCGGAGAAGCGCACCAGCCCGGCGCCCACCGGCGCGGCCTGCGGACGGGCCGCCGGCTCGCCAAAGAGCGCGACCAGGTAGCCCGTCAGCGCCGCCCGCTCGCGGAACTCCGACAGCTCCAGCGTGTGGCCGCCGCCGGTGGCCAGGTCTTCCTTCCCCCGGGCCACGCGGGCCACGCGGAAGTTGCCCAGCCGGTCCGACACCAGCGTGACGGCCAGCTCACCGTCCAATACCTCCGTGGACAGCTCCAGCGTCTCCGGCTCCACGCGCGGCGTCAGCCCCAGCACCTGGAGCTCCGCGGAGCGACGCTGGACGTGGAAGATGTGCTCGTTGAATGCATCCGCGAGCAGCGCCTCGATGTCGGCGACGTCGCTGAGCGCGCCCACCAGGATGGGGGCCAGCCCCACCACGGCGGGCGGCGCGATGGGGATGAGACGGTCCCCCATCACCTGGAAGGTCACCTCAGGGATGAAGGCCCGGGTGACGGGATTGACCAGCGGGGACGACTCCAGGTCCAGCACCGCCTCGGTGCCGGCCGCGTCCTCCCGCAACTGCAGCCCGAGACCTTCCAGCCGCGCGGTGTCCATCAAGCCCCTTTGAAGGTTTCCCGGGCGATGATTGTACGCTGGATCTCGCTGGTTCCCTCGCCGATCTCACACAGCTTGGCGTCGCGCAGGTAGCGCTCGACAGGGAATTCGCGGGTGTAACCGTACCCACCGTGGATCTGCACGGCCTTGTTGCAAGCCCGCATGGCGGCCTCGGAGGCGAACAGCTTCCCCATGGAGGCCTCGCGCGAGTACGGCTTGCCTTCGTCGGCCAGCTTCGCGGCGCGGTGGACCAGGAGCCGGGCGGCATCCAGCTCCGTCTTCATGTCCGCCATCATCCAGCGCAATCCCTGGAACTCGCTGATGGGCTGGCCGAACGCGGTGCGCTCGCGCGAGTAGCCAATGGACTCCTCCAGGGCGCCCCGGCCCAGGCCTACCGCCAGCGCGCCGATGGTGATGCGGCCGCGGTCCAGGATCTTCATCGTGTCGATGAAGCCGTGGTCCAGCTCACCCACGCGCGCCGAGTCCGGCACCTCCACGTTCTCCAGGATGAGCTCGGCCGTGTCCGACGAGCGCATGCCCAGCTTCCCGTGGATGGCGCGCTGGCTGAAGCCCGGCAGGCCCTTCTCCAGCAGGAAGGCGGTGATGCCCTTCTGCCGCTTCTGCGGCGAGGTGACGGCCAGCACCACGAACACGTCACCCACCGTGCCCTGGGTGATGAACATCTTGGCGCCGTTGAGCACCCAGCCGTCGCCCTTGCGCACGGCCGTGGTCTTCATGCTCGACGCGTCCGAGCCGGACCCCGGCTCCGTCAGGCCCCACGCGCCCAGGTACTCACCCGTGGCCAGCTTGGGCAGGTACTTCTGGCGCTGCGCGTCCGAACCGAAGACGCGCAGGTGGCTGGTGCCCAGGCCGTTGTGGCTGGCCACCGTCAGCGCCAGCGAGCCGTCGTAGCGGGCGATCTCCTCCACTGCCACCGCCACGGCGAGCGAGTCCATGGCCGCTCCGCCGAACTCCTCGGCGACGAGCATGCCCATCACCCCGAGCTGCCCCAGCTCCCGGACGACTTCCATGGGGAACGTCTCGTCCTTGTCCCACTCACGGGCATACGGCTTCACCCGCCGTTCGCAGAAGTCACGGATGGAGGACTGGAGGGCGCGATGGCTTTCTGGAAGGTCAAAATCCATGGTGTCAGCAGGATCTATAGCAGACGGCCCAGGCGCAGCCGGGCCTTGGAGGTGAGGTAACGCTACCTACTCAAACCGGATAGACACCGTGTTTCTTTTCCGCACGGGGCTGATGCCGCTGGGAGTAGACGCCGTAGCGCTGGGTGAGCTCTTGACGCAGCCGGTCACCCGGGACGATGTCGTCGATGACCAGCTCGCTGGCCAGCTTGTAGATGTCCACGTCCTGCTTGTACTCGTCGCGCAGCTTCTGGACGTAGGCGGGCCGCTCGGCCTCCGGCAACTCCTGGATCTTGTTGTAGTAGACGGCGTTCACCGCCGCCTCCGGGCCCATGACGGCGATCATCGCGCCGGGCAACGCGATGGTCGCGTCCGGGGCGAAGCCGGGGCCGCTCATGGCGTAGAGGCCGGCGCCGTAGGCCTTGCGGACCACCACGCAGATGCGGGGCACGCTGGCCTCGGACACGGCGGAGATCATCTTCGCGCCGGCGCGGATGATGCCCGCGCGCTCCACCTTGGTGCCGATCATGAAGCCCGGAACGTCCGCCAGATAGAGCAGCGGGATGTTGAAGGCATCACACAGCCAGATGAAGCGGGCCGCCTTGTCCGCGCTGTCCACGAACAGCACGCCGCCCTTGTACTTGGGCTGGTTGGCGACGATGCCCACCGGGCGGCCGTCGATGCGGGCCAGGCCCGTGACGAGCTCCTGGGCGAAGAGCTTCTTCACCTCGAACCAGCTGCCCTCGTCGATGAGCTCGTTGATGAGCTCATGCATGTTGAAGGGCTTGTTCTGGTCGACGGGGACGATCTCCTCCACCTTCTTGCCGCCGGCCTTGGGGGCCTTGGGCTCGGCGCGCGGCGGCGCCTGGGAGAAGTTCTCCGGGAAGTAGCCGATGTACTTCTTCGCCGCCTCGATGGCCTCCTGCTCCGTCTTCACCAGCACGTCGCCGACGCCGGAGACGGAGCAGTGCATCTTCGCGCCACCCATCTCCTCCAGGGTGACCTTCTCACCGATGACCATCTCCGCCATGCGCGGGCTGCCCAGGTACATGGAGGCATTGCCTTCCACCATGATGACCAGGTCGCAGAACGCGGGGATGTACGCACCACCGGCGGCGGACGGACCGAAGAGCAGGCACACCTGCGGCACGAAGCCGGACATGTGCACCTCGTTGTAGAAAATGCGGCCGGCGCCACGGCGCCCGGGGAACATCTCCACCTGGTCGGTGATGCGGGCACCGGCGGAGTCCACCAGGTAGAACAGCGGGCAGCGCAGGTCGCGGGCCGTCTCCTGGATGCGGAGGATCTTCTCCACCGTGCGGGCGCCCCAGCTGCCGGCCTTCACCGTGGAGTCGTTGGCCATGATGGCCACGGTGCGCCCGGCCACCTTGCCCACGCCGATGACGACACCATCCGAGGGCAGGTCCGGGTCCAGGTTGTTGGCGAGCTTCGCGTCCTCCACGAAGGAGCCTTCATCCACCAGCAGGCGGATGCGCTCGCGGGCGAAGAGCTTGCCCGCCTCCGTGTTCTTCGCGTGGTACTTCTGCGCGCCACCCTTCTCCACCTGGGCGATCTTCTCCAGCAGTCTCGAGTCTTGGGACATGGCCCGTGGCACATAGCAGAAAGGGCTACGGCTGGCTGCCTTCTCGCTGGGGGACCGGCGCGGCGTGACAGGCAGACGACGCACCGCGCAGAACAGTTCCCCAGGGGATGCCGCTCCAGGCTCCCCTGCCTACCTTGGTGCGTAACGGGGGCGTGCTCGCGAGTGATGCGCACCCGGCAACCATTCGGCCCAGGAGGGACGCATGTTCGCAGCGAAGAGAGGCAAGTGGATGGCCAAGGGGATTGCCCGGAGCGACCTGTACCGGAAGTGGCTGGCCCACAAGCTCGTCAATGAGCTGCCCCGCGTGGCGCGGAACCGTTGGGATGACTTCGAGCCGGATGACGTGCTGCGACATGTGGGATTGACCACCTACAAGCCGGCGCGCGCGAGCCTGGGTGGCCTGGGCATCTTCCTCCTCGGCGTGGCCGCGGGTGGCGTGGTGGCCCTGCTGCTGGCCCCGAAGACGGGCACCGAGCTGCGGACCACCGTGAAGGACAAGGCCACGGCCTACATGAACAAGCAGAACGTCAATCTGGGCCAGGAGCGCACCGCGAACGCCTGACCGGCGCGAGCGGCCTTCGAGCCATGTGACGTGACGCACTTCGGGGACGGGGCACCGGTGAGAACCGGGCCTTCCGTCCCCGATTTCGTCCGTGCGGGCTAGCGGCCCTTGTAGACGGGCGCGCGCTTCTCCGCGAAGGCGCGCAGGCCCTCCAGGCGGTCCTCCGTCTTGAGAATCTCTTCGTACTTGCGCAGCTCCAGCGCCAGCGCATCGTCCAACTCCAGACCCGTGCCCTCGTCGATGGCGTGCTTGGCCGTGGCCACGGCGATGGGCGCATTCTCCACCACCGACTCCGCCAGCCCGTACGCCACGGCCAGCAGGTGGCCCTCCGGCGCCAGCCGGTTCGCCAGGCCCACGCTGAAGGCCTCCGCGGCGTTGATGCGGCGGGCGGTGAGGATGAGGTCCTTCGCGCGGCCCGGGCCCACCAGGCGCGCCAGGCGCTGCGTGCCTCCGCCGCCGGGGATGATGCCCAGCTTCACCTCGGTGAGACCCAGCTCCGCGGCCGGGGCGGCCACGCGCAAGTCACACGCGAGCGCCAGCTCCGTGCCACCGCCCAAGGCCACTCCGTTGATGGCGGCGATGAAGACGCAGTCGCTCTTTTCGATCGCGCGGAAGGTGCGGCGCAGCCCGTCCAGGAAGGCGCGGACCTCGTCCTCGGCCATGGTGGCGCGCTCCTTCAGGTCGGCGCCGGCGCAGAAGGCCTTGTCGCCCGCGCCGGTGATGACGACGGCGCGCACGTCACGGCTGGAAGACACGCGAGTCACCAGCTCGCCCAGCTCCTTCAACATGGCGCGGCTGATGGCGTTGCGGCGGCTCTCGCCGTCGATGGTCCAGATTTCGATGGGACCGCGTGCGTCGACCTTGAATTCCGGCATGTTCGCTCCCTTTCCCCGGCCTGGCAGGCGGGCTGCTCTGGGCCGCGGCAGAGTGCGGCCATAAGCCGGGTCTGGCAAGGCGGAAACGGTTAGCATGGGGGACATGGCCACGCCTCTGCGCTCCATCTCGCACCGACTCTCCCGGTGGGCCCCCTGGCTGCCCGCCATCGCCTACGTGGCGCTCCTGCTTCCGCTCGAAGCCTTGGGACGCGGAGGTGGCGGCGAGCACTACTCCCGCCCCTCGTCCGGCAACGGCGGTGGCCGCGGCGGCGGGGACGGTGACGGCGTCGCGCTCTGGGTCGTCTACCAGCTCTTCAGCCTGGTCTTCCGCTACCCCAAGGTCATGCTGCCGCTGCTCTGCATTGGCGGCATCGTGTACTGGCTGTACCGCCGCAACCTGCACCCGGACGCCACCACCAGGCGGGCCCTGGAGCAGCGCGAGGCGTATCAGCGCACCCAGGTGTCCCAGCGTGACGTGCAAGGCTGGGTGAACGCCCTGAAGCTGAAGGACCCCGCCTTCGAGCTGGAGCCGATGCTCGACAAGACGAAGTGGCTGTTCATGGAGCTGCAGCAGGCGTGGTTCCTCCGGGACATGACGCCGGTGCGGCCCTTCCTGTCGGACGCCACCTTCCAGCGCTTCGGCGTGCAACTGGAGCTCATGCGCGCGCAGGGCGTGCGGGACGCCATCACCGACTTCGAGGTGCTGGACCTCCAGCTCATCGGCCTGGACCAGAGCCAGTGGTTCGACAGCATCCACGTCCGTGTCCACGCGCGGATGCGAGACACCGACGTGCCCGTGTCCTTCAGCGACGCGCAGGCCACCGAGGCCGCGCGCAAGGTCCCCAGCGAGGCCTTCACGGAGGTCTGGACCTTCGTGCGCAAGCCGGGGGCGCAGACGCGCATCGGCGCGGACCTGTTCCAGGGCAAGTGCCCCAACTGCGGCGCGCCGTTCAACGGTGGCGCGGCCAACAGCTGCGAGTTCTGCGGCGCGGTGGTGAACTCGGGTAACTACGACTGGACGCTGTCCGAAATCACGCAGGGCATCGAGCACGCGCCGTACCACAAGACGGTGGACGGGCTGATGCAGGCACGCGAGTCGGACCCGGCGCTCAACCTGGAGATGCTGGAGGACCGTGCGTCGCTGCTGTTCTGGAAGTGGATTGACGCGCAAAGCCGCGGCGACACGAAGCCGCTGGCCAAGGTGGCCCGGACGGACACCGTGCAACGGCTGGAGACGGAGCTGGAGGGCCTGCGCCGCCAGGGGTTCCGCCGCGTGTTCCTGGAGTGCGCCGTGGGCTCCGCGGACGTGCGTGCGTTCCAGGTGGACCCGCAGGGCCAGGACGTGGCGCACGTGGAGATTCGCTGGAGCGCGCGCATGGGCGTGGGGCCCGCCAACGAGCGGCCCCGTTCCCTGCCCACCGTGCCCCAGCGCTACATCTTCACGCTGACGCGCAAGCACGGCGCGCAGACGAACACCGCCAACGGCATGTCCACGAACCGGTGCCCGCAGTGCAACGCGCCGCTGACGAACAGCGCCGCCACGGACTGCGACTACTGCGGCACGCCGCTGGCCACCGGTGAGCGGGATTGGGTGCTCGCGGCGGCGCGCACGTTCGAGGCGTGGAACGCGGACGAGGACGCGCGGTTCCGAGCCCTCCCTCCACGCCAGGCCGCGTCGCAACAGCGCATGGGTGGCCATGGCCACACGCCGCGGCCCGAGGACGCGGTGATGGACGTCCAGGAGCGGCAGCGCCTGCTGTACATGATGGCCGCCATCGCCGCCGCCGACGGCGAGGTGACGTCCGCGGAGCGCAAGCTGCTGAAGCTGTGCTCGGAGCGCTGGGGCGTGGTGTGGGACAACGTGGAGCTGGCGCTGAGCATGGGGCCACAGCTCTTCGACCGCCTCGTGGCGAAGGGCAGCCCCGAAGCGGAGGTGTTCCTGCGCAACATCGTGGAGATGGCGCTGGTGGACGGCCGCATCGACCGCAAGGAGCGGCGGATGCTGGTGAGCGCAGCCGCCCACCTCGGACTTCAGGACCGGCTGGAGTCCATGCTCGACGGGCGCTGAGGCGAAGGGGCGGGCTCCGGGGCGTCATCGACACCGCGCGCCCCGGCCGGCAACCTCTCACGCGGCGGACGCCCGCTTACGCGTCCCGTCTGAACGCAATCACCCGGCCCACATCGTTCGCTGGCGGCACCTCATCCGTCCTGGTGCCTTGATAGGTGTCGATGACGCCGTGGACACGGCCCGTCACCACGCGAAGCGTCTGGGCGGCGGTGGTCGTCTGTTCGACACGCCCCAGCGTCTGCTCCATCATCGCGGACAGCTCATCCACCGCGCCGGAGATCCGCGCCACGCCCGCGGCCTGTCGCGCCACCGCCACTGAAATCTGCTGCACGCCCTCCGTGCTGGTGCGCAGCACGGTGGACAGGCCCCGCAGGCGCTCTCCTGACGCGCGCACCACCTCGATGTCCCGCGCCATCCGATCCGCCCCCTTCAGGGAGAGCTCCACGACGTGATGGAGCGACTGGTGCACGGCGTCCAGGATGCCGCTCACCTGCCCCGCCGCCCGGACGGACTGCTGCGCGAGCCGCCGCATCTCCGTGGCAACCACCGCGAAGCCCTTGCCGTGCGCCCCGGCGCGCGCCGCCTCGATGGCCGCGTTCACCGCCACCATGTGGGACTGGTCCGCCAGGTCCTTCACCGCCAGGGTGACGCTCGAGATCTGCCGCGCCTGGCCGTCCAATCCACGCAGGAGCCCGGCCATCTCCATCACCTGTGCGCGGATGGCCTCCAGGCCCTCCATGCTCTGGCCCAGCATGGCCTCGGCGTCAGCCCCTACGTCCCCCGCCTGGAGTGTGGAGGCGAGGATGGCATCCGCCTGACGAGAGGCCGTGGAAGACGCCCGCTGCATCTCGTTCGTCGCCACCTGCGTATCCGTGAGCGCCGCGGACTGGCGCGACAGCATCGCGCGCTGGTCATCCGTGCTCGACACCAGCGAATGGGTCGCCTCCGTCAGCGCCCGCGCCGAGTCCACCAGCGGCTCCACCACGCGCGTGCGAACCTCTCCTTGAGACAACTCCAACCAGGCCTGTCGCGCCGCCAGCGCCCGGGCATCCTTCACCGCGCCTCGCCCGCCAATCAGGAGGAACACGTTTTCGAACACCACCCAGCCGATGTGCTCCCACGCGCGCCAGGCACTGGCGGACTCCACGCCGAAGATGGACAGGGGCCAGTACATGCCGCGAAGCAGGTGGTCCGCCGCCACCAGCGCCGAATAGAGGAACAGCACCCGCGCGTCCCGGTACATGGCCAGCAGCGCCAGGGAGCCGAAGATGTGGAAGTGCGTCTCGATGCGCCCGTCCGTCAGATGGATGAGCAGCCCGGACACCAACGCCTGCGCCGTGGCGATGACGAACCGCGTGGCCTCCCGACCCGGCAACGCCCACGCCATGGCCACCGGCAGGCTCGCCAGGAGGGCTCCCAGGCCGGCCGCCGCCCAGACGTGCGGGTGGACCTGACTGGACGTCCCGCTCCACGTCCAGGGAGACAGCGCCAGGGCCACCACCAGCCCGGCGACCCACTGGAGGCCCATCAGCACGGCGAACATCCGGTCCGTGCGGTGGCTCAGCGCCACCTGGTGGGCGTCGAACAGCGATTGTGAACGTCTCGCGAGGACGTCGGCATCGAGCGAGACGTTCATCCGGCACTTCCCGTTGAGGTAGCAAATGGGGTCAAAACAACCTCACCCTACCCGCTCACCACCTCGAAACGTAAGTCAGAACAGAATTTTTCAATGACACTTGGAATTCAGGATTGCCGGGGACTTCATGACCTCGGCACTGGGTAGGGCCCGCTCACGTCTGGGCCCGGCGGGCGGCTTTCTTCTCACGCTCGCCCAGCGCGGCCTGGAGGTACTTGCCCGCCAGCTTCCGGCCGATCAGCTCCTGGGCAATCTCCCCAGCCTCCACCAGCCGGTCCAGGTTGATGCCGGTGTCCACGCCCATGCCGTGGAGCATGAAGACGGCGTCCTCGGTGGCCAGGTTCCCCGCCGCTCCCGGGGCGTAGGGGCACCCGCCCAGGCCGCCAATGCTGGCGTCGAAGGTCGTCACGCCCGCGGACAGGCCCACCAGCGCATTCGCCAGCGCGGTGCCGCGCGTGTCGTGTAGGTGCAGCGCCAGCTTCTCCACGGGGATGTGCTTCAGCAGCGCCTCCAGGAGGACCTCCGTCTGGCGCGGCGTGCCGATGCCAATCGTGTCTCCCAGGCTGAGCTGGTAGATGCCCGCGTCCACGAGCTGCCGGCAGATGTCCACCACGCGCTCCACCGGAACGTCGCCTTCGTAGGGGCAGCCCCACACGGTGGACAGGTAGCCGCGCACGCGCATGCCCGCCTGGAGCGCGGAGGCCGTCACCTCGCGCGCGCCCACCACGGCCTCGGCGATGCTCTTGTTGATGTTCTTCTTCGAGTGCGCCTCGGAGGCGGAGATGAAGACGGCGGCCTCCTCCAGGCCCGCCTCCTTCGCTCGCTCCAGGCCCTTGAGGTTGGGCACTAGCGCGGAGAACACGACGCCGTCGCGACGGCCCACCAGCCGCAGCAGCTCCTCGGCGTCCGCGAGCTGGGGAATCCACTTGGGTGACACGAACGACGTCACCTCGATGCGCTTCTCCCCCGCGGCCACCAGTGCGTTGATGAGGCGCGCCTTGTCCCGCGTGGGCAGCGTGCGCAGCTCGTTCTGCAAGCCGTCCCGGGGACCGACTTCATAGACGTCGACCTGCTTGGGCAACTGGCCCAGCCAGCCCAACCTCGCCCTGGAGTGTTCCTGCATCTCAGCCATGGCGCCGCTCCGCTCCCACGATCAGGTCGGTTGACTGCGCGTCCAGCGGCCCACCCGCCAGGCCACCGTGCACCCAGACGACGGAAAATCCCGTGCTTTCCAACAGCCTCACCCAATCCGCAAGGGGATAGTAACGAAGGGAATATGATGCGCGCAGGCATCGACCCTCCGGGGAGGTCAGCGTCCGACGTCCCTCGTCCCGCCCCGTCGAGGCGTCGAAGCAGCTCTCCTCCTCCAGGGCGCTTCCATCCGGCAGCGTCTCGCGGAAGGCCGCCCGGGGGGACGCCGCCAGTCGCTCGAACGGCACCGTCTGGAACACCCACCGTCCTCCTGGCCGCAGCACGCGCGCGACCTCGCGGAGGATGTGCATGTGCTCGCCATCCGTGAAGGCGGCCAGCGTCGAGTACCACGCGTAGGCCCCCGCCAGGGACGCCTCGCGAAACGGCAGGGCCCGCAGGTCCCCCTGGATCGCCGGGAAGCCCGGGCGCCGCATGGCCAACGACAGTGCGTCCAACTCCAGCCCGATGACGCGCCCCGCCAGAGGCCCCACCGCGTTCAGCCGCGCCGCGTGGCGGCCATGGCCGCACCCCAGGTCCACCACCGGCGCCGGCCCCGCCACGTCCGCGAAGGCTCGGGCCAGGTAGTCCACCTCACGCGCGGTGACGGCCTCCGACAGGAACGGCAGCGTGCTGCGAAGGTAGAGCTCTCCGAAGAAGCTCATCGCGATGACAGGCCCGCGCGCAGGCGGCGCACGGCTTCGTCCAGCACCGCCTCCGTCTTGCAGAAGGCGAAGCGGGCCAGCCCCTGCCCCAGGTGCCGGTGCGCCGGGCCATAGAAGACGCTGGGCGGAATGGCCGCCACGCCCACCTCGGACACCAGGTGGCGGCAGAAGGCCACGTCATCGGCGAAGCCCTGGCGCGTGATGTCCGCGAGGATGAAGTAGCTGCCCTCCGGGGCGAACGCCGTCAGCCCGGCCTCGCGCAGCCCGGTGAGCAGCCGCTCCCGCTTCGCCGCGTAGGACGCCGTCAGCTCCGTGAAGTACGCGTCCGGCAACCGCAGCGCCTCCGCCATGGCGGCCTGCAGCGGCGCGGCGGTGGCGAAGGTCACGAACTGGTGGGCCCGCTGCACCGCGTCCCGCAGCGGCGGCGGCGCGATGACCCAGCCCACCTTCCAGCCGGTGAGGCTGAACGTCTTCCCGCCGCTGCTCACCGTCACGGTGCGCTCGGCCAGCCCAGGCAGCGTGGCCGGACGCAGGTGGCGTGCGGGCTCGAAGACGAGGTGCTCGTACACCTCGTCGGAGAGGACCTTCACGTCGAACTCGGCGCACAGCTCGCCCAGGAACGTCAATTCATCGCGGGTGAACACCTTCCCCGTCGGGTTGTGCGGCGTGTTGAGGATGAGCAACCGGGTGCGCGGGTTGAAGGCGGCGCGGACCTCGTCCCGGTCGAACCACCACTGCGCGTGGTCCGCGTCCGGCGGGCGCAGCGGCACGAAGCGCGCGGTGGCCCCCACGAAGGTGATGTTGGCGTCGTAGGAGTCGTAGAAGGGCTCGAAGGCCACCACCTCGTCGCCCGGGTCCACCAGCCCCAGCAGCGTGTCGAGGATGGCCTCGGTGGCGCCGCTCGTCACCGTCACCATGGTGTCCGGGTCCACCGTCTGGCCGTAGAAGCGCGCCGAGTGCTCGGCGATGGCCACGCGCAGCTCCCGGGCGCCCGCGCCCATGGCGTACTGGTTGCCCCCGTCGCGGATGGCGCGCTGCGCCGCTTCCTTGATGGCCGCCGGTCCGTCGAAGTCCGGGAACCCCTGCCCCAGGTTCACCGCGCCATGGCGGGCGGCCAGGGCGCTGAACTCGGAGAAGACGGTGGTGGCGAACCGGGTGACTCGCTGCGCGGCTATGGGCCTGGACATGGACGTCGGCTCCTCGCGCCGCGAACCGTCCGGGCGCTCAGGGCCTGACGATAGCGTCCACCGGCACGGAACGCGCGTCCTTCACCACTTCGCGATGGCGGGCCGCCCGGGAGACGCCCAGCGCCAGCCCCGTCACCACCATGACCATGGGCACCGCGCAGAGCAGGTCCGTGGCGTAGTGGAAACGGCCCACCAGGGTGGCCGCGATGAGCCCCAGGCCCGGGAGCAACATCACCCAGAAGACACGGCGGGAGAACCGCCACGCGTAGTACAGCACCAGCAGCGTGGCGCCAGTGTGTCCCGACGGGAAGCAGTCACGCGCGAACAGCGGCTTGCGCATGAGTGAATCCAGCAGCGGCGCCAGCGAGCCCTGAAGCGGCCCATCGAACGCGTCGACCAGGAAGTAGCGAGGCCCCACCGCCGGCACCAGCGCGTAGGCCGCGTAGTTGAGGAAGAAGAGCAGCCCCAGGGCGGTGAGGTACTCGTCGTACTCCGCGCCGCCCGGGCGCCGGTAGAGTACCAACCCCATCACCAGCGCCCAGATGAAGTGGCCGTAGTAGCAGACCAACAGGATGTCGTTGAGCCACGCCGGGACGACGCGCGACAGCACCACCGCCGCCTGCATGCCGAAGAGCCGCTGGTCGGCCGCCACCAACTGCGCGTCCTTGAGGAGGGGGTTCACCGTGTCCACCACGGGAGACAGCCAGCCGTGCGTCATCACCGCCGTGGGCAGCAGCCACCAGTCCGCGAGGACATGGATCCACCGGTGCCCCGGGAACGATGCGGCCAGCGTACGGAGGACGAGCGGCCCCACGCCCACCACCGCGAACAATCCCGCGCAACGCAGCGCATCCGGCGCCCACCGGCCCGGCCCCAGCAGGAGCAGCGAAGCCAACGCGCACGACACGACGATGATGAGGTCCACGGGGGTGAGCTGGACGCGCACCGCCTCACCGCGAACGCTTTGGGAAACCCAGGAACTCACGCCGACTTACGCTCCCCCGGCGGCGCGTCTTGCGCGCCAGAATCGCCGAGTTCGAGGCTCTGAACGACCGCTCCCTTCCCCGCCACCACATTCTCGCGCCCCTTCCACCGCTCCAGCAAGGCGAGCAGCGCGGGGAAGAAGACCGTGGTCCCCAAGAAGGTGCACATGACCCCCAGCAGCGCAATCTGACCAATACTCCGCAGGCCCTGGTGGTTGGCGACCAGCAGCGCGCCATACCCGGCCGCGTTGGACAGCGTGGCCACCACGGCCGCCAGCCCCGTGTGGCGCACCACCTTGCCGAGCGAGCCGGGCCCCTCTTCCTCGTACCGGTGGAAGAGATGCACTGAGTTGTCCACGGCGATGGCCAGCAGGTTCGGCAGGACCACCGCGTTGATGAAGTTGAGCTGGACGTCGAAGAGGTACATGCCACCCGCCAGGCACGTCATGCCCAGGAACAGCGGCCCGGTGACGAGCAACGCGCGCTTGAAGCTGCGCAGGCTCACCAGGATGACGACGAACACCACCGCGGCGGCGGACCACAGGATGAGCGGCCCGTCCGCGCTCACCAGCGCGAAGATGCGCGCCGCGATGCGGTTGCTGTCCAGCACGGCCATGTCGATGCCGCGCGCCTTCACGCCCTCCACCACCTGGTCGATCTGCGTGGCCCAGCGCCGCAGCTCCTCGGTGTCGGAGTTGGAGACGGAGGGGAACAGGAGCAGGAAGGTGCCCTTCCCGTCCGTGGCCTCGAAGCGCCGGCGCACCTCCACCGGCAACGCCTCCAGGCCGTAGGGCTTCGCCTCCAGCATCCGCTGGAACTCCTGGAGCCGCGCGTCCTCGCGAAGCTCCGCGGGCAGGTCCTCCAGACCTTGGAAGGCCTCGCGCAAAGCCGACAGCTCCCCCTCCCGGCGCTCGACGTCGGACGGCAGCAAGTCATTGAGGGACGCGGAGTCGAGGATGGCGGAGTCCGCGCCGTTGCGCTGCTTCACCTCCGCGATGACGGCCTCCACCTGCGCCGCCTGCGCCACGTCATCCACCAGGAAGATGGCCGGGTTGAGGGGCTGGCCCAGCTGTTCGGTGACGCGGTCGTCCAGGCGCGATGCCGGAGACTCGCCCTTGAGCTTGCGCATGTCCGTCTCGAAGCCCAGCTGGGGCGCCACGGAGACGGAGAACGCGGCGAAGCCCACCACCGCGAGCGCCAGCGCGGCGATGGCGCCCGTGGGCCAGCGCCGCCACGCCCGCTCCGGCTGGGACACCTGGGACGCGGTGGCTTCGGCCGCCACGTCCACGCGGGCCGGACGCAGCCGCTCCGCGATGGCCAGCAGCGAGGGCGCCATCGCATACGTCGCCAGCACGGCCAGCAGCACGCCCAGGCCCGCCAGCAGGCCGAACTGGTTGAAGGCCTGGAACTGGGCCAGCAGCAGCACGAAGAACGCCGCCGCGTTCGTCACCGCGGACGTCACCGCGCCGCTGAAGGTGCCGCGCACCGCCGTGACGATGGCCTCGCGGGCTGGACGCGCGCGCCGCTCCTCCCAGTACCGCATGCACAGGTGGACGCCGTACTCGATGCCCAGGCCAATCAAGATGGCGACGAGGAACCCCGTCACGATGTTGAGGTGGCCAATGGCGAGCTGCGCCGCCGCGAACGTCAACACCACGCCCACCATGACGGGGATGCCGACCACGGCCAGCGCCGCGACGCGCCGCGTGGCGAGCAGGATGAGTCCCACCGCGATGAGCGCCGACAGCGTGCCGGCGCGCGACAGGTCGCCGCGCATCACCGCGTCCTCTTCGATGCGCCCCTGGAAGTTGCCCGTGGCCTGCAGCGTCACGGCCGGATAGCGCTGCGCCGCGAGCGTGCGTCCGGTGCCCATGGCCTGGTCCACGAAGCGCCGCGCGAACCCCAAATCCCCGGCCGTCCCGGACGGCTTGATCATCAAATAAACTTCAGTGCCGTCCGCGCTGGCCAACGTCGCGCGCATGGGTGCGTCCGGCGCGTACTTCTTCGCGATGGCCTCGAAGTCCGGCGGCTCCGGCGTGCCCCCCAAATCGAAGAAGAACGGGTTGGCGCGTTGCCGCTCGTAACGCACACGCGCCGTCAGGTCCTGGCGCAACGCGGCGAGTTTCTCGATGGGCAATAACAGCAGCGCATTTCGACGGAAGAAGTCCACGTCATAGCGGTGCTCGACATAGCGGACCTCGGGCATCGCTTCTAATTGCGTCTGTAATTCGGCCGCGTATGCCTCCAGGCGCTCCGGAGTGTCTCCCTTTGCCACGAGGACCAGGTAGCCGTCCCCGCCTGCCTTCTCTGACACGCGTGTCAGATCCCGCACTTCTTGGGATCCCTGAGGGAGCAACTCCACGAACGACCCGCGGAACTCCAAGCGCGACGCCAGCGCCATGCCGCCCAGCGCGAGCAGCGAAAACACGAGCAACACCTGCCAGGGGCGCGAGACCGCGACCTGGATGAAGCCTTCGAACCACCGTTGAGACCTGGCCAACGTCGACTCCTCGGGGACCGGCGACCGAGCAAATTCCCGGCCAGTCAGCGGCTTCCTTGAACAGCGGGTGAAGCGGAAGGCTTCCAGGCGCGTCACGCCGACAGCAGGTGTGCAGCCCAATGCACACCATGCGCTCCAGTATCGACTGGAGAACACCGTGTGTCAGACGGCGGGGTGCCATCAAAGTCTCAGTGCTGTCAAGGCGAGCCCGGATACGGGTGGTGACAGCGGGATGGACGGCGCGGGGCTTGCCTTGACACTGCCGCGCTCCCTCTTTATTCACGGCCACGCGTCCCCCGTGGGAGGCCGCCGGACGCAGAAATCCCCGATGCGGAACGTTCCTTCAATCGGGGGAGTCGCGACTGGAGAGCCCCAGGCTCCCGGGCCGGTCCATGCCTCCCGACGCAGCCTGAGAGAAAGACCGATCACCCATGAGCGACGTCTTCGACAAGTGCCGTAACTGGAAGGACTACCGTATCGCGAAGGCTACAGGTCTCTATCCGTACTTCCGTGCCATCGAAGCGTCGCACGGTGCCACCGAGGTGGAGATCGAAGGCAAGCGCGTCATCATGGTCGGGTCCAACAACTACCTGGGCCTGTCCGCCGATCCGCGCGTGAAGGAAGCGGCCATCAAGGCGACGGAGAAGTTCGGTACCACCAGCTCCGGCTCGCGACTGCTCAATGGCACACTGGCGCTGCACGAGGAGCTGGAAGCGCGGCTGGCGAAGTTCCTCAACCGCGAGTCCGCCATCGTCATCTCCACGGGCTTCCAGACGAACCTGGCGCTGGCGTCCATCCTGGGCCGGCACGACATCGTCTTCAGCGACCGGCAGAACCACGCGTCGCTGGTGGACGGCATCCGCCTGTCCTTCGCCACCGAGCGCAAGTTCCGCCACAACGACATGGACCACCTGGAGCAACTGCTGTCCCAGGCGGATCCGGACGCGGGCAAGATCATCGTCACCGACGGCGTCTTCTCCATGGAGGGCGACATCTGCAACCTGCCCCGCATCGTGGAGCTGGCGAAGCACTACAACGCGCGGGTGATGACGGATGACGCGCACGCCATGGGCGTGCTGGGCACGCTGGGCCGGGGCACCTCCGAGTACTTCGACCTGGAGAAGGAGACGGACCTCGTCATGGGGACCTTCTCCAAGAGCTTCGCGTCGCTGGGCGGCGTGCTGGCCGGTCCCTTCGAGGTCATCAACTACATCCGCCACAAGGCGCGCTCGGTCATCTTCTCCGCGTCCATGACGCCGGGCTCCATCGCCGCGGCGCTCAAGGCGCTGGAGATCATCGAAGCGGAGCCGGAGCGCCGCGCCCGCCTGCTGGACATCGCGGAGAAGATGCACAACGGCTTCCGCGCCATGGGCTTCGACACGGGTGTGTCGGTGACGCCGGTGGTGCCGGTGCACATCGGCGACCAGGTGAAGTGCTTCCGATTCTGGCGCGCGCTGCATGAGGCCGGCGTCTTCGCCAACCCGGTGATTCCGCCGGCGGTGGAGCCGGGCCACGCGCTCATCCGCACCTCGTACATGGCCACGCACACGGACGCGCAACTGGACCGCGTGCTCGACACCTTCGAGACCATTGGCCGGAAGCTGGGCGTGATTCCGGAGACGCGCCCCTCCATCTACGAGCCGGTGCAGATTGCCCGCCCGGGCACCCGCATCCTGTCCAACCGCGCGAGCGAGAAGTGGGCCGCGGGCTCGAACGGCCTGCTGGCGGACAAGGGCGGCATCACCCTGGACCAGCTGTCGCGCATGTCGTCGCGCGAGGTGGCCGGACGCCTGTTCGACGCGGTGGAGCAGCTCACGTGGCGCGCGGCCAACCTCCAGCCGGAGGACCTGCGGAAGCTGGGCAACGCGCCGATGAAGCTGTGGGAGAAGCGAGGCGAGCTGCCGGGCTTGTTGCTGGAGAAGGGCGCTCACTTCTTCATGCGCAACGGCGCCCACTCCGACCGGAACTGAACCGCCCATGGCCCTCCACGCCGAGCCGACCCGCGCGTCCTCGTCCATGCCCTCGGATGTGCAGGTGACCCCTGTCCGCGGCGAAGCGGAGCGGATGCAGTTCATCCGCCTCCCCTACGCCCTCTACAGGAGCGACCCGCACTGGGTTCCTCCGCTGGAGATGGAGCGCCGGGACTTCCTGGACCCGAAGAAGAACCCCTTCTTCGAGTACGGCGAGCTGGAGCTGTTCCTCGCCCGGCGCGGCCCGGACGTCGTGGGCCGCATCGCCGCCATCCGCAATCCGCGGCACATGGAGATTCACGGTACGAAGGAGGGCTTCTTCGGTCTCTTCGAGTGCGTGAATGACGCGGGCGTCGCCCGGACCCTGCTGGAGTCCGCCGCGACCTGGCTGCGTCTGCGGGGCATGGACGCCATGCTGGGGCCCGCCAACCTGTCCTCCAACCAGGACTGGGGCCTGCTCATCGACGGCTTCGATACGCCGCCCGCGGTGATGATGCCGCACAACCCGCCCTACTACGCGGCGCTGCTGGAGGCCTGTGGCCTGACGAAGGCCAAGGACCTGTACGCCTACGAGCTGTCATCGTCCGCGCAGCCGCCGGAGAAGGTGGTGCGAATCGCGGAGAAGATTCGCGTGCGCGACGGCGTCGTCGTGCGTCCGGTCAACATGAAGGACCTGGACGCCGAGGTGAAGCGCATCCGCGACATCTACAACTCGGCGTGGGAGAAGAACTGGGGCTTCGTGCCCTTCACCGACGCGGAGTTCGACCACCTGGCCAAGGAGCTCAAGACGGTCGTCCGACCGGAGCTCGCGCTCATGGCGGAGGTCCAGGGCGAGCCGGTGGCATTCTCCCTGACAGTGCCGGATGCCAACCAGGCCATCCGCGCGGCCAACGGGCGGCTCACCACGTTCGGCCTGCCCATCGGCCTGGTGAAGCTGGCGCTGGCCTCACGCCGCATCAACCGGCTGCGCCTCATCATCCTCGGCATCAAGGAGGGCTACCGGCGCCGCGGCCTGGACGCCATCCTGTACCTGGACACCCTGCGCACGGCGAAGCGGCTGGGCTACGTGGGCGGGGAGATCTCCTGGACGCTCGAGGACAACCACCTGGTCAACCGCGCCATCGAGTCCATGGGCGCCCAGCGCTCCAAGACGTACCGCGTCTACACGCGCGCGCTCTGACCACAGCCCGACTCCGAGGAGTCTTCCTTGCGATTCCTGCTCACTGGCGGCACCGGGTTCATTGGCCAGCGGCTCGCGCGCCGCATCGTGGAGCGTGGCGACACGCTGACCCTCATGGTGCGCGCCAGCTCGCGCCGTGGGCCCCTGGAGGAACTGGGCGCCCGCTTCGTGGTGGCGGACCTGACGACAGGCGCGGGACTGGCCGAAGCCGTGCGCGACGTGGACTGCGTGCTGCACCTTGCAGGCGTCACCAAGTCCCGCGAGCCCGAGGGCTACATCGAGGGCAACGCGAAGGGTACCCGCCGCCTGGTGGAGGCCATGGCCGCCCTGCCCCACCCTCCCCGGCTGGTGTACTGCTCGTCGCTGGCCGCCGCCGGCCCGTCCACGCCGGAGCGCCCGCGCCGCGAGGAGGACCCGCCCGCGCCCGTGTCCATCTACGGCCGCAGCAAGCTGGGCGGCGAGGAGGCGGTGCGGGCGTTCGCGGACCGGGTTCCGTCCGTCATCGTCCGGCCGCCCATCGTCTACGGGCCCGGTGACGTGGAGTTCCTCCCGTCGCTGCTGCCCATGGCGAAGCTGGGGCTGGCGCTGAAGAGCGGCTTCGGGCCCAAGCGCTACTCGCTCATCCACGTGGATGACCTCTGCACCGCCCTGCTCGCGGCCGTGGATCGCGGCCCCACGGTGTCGAAGGAAGACCCGGCGCGCGGCGTGTACGCCGTATCCGACGGCGTGGAGCACTCCTGGGAGGATGTCTGCACGGCCATGGCCGGGGCGCTCGGCAAGGGCCGGCCCGCCGTGCTGCCCGTGCCGCAGACGGTCAGCTACATGGTGGGGCTGGGCTCGGAAGCCGTGGCCCGCCTGCGCGGCACGGTGCCCATCCTCAACCGGGACAAGGTGCGGGAGATGCGGTGCCCCGCGTGGACATGCTCCACCGAGCGCGCGAGTCGGGAGCTGGGCTTCCTGCCCACCATCCCCCTGGCCCAGGGCCTGGCCGGCACCTTGGCCGCATACCGCGAGGCGGGCGGGCGCTGAAAAGACGAAGGCCGAGGCACCCTCGAGGGCACCTCGGCCTGGACACGTGACGCGGACCGCGCTGGGCGTCAGGGGACCGCGGTCTGCCCCGCGCTCTTCTCCGCCGACGCCGCGTTCTCCGTCTCCAACTGCGTCCGCTTGCTCTTCAGCGTGGACAGCAGGCCGTCGAAGCCCTTGTCGGCGAGCAGCTTGCGGAACTGCCCCTTGTACGTGTCCACCAGGGACACTTCGTCGGTGATGACGTCGTAGATGCGCCACGCCCCGGTCGCCGACGTGCGGTACAGGCGGTACTCGACGGGGATCGCGTCCTTCTTCACCGTCACCGTGGTGCCCACGGAGGCCTCGTTACCGTCGATGCCCTCCTCGCCGTACTTCACCTGGGCTTGCGCCTGCCCCAGGGCCTTCTGGGCATAGGACGCGCGCAGCAGGCCCGTCATCGTCTCGGTGAACTCCTTGCGCTGGGCGGGCTTGAGGCCGGCCCAGGTCTTGTCACCCAGCGCACGCTTCGCCAGCTCCTCGAAGTCGACGAACTTCTCCACGACGCTGGCCAGCGACTGCGCGGTGGCACCGGGCGCGTTGGCGGCCTTCTGCACGTCCGCATTCCCGGATTGGACAACCGTCAGTGGGCCGGGCGCTGCGGCAAGCAAGGTGGCGGCAAGCAGGGAAGCAATCATTCAATGGGCTCCGAGTGATGAAGGGACGGCAGGAAAGACTGTAGTGAGCGCATGGTTATTCACCCGGAGCCAGCGGCGCCCCGGTTACCCGCGCGAGGGCGGCCATACCTACCCGAACGTCGTGCCAGCTCTTGCCTTTGTCACCTGAAGCCTGGGCATAGGCCGTGAAAGCGTCCACCAGGTCACGTGTGTCACCGGTCCCCAGGTCGAACGCGGTGAAGGCGGCCGTCACCCACCGGCGGGCACTCCGCTCCGCCTCGCCAAAGGCCCGGGCGCGACTCCAGGCGGCCACCAGCTCGCCGTGCACCTTGGAGACCTCCAGGCGGATGCCCGCGCGAATCTGCTTCTCCTGCGCGCGCAGCTTGTCCAGCTCCGCACGGGCCTGCTCGAGCTGGGCGTCCTTGATGGGAATGTCGAACGTCCCCCGCATCACCAGGCCCACGCCCCCGGTGCGGTCGTTGAACGGATCAAACGCGAAGGGCGTGCGCTGCCGCGTGGTGCTGGTGGTGAAGCGCACATCATAGAAGCCGGCCAGACCCAGGTCCGGGTAGTAGCTGCGCTCGCGGATGAAGACCTCCTGCTCGCGAGCGGCGATGCCGGCGGCGACGGCCGTCAATTCCGGACGGGACTGCTCCGCGCGCACCAGGGCCTGCTCCAGGCTGGGCACCGGCACGTCCTCTTCGAGCTCCAGGTCTTCTTCCACCACCGTCACGGTGTCTTCGGGCCCTACGTTCGCCAGCAGGCCGATGGCGGCGAGCGCGAACTGACGCCCCTGCAAGGCCTCCGCCTTGCGCGCTTCGACAATCTGCCGGAAGAAGCGGACCTTGTACGAATCCACCGCGGACACCTGGGCGGAGTCCTCCTTGAGCAGCCGATCGATGCGCTGGCCAGCGTCCTCCAACCGCTTCGAGACCTCTTCAATCTGCTGAAGCCCGTTCCGCGCCAGCTGGTAGCCGAAGTACGCCTGCGCGGCCTGGAAGCCGACCTCGTTGCGCGTGCGCTCGCGGAGCGCGGCCCCCAGCACCGGCCCCTGCGCGCCCGCCTTCTCCAGCGCCGTCAGCTTGCCGAAGGTGTAGAGCGGCAGCACCGCGTTGCCGGTGGAGAACATCGTCACGCCGACGCGGCCGAAGTTCAGGTCGCCTTTATACGTGGCCTCCGTGGTGGGCGGTCCACCCAGGCCGTCGTTGCGGGCCTCGGGCGTGGGGCCTCCCGCGCCCACGGTGATTTCGAACTTGGGGAACCAGGCCCACCGCGCCTGTTGGTAGAGCGCCTGGAACTTGCGCAGCTCCGCCGTCGCCTCCTCCACCCGGGAGTCCGCTTCGCGAGCCCGCGTCACCAGCTGCGCCAGCGTCAGCGGCTCCCGCCGCGCGGGTTTCTCCTCCGAGTCCGGCGCAGCCGTCACGCCCTCCTTCACCTGCTCCGCCTCGGCGGAGGGTTCCAGGGCTGGCGCGGGTGAAATGGCCTGCCCCCGCCGGGAGGAACCCGGCGTCTCCTCAATCGAGCTGGGAGCAATGCCCGGCGGACTCGGCGGCAGCTCCCGCCCCCCGGTTCCCACGCGCGGCGTGGGCCGCGTCCCTCCTGGTTCCCCAGTGCCAGGCACCGTCGTCGGCGCGTCGGAACCCGGCGTCCCCAGGTCCGGCGTCGCCGGCGCTGGCGTAGCGCCGGGCGTGGAGGGGGCCGGCGTGCTTCCGGTGCCGGTTGAAGGGCTGCTCCCCGTCCCGACCGAACCGGGGGTGAGCTGCGCTCCGGCTACGCCCGCCGCGAGCATCAGCGCCACTGTCACGCCATGATCCAGGTGTCTGCGCATCAACCCGCCTTGTGTTGCTCCCCATAGCCGAGAACCCCACGGCGGCGCAGCATGTCCGTTCGGCAGCGGGCCGTCACCGGTGTTGTGCGTCCCATGGCACCGGCCGGAGATTGTGGGCGGCCGCGCCGAAGGGCACGGGGGATGTGCACTGTCGTGGAACCCGTGACACTCGCGCGCGAAAAGGAGTTGGTAGGACGTGGCGCATGCAGCAGATTGCGCCCTGTTCCCGAGACAGAGGATCCCCACACATGCCCCATACCGATCGCGTCAAGCAGATCCTGTCGTGGTACCCGTCCGACAACCCCGGCACGCTGACCAACCTGGCCCGGCTGCTGAACAGCGGCACGCTGGCCGGCACGGGCAAGCTCGTCATCCTCCCGGTGGATCAGGGCTTCGAGCACGGCCCGGCCCGCTCCTTCGGTCCGAACCCCGCCGGCTATGACCCGGACTACCACATCAACCTGGCCATCGAGTCGGGCTGCAACGCCTATGCAGCGCCGCTGGGCTTCCTGGAGGCGGTGGCCGGCAGGTACGCGGGTGAGATTCCCCTCATCCTCAAGGTCAACAACTCCGACACCCTGGCCAAGGTGCCCAACCCCATGTCCGCGGTGACGAGCTCCGTGAAGGACGCCGTCCGCCTGGGCTGCACCGCCGTCGGCTACACCATCTACCCGGGCTCCGGGGCGCGCAACGAGCAGTACGAGGACCTCCGCGACATCATCGCCGAGGCCAAGTCCTACGGCCTGCCCACCGTTCTCTGGGCCTACCCCCGCGGCAACCTGTCCAAGGAGGGTGAGACGGGCATCGACGTGGTGGCGTACGCGGCGCAGATCAGCGCCCAGCTCGGCGCCCACGTCATCAAGGTGAAGCCGCCGCAGGACCACATCGAGCAGGCCGAGGCGAAGAAGGCCTTCGAGAAGGCCGGCATCCCCACCAAGACGCTGGCGGACCGCGTCCGCGAGGTCGTCCGCTCCGCCTTCAACGGCAAGCGCATCGTCATCTTCTCCGGCGGCGAGGCCAAGGGCACCGACGCCCTGCTGGAGGAGATCAAGCAGATCAACGCCGGCGGCGGCTTCGGCTCCATCATGGGCCGCAACGCCTTCCAGCGTCCGCACGACGAGTCCATCAAGCTCCTCAAGGACGTGATGGCCATCTTCGCCGGCAAGGCGTAATCGGCTCGGCGGCGAACGCCGGAGTCAGCGCAAAAAGGCCCGCCAAGTTTCCCTGGCGGGCCTTTTCATTTCAGAGTGGAGCTAATCGGGATCGAACCGATGACCTCTTGAATGCCATTCAAGCGCTCTCCCAGCTGAGCTATAGCCCCGTCTTTTGCTGCAGGTGCCGCCTACCGCCTCAAAACAAAAGGCCCGCCAAGTTTCCCTGGCGGGCCTTTTCATTTCAGAGTGGAGCTAATCGGGATCGAACCGATGACCTCTTGAATGCCATTCAAGCGCTCTCCCAGCTGAGCTATAGCCCCGTCTTTTGCTGCTGAGCCGCTTTGGGGAGCGGCCCGACCGGCGAAGTGGGTGCCTTCTACCGTTTCTTCGCTCCAGGCACCAGAACTCTTTGAGGCCTCGGAGCGTTTTTTTGTTCGTTCAACCGCTGCGCCACTTCTTCCCCTTCCCGGAGGAGGTCGGTGAGCTCACGTGCGTGGGCCTCAACCGCCTGCTCCGCTGCTTCCACCGCCTTGAGCGCGACGCCGAACCCCGCCGGAAGGTCCAGCCGCCCCTTCTGGACCTGACGCCAGACGGCTTCGCCCAGTTCCTTGAGCGCCTTCTCCTTTTGATCCTTCAACACGGTGGTGCGAGCGTTCGCCCGGGCCAGGTCCGTGTTGCGCTCCACGGCCTCGCGAAGCTGGGCCAACCGGTCCTGCGCCGCCTGGAAGGCCTCGTTGATCTGCTTCACCACCTCGGACTGCTTCGAGTCGGCCGCCAAATCAGTCACACTCCTTGAGAAATCAACGATTGCGTAGCGTGCGCTCTCGGAGCCTGTCAACCCGGCCCCGCCCCTGTCCTCCGCAGCCGGGCCGCGAAGAATCCTCCTCCGGGAACCTTGGGAGGCAACGCCTTCAAATAGGGCCCCTGCGCGGCGAGCGCCGCCCGTTCCGCGCCAAGTACGTCCTCGACCGGCTCCAGCGTGAAGTCCGGATGCTTCGCGAGGAAGGCCTCCACCACCGCCTCGTCCTCCTCCGGCATCACCGAGCAGGTCGCATAGACGATGAGTGCACCCGGCTTCGCCTGGCATGACACCTCATCCAGCAACTCTGACTGCGTGGCCTGGTACTTGGCGATTTCCTGAGCGGTGAGCTTCCACTTCTGATCCGGCTCGCGCGCCAGCGAGCCCGTGCCGCTGCACGGCGCATCGATCAGAAGGACGTCCGCGTCGGACAGCGGAAGCGGATGCGGAAAGGCGACCTGCCGGAGAGAGAAGTGGCGCACGCGCTCACGCGCCTCGGCCAGCCGACGCCGCGAACGGTCCCCGGCCAGCACCTTGCCCCGGGGCCCGACGAAGTCCGCCAACGCCAGCGTCTTGCCGCCCGCGCCGGCGCACACGTCCGCCACGGTGAAGCCCTCCAGCGAGCCATCCCGGGGACGGCACATCTCGGAGATGAGCTGGCTGCCCACGTCCTGCACCTGGAGCCGGCCGGACTTCATCATCCGCGTCTCGAAGACGCGGTGGCTGGAGTCCGTCACCCGCACAGCATCCGGCGCCGCGGCCACCGGTTCGGCGTTGACGCCCTCTTCCTTCAGCGCCGCCAGCACCGCGTCCCGGGTCCCCGGGGGCCGCGCGCGGAAGTGCAGCGACGGCTCCTCATCGAGCGACGCCAGCAGCCCTTCCAACACATCCTCCGGGTACACCTGGGCTAGGCGCTGCACCAACCAGTTGGGGAACGAGTAGCGAATGGCCAGCCGCTCCAGCTGGGACTCCGGGAGCGGAGCCTCCGGCAGCGGCTGTTCCACCACGCGCTGGAGCAGGTCGTCCTTGATGGTGCGCGGACGCACGGGCCCGGGCAGCCGAACCTCGGGACCGATGCGGGCCCAACCCTCACCACAGAAGATGCGGCGCCAGAGGGCGTAGCGCACCAGCGCCTGGTCCTCCGTCAGCCCCACTTTGCCCATGGTGTGGCCCAGCAACCGGGCCGCCAGGTCCAGCAAGCGCTGGTGCCGGGACAGTTCGCGCACAGCCATGGCGGCGAAGCGCCGCTCCTGGCCGCCCAGGCCATTGGCCTCGCGCAAGGCGTTGGCGAGCGCGGCCTTCAAAGGCTCGCCGCGAAGCACCGCGATGTGAGCTTCGAGTGCCGCCGTCGCACCACGACGGGACGGACGACCCAGGCGGTCCGGGTCTACGGGCGTTGCCGGCCAGACGGAATCCACGTGCCTCAGCCCTGCCCTTTCAGTCCCACGGCCACGACCAGGCAGCCTTCCGGGCTGCGCATCCGAGGCGCCTGCCCGGCCCCCAGGAAGAAATATCCGGGCGCCGAGTACGACGCGTCATCCACTTCGAGTACACCTTCGACCACCTGAATCCCCACACCCGCGGGTGTCGGGTGGAACGTCCAGCCGAAGTCGCCGCCGGCCGCCACGGACACCCACATTGCCCTCAGCGCGTCTTCCCGCGCGATCTGAACGTGGGCGCCCCGCGGCGACCAAGCGCTCGCGAGAGGCCGCTGCCCCTGGGTGGCCAGCCGCTCCACGTCCTGACGCAGCGCAATGAAGCGCTCCACCAGGGCGTAGATGTCGTCGATCTGGAACGGCTTGAGGAGCATGGCGTCCGCCACCTGGGGCTGGACGGCCTGGATCACCTCGTCCGGCGTCGCAGCGCTGACAATGGCCACCGCCTGATGGCGCTTCCGGGCAGCCTCGACGACCGTCCGGCCGCCCAGCTCCCCTCCGGAGATGCGCAGATCACTGATGACCAGGACGAAGCGCTCGGCCTCGAGGGCCGCGACCGCTTCCTCCCCGGTGCTGACCGCGTGGACCTGCGCGAGCTCGGAGATGAGCTCGCCCATGCCTTCCCGCAGGCTCGCGTCATCCTCGACCAGCAACACCCTCATTAACGGGGGACCTCCGCCGCCCCTACCTGCTGGAGCCTGTCCTTTACCAGGACCGGGCGCTTCCAGCGGAAGACCACCTCGCCGGTCCTGCCCTTCGGATGATGGCCCTCCCCGGACTCGAACCGGGACGCGGGGTCAGCCGCAGCGGATTTTGAGTCCGCCTCGTCTACCAATTTCGACAGAGGGCCCCCTGCTGTCGCGACGAGCAGACGTATACCGCGACTTGGTACCAAGTGCATCCGAAGATTGCGGTGATCCACGCACATCGCTAAGAGGGGCCCCCCATGTACAACCTTCTCATCTCCCTCGGTGTGGGAATTGCCGTCGCGCTCCTGGTGAAGGTGGCCGGCTTCTCCATCTGGGCGGGGCTCGTCCCCGGAATCCTGGCCCTCGTCGGCACCTACATCGTGCTCGCTCGCCGGGTGGCCAGCCGCGTCCAGTCGCTGATGACGGTGGTCCAGAAGGACCTCCAGTCCCAGCCCACCAGCCAGAAGGACGCCCAGTCGCGGGTGGACCGGGCGGTGAAGACGCTGGAACAGGGGCTCGTCTACGACAAGTGGCAGTTCCTGGTCGGTCCGGAGCTTCACTCCCAGATCGGCATGCTGAAGTACATGGTGAAGGACCATGAGGGCGCCAAGGCCGCCTTCGGCAAGGGCAGCGGCCGCAACTACATGGCCAAGGCCATGGAAGGCGCCCTGCACTTCCAGCGCAAGGACTTCGACGCCATGAAGAAGGCGTTCGAGTCCGCCACGAAGAGCGGCAAGAAGGAGTCCATTGTCTGGGCGGCCTATGCCTGGTGCCTGATGCAGAACAAGGACAAGGACGGCGCGCTGCGCGTGCTCGCCCGGGGCGTAGAGCAGAACCCCAAGGACGAGAAGCTCAAGGGCAGCCTCGCCCAGCTCCAGAACGACAAGCGCCTGAAGATGAAGCCGTACGAGCCCACGTGGTGGCAGTTCGGGCTCGAGGCTCCGCCGCCGGTCATGCCCCCCATGGGCGGCCGCCGCATGCAGTTCAGCACCCGACGCTAGCGACCCGTCGCGCGGCCATCGAGCGTCCGCCCGCGCACGGGAATATCTACCGGCTTGCCCCTCAGCGCGCTGCAACGTCTTCCGACCCTGTACAACAGGGCGACGCAGAGGGTGCGCAACCGCCCGGAAACACTCTGACTGCCCTCTCCCACCACAGGGCATGGTGCTTGCTCCCGCACCGTGCTCACGGGTGACGGGGAAAGGCCTCGTCTCGCGAAGCCTGACAGGCTTGGCAGCCGGAGGTCTCGGGTGAAGGTTGTGGGCGTTGGGGTGTGCTTGCAGGACCGGGCGGCGGCGGGTGCGCGTGGGGCGCAGGGGCGTTGGGAGCACACGGAAGGGCGTGGCACCCGAGACTTTCGGCCTGCCATTTCGCAGCAGCCGAGTGAAGCGGAGTGGTGCATGGAACGGCGCGGCCGGACCTCCGAGCGGTCCCTTCTGCTCATCATCGAAGATGACGCACAGGTCCGTGAGAGCCTCGTTGACCTGCTCGCCGTACGCTTCGATGTGCTCGCCGCTCCGGATTCGGATGAGGGGCTGGAGCTGGCGCGGGAGCACCGCCCGGACCTCATCCTCCTGGACAGGTTCCTTCCCAGCGGAGACGGGCTCGCGGTCCTCGAGATGCTCCAGCGCGAGTCGCGCACGGAAGCCGTGCCCGTCATCTTCCTGACGGGCGACGCGGACGAGGCCACGCTGGAACGCTGCCTGGAGATGGGCGCAGTGGACTTCATCCACAAGCCGGCCAGCGCGCGGGAGTTGCTGGCCCGTATCGACCGGGCGCTGCGCCAGAGCGAGCAGCAGCGCCGGCTGCAGATCCTGGCGCAGACGGACGGCCTCACGGGGCTGGCCAACTTCCGGGCGCTGACCATCCGGATGGAAGAAGAGTTCCGCCGGGCCCAGCGCTACCAGTACCCGCTGAGCGTCGTCATCATCGACCTGGACCACCTCAAGGCCATCAACGACGGCATGGGCCATGACGTGGGCAACCGGGCGATTCTTGCGCTGGCCACTCAGTTGAAGCACGAGCTGCGTGAGTCGGACTTCGCGGCCCGCTTCGGTGGAGACGAGTTCGTCGCGCTGCTGCCGCACCAGACGGCGTTGGAAGCAGCCGTCTTCGCCGAGCGCATCCGCACCGGGCTGCGCGGCGTCGGCGTCCAGAAGAGCGACGGCCGCCCTGCCCCCTTCGGACTGAGTGTGAGCGTGGGCATCGCCGACCATACCTTCGAAGGGCCCCGCGAGGACACCGAGTCGCTGATGAAGGCGGCGGACGCGGCCCTCTACGAGGCAAAGCGCGAGGGGCGGGATCGGGTCGTCGTGTTCGGCCGGCCCGCGAATTCGCCTCCGGCGCAGCGACACTGAACGGGGCGCGGTGAGGCAGGCAACGGCGGGGCAGCAGCGAGGGCGCGGATGATGCTGGGGAACAGACTGGCGACGGGTTCAAGAGTGGCGGTGGTGGGAGGCGGCATTGCCGGAGCGGGGCTTGCCGCCTCACTCCTTTTCAACGGGAGGGCTCGCGGGCTGGCGCTGGACGTGCGCGTCTACTCCGGAGGAACACAGGAGCGCACCGCCCCGCCGGCGGTGCTGACGCCGGAATGCCGCTCACGCCTGGCCGCGCTGGGCTGCCGCATCCCCTCCGAATGGCGTGCCCATGAGCTGCGCGGCGTTGAAATCATCGCCGAGAGCCGGCGCGAGCTGCTGGCCTCCACGCCCGGTGGCCTCTGGGTGGTGGACGGCTGGCCCCAGGGGCTGGGCGGCCTGGAGCAGGTGCGGGATGTGCTCGCCACCGCGGCCAGCGCCCAGGGCGCCCGCTTCCTTCCCCGCCACGTCGAGCGCGTGGAGCGACAGGCCCCCGCGCCGGATGCGCCCGCCTCCGTGCGCGGCGCGGGCTCGCTGGTGGTGCGCGCCCAGGGCAGTGGCGATCGCTTTCATGCGGTGGCGCTGGCCTCGGGCGCCGGGCCGCTGATGGGTGACGCCTTCTTCAAGGGCTTCCGCCCTGCCCCCACCATCCCGGCGGTGCAGGCCCGCCTGCGCCACGCTTCGCCTCGGCTGGAGCTGGCTCCGGTGGCCCGGCTGTGGATTGCGCCCCTGCCAACGGTCGATGGCCTGTTCCTGCTGCCTGGCGCCAACTCGGTGTACGCGCTGGCCTTCGGGCCGGCGGTGACGCCCGCGGACCTGTGCCAGGTGCTGATGATGGCCGCGCGTGACGGCCTGGTGGAGGAAGGCTTCGAGCTGGCGGCCCTGGAGACCACCCGCCTGCCCTACGGACCGGGCCGGACGCTGGTGGCGCCGGGGCAGATCGCGGTAGGGCCCGCGGCCTTCGGCCACCCGCTCCAGGTGGGATTGTCGGAGACACTGGCTTCGTGCAGCCGCGCGGCGGTGGCGCTGCTCGACGGCGGGCTGGACACGGGCCCCCTGGAGCGCCGCTACGTGCGCGAAGGCCTGGGCGAAATGCTGGAGGACGCCGCCGCGGGAGCCCGGACGATGACCTGGCTGCGCCGAGCGGGGCCTCGAGCGCCGGAGGCCTTCGCCAAGGCGAAGGGGCGACGGACGCTGGGTGGCTCCTTCGGTGGCGGCGTGCTGGGCCTGAGCGGCCCCACGCCCATCGCGCTGCTGGGCGCCGCGCGCTGGGCGGGGCTCAAGGAGATGGTGGGCTCCTGGCTGCGCACCACGGTGGAGCCAGTGCCCTCGGTGGTGCCGGAGTTGGAGCCGGACCTCTACTACGTCGTGGATGACGACCCGGACGCACGCGAGGCGCTCACGGCACTGCTGGAGAGCACCGGAGCGACGGTGGTGTCCTTCGCCGACGAGCTGGCCCTCTTCTGCGCGGTGGCCCGGCGGCCACCCACGGCCATCCTCTTGGACGTGGTGCTGCACTGGGTGGATGGCCTGCGGCTAGCCGAGGGCCTGAAGCAGCATCCCCTCACCCGGAACACCCGCGTGCTGGTGATGAGTGGCCTCAACCGGCCGCATGTCCGGCAGCGGGCCCTGGACGCGGGGGCAGAGGCCTTCCTGCCCAAGCCCGTGGACCCAGACCGGCTGCTGCGCATCCTCACCGGCCGAGTCCCCGTCCTGGAGCCCGCGCCCGCGCCGCACGCCGCGGACGACACGCGCGAGGTGGCCGCGGACCGCTACGCGTCCTGACCACCGCCGGGAATGGAGACCGCGGAGACCGGGGCGTGGATGGCCTCGGCGCCCCCGGGCATCAGCGCCTTGAGGTTGCCGCGGATCGTCTCGCAGATCCGCTCCAGCGGCAGGTCGTTGTCGTCGTGGCCGAACGGGTCCTCGATCTCCACGCCAATCTCCTCGATGCCGAAGAAGACGTAGGCGACGACGAACGTGGCCGGCACCGTTATCCAGCCGAACGAATCCACCAACGCGAACGGCAGCGTGTAGCAGTAGACGATCAGCGCTCGCCGCAGGTGCATCATGTAGGCGAACGGCATGGGCGTCTTGTGGATGCGCTCGCAGCCGCCGATGTAGTCGATGAGCAGTTGGACATTCTGGTCGAGCTGCATCTGGACGTATTCGGGGTAGTAGCCCCGCAGCCGGCCCTCATCGAGCACGGCAGACATCTTCTGCGACACCGCGAGCGGGACGTGCTGGCTGCCCAGCACCGCGTCCGCTTCGTCGCGCGGCAGCTCGGAGGCGACGGGGCCCAGGTCCCGCTCCCCTCGCAGTAACGCGGCGGAGGCATAGGGGAAGCTGCTAATCCACCGCAGCAGCGTGCCGTAGAGCGCGGCGTCCCGACGCATGAAGACGCCGGATGCACGGGCCAGGTTGCGCGTCTCGTTGACGATGCCGCCCCACAGCTTCCGGCCTTCCCAGAAGCGGTCATAGGAGGCGTTGGTCCGGAAGACGAGCAACAAGCTGAGCGAGATGCCCGCCAGCGTGTGCACCGTGGCCGGGATGTCCAGGGGCCTGGTGTGATGATGGACCGCGGTGACGCCCACGGCCCACAACACACAGACGAGGACCCGGGCCACAATCTCGCGGACCATGGAACCGCGGAGGTAATGGAAGTAGCTCCACCAACGGTGCGGGTCGTAGTCGATCATATTGTCGCAGGGCGCCTACGCTGCCGCGCCTGCGCGGGGCCTGGCAAGCGCCAATCCAGGGGGACACGTGGGATGTGTCCGCCCTGGACGGGAGCCGGTGCCCTTGGCCGCCTGCCCGTCAGCGGGAGATGGAGGCAGGCGTTGTCGGACCGCCCGATCGGAGCACCTTGCGCACGGTGAGGGCGCCCGCCATCAGCGCCACGCCCCGGAAGAAGATGCCGATTCCCACCAGCGTGCCCACCAGCCAGACGGCGGAGATGGGCCACTGCCGCATCACGACGATGCCCAGGAAGATGGACACGGCGCCGTAGAAGAAGTCCCAGCCCCACCGGGGATAGCGGTCCATCACCGAGGTGACGGCGTGAAAGAGCCCGCTGGCGAAGAAGTAGCCCGCCAGCAGCAGGGTCATGGCACCCAGTCCCGCCGCCGGGTAGACGAGGATGAACAGACCCACGACGACGGAGAGGATGCCGCTGAGCAGGTACAGCCAGAACGGCCCGCCCTCCTTGCGCGTCCGGAAGGCGGAGATGACTTCCATGACGCCTGCCGCGGCCAGCATCGCGCCGAAGAGGATGGCCGACACCAGGCTGGTGAAGAAGGCGGCCCCCAGCGCGACAATCCCCAGCAGCGTCATCAAAATCCCCATGATGAAGGGGCCACCCCAGGCCGCCGAGTTCACCCTCGGCCTCGAGTCAGGGGTCAGGATTTCCGGTTTGCGTTCATCGGTGAAGGCCATGGTGACTGCTCCCGAAGCGAGTGCACTTCGGAGGCCGAGCCGCCTCGCGTCTCGCCCGCCTGTCGGCAGGCCACAAAGGAACCCGGCACATCCATCGCCGAACATGTGCCCCCGCGTTGGGGCCGACAACGCTCGCTGACGCCGCTCCGTCCCCCGCCCGCCCCTTGGGCCGTCAGGGCGAGCAACAGCCGCCGAGCGGAAGCGCCGCCTCGTACGGGGGCGCCAGGAAGACAGCCCCGGGCTCCTTCCGGAACCACGTCAACTGCCGCTTGGCGTAGCGGCGCGTCTCCTGCGCGGTGTCGCGAATGGCCTCTTCGCGAGTCATCCTCCCCTCAACGACGGCGCGCGCCTGCACATAGCCCACGCTGCGCATGGGCGCCGCATCGGCGTACCCCCGCGCCAGCAGCTCGCGGGTCTCCTCGACGAGCCCACGCTCGAACAACATCCGCGTGCGCGTGTTGATGAGCCCGTACAGCACGTCGCGCGGTGGCGACAGAACGTACAGTTGGAAGGGATAACGGTCCGGAGCGAAGGCATGGGCCTTCCGGAACGCCGAGGCGGGCACGCCGGTCTGCGCATGAATCTCCAGCGCCCGGATGACGCGGACCAGGTCCTGCGGAGGGAGCTTCGCCGCCGTCTCCGGGTCCACCTCCGCCAGCTTCCGATGCACCGCCTCGCGCCCCTCACCGGCCGCCAGCGCCTCCAGCTCCGCCCTCAACTCCGGCAAGGCCCCGGGCGCCTCGAGCACACCGTGAAGCAACACGCGCAAATACAGCCCGGTGCCGCCCACGACGAAGACAGGACGGCCGCGTGCGGCAATCTCCGCGATGATGGCGTCCGCACGGCGCTGGTACTCGACAGCGGAGAACGCCTCCATCGGGTCCACGGCGGACACCAGGTGATGAGGCACCGCGGCCAGCTCCTCCGAGGAGGGCTTCGCCGTGCCGATATCGAAGTGCCGGTACACCTGCTGCGAGTCCGCGCTGACAATCTCGCCACCCGCACGCTGAGCCAGCGCAATCGCCAGCGCCGTCTTCCCCGACGCCGTCGGCCCGGCAATCACCGTCAACAGTGGCCGCTGCGCTCCACCCTCACCCATTCGCCAACGCTCCCTGAATCACCGCCGCCGCGGACGCATCACGCGCGAACACCAACCGCACGGGCGAAACCTCCGACAGCAACCGTCCCGCCGCGCCAAGCAGCCCACCCCGCCCCACGGACGTCGCCTCGGACAGCAGGGCATTGACGAGCAGCATCCGTCCGACGTCTCCAGCGGCCTGCGGCTCCCACCGCGACACGCCGTCCCACGCCAGCGTCCCCACCGCGCTCAGCTCCGCCTCGGCGGCCTGCCCCACGTTCCACGGAGTCCCCGCCGCCCGCCAGCCCTGGCCGGGCTCCGGCCACACAGCCACCAACTCATCGGACAACACCTGCCCGCCCGCCTGCGCCCACAAGACCCCCAGCGTGCTCTTCCCCGCCCCCGAGTGCCCCGTGAAGAGCGCGGCCCGGCCCTGGTGCGCCACCGCCACGCCGTGCACCAGCAGCCCGCCACGCCGAGCCAGCGCCCGGGCAAGCATCACCTTCAGCACCGTCTCCACGGGAAACCGCCCCTGCCCCTCCACGTGGGCCTGGAGGCCATCGGCGGAAAGCGTCGCGTCGTAGTCCTCGCCGGCCAGGCGCAGCGCGCCGTCCTCCCCGCGGAGGACCCGTGGCAGCTCGCGAATGACGGGCGCAGGACGCGCAGGGGTGGGGGCCACGGCCACGAGCCGAGCCACCTCACTGCCCTGTCGCCTTGGGGACACCACGAACCGGGAGAACATGCGCCGGAGCGAGTCTCGCAGGCCCGCATCACCGACTTCCACAACTCCCGTCCAACCGGCGATCCGCAGGCAGAGGGCCGCGTCCGCCGTGGGGCCTTCCGGCGGAAGGCTCAGGGAATGCACTCCGACTCACCAGGGATGTGGCACTGGGAAATCTGCGCCAGTGCCACGAAGGGCTGCTCCCAGAGAATGGCCGGCGCCTCATAGACAGGGCCGGCGTCAGGAGGGGGCGTCGTCTGGAAGGCGTCCGAAGTCATGGGGCGTGCGAGCGAGGAAGAAGGGACGTTCTTCAAGGGAAAGGGACGGGGAACGCGCAGATGCGTCCATCTTCGGAGCCCACGTGGAGGCGGCTCACCGTGTGGTCGATGGTGGGAGTCCCGATACGCTGCGCACCACCAATCGAGACCTGACCGGAGTCGGAGCCATCCAGCAGCTCCAGTTGGTGGACCTGTCCGTCGGAGCTGCCAACGTAGATGCGCACGGCGCCATTCCGATTGAAGGAGAAGGTGCCAGAGGGAGACGCGATCGGCGTGCTCCACCGGAGCACCGGCGGCGACTGGGCGGGCCCCGAGACGTCGTACAGCGCCACCCGGCCGGCCGCGAGACTGGCCACGAAGCCCGAGCCCTGGGGCCGCACGAAGCTGGTGAAGGCAGGTGTGTTCGGCGCCGGGCGCGTGGTGACTGGCAGGCTCCACACGAGCTGCGCCGTGGCGGCATCCACGCCGTGCACGAAGCCATCGCTGTCCGTCACGAGAATCAGGTTGCTGTACGCATTGCGAACCAGGCTCAGCTCCACGTCGCCCACCGGGAGCTGGGCCAGCACCTGGCCCGTCAGCGTGTTCAGCACCCGAAGCGTGTTCGGCGAGCCCGCGTGCGCGCGCGTCGCCACGAAGAGCCGGTTGTTGGTGTAGTCCACCACCATGCCGCCCGCCACCATGCCCAGATTCCCAGGCTGGTAGCTCCAGACCAGCGCGCCGGTGGCGGCATTCAGGGCCACCACCCGGTTGCGCGAAGCGTCCGCCAGCCGCGTGGCGAAGAAGACGAGGTCGCGGTTGGGGTGCGCGGCCCGGTATGCGGCATTCGCGTAGTCGAAGAGCTGCGTGACAGGGAATGACTGGATGGTGCCAATGGGCTGGCCACCATTGTCCCATCGCCACAGCACCTGGCCGGTGGCGGCGTTGAGCGCGCTGGCCACCCCACCCTGGTCGCCCACGAGGATGTACTGCCCGGGCAGGCCATGCAGCGGCACCACCGGGAAGCGGCTGCCAATGAGGCCCGCCAGCGGGCGAGGCCGCCACCGCTCCGCGCCATCCGCCGACGGGTTGGTGACCTGCGTGAGGTTGGCGACGACGGAGTCGTTGAAGGCGCTGAAGATGCCCGTGCCCAGCTCGGTGATGGGCTGCTGCGAGGCATTCAGACCCACCGAGTAGCACCACAGTGGCGCCGCGCCCACGCGAGCCCGAGGCGTGGCCACCAGGGCCTGCGACGTCGGCTGGTTGCCCGGCGAGTACCACCGCAGGTCATCCGAGTTGAAGACGCGGTAGTAGTACGTGGTGCCGTTGGTGACGGACGTATCGGTGAACGTCGTGGTGGCGCCCACGTCGTTCGCGTACACCACCTGGGCGTTGCCCAGAGAGGCCCCCACCGCGTAGGTCAGCCCCTGCGTCGGAGAGAGGTTCGGCGGCGCGCCCTCCGCGCGAAGAATCAGCACGCCCCCGTGCACCGCCGGGTTGTCCCAGGTGAGCGTCACGCTGCCATCGCGCGCCACGCCCGTGAGGCGGTTGACGTCGGGAACGGTGCCCTGCACCAGCGTCATCGGGGTGTCGATGCGAATCTGCGGCCCGCCGTAGTCATCGATGAGGTGGAAGCGATGACGGAACGTGGTGGGCCCGGACAGCGACGCGCCCGCCCCGAAGTTGGAATACACCACCGTGAAGGAGCGCTCGCCGTTGACCGGGATGCCCGTGGCGTTCGTCGACTCCCAGGTGATGCCCGTGGTGGCGTTGTTGGACGCCATGCGCCACCCGGTGGGCGTCTGCAGCACGCCGTTGACGGTGAAGTAGTTGAGCGCGGGCCGCAGCATCCGGACCTCATGCAGCGGCATGGGGCCCCGGTTCTGGATGGTGTAGATGACGGACCGGTTCGTGGAGTTGGCGGCCATCGCGCTGATGTTCGTCCGCACGCGGTGCTGCACGATGCGCCCCTGGTTCGAGTCCACCAGGTTCGACGTCACGGAGGCGCCGTTGCGCGTGGCATCCACCTGCCCCCGGAACCGGTAGTTCGCGAACGGGGCTCCCGTGAGCTGGTACGTCCAGACGAAGTGCGCGGAGGCGCCCGGGTCCAGCCGGGGAACGCTCGCGGGCCCAGGCCCCGACACGAGCGACGCGGCCGCCGTTCCCTGGAACACGGGCGCGCGCGGCGTCACGTTCAGGAACGTGTCCGTCGAGGACGGGTTGGTCACCGTGAGCCGCACGCGCACAGTCTCATTGTTGAACGCGTCGTCGGTGTCCACGTCCATGGCCACCGGGAGCGCCCCCACGTTGACCATCCGCGCGTCCACCGCGGGCGACACGGTGTTGCCGTTCCCGCTGACGCCCCGCACCCGCGCCACCAGCGTTCCGGCCGAGCCCGTCCGCATTCTCGCGGAATAGACGCCCGCGTTCCGGCTGGCGATGTTCATGCGGAACGGCGTCGGCTCGGTGTCCACCACCTGGAAGGTGGCGGCGCCCGCGCCCGTGGAGGGTCCCTCAACCGTGGTGTTGTTGTGGTTCGTGCCCGTCCGGTTCTCCACCACCATCCGCGCGTCGATGTCGCCGCCAACCCCCATCACCCGAGGACGCACGTCCACCTGGGTGTAGAGACCGGAGCGACTCCAGCTCGCGGCCGAGGTCGTCACCGACGTCGTGAAGTCGCCCCCCGCGCACGTGTCACGGGCGAACGTCTGACTCGCGATGAAGCGTTCGTTGTTCTGGTCGTTGTTCGACGTCGGCGGAACCACGCGAAGGACGAACCGGGCCGACTCGTCCTGGCCCAGGCCGTAGTCCCCGCTGCCGTTGCAGGAGTCCTGATTGTAGAAGATGACCCACCGCTCGCTGGCGATGTAGTCCACCGTCCATCCCGGGGGCGGGATGGACGCGAGCGGGATGTAGCCGTTGGGCAACGCGAACCACACCTCGTTGATGCGCCGGAAGAGCGGCGACCCACTGAGGGTGTTGTTGCGGACATCGACCGCCAGCTCGGAGGCTTCGTCCATCACCACTCGCGCGCGGGTGTCCCCACCCTGCGGCTGCGTGGTCAAGACGGCGGTCGGGGACATCGACTGCGCCCACCCCAGCGAAGGCGCCAGGAGCGCGGCGGCGGCGACGAGGGGGGCGGAGAATGGACGCATGAAAGGAGCCCTCACGGATCCAGGGTGAAGGAAGCCGCCGTCAGCGGCGCCCCATCGAGGAAGAACCGGGCCTGCCACGTCCCGCTCATGCCGGACGTCGCCACGGCGGTGCCTGCCACGGGCAGGGAGAAGCGCACCGTGCGCGACTCGTCCACACGTGAATCCACTTCCGCCGACCGCCGCTCATACGGCAGCCCGGAAGGCGGCACGAACTCCACTGACACCGTGTGCCGGCCACGCACGCCGCTCACCGTCAGGTCCACGTCCACCTGCGCCACGGACAGCAAGCCCCGGCGCCCCTCTCCCAGGTCAATGACGGTGGCCGAGCCCCGCGGAACCACTGGCGGCGGAGGCACTTCCGACTCCTCCACCGGCGCCGGCGGCGGCCGGGCCTCCGAACCCTCGCGCGGGGGCAACACGTCCGTGGGCGCCACCGGTTCCTGCGCCGGGGGCGCATGAACAGGGGCATAGGGCGCCACGCCTTCCGTGCACGAGGCCAGCATCACCGCCGCCGCCAGGAGTGCCAAACGCGTCCGCATCACCGCGCCTCCTCCAACTCGTCAATGAGCCCCAGCCGGGTCAGCTCCGAGAAGAACTTGAGCGTGTCGGTCAGCACCTGCTCCACGTCCCATCCGTGACGCTGGGCCACCTGCTCCACCAGGGCCCGCGCCGTGCGCGTCCCGTCGCACAGTTCCCAGATTTCAATGGCCGTTCCGTTGAGCCCACGCAGGGTGTTGCCCTCGGCATCCAGGACGATGAAGTCCGAGCCGAAGCGCTGGCCGGAGACGCCCTCGCGCCAGCGCGGCGCATGGTCCGCCGCGAACTCCGTGCTCATCGCGCACCTCCCCGGCCCAGCAACGCAGCCAGACGCCACTTCACAGCCGCCCGCAGCCGCCCCAGCCACCGGGGGCCCCGGTCCCACCCCGTCTCCAGGACGACGCCACCCCGGCGGACGCGCCGCACCCGCCCCAGCACCCGTGACGGATCCAGCGGTGAATCCTCCTGGGGTGAGTTGTCGCCTCGCAGCGCCACCGCCCCGGCCTCCCACCGCCGCAGCCGGTGCAGCACCAGGGCATGGTCGAAGCGCGCCAGCAGGACGTCACCAGGTCGTGGAGCCCCCTCCAGCGGCTCCACGCCGGCATGGTCGCCCGAGCGCAGCGATGGCCACATGCTGTCCCCGCGGACGGGGACCCAGCTCAGGGCCGGAGGCACAACGGGGGTGGAAGTGTTGCGCGGCATCGCAGGGCAGTCTAACCGACCCGACCTGCGCCCGCGAGTTCCCCCCGGCCCAATAACCCAACGTTTATCAGGGGTTACGCACCTACCTCAGTTTCTCAGACTTGGCAAGAATCGCCCGGAATGCTGTTCTCGACCCCACAGAACGCTATTTCGGAACGGCCTTACGCTCCCGCACCACCCTGGCGACCTCGTCGAGCGCGACGGGGATGGGCTCGCCACCGGCCATGGGCTTCAGCTTCGCCTGGCCGCTGGTGCGCTCGGCCTCGCCCAGCACCAGGGTGAAGTCCGCGCTGCTCTTGTCCGCGCGCTTCATCTGGCTCTTGAGGCTGCCTCCGCGGGTATCGAACTCCACGCGCAGTCCCTCCCGGCGCAGGCGGCTGGCCAGCACCAGGGCGGGGTCGTGCGAGCCCGCGTCCGCCACCGCGACGAAGACGTCCGGGCGCACGGCGAACTGCTGACCGCTCTCCTTCAGCAGCAGCACCAGCCGGTCCAGGCCGCAGGCGAAGCCCACCGCGGGCGCGTCCGGCCCGCCCAGGCTCTTCACCAGCTTGTCATAGCGGCCACCAGCGCCCACGGTGCTGGCGGTGCCCAGCGCGGGGTGCGAGGCGATGAACTCGAAGACGGTGCGCGTGTAGTAGTCCAACCCACGCACCATGCGCGGATTCACGACGTGCCGGATGCCCAGCGCCGTCAGCTTCCGCTGTACGTCGTCGAAGTGCGCGCGGCAGGGCTCGCACAGGGTCTCCAGCACGTTGGGGCCGGCCGCGGCGATGGCCTGGCACTTCTCATTCTTGCAGTCCAGGACGCGCAGGGGGTTCTTCTCCATGCGCCTCTGGCAGTCCGTGCACAGCGCCTCGCGGTGGGCCTGGAGGTACTCCACCAACTTCGCGTGGTACGTGGGCCGGCAGGCCTCGTCCCCCAGCGAGTTGATGTTCAGGGTGATGTCCTTGAGCCCCAGCCGCTCCAGGAACTGCACCACCATGTCCATCATCTCGACGTCCTGGGCGCCTTCCTTCGCGCCGTAGGCCTCCGCGCCGATTTGATAGAACTGGCGGTAGCGGCCCGTCTTCATCCGCTCGTAGCGGAACATGGGCCCCGTGTAGAACCAGCGCGTGAGCGGCTCCTGATTGGCGATGGAGTGCTCGATGTACGCGCGCGCCGCGGGCGCGGTGCCTTCCGGGCGCAGGGACAGGCTGCGGTCCGCCTTGTCGTTGAAGGTGTACATCTCCTTCCCGACGATGTCGGTCTCCTCGCCCACGCTGCGCACGAACAGCGCAGTGTCCTCCACCATGGGCGTGCGGATCTCACCGTAGCCGAAGCGGCTGAACAGCTCGCGGGCTTGCGCCTCCACGTGCTGCCAGATTTCGATCTCCCCAGGGAGGAGATCGTTCATGCCCTTGACGCCCGCGACCTTCTGACTCACGTGATGACTCCGATTCGCTTGCCCAGCCGAACCACCGCTTCCTCCTGGAGGCTGTCGTCCCAGGTGACGCGCTTGGGCTCGAACAGGAGGATGACGGTGGAGCCCATCTCGAAGCGGCCCAACTCCCCACCCTTCTCCACCGGCATGGCCGCGCCGTAGCGGTGCACCTTGCCGGGCTGCCCGGTGTGCGTCGTCACCTCGTCGTAGGCCGCCTTGATGCGCGACACGCAGGTGGCGCCCACCTTCACCACCGCGCACTTGCCCGCCACGGTGTCCAGGTACGTCACCAGCCGCTCGTTGACGCAGAACAGGGACTGCTTGTTCTTCACCGACGCGGGGTTCACTGGCCAGAACTCACCAGGGATGTACGCGTACCCGGTGATGGTGCCGCCCAGCGGCGCGTGGATGCGGTGGTAGTCGCGCGGCGACAGGTAGATGGTCGTCCAGGCACCGCCGTGGAAGGGCTTGGCGGCCTCGGAATCCCCCAGCAGTTCGTCCACCGTGTACTCGATGCCCTTGGCCTGCAGGCAGCGCCCGTGATCCGAATAGCCCACCTGAGATACGCGGCCATCCACCGGGGACACCACCACCTTCTCCCCCGCGTCCACCGGACGCAGGCCGGGCTTCAGGCCCCGGGTGAAGAACTGGGCGAAGGTCGGGTAGTGGTCGAAGGAGTGCTCGGCCTCCTCCATGTCCACGTTGTAGGCCTTGGCGAAGGCGCGCATGGCGGCCTGGTGCACCGGCGCGGGCACGGGCAGTCGCGTGGCCATCCCCACCACGGTGGAGAGCGCGGACTTGGGCAAAACCTGCATCAACTTCATGAAAGTCTGGTCGTTCATATCGGCGAATCGGTTCTAGCGACCGGCGTCGGTCACGGGTGCCGGACCGCCGTCGGGAGTGACGGGGACAGTCTGCACGGCACTCTTGGGTAACAGCGTGAGGACCTTCCCCTCTTCAATCAGGAGGAATGAATCCTGATGCTGGGGGTACTCCAGGCGGCAGGCGGTGCGGTCGGCGAGCTGCCAGGTCTCCCTCATGCCCCGTCCCTGCACATCAATGGGAGTGCCCCGCTGGAAGCACCCCCGGAAGCCCGCCACCAACTCGGACGCGGCCGTGCCTGCCTGGGGGCCACCGCCAGCACCGGCATCTGGAGGCCCGGCATCCGGCGCTGCCACCGGAGCCGCGGGACGCGCCTGCTCCTCGGTGGACGGCGCGGTGTAGGAGCCCGGCGGCAGTTCCCGCGCGCTGGCCACGGCTTCGTCCCGCTCGTCGGCGGCCGCCGCCATCCGCTGCCGTCCGTCCTTGATGCGCTGGAGCAGCTCGCGGGCGCCCTCGGCATCCAGACTGTCCGCGGGGACGCGCTGGAGCTGCGCCTCGATTTCCCCCACCTGCGGATCCAGGAAGGCCTCATCCAGCTTCTGCGCATACAGCTCGCGGAAGCGGCGGGCGGCCTCTTCGTACTCGGCGGAAGGGGCAGGAGGCTCGCGGCGGCAGGCGGTGGGCGCCAGCGTGAGCAACACTGCGGAAAGGACGCCCACGAGGGGCCTGAGGGACGCTCGGAGGACCAGGGTGCGCACGGACACGGGTTTATGTCATTTCCCCGCGCCTGTCCGCCTTTTGTGCCCCGGAACGGGCCTCAGACGCCCAGGAACAGGCGCTTGCCGAAGTTCAGCGCCAGGTCCGCATCGAAGATCTTCTGCGCCGACGTCTCGATGTCGTACTCGACGCGGACGTACTCCACCGTGCGCGCGTCCGTGTCGCAGATGACGAAGCACGCCCGGTTGTCGTAGTCGCGCGGCTGGCCCACGCTGCCCACGGAGATGATGTACTTGTAGCCCCGGCGGATGCCGAACTTCTGGGCCACCACGTCGTTCACCTCGCCATTGCCAATGGCGAAGGCGCGGCACAGGTGGCTGTGGCCGATGAACGTCACCTCCGGCAGCTCCGCCACGTAGGGCGTCAGCTCCCGGGCCTGCTCCAGCGCGAAGATGTACTCGTATGCTTTCGGGTCGATGGGCGAACCATGACAGAAGCCCACGTCGCCAATCCGGTACGTGTACGGGAGGCTGCGCAGCCAGGCCATGTTCTCGTCCGTGAGGACGTTGGCGGACCAGTCCAGCGCGTGCCGGGCGGCGTCGTAGTAGTACGAGTAGTCCATCCGCCCCGCCACCGCCGCATCGTGGTTGCCCAGGAGCGTCACCTCCGCCACCGAGCGCACCAACTCACAACACGGGTTGGGCGACGCCCCGTAACCGACGATGTCCCCCAGCGAGACGAACCGGTCCACCTTCTGGTGCTCGGCGACGCGGAGCACCTCGGTGAGCGCCTCGATGTTGGAGTGGATGTCGGAAATGACGGCGATACGCATGCGGGGCCTCGGTCCGGTGGCGTGGGCTCAACCCGCCCAGCCGACCTTCACCTGGTTCTGCTGCTGCTGCGAAATCATCTGGCGAAGCCGTCCCAAGGTATCGCTGTCCAGGGACTCGAAACGCAACCCCATGCCCGCGGGAAGCGCTCGTTCCTCCGCCTCCCGAAGCCACACCACCGTGGCCTGGGCCTGGATGTCCTGGTGGCCCGCGGGAGACAGCTTCACCACCGTACGCGCCCCTCGTGCCAGGGGCGTGCTCGTGCGGAGGAACAGTCCTCCTTCGCTCAAATTCGAGATTCGCGCGTAGAGCGTGACGTTGTCACCCTCGCACCAGCACCGAAGCTGGGTGGGAATCCGCGTGGACTTTCGGTTTTCGCTCAACCCGGAACCTTCTTCCGTCACCCGAATCCGCAGCCTAGGGACGGCCTGATTCCGCAGTCAAGTTCAAGGGTGGTGGAGCGCCCCACCCTTACCCACGGCCTCATCGCTCCAGGGAGCCCAGGTCGTCGAAGTGGGTCAGCTTCCGGAACTCGGCGAAGCGGGCGTGGATCTCCGGCCGCGTCACCTCGCGCAGGCGCTCCAGGCTGAACTTCTCCACCGTGAAGGAGGCCATGACGCTGCCCATCACCATGGCGCGGCGCAGCAGCGCCTGGTCCAACACGCCACTGGAGGTGGCCAGGGCGCCCATGAAGCCGCCGGCGAAGGTATCCCCCGCGCCGGTGGGGTCGAAGACCTCGGCCAGGGGGAAGGCGGGGCACGCGAAGATGTGCTCGGCCTCGAAGAGGAGCGCGCCGTACTCACCGCGCTTGATGACCACGCGCTGCGGGCCCATGGCCATGATGGCGCGAGCGGCCTTCACCACGTTGTGCTCGCCGGCCAGCTGACGGGCCTCCGCGTCGTTGACGAACAGGAGGTTGACGCGGGAGAGCGTCTTGAGCAGCGCGGCCCGGCTGCCCTTGATCCAGAAGTTCATGGTGTCGGCGGCCACCAGCTTCGGCGCCTTCACCTGGTTCAGCACCTGCGCCTGGAGTTCCGGGTGGATGTTGCCCAGGAAGACGTAGGGCGTATCCCGGTACGACTCCGGCAGCTTCGGGGAGAAGGCCTGGAAGACGTTGAGCTGGGTGTCCAGCGTCTGCGCCTCGTTCAGCTCGTAGCTGTAGCGGCCCTTCCAGCGGAAGGTGCGGCCCGTCTCCCGGGTGAGGCCCTCCAGGTCGATTCCCCGTCCGCGAAGGAAGTTGAGGTGCCCTTCGGGGAAGTCCTCGCCCACCACCGCCACGACGCGCGCGGGGCTGAAGAACGAGGCCGACGTAGAGAAGTAGGTGGCCGAGCCCCCGAGGATGTCCTCCTTCTGGCCGAAGGGGGTTTCCACTGAGTCCAGGGCAACGGAGCCGACGACGAGCAGGGACATGCGAGCTTCCTGGGGGGAGATGCCGTGAAATCAGGCACGGCGCTCCCCTGGGCCCCGTGCCCATGCCGGGTACGTCGTTTCCTGTTTTCCGTCAAGCACCGAGCGGTGGGTTCAGGGCGTCGGAATGCCTGTCAAGGTGAGGATGGCCTTCAGGTCATCATCCGTGAAGAACAGGCCGCCGCCCACGAAGAAGTCGCGGCCCGCCACCAGGCGCCGCGTCGCCAGGTCCCGCTGCTGCGCGTTGAGCATGTCGTCCATGCCGGCGATCAAATAGAGGTGATCGAGGGGCTGGGCGCGCAGGCTGGCGCGCAGGCGGGGGTAGCGCAGCTCGTCGTCCGCGAAGTTGAAGGCGTCCACCTGGAAGCGGAGCGCGTCGTTGAAGAAGTGCAGGTCGGCGCCCACGCCGCCGGTGGACTCGATGAGGCCCACGCGCAGGGTGGTGAAGTACCAGCGCTTGGCGAACTGCGCGCTGACCTTGAGGCTCTCCTTCGTCACCTTCCGCGTCTGCACGACGGGGTCGCCCTCGGACGGCGGGTTCGTCTGCAACACCTCCGTCGTCACGCTGCCGCGAGGGTCGTCCACCAGCTCCAGCAGGTAGTACTTGTCCGGCTTGGGGATGAGCCGCACGGAGAAGACGTTCTTCGAATTTCCCTGCGCGGCCAGGTAGGTGCTCTGGATGCCAATCTCCGCCTGGAGGTCGGTCAGGCGGGAGGTGAAGCGCGACACGTCCTGCACCGTCTCGCGGATCTCCCGGCCCACGGCCTCGTCGGCCAGCAGCACGCCGGCGGCGCCCTCCCCGTCCTTCACCTTGCGGGTGATCTCCTCCAGGTTGCCCAGCGTGCCGTCCAGCTTCTTGAGCGTCTCCTTGAGGCTGGCGACGGTCTCCTTCACGTCGCCTTCACCCGTGCCCACGATGTTCTTCACGCTGCCGAGCACCTGGCGCACGTCGCGGGTGATGAACTCGATGTTGTCGATGATGCGGGTGATTTCCGCCTGGTTGCCCTGGGTGATGCCGCGCACGTCCGCGGAGATGGCCTCGACGTTGCCGACGATGGTGTCCAGGCGGTCCGCGTTGCGCCGGACCGTGGCATCCACGGAGTCCGACAGCCGCACCAGGTTCTCCACGATGCGCTGGAGCGACCCTGCACCACGCTCACCGCCGAGCACTTCCCGCAGCGCCCCCGTCACCTCCTGGATGTCGGCGGTGATCTGCGACAGCGACTCGAAGACGGCCTCCATGCCCTGGGTGTCGACGACGCGGCGGATCTGCCCACCCGTCTCCAGGCTGGGAGCGCCCTCCGTGCCGGGGTTCAGGTCCAGCAGGTAGTCACCCAGCAGCGATTCCGAGCGCTTGGTGACGACGGCGTCCTCGCGCAGGTCCACGTCGTTGCGGATCTTCAACCAGACCTTCGCCCGGGTCCCCTCGAGCGAGATGCCGTCGATTTCGCCCACCGGGATACCGGCAATCTGCACGCGCCCACGCACGGCGAGGCCGGACGCATCCCGGAAATAGGCCCACACCCTCGTGGATTCGCTGTCGCTCAAACCACCTTTGCGAGCGAACAGGACGAAGGTGACGAAAAAAGCCCCCGCCGCGATGACCAGCAGGCCCACACGGAAGGGCGTGACGAGCTTCTTCACCTGATGTGACTCCGAGCGCGACCGGCCGGCGCGACTCTAACGTTTTGCATCCCGAGTGCCACATTTTCCTGGGGCCACCCGCCCTACCGCCGCTCTCAGCCCCGGTCAGTTCTTCCCGAACCAGGTCTCCAGGAACACCTTCACCGCGGGGTGATCCGCCTCGCGGAGTTGCTCCGGCGAACCGCTGGCCACGATGACGCCCTTGGAGAGGAAGGCAATCTGGTCCGCCACGTTGAAGGCGGAGGAGATGTCATGGCTGATGACCACGCTGGTGACGCCCAGTTCCTTCTGGGCGGCCAGGATCATCTCGTCCACGTAGTCCGTGGTGATGGGGTCCAGGCCGGTGGTCGGTTCGTCATAGAGCACCACCTTCGGGTCCATGACGATGGCCCGCGCCAGGCCCACCCGCTTGCGCATGCCGCCGGACAGGTCCGCGGGGAACCGGTCCTCGACGTCCCTCTTCAGACCCATCAGGTCCAACCGCGCGCGGACCTTCTGGCGGATGACGTCCTCCGGATCCTTCGTGTGCTCCCGCAGCGGGAAGGCCACGTTCTCGAAGACGGTCATCGAGTCGAACAGCGCGGCGGCCTGGAACACCATGCCGAACTTGTTGCGCACCTTCTGGAGCGACTCGACGCCCATGGGGACGATGTCCTCCCCGTCGATGATGACCTGGCCGCGGTCCGGCTTGAGCAGGCCAATCATGTGCTTCATCAGCACCGTCTTGCCGGAGCCTGAGCCGCCCAGGATGACGCAGGTGCTGCCGGCCGGCACGGTGAGGTTGATGCCGGTGAGCACCTTGTGGTCGCCGAACGTCTTGTGCAGGTCGACCACCTGGATCATCGGCGTGCCGGACGCCGGAGCGTTGGAGGCCGGGGGCGACATCAGAAGAAGAGGATGCCCAGGATGAAATCGAGGATGAAGATGGACAGGGCGCTGGCCACCATCGCCTCCGTGGTGGCCTGCCCCACGCCCTTGGCGCCGCCCGAGGCGTTGAAGCCCTTGAAGCAGCAGATGAGGGACACCGACAGGCCGAACACGGCGCCCTTGAGCAGGCCCTGGAAGATGTCCTCGGGCGCCAGCCACTGCTGCGTCCGGGAGAGGAAGGTTCCGGGGGAGATGCCCAGGCCCCCGACGGCTACCACGTAGGCCCCGCCCATGCCCATGGTGTTGAAGAGCATGGTGAGCGCCGGCACCATGAAGAGGCCGGCCAGCACCCGGGGAACCAGCAGGTACTGCACCGGGTTGACGGCCATGGTCTCCAGCGCGTCCACCTGCTCGGTGACGCGCATGGTGCCCAGCTCGGTGCACATGGCGGAACCCGCGCGCATGGTCACCATTAGCGCGGAGAACACGGCCGCCAGCTCGCGGGTCAGCGTCAGCGCCACCGTGGGGCCCACCAGGCTCTCCGCATCGAAGAGCTGAAAGGCGGTGGACGTCTGCAGCGCGAAGACCATGCCGGTGAACGTGCCAGTGAGCGACACGATGAAGATGGACCCGACGCCCACGAAATCCAGCTGGGCGAAGAGGTTGACCAGCCGGAAGGGGCGCCGCACGCTCCAGCGGAACACGTCCAGCCCCATGGTGATGATGCCGCCCAGGGTGCTGACGATGTCGATGAGGCCCTGGCCAAAGCGCGTGACGGCCTGGGTGAAGGGCCCGGGCTCGCGTGCCGGCTTGCTGGGGGTCTGCGTGGTCATGCGTTCGGGGCTACTCTTTATGGCGGCACGGTGGCCGGCACAAGGCCCGGGGAGGCAAGCGACGAAGACACTTCCTCCCTTGGAAGCGATGCCGTTATGTTCCGCGCCCCTTTACTCCCATGCCCGGCGGCGTCCCCTGCCGGGCAGAGAAACAGACGAACGAACATGGCAACTCATAAGGTCGGCGGCGAGGTGGATGCGCTTTGTACCCGCTGCAAGCTCACTCTCGCGCACACCATCCTGGCGATGGTGGGAACGAAGATTGCTCGGGTGCGCTGCAACACGTGTGGCGGAGACCACGCCTATCGCGCGGCGCCTGGTGCGACGGATCGTCCCTCGTCCAGCACCACCCGCACCACGCGCACCACGCGCTCGTCCTCCAGCAGCAGCGCGTCCGCGAAGGCGGAGAAGGTCATCATCTCCTTCGAGGAGCAGCTCGCTGGAAAGGATGTCGCCAACGCGCCCCGCTACAGCCCGAAGGACACGTACAAGGTGGATCAGGTCATCCAGCATCCCACCTTTGGCACGGGTTACGTGTCGGCCGTTCGCGGCGACAAGGTGGACATCACCTTCCGCACCGACACCAAGACGCTGGTGCACGGCCGTGGTGGCGGCCCGGTGGAGAAGCCGGTCTTCAACCCGCCCAGCCGGCAGGTGACCGGCCCCGCGGACAAGCCCCAGCCCGTCGGTGACAGCGCCGAGCCGGCGCCCGCTGACGGCGCCGAGCCGCCCCCCGCGTCGGAGGATTGACCGGGGCCGCACATCCATCAGGAGGGGCACGGACGATGACACTGCGCGCGCTGCCCCTCCTGATGGTCCTCGCCATGCCGGTGGCGGGGTTGGCGGCCGAGCCTGACGTCACCGTGTCCTGGTCGCCCGAGCGCATCGTGCTCGGCACCGATGCCCCGGTGACGTTGAAGGTCCAGGTCCCCGCCGGCACGGGAACCCTCCACGCCGCGGCATCCACGGGCACCTTCGCCTCGAACCGCGTGGAGCGTGGTGCTGTCCGCCTCTTCCAGTGGCGGCCTCCTTCCGTGCGTTATCCACAGGTGGCCGTGCTCCTCTTCTGGACGGACGCTCCCACTGCGGACGCGCCGCCCCCGGTGACGGTGGTGCGGCTGCCGCTGGTGGGACTCACGGAGCTCGATGTCACCACGGCGGCGGGCGCGCGCGTCGAGGTGGAGGTCGCGAATCGTCGCTTCGGCCCTGTTCGGGCGAACGCCCGGGGACAGGCTCGCGTGCCTGTCGAAGTCCCTCCTGGCGTCCGGCAGGCGCGAGTGCTGGCCACGCGAGGGACGCTTCGCACCGATGCAGCCGTTCCACTGGACCCGCCACCGGACTCGCCGCTGGCCGCGGCACTCGCGCCGCCTGCCCTGCCCGTGGTGGAGGGAGGCTGGCTACTGATGGCGGGTGAAGCGCCCCTGCGCGCCAGTGACGTCGACATGGTGGCGGAAGGCGCGGTGGTCGCTCCTCCCGATGAGGACATGCCGACGTCAGCGGTGGTGGCCCCGACCTCTGAGGACCCGCGGACGACGGGGCCTCTGTCAGATGCGGCAACGCGGACGGCCCCCGCGAGAAGCGGCTCCGCTCCGCCAGCACAGACGTTTCCGACGGAAGATGCTCCCCACTCGGCCGACGTCGGAGCCAATGCCCAGGATGTGCTGCGTGTTCGCGTCGTTCCAGCTTCCGGAGCCAAGCGGGTGAAGGTGCGCGTCCGCCGCCGGGACCAGACGCACGCATCACACACCGAGGCCGACGTCACCGTGCTGTCCACGTCCGTCACCCCGCGCGCATCCGAGGCGGTCGACACCTGGCGGAGTTCGTTCTTCCTGCTCGCGGGAGGTGTGATCGCGAGTGGCGCCAACACCGGTCCATCAGGCGGTGTGGGCGTCTCGGTCCTCACGCCTTGGTGGAGGCACCGCATCGCGGCGGAGCTGGAAGTCGGAGCCCGCACCGCCATGTACGGTGGCCCGGTAGAGGCGCTCGGAGCGGTCCGCTCGCAGGTGCTGGCCTTGCCCCTGCTCCTCTCCGTTCGCGCGGAGTTCTTCCGCCGTGGCGCGTTCTCCCTCCACGGGCGGGCAGGCGCCGGTCCCGTCCCCTTCCACCACTACCTCTCCAGCGAATTCCAGGGCGAAGTGAAAGAGAGCAGAGTCTCCGGCATGGGCTTCGTCTCCCTCCAAGCGGCCCACCGCTTCGGCCGCTGGAGCGCGTTGGCGGAGGCGCGAGGCGCCTGGGCGCCGGTGCACACGCCCTGGCTGGACAGTCAGCTCGGCGGGCTCGCGATGTACCTGGGCATGCGGTTCGAACCGTGAACCGGCCCTGGGCTTCAAAGTGAAGTGACGGACGCCCGCAGCAACTCGCGGGCACGGGCCATGTCCTCAGGCACGGGCGCCTCCACGGCGCGTGCCTCGACACCTGCCAGGGCAGGCCACTCCACACGCGCGGCATGAAGCGGCGTGCGTGACAGCACCACCGAGTCCCCTTCCCCGCCCAGGTCCTTCTCCGTCAGCGGCGCCTCGCGGCCGTACTGATGGTCCACCAGCAGCGGGTGCCCCAGGGACAGCAGGTGCACGCGAATCTGGTGCGTCCGCCCCGTGAGAGGCTCGGCCTCCACCAGGGACGCACGCTCGAAGGTCTCCACGGGCCGCACGCGGGTGCGCGAGGCCTTGGCTTCCGTATCCCCAGGCCGAGCCACGCGCATGCGCCCCTTCCTGCCGGCCACCAGGGGCGCATCCACCATTTGCGGCGCTTCGACCCGGCCCTCCACCAGCGCCACGTAGCGCTTGCGCACCTTCCCCGTCTCGAAGGCTCCCGACAGGGCCCGGTGCACCGCGGCGTCCAGTGCGAACACCAGGGCCCCCGAGGTGTCCCGATCCAACCGGTGCACCACGAAGACCTTCTGGCGCCGCTGCGTCTCCAGCAACTCCCGCAGCGAGGGGCCGCCTTCGCGCCCGGGAATGACGAGCATCCCGGGCGGCTTGTCCACCACGAGCACGCCACCGCCCTCGAAGAGGATGCGGACGTCCGTCACTCGTACTCCGACGCCGGCACCACGGTGATGGGGCCCAGGCCCTTGAGCAGCTTCTTCACCGCGGCCGCCTTGCCCAGCACCACCACGGCGGGCGCCTGCGCGAAGCAGTACTTCTTCGCGGCGGCCACGACTTCCTTCGGCGTCACCGCGCGCAGCCGGTCCCGGAACCGCTCCACCCAGTCATCCCCCAGCCCGTGCAGGCGGGCCTCGGCGATGCTTCCGGCAATGGACTCGTTCGTCTCCGTCCGCAGCGGGTACAGGCCGGCGAGGTAGGCCTGGGCATCCGCCAGCTCGCGGGGCTTGAGCCCCTTCTCCCGGACGCCGCCAATCTCCGCCAGGGCCACGTCGATGATTTCGCGCGTGGACTCCGTCTTCGTGAACGTGGACAGCGCGAAGACGCCGGCCGCGTTCATCGAGTCGAACCACGAGCTGACGCCATAGGTGAGGCCGCGGTTGACGCGAATCTCGTTCATCAGGCGCGAAGTGAATCCGCCGCCCAGGGCGATGTTCATCGCCGTGGCCGGGAAATAGTCCTCATGGCCCATGCGCATGCCGGGGCCGCCCAGCCGCACCTGCGACTGCGTCTGGTCCGGCTTGTCCACGATGATGACCCGGCCACCCAGGGCAATGCGCTCCGGCGCGGGAATGGCCACAGGCGCATCCGGCCCTCCCGTCCAATCAGCGAAGGCGTCTTCCGCCGCGGCAGCCACACTTTGAGGCTCCACCGCGCCTACCACGATGAGCATGGACACCTTGGGGCCCATGCGCTCCTGGTGGAAGCGCACCACGTCATCGCGCGTGAAGGTCTTCACGGTCTTCGACGAACCGCCCACGTCGTGGCCGTAGGGGTGGTTGCCCCAGAGCGCGCGGACCATGGCGCGGTCGGCGATGATGGACGGGTCGTCCAGGTCATTGGCGAACTGCGCCAGCTCGCGCTCGCGCGCGTCGTCCACTTCGGACTGCGGGAACGTGGGCTCGCGCACCAACTGGCCCAGGATGCCGAGCATCTGCACGAAGTGCTCGGACGGCGTGGTGAGGGCCACCGACAGCGTGTCCTCACCCACACCCACGCCCAGGCTGGCACCGACGAACTCCACCGCTTCGTCGATAGCCTGCGCGTTCAAACGGCGGGTGCCCCGGCGCAGCAGCCGGGCGGTGAAGTCCGCCAGGCCGTGCTTGCCATCCGGGTCGGTGGCGCTGCCCGCGCGAATCACCAGCCGCACGGACACCATGGGCAGGGGCCCGCGCTCGGCGGCGATGACCTTCAGGCCACTGGACGTGGTGCTTTCGTGCAGCGTGGGAAGCGTGAGGGCGCTCGTCGTGGCGCGGGGCGCGCCGCGCTTCGGCGAAGCCTTGCGAGCGACGGGGGCCTTGCCGCCGGCGCGCTTCGCCGGACGTGCGGGGGACTTTCGGGAGGGGCTCTTACGAGAAGCCATATCGGGAGGTTTCCTTGTACGGACCAGGCTCAGGCTTCGGTGGGCGCGGGAACCAGCGTCACCACGGAGCGGTGCTCGGGCGCGAAGTACTTCGCGGCCACGGCCTTGACCTGGTCGTTGGTGATGGAGGCGTAGGTGGAGGGCAGCGTCAGCAACCGGCGCCAGTCGCCGAGCAGCGCCTCGTAGTGGCCCAGGGCATGCGCCCGGCCGCTGTTCGTGGCCAGCTCGCGCAGGTGGTCCGAGCGCAGGTTGTTCTGCGCCTTCTGCAGCTCGCGCTCGGTGATGCCCTCTCGCGCGACCTTCTCCAGTTCGGCGTACAGCGCGGCCTCCACCTTCTTCGGGTCGGAGTCCGGCTTCAGGGCCAGGTAGAAGAGGATGGTGCCCGGGTCGATGCGCCAGCTCCAGTCGAGCATCAGCGACACGGCCAGCTTCTGCTCGTACACCAGCGAGCGGATCAGCCGGCTCCCCTCCCCCTTCGTCAGCACGTACTGGATGACGTCCAGCACGAAGGTGTCGTCATTGTGCGCGGCCGGGCCCCGGAAGCCCAGCATCAGCGCGGGGGACTGCGCGGGGTGGCGGACCTCGGCGCGGCGCTCGCCCTTCTGCTCGGGCTCGGAGTTGAGCACCGCCGCGGGCGCGGGGCCCTTGGGGATGTTCCCATAGTACTTGCGCACCAGCGCCAGCGTCTTCTTCGGGTCGATGGCCCCGACGATGTAGAGCACCGCGTTGTTGGGCGCGTAGTAGGTGCGGAAGTAGTCCTGGCAGTCCTCGCGGCGGATGGCCTCGATGTCCGCCATCCATCCAATGACAGGCCAGCGGTAGGGATGCGCCTTGTAGACGAGCGTGCCCAGCTCCTCGTCCATGATGCCGAAGATGTCGTTGTCCACGCGGACGCGGCGCTCTTCCTTCACCACCTCGCGCTCGCTGGTGAGCGTCTCCTGGGAGATGCGCAGCGAGCGCATCCGGTCCGACTCCAGGTCCAACACCGTCTCCAGTGCGTCAGCGGAGAAGTCGTCGTAGTACACCGTCAGGTCGGTGGACGTGTACGCGTTCGAGCGGCCGCCGTTGGACTCCAGCGTCTTGTCGAACATCTTGGGGCCGTACTTCTTCGCCCCGTTGAACATCATGTGCTCGAACAGGTGGCTGATGCCGGTGATGCCGGGCCGCTCGTTGCGGCTGCCGACCTGGAACACGGTGTAGAGGCTGACAACAGGAGCCTGGTGGTTGGCGAGCAACCGCACCTGGAGGCCGTTGGGAAGCGTGGCCTCGTGGACGTCGAACAGGGACTCGAGTGCGGGATCCGCCACGCGAGTGGGTACTTTGCTCGGGGAAGCCTTGGGCATAGGTCCCCGAACCTAACCAGAGCGTGGCTATAGATCCACGACACCCGCACGCAAGGCCATCACCACGGCCTCCACGTGAGAGTTGACGCCCATCTTCCGGTAGATATGCGACAGGTGCGTGCGCACCGTCCGCCGCTCCAGCGTCATCACGTGCCCCACCTCGGCGTTGGACAGGCCCTTGGCTACGTAGCGCAGCACCTCGAACTCCAGCGGCGTGAGCGCCCAGGGGTTCTCCGGCTTCTTCTCCGCCTGGGTGGACTTCGCCTGAACGGACTGGAAGTAGTTCCAGAAGCGCTTGGCGATGATGGGCTCCAGGACCGTCCCGCCCTCCATCACCTCCTGGATGCCGGAGCGGATCTTCTCCGGGCCCACCCGCTTCACCAGGTAGCCGGAGGCCCCGGCCTGGATGGCCTCGTAGACCTTCGTCTCGTCGTCGAAGGACGTGAGGATGAGGATCTCCACCTCCGGGGCGCGGCGCTTCACCCGCTGGGTCACCTGGATGCCGTTGATGCCGGGCAGCTCCAGGTCCAGGAGGACGAGCTGGGGGCGGAGCTGGACGATGTCCTCCACCGCGGCCTCCCCTTCCTGGGAGGTGCCTACCACCTCCAGTTCGGGAAAGGTGGCCAGCACCTTCACCAGGTTCTTGAGGAGCTGGGGTTGATCCTCGACGACGAAGATGCGGGTCGGGTCCATGGTCACCGCCTCGGAGACGTGAACGAGTCCACCAGGACCTTGAGGTGCTGCCCCCGCTTGATGCGCAGGTCCAGCTCCTTGGGCTCACCGGTGGCGACGGACACCAGCTTGATGCGCCGGGTGCCCATCTTGACGGGGTATCGGTTGAGGGGCGTACGACGGCTCAGCCGCGCGCCGTCGACGTAGACGGTCGCCGGCACATTGGTGGTGATGGTGACATACGCGCGCTGAGACTTCGGGGGAGGCTTCGGCTCGGGGTCTTCGTCCTCCTCGCCCCCTCGCGACGCGGCTTCTGGAGCGGGCGGCGGCGGACGCGCCGGCACCGGCGGCGGCGGCGCGATGGGCATGGCAGGCGGTGGGCCCTCGGGGGCGGCCTCGGCCTTCGCCTCCCGCGGGGCCTCCTCCGGCGCGGGTGCGGTATCACCACCGAGCTGCCACGCGGCCACCAGGAAGGTGATCAACCCCACCCCGGCGATGGCCGCCGCGATGCCCAACCGACGTCCATACCGGTGCTGGGCCACGGACAACCGCTGCTCCGCGCTCATCAGGCGCCGGTGCACGTCGGACGTCGAAGGCAACGCCGGATCGGACGGCGGCATCGCGATGTCGTCACGTGCTCGCGCCGAGGCCGGCTGCACCGCGGGCAACACGTCCGGAATCGTCTTGGGCCCCTTGGCCTCCGCGGGGGCGCGGCGGATCCGGGCACCGCGGCGACCTGGCGCGGAGACAGAGACCGAGCCCTCGTCATCCGCGGGCGGCTCGGGCGCGGAGAAGTCCTCCACGACCTTGAGGCGCGGATTTCGCCCGATGCGGGTGTGGCCGCTCCCTCCCCCCACCGACGACTGCTGGCGGCGAGGCTTCGGCGGAGCGGCGCCCGGCGGCGCTTCCCACCCCTGCTCCAGCGGTCCGGCGGGAGCGGGCCCGGTGTCCTCCTCCCCCGGCGCGGAGGTGGGGTCGGAGGCGGACACGCGCGAGGGTGCTCGCACCCGCGTGGCCACGTCCGCCACGTCCCGCTCGTACAGCTCCGGGCGGTACTCCTCGAACGCGGGCTCGGAGGCCTGCTGCGTCTCCGCGTTGGCCTCGTCCTCGGTCAGCGCGCGGCTGTATGGGGCTCGCTGAACCACGGACTTCTCGAGCTCCTCCGCGCGCAGGTCGTCCATCTCCGCGCCGGAGATGGGCTCCAGCGTGAAGGGCTCCTTGAACGGCGGGGGCCCCGAGCTGACGAGGCTCATCTCGTTGGGGAACAGCTCCCGCACGAAGCGGCGAACGTCGTCCACCGAGGGCATGCCGCCGCTGGCCGCGAGCTGATTGCGAAGCGACGTGGCGAACTCGCCACAGGAGCGGAAGCGGCGCTGGGGCGTGGGATCCAGTGCGCGGAGGATGAGCGGATCCAGCCGTGAATTGATGCGCCGGTCCACGCGGCTGGGCGGCGGCAACGCCTCGCTGCGCCGCGTGGACACCCCGCCGCTGCCGGGCACCACGGGCTCACGTTGGGTGAGCAGCTCGTAGGCGATGGCACCGAGCGAATAGATGTCCGACTGCGCGGAGTGCGGATCGCCCCGCGTGACTTCCGGCGCGCGGTACGTGCCGCGGCCCCGGTGGCCAAACGACTTGCGCAGCTGGGGCACGGCCATGAGGGCGCGCAGCGCGCCGAAGTCGCACACCGCGGGCAGACCGTCATGCGACAACACCACGTTGCCCGGGGTGATGGCGCCGTGCACCACGCCCGCCTCGTGCGCCTGATGCAGGGCCTCCAGGAGCTGGATGATGATGTGGAGCGCCACGGTGGGCGGCAGCACCACGTCCTTGGAGTGCAGGCGCTGAAGCGCGGTGCCCAGGGTGAAGCCGTCCACGTCCTCGCGGACCACGGCCAGGCGCTGGCGGATGACGCCCAGGTCCACGACGTGGAGGATGCCCGGGTGCCGCACGGGCTGGAGCAGCCGCGTCGTCTCCGCCAGGTCATGGGCGTAGGCCGGATCAGACGTCCTGGGGTGGAAGAGCTTCACCACCACGGGGATGCCGGGAAGCTCGATGCCCTGATACAGCTCGGCCAGCTCCCCGCCTTCCACCTTGCCCGTCAGCCGGTACGTGGCGGTCATCGCTTCTTTCGCGCCGGACGTCGCCGCGTGACGGCGGAAAAGACGAAACCACACCACACGCACGACTCACCGCGGCGGCCACGCGGCAGCTCCAGCGTGCACCCCGGGCAGCGGGGACGGGCCCGGGCCGGGCGCTCGGCCACACGCTGGGAGGTTCTTCGCGCGGCGGGCTCGGCGGCGGCGACTTTCAGACGCAACCGGGCCTCCAGGCGGCGAACCCGATCTTCGAGCGCGGCGATCCGGGCGGACAGGCGAGCTTGAACCGCCTCGGGGGCCTCCGAGGGCTGTCGTCGGGTGGGCGAGCGCATCGCAGATCCCGAAGCGTGCCATGCCGGCTCCAAACCCCGCAAGGTAAGAGCCGAGCCACCCACACGCGTGTTATGTGTCTGAGTCCCTTGGCACCATCACTTTCCCCGTTCCGTCCCATCCCGGGTGGGCCCGCGCCGGACCCGCTTCACGGGAGCTTCCGTTCTCCCCTCAATCGAGCCCGCGCCGAGGACGCCGCACAGCGCGCCGATGGACTGCTCGCCGACGAGGAGCTCACGCAGCTGCTCACGTCGCCCCGCGAGCGCCGGGTGGTGGTGCAACGGGCGCGGGACATCTTCGTCAACCGCAACCTGCGCATGGCCAGTGTCGAACTGTTCGGCTTCGACATGGATTACACGTTGGCCATCTATCACATGCGTCGACTGGAGCAGCTGTCGTTCGACATGACGCTGGCGAAGCTGGTGAGTGAGTACGGCTATCCGCCGGTGGTGGGCGGGCTGCTGTACGACCATCACTTCGTGATGCGCGGCCTGGCGGTGGACCGCGTCAACGGCAACATCCTGAAGATGGACCGTTTCGGCCACGTGGGCCGCGCGTACCACGGGCTGCGCCCGCTGAAGCGCGAGGTCTCGCGTGAGCTGTACCGGAACAGGCGTGTGCGGCTGCGCAACCCGCAGTTCGCGTGGAACGACACGTTGTTCGCGTTGCCGGAGACGTGCCTGTTCGCGGGCATCATCGAGCTGCTGGAGTCGCTAGGGCACACGGTCCAGTACGGCAAGCTGTACGACGACATCCGGGAGGCCATCGACACGGTGCACCGGGACAACTCGCTCAAGCGCGAGGTGCGCAAGGACCTGGCGCGCTACGTGTTCCTGGACCCGGAGCTGGGGCCGGCATTGCACAAGCTGCGCTCGGGTGGGAAGCGACTGTTCCTGCTGACGAACTCCGCGTGGGACTACACGGACGCGGTGATGAAGTACCTCCTGGATGGGCAGCTCGCGGAGTACCCGAGCTGGAGGAACTACTTCGACGTGGTGGTGACGTCGGCGGGCAAGCCGGGCTTCTTCACCGACTCGCACCCCTTCCTGGAGCTGGATGCCTCCACGGAGGAAGGCCGCGTGGTGGGCGAGGCCACGTCGCTGGAGCGCGGCAAGGTGTACTCGGGTGGCAACCTGGCGCGATTCGAGGAGCTGACGGGCTACCGGGGCGAGAACATCCTGTACGTGGGAGACCACATCTACGGCGACATCCTGAAGTCGAAGAAGTCGTCGCTGTGGCGCACGTGCATGGTGGTCCAGGAGATTGAGGACGAAATCACGTACACGGCGACGCGGCAGGAGGAGATTGGAACGCTGTCGCAGGTGGAGGTGCTCCGTGAGCGCCTGGACGACGAGGTGAACCACCACAAGACGCTGCTCAACATCCTGGATCGGCGGTTGGAGCGAGAACAGCTGGCACCGGACGAGCGGCTGGGCGTGGAGGAGCTCCGCAAGCAGACGAAGGTGGAGCTGGACCGGATGCGGCGGGCCTTGAAGGAGGCCAACGAGATCGCGGACACGCTCGAGCAGGACGTGGAGGAAGGCTTCAACCCGTACTGGGGACTGCTCTTCAAGGAAGGCAACGAGAACAGCCGCTTTGGCTACCAGGTGGAGCAGTACGCCTGTCTGTACACGAGCCGGGTGTCGAACTTCCTGCACCATTCGCCCATGCAGTACTACCGCTCACCGCGGGACAAGATGGCCCACGAGCAGGCCGGAGCCCTGTCCGCCCGGCTGTCCCCGATGGGCAGCGAAGGCCCCCCGAAGGGCGCCGGGAACGAGTAGGCCCCAGGCGACGTGTCAGACCCTCCCGTAGGATGGGAACCTGTCAGGTAGTCACCCCTGGAGGTCGGGTGCTACCTTGAGGACTTCACAGGTTCCATTCACGGCGAGGCGTGGGCATGAGCAGGGGCAAGAATCGGAAACCAGCGACCTACGAGGACATCGAGCAGCTTCCGGTCGGCTGGGTCGGAGAAATCGTCGATGACTCGCTGTACGCCTCCCCCAGGCCCGCCTATGGCCACCTGCGCGCTGCTGCCCGGCTGACGAGCCTCCTCGCGCATCCCTTCGAACTCTCACGTGAGGGTCCTGGTAGCTGGTGGTTCCTGGTTGAACCCGAACTCCATTTCGCTCGCGATGTGGTGGTGCCCGACGTGGCCGGGTGGCGCCGCGAGAGGCTGCCAGAGCCCCCAGACCCCGAGCTGCCCTGGATAAGCACTGCGCCAGACTGGCTGTGCGAAGTCCTGTCCCCCTCCACGCGAAGCCTGGACCGGGTCCGAAAGATGCCGCTGTACTTCCGCGAAGGCGTGGCGAACCTGTGGATCATCGACCCCGTTCGCCAGTCCCTGGAGGTCTACCGGCGTGGGGCCACGAACTGGGTCCGGAGCCAGTTGTTCACGGGGAACGTCACCGTGAACGCGGAGCCGTTCGAGGTCCTCCCCTTGGACCTGGGCCTGTTGTGGACGCCGCGAATGGGAGGCACCGTGCAGCCGTGACAACTGCCCTCACGATTCGGCGGAGGGCCCCACGCGGCCCCAGATGACATCGGTGAAGCGCGAGCCGGGCTCGTCCTCCAGGCCCAGCTTGTGAAGGTCGTCCGTGTACTTCGCGCCCTTCACCACCACCCACCGCCGCGCCACGCGCCGGGCTTCCTCCAGCGTCTCCTGCGTCAACGGCGCGTGTTCCGCGAAGCGGCGCAACATGTCGAACGCCGGCTGTGACTTGCGCGGCTTCGCGAACATCGGATCGAAGAAGACAACGTCGAACACGCGCGACGGCAACGTCTTCAGGTACTCGCGCGCATCCGCGTGCACCACTTCAATGGGCCCTGAGTCCTCGCCCAGCGCATAGCGCCGCAGCCCCTCCCCTGCCACCGCCCCCAGCGCCAGGCTCCGCTCCAGCCCCACCACGCGCCCCGAGGGCCCCACCGCCAGTGACGCCACCATCGCGTCCTGCGCCAGCCCCAACGTGCAGTCCAGCACCGAGTCCCCGGCGCGAAGCTCCGCCACTCGAACGAAGGCATCCGGCTCCCCCGCCCGCAGCCGCATCCGCCGCAGGTGCGCCATGCCCGCGTGGAACCCGAACGAGCCCTCCGCGTCCCACAGCGTCACGCCGTCACCGCCCACCACCAGGAGCGCCGCCGCCTTCGTCCCCAGCCACGGCGCCACGCTCTCCTTCGCGCGCCGAGGCAGGAAGGGAACGCCCCATCGCGCCGCCACGGCCCGCGCCTCGCGCACCAGCGCCGCGTCCACCTTCGTGCTCGTCGTCACCGCCAGCGGTACCAGGGCCACCCTCCTGCCTTACATCCACATCAAACTCAGGACGCGTTCGCCGCCTGGAGCTTCCGGCCGCCCTGCATGATGGCCACGGTGACGGACTGGTTCCGGCCGTTGCGCTTCGAGTGGTAGAGGCACTGGTCGGCCAGGTCGATGAGCTGCTGCTTCTCCATGGCGCTGTCGGGGAAGGTGGCGATGCCCAGCGACATGGTGATCTTCAGCGGCCCCATCTCCGTCTGGAACGTCTCCGCCTGCACGGCCTCGCGGATGCGCTCGGAGATGGTGAAGGCGCCCTTGGCGTCCGTCTCCGGCATGACGATGACGAACTCCTCGCCGCCGTACCGCGCGACGATGTCCGTGTCGCGCGCCATCGTCTTGATGATGCGGGCCACGCCCTTGAGCACCTGGTCTCCCGTCGGGTGGCCGTAGGTGTCGTTGACGCTCTTGAAGTGGTCCACGTCGGTGAGAATGATGGAGCACTTGCGCTGGTAGCGCCGCGCCTGGGCCAGGATTTCGTCCGCCTTCGTCTGGAAGGTGCGGTGGTTGAACAGGCCGGTGAGGCCGTCCGTGGTGGCCATGCGCTCCATCTGCTCGAACAGCTGCGCACGCAGCACCGCCTGCGCGGCCTGGATGGCGATGACCTCAATCATCCGCAGCACGTCCTGCTCGAACGCGGCCTTCTTGCGCGAGCCGGCCACCAGCGTGCCCAGGATGCGGTCCCCCGCCACCAGCGGGAAGATCTTCAGCGCACCCAGGCCGCGAATCTGCGTCTCGTCGTCGAAGATGATCTGCCGGTCCATGGCCTTGATGTCGCGGCCCGGCAGCGGCGCCCCGTAGCGGACCACGTTGGCCACCAGCCCGTTGTTGTCCTCGAAGCTCTGGCCGGACAGCGCCTGGCCCTGCGCCGTCACGCCGGACATGCGCACCACGCGGTGCATGCGCTTTCCGTCGACCTCGGACACCAGCGTCACCGCGCAGAAGTCCAGGCCCGCCAGCTGCCGGGTGCTCTCCAGCACCGCCACGAACACCTGGTCCGGGCTGCCCGCGCGGTTGAGCTCCTCGATGGCGCGGAAGAACCGGTCCTTCTCGTCGCGCGTCTTGCGGATGTAGCTCATCACCCGCTCCACCTCGATGGAGCGCAGCACCTCGCCGGCAATGATGGAGAGCAGCTTTTCGTCCTGGTCGCTGAAGGGCTCGTTCGCCAGTCGGTCCGCCACCAGCACGCCGCGCACCAGTCCGCTGGCCTCCAGGATGGGCACCGCGAGCAGCGCCTGCACCGCGGGGCCGCTGCCCTCGTAGTGCGTCACGCCCTTGAGCCCGTTCGGCGAGTTCATCCGCACCGGGGCGCGGCGCTTGAGCACGCCACCGATGATGCCCTCACCCGCGTTGAAGCGCTCGCGCTGCACGCGCTCGGAGCCGGAGCGGCAGTCGTACAGCTTGAGGCTCCGGTCATCCGACGTGAGCAGGAACGCGGCGCAGGTGTACGTGCGCAGCCCCGTCTCCGCGATTTCGAGCGCGGCCTGCACGGCGCCTTCGATCTCCTTCACCGAGGCCACCAGCCACTTCTCGTCCGAGCTCATCCCGCTGAAGCTGTCCTGCGTGCCGGACGACACCAGCCGGAAGGTGCGCGCCCGCTCCTCCACCTCGCGGATGCGCTTTTGCACCGCGTCGCTCTCCGCCCGGCGCGCGGCGGCGATGCGTGCCGCCAGCACCAGGTGGTAGAGGCCGGAGAACAGGGCCAGGAAGGCCGCGTGCGTCAGGTAGCCCGTGGCGTTGGGCACCGGACCGCCCAGGGTCACCAGCGCGTCGTACACCAGCGCCACACCCAGCAGCGTGAGTCCCGCGTTGCGCGGCAGGAAGGCCACCAGGAACGCCATCAGCAAATAGACGATGGGGAACAAGTCCCCGCCGCCAATGGCCACCACGACGAAGGCCGCGGAGATGAGCGTGCCGCCCAGGTCCAGGTCATCACGCAGGTCGACGACGGCGCCCACCGCGCCACGCATGGCCCGGCGCCAGGCGGCCACGGCGATGCCCACCAGGAGGCAGCCCACCAGGGCCGCCTCGGTCCACCCCAGCGTGCTCAGCCCCCGGAAGCCGCCGCGCGCCAGGTGGATGAACGTGGCGAGCGCGGCCGCGGCGGGAATGGACCGGACCGCGAGACGCAGCAACCTTCCGGGAGACGGAAACTCGGGAAGCGACGTCATGGGGACTCCAGGTGGAAGACAAGCTCGCCCGGCTTCACGAAGCCGAGCTCCTCACGCACGGCGCGCTCCAGCGCGGCCGGGTCCTTGCGCAGTGCGGCAATCTCATTGCGCAGGGCCTCATTCTGGGTGGACAGGGAGCGGTTGCGGGCCTGCACCGACTCCACGTCCTGCCGGAGCGAGAGGTAGCGGCGGAAACCCTTCGCGTCCACGACGGACACGAGGCTCAGGGCCGCAGCCACCCCTACCGCTACCACCAGGAACTTTCGCCTCGCCGTCATGAGCGCGGAGGACCGTACCAGTGGCCCCCTGCCCCGCAAGATTTCCGCTCCAGGCCTGTAGCAATGCCGGGGAGCTACTCGGGCTGGGCCAGGAGCTTCTCCACGGCCTTCGCCATATCGGCGTGGGATTCCACGCCATGCCAGCCGGCCACGGCCCGGCCCCGGCGGTCCAACAGCACGGTGGTGGGCAGGCCCTGGATGGCCCCGAAGGCGCTGTGGCCTTCAATCATCGCCTGGTTCGCGACCAGCACCGGGTAGCGCAGCGCATAGTGGTCCGCGAAGGGGGCCAGGACCTTCTCCCCTTCCAGGTCCATGCCCACCGCCACCACTTGGAGGCCTCGGGGGCCGTAGTCCTTCTGGAGCGCCTCCAGCGTGGGCATCTCCGCCAGACACGGGAAGCACCACGTCGCGAAGAACGAGACGAGCACCACCTTCCCGTCCAGCGCGCGCACGTCGTGCGGCGTGGGCCCTACCGACGGCAGCGCCAGCGCGTTGAGGAAGGCGTACCCCGCGTCCACCGGCCGGGTGCCTCGGCAGCCGGCCAGCGCCACCAGCGCCACGACGGCGCCCCGTAGCAGCACGCGGGACATGGCGATCAGGCCTCCGAGGCGGCCGACCCGGCCCGCTGACAGTCACGACACAGGCCGTACAGTTCCATCTTGTGCGACGTCACCTTGAAGCCGTGCTTGCGGGCCACGGCGTCCTGGAGCGCCTCGATGCGCTCGTTCTCGAACTCGATGATGGTGCCGCAGCGCGTACAGACCAGGTGGTCATGGTGGTCGCGCCCCGCGGCCGCCTCGTAGCGCGTCTGCCCGTCCCCGAAGTTGCGCGCGTGGGCCAGGCCACACTCGCTGAGCAGCTTCATGGTCCGGTACACGGTGGCGACGGACACCTTTGTGTCCTGTTCACGCACCTTGTTCCACAGCTCCTCCACCGACAGGTGGCCTCCCACCGCGAAGAACGTGTCGATGATGAGGCTGCGCTGCCGCGTGCTCTTCAGGCCGTGCTGGGCCATGTAGCGGGCAAGCACCTCGTCCTTGTCCTGGTCGTCGTGGTGATGGCTGTGACTGTTGCTCATGTAAAATCCTTCAAAGTCGCCGCGGGTCCGCGCCATGCCTCGGGCGCACTTGGGTGGAGGCCCGCGCTGCCTCGCCCTCCGCTCTTGTTGTAACCAATTCGGCCAACTCTCGCGACCCGGCCATTTCCCAACAAAGGCGCCCCGCCGGAGAAGAAAACGTCACCGGCAGGTGTTGGTCTCCGGACGCGGCGGGCCTGATACTCCCGTCCCATCCTCCCCGCAACGCCTGGCGTGCGGCCCCAGGGAACGCCTCCCCTCCCGTCCGCTCGTCCCCGCGACTTGCACTCGCCGTAGGCTGTTTAGATTGGAATCGGACTGGCTCATTGACACTTGTCCGTGGGCGAAGATAGAGGCATCGGCCCTCGTAAACGAGCATTTTTCCGCGACATTCATGAACAGTCCCTGGCAGAGAAGACGACAGCCCGACGACGTCCCCACCCCCGTGGCGGTTGCCGTCTCGGACTTCTGCCGGCGCGCGAAGGCACCCGCCCCGGCACCCGAGGTCCGCGAGGCGCTGGCCCTCCTGGCCGAGGCTGATGATTTCCGCGTCCGCGCACTGACGGACGGCGAACCCGAGGCATCCCCCCTGGGGCCCTTCGCCGTCGTCGACATCCTCAACGGCACCCAGGCCTCCGTGGCCGCGCAGCGTCAGGCGTGCGGCTTCTACGAGGTCGCCCGCGAGCTGGCCCACGTGCGCGAGCAGAAGACGCCGCCGCCCGCGCCGGCTCCCGCCGAGCCCACCCTCACCTTCGCCCCGCCGCCCGCCGCGGACGCGTCCGCCGGGAAGAAGGGTGGCAAGGCCGCGAAGGAGGATCTGGAGGCCACCGTCAAGGAGCGCATCGCCCCGCGAAAGCGCGCCCCCACGGAGGACGCCCTGGGCTCGCCCGCCGACTTCGCCGAGGAGCCCGCCCTCTCGCGCAGGGACCTGCCGCGCCCCCGGGGCCGCTTCACCCGCGTGGAGGCGCCGCGCGCGTCCTTCATGGAGCTGACGCGCCTGACCGGCAAGCCCATCGTGGAGGCCGCCATGGAGGCCGCCGACCACCGCTTCGCGCTGCTGCGGGCCCTGTCCCAGCGCTTCAATGGCGCGCGGGGCGAGCTGACGCAGATGGATCTGGAGAACGTGCTCCGGGACCACGCGCTGATGGACGCGATGGTGGAGAAGGAGCGCCGCCAGGTGCTGGACGGCTTCACCACCCAGCGGGGCGCCGCCGGCCGCGTGGCCTGGGCCCTGGGCCTGAGCCCGTCGGAGCTGCAGCGGCTGGTCTCCGTGCTGTCGCTGACGGAGGACGTGGAGGCCCTGCGCGAGCGCTTCCGCCGCGAGGCCCTGGCCGCGCCCCACCTGACGCACCGGCTGGACCTGCTCGGGCGCGAGAAGTACCTGACCGACCTGGGCATCCAGAAGAAGTTCGCCGACACACTCCGCAAGGAACTGGAGCGGCTCGTCGGCGACGTCCTGCACGATGCCGGAGACCTGCACGAACTGGCGGATGCCGTCGGCCGCAAGCACGGCGCCCCGTCCGAGCTCGTCCTCCGCGCCTTCGAGCGATTGGGACTGGCGGACGGACTGCGCAAGCAGTTGCTGGCCGGCTCCCGCTGACTCAACACCCTGACGAGGCACTGAGAACCATGCCCATCTACGAGTACTCCTGCCAGAGCTGTGGAAAGATGATCGACGTGCTGCAGAAGATCTCCGACCCCGCCCCTGCCACGTGCAGCGCGTGCGGCGCCGAGGGGTCGATGACCAAGGTCGTCAGCCGCTCGAGCTTCGTCCTCAAGGGCGGGGGTTGGTACTCCGACCTGTACAGCTCCACCAAGAAGGACGGCGGCAGCTCCTCGTCGAGCAGCAGCTCCTCCTCGTCGTCGAGCGCGTCCTCGCCGGCCAGCAGCGCGCCCAGCACGCCCGCTCCGGCCCCCGCGCCGGCGGCCTCGGGCGATAAGAAATAGCCCCCCGGCCCGCGCCCACCCGGGCCGGGCCCGCCGAAAATTCGCTCCGGGCATGGGAGCGGCGCACACTCACGCCCCGTGCCCTTCCCCCCCTCCAAGCGTCCTCCCCGTCACTGCGCTCTGTGTGGCCATCCAGAGCTGACGGACACCCGCGGGCTCGGCCGTTTCCTGCTCGTCGCGGATCCGCATGGCCGCGGCCCCATCTGCCCACCCCAGCGCGGATGCCGCGGCGGCAAGCGCGAGGCGATGGAGCCATCCCCGCTGACGCAGCCAGCCCGGTGAGCTAATCAGGACACCTGCCGCGCCCTGTCCCCGCGGAGGTGCCATGCCGCTCGCCCCATTCCGAATCCTGTCCCTGTCCCTGCTGACCGTGCTTGGCGCGGGCTGTGCGTCCCAGACGCGCATGCCGCCCGAGGCGCGGACCTCCCTCAACCAGACGCTCTCCGGCCCGGAGACGGAGCAGTACCTCCGCGTCTCCAGCAACGTCACGCCGCTCTTCGGTGACGCCTCCAAGCGCCTGCTGACGCCCTACGCCCCCGAGGACGTCCGGCTCCTCGACGACTCGAAGGGCGCCCCCATCAACCCGGGCGCCGTGGAGCGCGTGCTCCCCGCCGGGACGAAGCTGCGCATCACCCGCGTGGAGTTCCCCACCTCCTGGGTCATCACCGAGCGCGTCCTCTACAGCCCGCGCGCCTGGCCCTGGGTGTACCTCACGGAAGCCGGCGCACCCGCCAACGCGCCGCCGCTCATCCTGGTGATGCCGCCCAACCTGGACCGTCCGGAGGACTTCCGCACGGAGTTGGAGAAGTACCTGTCCGCGAGGGACTTGAAGCCCACGCTGGACGCGTTGCCGCCCGCGGTGCAGGACGCCGTGCGTGAGAAGCGACTGGTGGCCAACATGTCCACGGACGCGGCACGCATGGCCTGGGGCCCGCCGGAGACGGTGCGGCGCTCCCTGGAAGGCACGGCCAGGCACGAAGAGTGGACCTACCCCGGGGGCCGCCGCCGCGCCTTCTTCACGGACGGACGCCTCTCGCGCGCCGAGGAAGGCGGCAACCAGGTCGCCCCCTGAGTGGGCTTCGGTGAGCGCCGGCTAACGACGGCGGCGCTTGCCACCACCACCACGGCCGCCACCACCGGACTTGCGCGCCGCCTGGGCTTCTCCCGGGCGCGTAAGCCGGGGAAGGTCGCCGGCCATCACCGGCCAGAAATCCCCCTTCTGCAGCTCGGCCACCAGTTCGGCCTGCGTCTGCACCGGCCGCTTGAAGAGCGTGGCGCCCCGGCCGACCTCGTCGAGCGAACCCCGGGCGTCACTGCCTCCCACACAGGGGAGCTTCAGCGCCGCGGCGGCCTCCACGGCCAGGTCATTGGACGTCTGCTTCACCCGGGCGTTGTAGCCCTCCACGGCGCTCAGCACGCCGAGGGAGCGGATGAAGTCCATGGCCGGATTCTGCGAGTCCCGGTCATAGGGCCGCGCGGCGACGATGGCGGCGCCCAGGGCCTTCACCTTGGGGAGACACTCGGCGGCGCTCCACGGCTTCTCGCGGTTGCTGCCCCACATCTGCACCGGCTCCGGGGCCAGCTCCGGCTTCGGGAAGAAGCACAGGTACTGTCCACGATCCGTCACCAGCTCCAGCCCGACGAAGACCTTGAGCTTCGACTTCGCGCCGATCTCGAAGAGCTCGTCGCAGCCGTCCTGGGTGTTCGTCTCGGTGAAGGCCACACCATCCAGGCCGAACAAGGCGGCCCGCTCCAGCACGGCGCGAGGGTCCAGCTCGCAACCCTTGGACAGGTGGGAATGGGCGTGCATGTCGATGAGCATGGGCGCTGCTCCCTAACAGGCTCCCCCGAGCCCTGTCGAGCCTGCAACGCCCTGCCCGCGACTCAGGCGAACGCGTAGGACTGGAAGGTGCCCTGGGTGGCCTGGGTGTTCTTCTCCTCGTAGGTGCGGATGAGGTACCCCATCAGCATCAGCGAGGACGTGTTCTCCAGCACCCGGGACGGGTCCTTGGAGATGAGATTCGCACTGTAATTGAGGAAGAACTGGGCCAGCTCTTCACCTGCCTCCTTGACGATGAGCGCATTCAGCGCGGAGGGCTCCATCGTCCGGATGGTGTTGATGAAGTCTACGGCCAGGTCCTTCTTGGTCTTCATGTCCATGGGCCTTCCCCCTTCCCCACTCCGCCACCACTCGAGGCCCCCTGCCACGAGCGCCCCACGCAATCAGGTGCGACTCGAGCAACATAGGCACGGGCGGGAGACTGCAAACCCCCAGGCATGGACGATCAACATCCCCACGGCAGGGAAGCCGGGTTTTTGACACCCCTGAACGACGCGTGCGATAACTTCCTATTGTCCTGAATCAGCACCGCACAAGGAGTGGCAGGCGATGTTCACGGGCGTGAAGGTCTTCTCCGCCACCAAGGCGAAGGAGCGCGAGGAGCTGGGTGAGAACGTCACCCGCTGGCTGAAGAGCAACTCCGACCTGGAGATTGTGGACCGGGTCGTGTGTCAGTCATCCGACAACGAATTCCACTGCTACACTCTCGTGCTTTTCTACAAGCACGGCAAGAGCGAGCAGGCGGCCCCTCAGTCCTGAGTGGGATGCGCCGGCGGAAGGGGGACGGCCCACCCCTCCACCGGAACATCCCCACCCTGTTACTCCTGGTGGGGCACGTAGACAGCGACGCCGCGCGGCGGGACGACGAGCACCGTCTCCGTGCCGGCGAGCTGCAGCGTCTGCCCGGAGAAGATGTCCACGTAGGTGGCGCTGCTCGCGGCCAGGCTCCCCATCAACTCCAACACCAGTGAGCGCTCCACGGCGCTACGGTTGATGGCCACCAGAGCACCCTTCCCGTCCGGCAGGTCGCGCTGGAACACGTAGAGGTCGTTCTCCACGCGCAGGGTCCGCCGCGCGCCCGTCTGCAGCGCCTCGTGCGCCAGGCGTGCCTGTCCCAGCGTCCGCACGAAGTCGAGCAACTCCCGCTCCAGCGGCGCAAGCGCGCTGCCGAACCGCATGAAGCGGCGGTTGTCCGGATCATCCGCGCCCGGCAGGCCGACCTCGTCGCCGTAATACACCAGCGGCACGCCCGGCTGCGTCAGCACGAAGGCGAAGCCGTACTTCATCTTCTCGAAGGCGGCCGGATCCGTCACCACCGTGGACGGGCGGTTGGGACCAAAGGGATCACTCCCTCCCCCGCGCAGTTGCCCCGCGGCCTGGGAGATGAAGCGCGCCTCGTCGTGGTTGCCGAGGAAGGGTGAGTTGAGCGTTCCCGGCGCATAGGCCTCCTCGTTGGCGCGCACGGCGTCGTCCACACGCTGCAAGCCCTCGCCGTCCGCGAAGGCCTCGCGCACGGGCCAGTACAGGGGGAAGTCGAACTGACCGTCCAGCTCGCGCGGGCTGATGTAACGGGCAATCTGCGGGCGCCCATCCGTGAAAACGTACGTCTCGCCCACCAGGTAGAACTCGGTGCCCGTCATCGCGGTGATCTCCTTCAGCTTCCCGCGGATGGTGCGCCCGGCCACCTGCTCCATGTGCTTCACCGCGTCCATGCGGAAGCCGTCGAAGTCCGCCTGCTCCAGCCACCAGAGCGTGTCCGCGGCGAACTGGTCCACGAAGTCCGACGAGCGCCAGTTGAAATCCGGCAGGTAGTCCGTGAACTTGCAGGTGAGGCGCTGGGCTTCCCAGTCGCAGTCCTGCGTGCCACACACGCAACTGGCGGCGGTGTTGAACCAGCCGTCCCGCGCATGGTTCGCCCAATACGGGTGCTCCTCGTGCACATGGTTGAGCACCAGGTCGGCGATGACGCGGATGCCCCGCTTGTGCGCGGCCGCCGTGAGCGCGCGCAGCTCCTCCAGCGAGCCGAAGCGGTGCTGCGTCTCGCGGGGCTTCGACGGCCAGTAGCCGTGATAGCCGGTGTAGTACTTGCCGCCGGTGCCAATGAAGCGCCCCTCGGGGTTCTGATCCACGGGGGAGATCCACAGCGTGCGGATGCCCAGCGCGTCGAAGTACCCCTCCTCCAGCTTCTGGGTGATGCCCGCGAAGTCCCCGCCAAGATAGTTGGCGATGGGGTCCACGTCCGCCACCGGCGCGTCGTTCTCCAGCCGGCCATTGTGGAAGCGGTCCGTGAAGGCGAAGTACATCAGCCCCGAGTCCCAGCGGAAGCGCTCCGGCTCCACCCAGAACGGCAGGTAGAGCGACTCCGCCTCGCGGCCCTGGCTGTCCTTGGCCACCACCTTCACGTGGTGCTTGCCCTGCTCCAGGCCCTGCACGTTCAGGCTGAAGCGGCCGGAGGCGGCGTCATAGGCGTCCGGCCGGGGCGTGCCGTCCAGCGACAGCACCATGCTTTCACCCGCCGGGCCAGCCTTGTCCGTCCCATCGAGGTAGGAGACAGCCACGTCCAGCGAGCCCTCGGGCGTCACCGCGAAGCGGTTCAGCTCCAGCACGGGCTGGCGGCAGTCCGGGACTGTGAGGCGCGAATACTCCTCCGCGCGAACCCAGCGCGAGTACGGGTTCTCCGGGTCCATCTCCTGCTTGTTGCCCACCACGAAGCGGTAGCCGTAGTCGCGCGGCTCCAGCCCTTCCAGGCGGAGCGTGAACACGCCGTCACCCCGGTCGGTCATGGGCTGAGGCAGGGAGGCGAAGTTGTTCCATTCCCCGATGACCTGAACAGTGCCCGCCATGGACTGCTGCGGTGCGTAGGTCAACGTCACGTCGCAGGTCCGGACAGGGATGGAGTCAGCCCCACCACATGCGGCTGCCATCAGCAGCGCAGGGAGCGTCAGGCGTCGAGGGAGGCGGAAACGCGTCATGCGAGCCCCCTTGTACGGGAGGCTCGCTCGCTTTTCCAAGTCCCCGGCGGGGCACCGAATGATTCTATGCGTCGAATGGTGGACGCCCGACCTAGCGGGCTTCGTATTCCTGCAGGATGCGCAGGACAGTGCTCGCGAGCGGATGGTCCGACGGGGCCAGCTCCAGGAAGCGGTGGTAGTTGCGAGCCCCCTCCTCGATTCGCCCCAGCTTCACCTCCACGGCCCCCAACAGCAGGTAGCACTCGGCGTTGCCGGGCTCGAGCTGGGCGCACTCACGGGCGGAGTCCCGCGCGGCGGTGTACTTCCCCTCACGCTGGAGGGCGCGCCCGGCGGTGAGCACCCTGTGCACGGGCCCCACCGTCACCGGCGACACCGCCAGGGCGTTGCCCGCCTCGCCCAGCAGCGCCGCCTGAGCATGCCGCGTCTGTCCTCGAGCGCCCGTGCCAGCCGCGGGAACGACCTTGCCGCTCCGCGTCCCGGAGACCGGACGCACAACGCCGGAGCGCCCGGCCGTGGACTCGGCTGCGCCATCCGGCGTGTCGGCGCTTCCCGACACCTCGTCGTCATCCGCGTTCTCGACCATGGCCTCGGAGGCTCGCGAAGGCGCCTCCTCCGCGGCCGGGGGCTTCGAGGGCACGGCCACGGGTGCGGCGGGAGGCAACGCGGGCGGCATGATCCGCTGCGCCACGGGCGGCCCGGGCGCGCGCGCCTCTTCCTTGGCGGCGGCCAGCAAGTCGGAGCCCACCCTCGTCACCGCCACCACGGCGAGCACCGCGGCCACCACCAGGCCGACACCGGCCACCCACTGGGAGCTGCGACTGCCTTCGGCGAACAGGCCCACCCGCGTCGCACGCGGCGCGGGAGCCTCCTTCTCCGCGTCGTCCACCTCGACGGGCCCGCTCTCCTCAGTGCGGTAGTCCGGCTCCAAGTCCAGCGCTGGCACACCGTGCTGCGTGGGCGCTGGCAGCGGGGGCACCTCGCGCCAGATGGACATCTCCTCCGCGAAGGAGGCCGGCACCTGGGCATTCATCCCGAGCGCCTCCAGGTCCGGGCGGTACAGCTCGCGCAGCAGGTACGCCACGGACATGGGCGAAAAGCGCGGGGTGGACGTGTAGAGGAACCCGGCCAGGGCATCTCCGAGCGCATGGGCGGACTCAAAACGGGAATCCTTCTGGAGCGCGAGCGCCTGCTGGATGATGGAGTCCAGCGACACCGGGATGTCGGACCGTACCTGTCGCGGCGAGGGCAGCGGCTGGCCGCTGTTCAATCGCCGCAACACCGTGTGGAGCTGGCCCTCCAGCGGCAGCCGGCCGCAGAGCATCTGGAACAACACCACGCCGGTGGCCCAGACGTCCGTGCGGGCATCCACCGCTTCCCCCCGTGCCTGCTCCGGCGAGAAGAACAGGTACTTCCCCCTCACCACGCCAGGCTCGGTGTTGAAGCTGCGCAGGGAGCGCGCCTTCGCGATGCCGAAATCGACGATCTTGACCTGCCCCTCGTAGCCGATGAGGACGTTGTCGGGGGAGATGTCGCGATGGACGATGCCCAGCGGCTCGCCTTTCTCGCCACTGCGAGTATGGGCGTAGTGCAGGCCGCGGCACATCTCCATGGCGATGAAGACCGCGATGGGCACCGGCAGGGAGTGGTAGCCGGAACGCAGCGCCCGCTTCAGGATGCGGTTCAGCGGCTGGCCTTCCACCAGCTCCATGGCCAGGAAGTACTGCCCGTCCACCTTCCCGAAGTCGAAAACCTGGGCAATGGCCCCATGCGACAGCGTGGCGGAGATGCGCGCCTCGCTGATGAACATGGACACGAAGGCTTCGTCGTTGGCGTACTCCGGGAGCACCTTCTTGATGAGCACGGATTTGGTGACGCCCGCCGCGCCCCGGAGCCGGGCGCGCCACGTCTCCGCCATGCCGCCCTGGCCTACCCGCTCTTGAAGTTCATACCGGCCGAATCGTTCTCGCGGTGCACTTGCCATCGCAGGCGACACCCCCTTTCAAACTTTACCGCATAACCCGGGAATGCGGAGGCCAACCCCCGCAAAGCGGCTGTGATATCGTCCGCGCCGTGGCGAGTCTGGGAGATGAGGACGGGGACGACGAGTTGGTCCGCACCGATGCGTTGCCGGCCATTCGTGTCCAACGGGTGCGTACCCGGCTGGTGGTGTTATCGGGTCCGGACGCTGGCCGCGACTGGCCGCTGATGCCGGGACGCTATCGCGTGGGGTCGGGCCGGGACGCGGACATCCTCCTGTCGGACCGGGCGGTGTCGCGCCAGCACCTCATCCTCGAGGTGAACGAGAGTGGCGTGCGCGCGGTGGACCCGGGCTCGCGCAATGGCTCCTATTGCGAAGGCATGCGCTTCCAGGAACTGGAGGTGCGCACGGGCGCGGTCCTCAAGCTGGGCACCACCGAGCTGAAGCTGATGCCGGAGAGCGAGCGGCCCCGGGCGCGCCCCTTGTCCGCGCGCAGCGCCTTCGGCTCACTCGTGGGAAACAGCCGCCGCATGCGGGAGCTCTTCACGCTGCTGGAGCGGCTGTCCGCGGGTGAGTCGGACGTGCTCATCCAGGGTGAGACGGGCACGGGCAAGGAGCTGTGCGCGGAGGCCATCCACACGCACAGCCCTCGGGCCCGGGGGCCTTTCGTCATCGCCGACCTGGCGGGCATCGCCCCCTCGCTGCTGGAGAGCGAGCTCTTCGGACACGTGAAAGGCGCCTTCACGGGTGCGCACTCCGACCGCGCGGGCGCCTTCGAGCGCGCCCACGGCGGCACGCTCTTCCTGGACGAAGTCGGCGAACTGCCGCTGGAAGTCCAACCCCGCCTGCTGCGCGCGCTGGAGCGCCGGCAGGTGAAGCGCGTGGGCTCCAACGACTACCGCACCTTCGATGTGCGCGTCGTCGCGGCCACGCATCAGGACCTGGAGGGCTCGGTGCAGGCCGGGCGCTTCCGTGGTGACCTCTTCCACCGGCTCGCGGTGCTCCGCGTTGGCCTTCCGCCGCTGCGGGATCGACTGGAAGACGTGCCGCTGCTCGTCGATACGGTGTTGCAGCGGATGGGGCGTCCTCCCAGCGCGCTGTCGGACCAGACGCGCGCCCTGCTCGCGCAGTACCCGTGGCCGGGCAACGTGCGCGAGCTGCGCAACGTGGTGGACCGGGTGGTGAACCTGGGCGACGAGGCCCTGCCGGACATCCCGGACCTGCCTTCCCCCCCCGAGG
>NZ_JAAEAH010000109.1 GCF_010998615.1 Myxococcus sp. CA023 | reverse complement strand
GGCCAGGCGCCCGCCCCTTCCCCCGGGGCGCCAGAGGCCGAGCCCCAGGCCCGTTCCGTGTCCATCATCGTGGGCGGCGACGTGACGCTGGGCCACAACTACCAGACACACTACGACGCGGAGACCGCCAAGGGCCGCCCCCAGGACGCCCTGCTGGCCTACGGGTTCCAGGAGGTGAAGCCCCTGACGGACGCCGCCGACCTGTTCGTCGTCAACCTGGAGTGCCCCTTCACCGAGCGCGGCGAGAAGCTGCCCAAGAACTTCAACTTTCGCGCGAAGCCGGAGCTGGTGGGCATCCTCACCGCCGGCGGCGTGGACGTGGTGAGCCTGGCCAACAACCACCTGATGGACTACGGCGCCCAGGGCCTGCTCGACACGCTGGACACCCTGGACGCGGCGCACATCCCCTACTTCGGCGCGGGCCGGAACCTGGCGGAGGCCCGGCGCCCGGCAATCGTCACCGTGGGCGGCCAGCGGGTAGCGCTGCTGGGCTACTTCTTCCTGGGCACGCGCAACATCGAACCGCCCGGAGTCTACGCCACGGAGACGACCCCCGGGGTCGCTGGCCACTTCTCCGACGAGGCCGTCATGGAGCAGATGCTCCGGGAGGACATCGCCGCGGCCCGGACCCAGGCGGACATCGTCCTGCCCTACTTCCACTGGGGGCGCGAAGGCACCTACACCCCGGAGCCCTACCAGGTCCGGCTGGCCCACGCCGCCATCGACGCGGGCGCCGCGGGTGTGCTGGGCGCCCACCCGCACGTCCTCCAAGCCATGGAGCTGTACCAGGGCAGACCGGTCGTCTACTCGCTGGGGAACTTCGTCTTCGGGGGGAACTGGAACCCTCGCGACAAGCGCGGCGCCCTGTGGAAGGGCCACTTCGGGCCCGACGGCGGCTACCTGTCCAGCGAGATTCTGCCCTTGAGGACCGACCGCTTCCCGGAGCTGCCCTTTCAGCCGGTGCCCGTCACGGGCGAGGCGGCGGAGGCGGTGCTGCGGCTCCTGGCGGAGTCTTCAGAAGGCGTGGAGCGGATGCTGCCCGAACTGGAGCCGTGGGCCCGTCCGCCTCCCTCCCCCTAAGTCCGAGGGAGGGAGTAGCCAACGCACTAGACCTTGTTGTTGGACTGGCCCTTCTTGGCGCGGTTGCGGCGGCGCTTCAGCTGGGCCTTCCGGCCCTTGGCGCGGTTGGCGACCTTCTTCTTGGAACGATTTCCCTTCTGGGCGGGCATGTGGAAGGACTCCGTGTAGGTGATGTGAAACCGACCGCTAAGCGCGGTGAGGGCGGCCCTTTTTTCATGCTCCCGCCCAAGCGTCCAAGGAATTTCTTGACTCCGCCCGCCCTTGCCAGAGGCCGTGCAAAGGGGCAATACCCCCCGGAACGACGATGATTGACAAACTCGAAGACGTCGAACGCCGGTTCGAACGCCTGACCGCCGACCTGTCGAACCCCGACGTACTCGCCGACTCGGCGAGACTCCAGAAGGTGTCCAAGGAGCGCGCGGGCCTGGAGAAGCTGGTCGAGGCCTTCCGGGCCTACCGCAAGGTGCTCGCCGACCTCAGCGAGGTCGAAGCCTGGCTCGGCAGCAGCGACGCCGACGAGAAGGCCTTCGCGCGCGAGTCCCTGCCCGGACTGAAGGAACAGCGCGACGAGATGGAGGCCAGCCTCAAGATTCTCCTCCTGCCCAAGGACCCCAATGATGAGAAGAACGTCATCCTGGAAATCCGCGCGGGCGCGGGCGGTGACGAGGCCGCCCTCTTCGCCGAGGAGGTCATGCAGATGTACCTCCGCTACGCGGACCGCCGGGGCTGGAAGGCGGACATCCTGGACATGAGCCCGGGCAACGCCGGCGGCGTGAAGGACGCCACGGTGACGCTGTCCGGTGACGCCGTGTTCAGCAGCATGAAGTACGAGTCCGGCGTGCACCGCGTGCAGCGCGTGCCGGCCACGGAGACGCAGGGCCGCATCCACACGTCCACCATCACGGTGTCGGTGATGCCGGAGGCGGAGGACGTGGACGTGCAGGTGAACCCGGCGGACATCGAGATGCAGGTGATGCGCTCCACGGGCTCGGGCGGCCAGAGCGTCAACACCACGGACTCCGCGGTGCGCCTCATCCACCACCCGACGGGCATCGTGGTGAAGTGCCAGCAGGAGAAGAGCCAGCTGAAGAACCGCACCATGGCCATGCGCATGCTGCGGGCGAAGCTCTACGACATCGAGCAGGAGCGCATCCGCAACGAGCGCGACTCCGCGCGCCGCGCCCAGGTGGGCACGGGCGACCGCAGCGAGAAGATTCGCACCTACAACTTCCCGCAGGACCGGCTGACGGACCACCGCATCGGCCTCACGGTGCACAACCTGCCGGGCGTCATGGCCGGTGACGTGGAAGACGTCATCACCGCCTGCCGGACCTACTACCAGGCCGAAGCGCTCAAGGCGCAGACGGCCGGCGGCCCGAAGCCCTCCGCATGAGCAGCGAGCCCTGGACCATCCGCAGGGTCCTCACCTGGACGACGCAGCACTTCGAGAAGCGACAGGTGGATGCGCCGCGGCTCACCGCGGAAATCCTCCTGTCGCACGTGCTCAAGCTCAGCCGCGTCCGGCTGTACGTGGACCTGGACCGCCCGCTCTCCAAGGACGAGTTGGGCGCCTACCGTGCCCTCATCGAGCGGCGCATGGCGGGCGAGCCCACGCAGTACCTGACGGGGGTGCGCGAGTTCTACAACCGCCCCTTCAAGGTGGACGCCCGGGTGCTGATTCCGCGCCCGGAGACGGAACTGTTGGTGGAGGCGGCGCTGCGCATGCTCCCCAAGGACGCGCCCGGCCGCGCGCTGGACGTGTGCACCGGCTCCGGCTGCATCGCCATCAGCCTCGCGGCCGAGCGGCCACAGGCCACCGTCATCGCCACCGACCTGTCTCCGGACGCCTGCGCGCTGGCGCGGGAGAACGCCCAGACACTGGGCGTGGCGGACCGGGTGACGGTGCTGCAGGGCGACCTCTTCACCCCGGTGCCCGCGGGCGAGCGCTTCCAGGTGGTGGTCTCCAACCCGCCGTACATCGCCTCCGGGGAGATTCCCGGCCTGTCCGCCGAGGTACGACGCGAGCCGACGCTGGCGCTCGACGGCGGGCCGGACGGGCTGGTGGCGGTGCGCCGAGTGGTAACGGGTGCGCGCCAGTGGTTGGAGCCTGGCGGCCTCCTTGCATTGGAGATTGGCGAGGACCAGGGCCCCGCCGTCCTGGAGCTCCTGCGCGCCGCGGGTTACGCGGACGCGCGGGTGGAGAAGGACCTGGAGCGGCGGGAACGGATGGCATTTGGGACACAGCCCGTGGCCAGCGAGCCACAGGGCTGAAGACGCAGGGAACCATGGACAAGATCGTCATCAAGGGCGGCCAGGCGCTGCACGGCGAAGTGCAGGCCTCGGGCGCGAAGAACGCGGCGCTGCCCATCCTCGCCTCGGCGCTGCTGGCCGACGGCACCTCCACCTACCGCAACGTGCCGGCCCTGGCGGATGTCGCCACCATGCTCAAGGTGCTGCGCACCATGGGCTGCGACGCGGAGCGCGACTCGGAGACGACAGACGTCTGCCGGGTGGGCGTCAACGGCCACATCACCCCGGAGGCGCCATACGACCTGGTGAAGACGATGCGCGCCAGCGTGCTGGTGCTGGGGCCGCTCGTCGCCCGCTTCGGCCGGGCGCGGGTGTCCATGCCGGGCGGGTGCGCCATTGGCGCGCGGCCCATCGACCAGCACCTCAAGGGGCTGAAGGCGCTGGGCGCGGACATCCACCTCACGGAAGGCTACGTGGAGGCCACGGCGAAGCAGCTTAAGGGCGGCACCGTCAACTTCGACGTCATCACCGTCACCGGCACGGAGAACGTGATGATGGCGGCGGTGCTGGCCAAGGGCCGCACCCTCATGGAGAACTGCGCCCGCGAGCCCGAGGTCGAGGAGCTGGCCAAGGTGCTCAACAAGATGGGCGCGCGCATCGAGGGCGCGGGCACGTCCATCATCACCATTGAGGGCGTGGACGGGCTGAAGCCGGTGGAGCACGCCATCCTCCCCGACCGCATCGAGGCCGGCACCCTGCTGGTGGCGGCGGCCATCTCCGGCGGCGACGTGCTGGTGAAGCGCGTGGTGCCCGAGCACATGGACGCGCTGGTGGAGAAGCTGCGCGAGGCCGGGTGCACGATTACCACCGAGGGCAACGGCCTGCGCTGCAAGGCGCCCCAGCGGCTGGACGCGGTGAACATCACCACCACGGAGCATCCGGGGTTCCCCACGGACATGCAGGCCCAGCTGATGGCCCTCATGTCTGTCAGTCAGGGGACGTCCGTCATCAGCGAGAACATCTTCGAGAACCGCTTCATGCACGTGCCGGAGCTGCACCGGCTGGGCGCGGACATCACCATCCAGGGGCCCACCGCGGTGGTGAAGGGTGTGAAGGGCCTGAGCGGCGCGCCCGTCATGGCAACGGACCTGCGGGCGAGTGCGTCACTCATCCTGGCCGGGCTGCGAGCGGAGGGCCGCACCGACGTCAGCCGCGTCTACCACCTCGACCGGGGCTATGAGCGCCTGGAGCGCAAGTTGAGCGCCCTGGGTGCGGACATCCGCCGCGAGAAGGCGTAGGGCTGGGGGGCTGGGGGGCGACGGGACGGCGCGTTGCCAACAGAAGGCACAAGGCGGGTTGCATCCGAAATTTCGCGCGACCTATCATTCTCCAATCGACTGGGGAGAACACCACTCCCCCCCAACAGGAGAATGGAACCGCCCCATGGATTGCCCCAGCTGCAACGTCGAGATGTCCGATCTCGAGGGGGATGATCAGACGTTGCGAAAGTGTGGAGATTGCGGCGGCCTTTGGATTGACGTCGCGGACCTCAACCGGGTCCTGCTCCACAACAACCTCCCCGGGCTGGAGAGCCAGGGCGGCAAGGTGGATGCGGAGGCACTGACCGGTCAGTGCCCCGAGTGCCAGGTCGACCTCGTCCGCGTGGACGGTGGCGACCGCCAGCATCCGCTGCATTACGACACCTGCGAGTCCTGCGGCGGCATCTTCCTGGAATCCGAGTTCCAGAACGCCACCGACGTGAAGGTCGCGGTCGAGGAAATCATCGCGTTCTTCCGCCACTTCGGCGCGAAGCGGAAGATGGCCGCTCTGTAGGCGGAGTGTGTCGCCCCCCGGGAAACCAACCGGGCGGGCGGCAGCCACCCTGTCAGCTCATCGCTGGCTGCGGAACTCCTCGCCCCAGGCCTCGGCGACGGGCCCGTCGAACGCCAGCGATGCATCCGGCGGGCGTGTCCCCTCGGAGTCCCCTCGCGGGAAGCGCACTGTCACCCGCCCGTGCGGGGGGACGTCCAGGGACAGCTTCTCTCCGGACAGCGTGTAGGCGCCACTGACTGTCGTGGACACCTCGCCCTCCAAGGGCTCCTCGGTGAGGCTGTAGGTTCCGTCCAGGTAGAAGGACAGGAAGCGGTGTGGTGCGCCCTTCAGGCCACCGAACCAGGTGCCGAGCAGCGGCGCCAGCCGGCCGTTGTAGCGCAGCTTGGGCGCCAGCCAGGTGCCATTGAGGGCCTTCCCACCGGCGTAGAAGACGATGTCGGTGACGCACACGGGCGCGTCGTCCTTGGCGCCCGGGAAGCGCTCCGACACCTCCAGCGTGAAGCGGGCGCCCCGAAGTCCGGGCTTGAGGGGTACCACCTGGAGCCCGCGCTTGTCCTCCACGCTGACGCTGCGTGCTTCCTTGATGCCGGTCAGGGTGAGCTTCCGCGCCCGGGCGCGGGCCTTGAACGCGGCCCGGTCCGAGCCGTCGCCCGTGTACACGCGGACCTCGTCCACGGTGACGATGTCCTTGAACCCGAAGGTGAAGGACGCGGGCGCGTCTCCACTGACACACCACGCGGTGGAGTCGCGGCCGTCGAGCACGTTGAGGGGCCCGTAGCGCTCCGGCTGACTGGTGCGGTCGAGCCAGTCGGAGGCCTGGACGTAGCCGGGCGGGACATTGGATGCGGCGGAGGCCGCCGTGGCGGACAGGAGGGAGGCGAGGAGCAGGCGTCGCATGTCTCCGCATCTTTGATCGCCTCGCGAGCGCGGCTCCAGTCCGAGCACGCACGGAGCGGCCGGGTGGATGCGGATGAAAGCGCCCGCGCGGATGTTGGGGCGCTTGACACTCCGTCCCCGACGGGAAGGATGGCGGCCTGTGCTGGAGGAGACCGTGATGAGACGCTGGGGGTGGGCCTGTGTGCTGGGGCTGATGCTGGCCGGCTGCAAGGAAGACAAGGCGCCGGAAGCTCCGGACGCGGGTCCGGTGGAGACGGGACCGGCCGCTCTCACGGAGAAGGAGCCCAACGACCGGCCTGACCAGGCCCTGGACATCACTCGCAACAGCACGGTGAGCGCGGAGCTCACCGCGCAGCCGAACAAGGCGGACGAGGACTGGTACCGGCTGGCGCCCGGCGCGCCGCGCATCGCGGACGTCACCGTGTCCGGCCTGCCCGGCGGGGACATCACCCTGGAGGTGTATGACCGCGACCGCAACCGCCTGGTGGGCGTCAACAGCGAGGGTGAGGGCAAGCCGGAGCGGTTCCCCAACCTCTACGTGGAGAACGAGCGCTTCATCCGCGTGGTGCCCACCCGCAAGGGAGTGGGCGGCGCGTACACGCTCGAGGTCCGCATGCGCGCGCCCGAGGACGGCGAGGAGCGCGAGCCCAATGACCGCGCCGTGGATGCGGTGAGCCTGCCCCTGGGCCAGACGGTGACGGCCTTCCTGGGCCATGCCGGCGACGAGGACTGGTACCGCATCGAGCTGCCGGACCCGACGCAGCCCTCGGCCCCGGAAGGCGCGGGCCCGGGTGGGACGGCGGAGGACCCCTCGACCGCGCCCTTCGGCGATTCGCCGTCGCAGGGCACGCCGTCCCCAGGAGATGGCACCGCGCCGCAGGGGATGGGCGGCATGCTGCCCGGAGCTGGAGGCACAGGCGCCCCCCTGGGGCAGGACGACGCGATGGGCGGCGGTCTCGCCGGTCAACAGGGCACGACCGGCGCTGGCGCGGGCGCCGCTGCGGCGAGGCATGACCTGACCGGCAACGGTTTCGAGACCGAGGAAGGCGCGGCCCCCCGGGGCACCGAAGCAGATGGAACGCCCGGCCTCACGGCCCAGGAGGGCATGCGGGGCGCGTCGCCCGGCCAGGGCGGAGTGGATGGCTTCGCGCGTGACGAGGCGCCGCCCTCCCCCGCCGTGGAGGGCACCTTCGCGGGCAGCGAGCCGCCGCCCGTGGGCAGCCAGGCGGTGGGCGAGGCCATTGCCCGCGCGCTGGACGCGGGCACGGCGGTGCCCGTGCCCCCCGAGCCGCCCTCGGTGGCGCTGAAAATCGAGCTGACCGGCGTCGACGGCGTGCGGCCGGAACTGTCGGTGCTGTCCGCGGCGGAGGCGCCGCTCTTCACCCTGCGCGGCAAGGAGGGCGAGACGCTGTCGCTGCGCAACATCGGCGTGCGCGCCATGGACCGGGTCGTCTACGTGGTGGTGAAGACGAGCTGGGTGGGCACCGGCAAGGAGGCCCGCAGGCCGTTCAACACCACCATGCCGTACACGCTCACCGTGTCGCAGGAGGAGGCCGGCGCCAGCGCGGAGCTGGAGCCGAACGACGAGCTCCACAAGGCCACCCCGGTGACGGCCGGCGGCTACCGCCAGGGCTTCCTGGCGCCCAAGGGCGACGTGGACCACTTCGTCCTGAAGACGTCCGAGCCGGTGCTGGCGAAGGTGGAGCTGACCGGCGTCGAGCGGCTGGACCTGGTGCTCTCCATGGTGGAGCCCCCGGAGGGGGAATCCGGAAAGGAGACGGTGCTGCTGCGCGCCAACGACGGCGCCATCAAGGAGCCCGAGCGCCTCAACAACGTCGCCTGCAACGGCGCCTGCTACTTCCGAGTGGAGGGCGCGTCGCGCAAGGTGGACGGCAAGTGGGTGAAGGACTTCGAGAACGCCGAGCAGCCCTACCGCATCACCGTCACCACGGTGCCGGACAACGGCGGCGAGGAGCGCGAGCCCAACAACACCGCGGACCGGGCGCAGGACCTGATGCTGGGGCAGCCGGTGCGGGGCACGGTGTATCCAGTGAAGGACACGGACTTCTTCCGGTTGGACCTGTCGGACCGGCCGGTGCGCACGCCCATCCGGGCCACGCTGCTGGGCATCCTGAAGGTCGATGTGGGGCTGTACCTGCACCGCGTGCAGCCGGACGGGAAGCTGTCGCTCGTGCAGACGGCAGACCGGGCCAAGGGCGACCAGCCGGAGAGCATCCGCTACAGCGCCGAGCCGGGCGGCTACCTCTTCGAGGTCCGGGACGCGCGCAACCGCGAGTCCAACTTCCAGGATTCGTACCAGCTCACCGTCGAGGAGTCGGAGTAGGCGCCTCACTTCCCGTTGACAAGCCTCAGGGCGGCCCGTAATTTGCGCCCTGCTTCGCCTGCGGTGGTAGCTCAGTTGGTAGAGCACGAGCTTCCCAAGCTCGGGGTCGAGGGTTCGAATCCCTTCCGCCGCTCACTCATGAAGGCCGGTAGTCCTTGAGGAAACTCGGGACTACCGGCCTTCGTCTTTTCGGGCCTCGGGGCGTCTTGCAGCAAGGATGCTGCAAACGGCGTGAAGCCGGTCCCGCCGCTCCCGTCCCCGGCTCGCGCCTGCTGCACCTCCGGCGGTTGCTGGGGCTAGGCGCGAAGGACAGCTTGTCGAAATCGAAGCTCCTCCTCACCAGTCCTGCCCCGTCCACTCACGGCCTCCTCTCCTTCCTCGCCGCTGACAGGGGCGCCACCCTCGCCTCCTCTCCTGCTTTGGGGAGGAGCTGTCGAATCACGGCCGCTGCGGGAGGGGGCTTGAGATGGGAGGGCGCATCCGCAGCAATGGTGAGAATTTTCAGCAAGACTGATAGGGATTGCTGCACGCCTGTCTGCAGAGCGAGCTCGATATCAATTGAGAAATGGCAATGGGAATACCCTCTCAGGTGAAAGGGTATTCGCGCCCGCAACTCCGCTATCGAGTCGTAAACACCGCCGGTCTGACGGAAGCGAGACGCCCAGCGCGGGGCGTGGGTCGCTGACGGGGCGCGGGCCTGCGGTCTGGAAGCCAACGCGCCGCTGGGGGACCGCGGCGCGCCGGTCCGGCATCGTCCGCCCGGTGAGTCGTGGCTCCTGGTGGTCTCACTTGAGGTATCAACTTGAATCCACACCACAGGACCTCATCCCGGAGGGGATGGATGCACCTGCGCGAGCCTGCCCGTGTGCTCGCGCTGACTGCCCTTGCGCTCGCGACGCCCGCGCTAGCCGCCGAGGGATTCACCTCCGTCACCGCCAGTGGGGATGACGGCAACGTCCCCTCCAACGCCATCGACGGCGACCCCACCACGCGCTGGTCCAGCGACGGAGTGGGAGAATGGCTCACCGGCGACCTGGGCGCGGTGAAATCGCTCAGCGCCGTGGACATCTCCTGGCACCGTGGCAACGAGCGCGTCAATCGCTTCGTCATCTCCACCTCCACGGACGGCACGAACTTCACGCAGGTGCACTCCGGCAGCTCGTCCGGCAACACCGCCGCGCCGGAGCGTTACTCGTTCTCCGCGGTGAACGCACGCTACGTGCGCATCACCGTGAACGGCAGCACGATGAACACGTGGGCCAGCATCGCGGAGCTGGCGGCCGTCACCGACGGCTCGAACCCGCCCGGCGCTCCCCCCGAGCGTTTCACCTCCGTCGCCGCCAGCGGAGATGACGGCAACGTCCCTGCCAACGCCATCGACGGCGACCCCGCCACGCGCTGGTCCAGCGACGGCGTGGGGCAATGGATTACCGGCGACCTGGGCACGGTGGCGCAGCTGGACGCCGTGGACATCGGCTGGCACCGTGGCAACGAGCGCGTCAACAACTTCGTCATCTCCACCTCCACGGACGGCACGACCTTCGCACAGGTGCATTCCGGCAGGTCATCCGGCAACACCGCCGCGCTGGAGCGTTACTCGTTCTCCGCGGTGAGCGCGCGCTTCGTGCGCATCACCGTGAACGGCAGCTCGATGAACACCTGGGCCAGCATCGCGGAAATGCAGCCCGGCACCGGCTCGACCCCGCCCACCAACCCGCCCACCGACCCGCCTGGCGAGCAGGGCCAGGACAAGTTCGGCGTGACGATGATCTATCCGACCAAGTCGGGCGGCGAGCAGTGGTTCCTGGCGGACAACGCTACGTCCGACAAGCGCTTCGACCCACAGAACACCATCAGCCGCAACTCGGACGGCTCCTGGAAGATGAGGAACAGCAAGGTGCGCATGTCCGTGTTCACCTCCACGGGCTACAGCGCGTCCAAGATTCCGACCTACGACCGCGACGTGCTGGCCAGCCGGGGCTACATGCAGGCGGCGAACGACTGGCGGAACATCGAGATGACTGGCTTCGTGAAGGTCAACTCGGTGTCCGACGTGTCGGACAACTTCGCGTGGTACGCGCGAGGCGGCAAGCACAACGACAGCCACTCGGGGTGCGAGGGCAGCAGCTACAAGGGTTCGCTGCACTATGACGGCCGCGTGCGCTGGCAGAAGGAGACGTGGCACGTCTCCTACGACCAGACGTCGTACAAGTCCGGTACCTCGGCGCTGCGCGGCCGCTGGGTGGGCTTCAAGTCGGTGATGCGCAACACCAAGGTCAACGGAAAGGAGGCCGTGCACCTGGAGATGTACCTCAACGAGAACGCCGACAAGAAGACCTGGAAGAAGGTCTACGACACGGTGGACTCGGGCAGCTGGGGTGGTGACGCCAGCCACTGCGGCGGCGCGGTGAACGCAATGCCCATCACTTGGGGCGGCCCCATCGCGGTGTTCCGCTGGGACAGCGCCAACGACGTGGACTTCAAGTGGCTGTCCGTGCGCGAAATCTCGCCGGAGCAGTGAGCCGCTGACCACGTGACGCCCGCCCCGGTGCTCCTTCCTTGGAGTGCCGGGGCGTGGCGTTTCAGGGCATTCGATGGGCGCCTTCACCGCGAACTTCGCCACGAAGAGCGGCCATCTCCGGTGCATGGCAAAGCAATCGAGCAATCCAAGAACAGCCCAACAATGAGCCGATTCCCGGCCAGCACCGACCGGGCCTGCGACGAGCAGAGTACGCGCCCTCTCGCCATGGATTGAGGGCGGGCACCCCTCCGGCTCCGCCGCCGGATGAGCGGTCTCGAGTCCCGTGGGTGGGGGGAAAGCCAGAGCTGGAGGTGTCTCCACATGGAATGCCCGCATGGATTCGCGAGCCCTCCCGCACGCTGCGGGAGATGCCCTGCGGGACGAGGAGTGCGCCGAAAAAGTGTTCTCCACTGCGTGGAGGTCACGGCCCCCAAGGCGGTTGTGATGGAAGCGACAGCACATCATCCTCCGTAGCCGCAACAATTATCGGAAAGGCTTGCGGTTCATGCGGCCTGACCGGTTCCGGGGGGTACCATGAACACACTGAAACAAAATGTGCGGATGGCTTGCGGTCTGATTTTCGGCTCGCTGCTGATGGCGGCCTCGCCAGGCTTTGCCCATCCCTCTGATGCAGCCGGCTGCGCGGACCGTCAGCGTGAGGGATTCAAAGACATCGCGCGCTGGCCTGACATCGCGGGGTGCGCCGGTGCATGGCGGATTCCGGGCCTGCACACGGACAACCCGGGGATTGCTCCGGCCTGCCCGGGCCTCGTGACCTTCGACACCCTGACCCCCGCCTGCGGCCGCAAGGGCGGTGACGATGGCCCGAAGCCGGGTGGCGCCGGCTGCAACGTGGCCGACCTCTGCGCGAGCGGCTGGCACGTCTGTACGAGCGACGCCGAGGTGATGAGCCGGTCCTCCACCGGTTGCAAGGGAGCCACCAAGGCGGGAGACCAGGCCCTCTTCTTCGCCACCCGGCAGAGCACCAATGGCTGCGGCGTCTGTGCCAACGGAACCTCGACAGGTCCGGAGTGCGACTCCGACAGCTGCACTCCTGGCTGCCTGCAGACCGCCCGAACGTCGAACGACTTCTTCGGCTGCGGCAACTTCGGAACCGAGGCCACGTGTGGCCCCCTCAACCGGTTCTCGGAGAACCTGTGCTCGGGGCTTGAAGGCTCGCCATGGTCGTGTAACGCCGCGACGACCGCTGACGACAACGGCCTCTGCGAGGCCTACACGGCCATCAAGACGGGCTCCCGCTTTGGCGGTGTGCTCTGCTGCCGCGACACCTGCACCGATTCCGACAAGGACGGCGTCTGCGATAGCGCGGACCGCTGCGCGGGCACCGTGCTCCCCGAGTCCCTGTCCACAGGCTCCCTGCCGGGCATGAACCGCTTCGCCGATACTGACGGAGATGGCACCTTCAACACGCTGTCGTCGAACGACGGCGAGCCGGAGCGCCGCTTTACCCTCGTGGACACCGCTGGTTGCAGCTGCGCGCAGATTGTCGATGCGCTGGGGATGAGCCAGGAGCACGCCCAATCTGGATGCAGCCTCAGCACCCTGGAGAGCTGGGTGTCGCGCGTGAAGGAGAACTAGAGGGTCTGAAGTTGCCCCCATCCTGATGGGCAGATAACGCATGGGCGGGTCGAGGCCGGGCTTCCCAAGCTCAGGGGCGAGGGTTCGAATCACTTCCGCCACTCACTCATGAAGGCCGGTAGTCCTTGAGGAAACTCGGAACTGCCGGCCTTCGTGTTTTGAGGCCTCGGAACGTCTTGCAGCAAGGATGCACCCGCCGCTCCCCTCCCCGGCTCGCGCCTGCCGCACCGCCGGCGGATGCTTGGGGACAGGCGCGAAGGACAGCTTGTTGATTTCCTCGCGCAGATAGGCCGGGTCCACATGGCCTAGCGCCGCATGGTGAGGTTCGGGTCCGAGTGCAGCAGGACGCTCGCCACCGCCGGGCTTGCCCCGGACTGGATGAGCAACGAGGCGCAGGTGCCGCGCAGGTCGTGAAAGCGCAACCGGCGCGGCCATGCACCGCAAATTGGCGCTCCTCCGGACGCGACCCGGTTTCCTGCACTGTCAGACCTCGGAGATAGGACTCCTCAGGCCGGGCTCCCGTCTCGCTGCCGTCACGCCTGCATGCAACAGCTGCAATGGGGTCTCCGACCACGGGGCCCTGCTGGAGCAGGCGCTTCGACACGGGAGAGGGGATGAGGGGGACGTGCGCTCCGAGTCCCATGCCGTGCGCACAACCGCCGCGAGGGAACGCGGCTCCGAGGTCATACATGTCCATTCGTCACACACTCGCCATCCTGGCGGGTTCTCTGCTCATCGCCTGTGGGGCGGTCGAGACCGAGTCGTCCGACACCTCCACCGCGACCGTGTCGCAGGAGCTCAGCGGGTTCAGCGGCCCGATGAGCAACTCCCATCAATATCCCAGGCTCGCGATGCTGAACGACGGGCGCGTGCTCGCCGCCGACGGCCTCGTGTCGGAGCTCTACGACCCCGCAACGAATACCTGGACCGCCACGCCGCCCATGACCGCCAGTCGCGTCTTCCACAGCCTCATCACCCTGGCGGATGGACGGGTGCTGGCCGCAGGGGGTGGCATGGGAAGCTACCTGTCCTCTGCGGAGCTGTTTGATCCGCAGACGAAGACCTGGACGCCCACGGGCTCGATGGCCGTCGGCCGCGAGCGGGCGCTGAACACGCGGCTGGCGGATGGACGCGTGCTGGTGATGGGAGGCCTGAGCACCGGCTTTGTCACCGTCAAGTCCGCCGAAATCTATGACCCCGCGACGGGGACCTGGTCGTCCGCGGGCGAGGCCAACTACCCCAGCTCGCAGGGCACCGCCACGCTGCTGCCGAACGGGCGCGTGCTGCTCATCTCTATGTATGGAGGCGAGCTGTTCGACCCCGCCACGAACACCTTCACGAAGGTGGGGACCATGACCAACGGGCGCACCGACCACGTGGCCGCGCTGCTGCAGGACGGCCGCGTGCTCCTCGTCGGGGGACGCACGGCGACGGAGCTGTTCGACCCGGCGCTGCTCCAATTCACGGCCACCGGCTCCCCGACGAACAGCAGCCGCTGGCAAGCGACTGGCACGGTGCTGGCAGACGGCACGGTGCTGCTCACGGGCGGCTACAACAGCGCTGGGGAGACGCTCGCCTCCGTCGAGCGCTACGCTCCCGCCACGGGCACGTGGACTCAAGGGACCCCGCTCCTGCAGAAGCGTGAGTACGCCAAGATGGTCCAGCTGACCACGGGCGACGCCCTGGTGGTGGGCGGCGTGTACCGCATCCCCGGCAGCGGCAGCATGATCATCGGCAGCACCCAGGCCGCGGAGCTCATCTCCCTGACGACGTGCACGCCCATCACCTGTGAGGCACAGGGCAAGACCTGCGGCACCATTCCCAACGGCTGCGGCGCCACGTTGAGCTGCGGAACCTGTGGCGCAGGCCAGATGTGCTCGGCGGCCAACGTCTGTGTCTGCGCGCCCACCACCTGCGCCGCGCAGGGCAAGAACTGCGGCACCATTCCGGACGGGTGTGGCAGCACGCTGAGCTGTGGCACCTGCGGCGCCGGCCAGGCGTGCTCGGCGGCCAACGTCTGCGTGTGCGTGCCCACCACGTGCGCGGCCCAGAACCGCACCTGCGGCAGCATGTCGGATGGTTGCGGTGGCACGCTGGACTGCGGCACCTGCGGCGCCGGTTCCGCCTGTGACACGGGTCCGGGAGTCTGCGTGCCAGTGCAGTCGGGACAGGCGCAGTACGACGCGACGCTGAAGGTCCCCGTGTGCACGGGCGAGTCCTCCTCCTGTGACTCGGGCACGCTGCTCGTGGGCCGTGGCCCCGTGGGCTCCGAGCCGAACGCTCCCAACACCCTGGGCGGCACCTGCGCCGACGGCATGGGCGGCAGCTTCCATGTGGACGAGTCGCTGGACCGGCTCAAGGTGCGCAGCCTCGACGGCGGTCCGCTCACCGCGGGCAAGACGGTCATCGTCGACGCGACGGTGTGGGCCTTTTCCGGCTACTCGACCGACTTCCTGGACATCTACTCCGCTGCGGATGCGTCCAACCCAAGCTGGGTCTTCGTGGCGACGGTGGCTCCGTACACGGCGGGCTCCCAGGTCCTATCGACGAGCTTCGTGTTGCCGCACGGTGCCCGGCAAGCCGTGCGCGGCGTCTTCCGATACAACGGCTCGGCGGTGCCCTGCTCGACGGGCTCCTACGATGACCGTGACGACCTGGTCTTCCAGGTCGTGACGCCCGCCGACACGCAGGCGCCCGCCGTCTCGCTCACGTCTCCCGTGCCGGGGGCGACGGTCCGCGGCCAGGTGGTGCTCCAGGCGTCCGCGAGCGATGACGTCGGCGTCACGCGTGTCGACTTCTACGTGCAGACCAACACCCCGGGAACGCAGGCGGCGCTCGTGGGCTCCGACACCACCGCGCCGTACTCGGTGACGTGGAACACGCTGCAGGCGGCGCCCGCCAGCTCGTACCTCCTGACCGCGCGCGCCTACGACGCCGCGGGCAATGAGACGGTCTCCGCGCTCCAGGTCAACGTCGTGGACAACACGGGGCCGGGGGTGACGCTGGACAGCCCGCTCAACGGCGCCACGGTGAGTGGAACGGTGACGCTGGCCGCCACCGCGCAGGACTACTCGGGCATCCAGAAGGTCACGTTCTACGTCGACGGTCAGGCTGTCGGTACGGCCACGAGCGCGCCGTACTCGGTGGCTTGGAGCGCGGCGAGCGCCACGGCGGGCACGCACACCGTGCATGCGGTGGCCTGGGACGTGCCGGGCAACTCCGCATCCTCCCAGTCGGTCAGCATCACCGTCGCGGGGTCGTCGGGCGGCGCCATCCAGGCGAGCTACAGCAGCACGTGGCGTGCACCGTCATGCGCGGGGGTTGGGGGGGTGAGCTGCGATTCGGGCACCCTGCTCACGGGCCGGGGCAGCGTGGGCCCCGAGCTGAACGCGCCCAACACGGTGGGCGGCAGTTGCTCCGATGGAAACTCAGGCAGCTTCCACAGGGACGAGTCCATCGACAGGCTTGTCCTCGCCACCGTGGATGGTGGGGCGCTGCGCGCGGGCACGGCGGCACGACTCACCGCAACCGTCTGGGCATTCAACTCGACGAACGTGCTGGATGTGTACTCCGCGCCGAGCGCCACGTCGCCGGTGTGGACGCTGGTCGGGACGGTCCCCGCCGCGGGCTCCGGCCTCCAGAGCCTGTCGGTGACCTACACACTGCCGGCCGGCTCCGCGCAGGTGGTGCGCGCGGTGTTCCGTTACGGGGGCGTGAGCAGCCCCTGCCCCACCGGGGAACTCGACGACAAGGACGACCTCGTCTTCAGCGCGCTGTAATGAGGTGAGGGTGGCGCACGGGATGCCTCCGTGCGCCACCTTGCAGGGTGTGGGTGGAGGCCGGCGAACACGTCCACTTCACTCGAGTGGTATCATGAGGGAGCCATTGGAACGCCACGAAGCCTGATTCGACTCCGACCTGCGTGAGGACGAGCGCTGCATGGCTCCGGGAAAGAGCATCACCTGCTGGGACGACGGCGTGTTGCTCAGCGATGAGCGCTCATTGGTGATGTGCAAGCCAGCCGGCGTCGCGTGGACATGGGACGCTCCGTCCAGCATCGCCCAGCCCCGTGTGCGAAGCCGTAAGCCCTGGCACCATGCGGTCCGCTGTCCCGCCTCCCACCCAACAAACCGTTGAGGTCAGCTCACGCATGTCCAAGACCAACGCCCCTTCAGGACTCGGGTCCGAGTACCACCCGCTCGACTCTCCCCAGCTTGAGAATCCACATCCGTTCCTCGCGCGTGCACGGAGGGAGGAACCGGTGTTCTTCAGTCCGGCGTTGGGGGCGTGGGTGGTGACGCGCCATGCGGACATCAACGCCGTGGTCGCCGATACCGAACGCTTCTCGTCCGCCGAGTCCATCACAGTGGGCGCCGCGACGACGCCGCCGGAGGTGGTCACCGCGCTGATGGACGGTTACCCCCTGGTGCCCAGCCTCGTCGACAATGATCCGCCAGCGCATGGCCGCTTCCGGAGCCTCGTCAGCAAGGCCTTTACCGGGAAGCGCCTCGCGGAGAAGGAGCCCTTCATCCGAAACCTCGTGGACGCGCTCATCCACTCATTCAGGCACGAGAGGCAGGCGGACCTGTTCCTCCGGTTCGCCCATCCGCTGTCGTGCAGCATCATCGCGGAGATTCTCGGAATCCCCAGCTCGGACATCCACCGGTTCCGGCGCTGGTCCGATGAGCTGTCCACGGTCCTCGCGGCGCATGGCCCCATCGAGCACCAGGTCGCGTGCGCGCGAGGCGTGGTCGAGTTCCAGCGATACCTGGCCTCGGCGCTCAAGGAACGGGAGGTGTCCCCCCGAGAGGACCTGCTGAGCGACATCGTCACCGGGGCGCAGGGGATGACGCCGCCCATGAGCATGGCGGAGCTGGTGAGCCTGCTGATGCAGGTGCACTTCGCGGGACATGAGACGACCGCGGGCCTCATCGTGGGAGCGGTGGAGCTCCTGCTCGACCATCCGGAGCAACTGCGGGCACTTCGGGACGACCCGGGCCTCATCGCGGGCGCGGTCGAGGAGGCGGTGCGGATGATCTCCCCCGTGCATGCCATGTTCCGTACGGCGCTGAGGGCGGTGGAGATTGGGGGCGTGCCCATTCCCAAGGGAGCCCACATCCGCATCGTCTACGCGTCGGCCAACCGCGACGAGGCCCGGTTCCACGAGCCTGAGCGATTCGACATCCGGCGGCCTGACGTCAAGAAGCACCTCGCCTTCGGGCAGGGCCTCCATTTCTGCATCGGCGCGCCGCTCGCGCGGCTCGAGGCACGCCTGGCAGTGGAGGCTCTGCTTCGAAGTCTCCCGGGGCTCCGGCTCGTACCGGGGCAGAAGCCGGGCTTCCTGAGGAGCGTCACCGTCCGGAGGCACGAGAGCCTCGATGTCACGTGGGACGTCGAGGCGATTCAGGCCCTCTGACGACCCGACGCACAGGCCGGTGAAGAGACGGCCCTCCTCCAGCCCAGACATCAGATACGCGACGAGCGCGTCGATGTCCGCCTGGGCCAGGTGGGACGTCTTGCAGCAAGTCAGCTTCGGCAGCCGACCGATGCCCTCCACCAGGGCCTGCACCTTTGTTACCGGGGCCAGTGCTCGCCCAACGAGGCGTCGAGGCGAGGACTGGGGACCTGCTGTGCTCCGGACGTCAGTAGTCCCAGCGGTAGACTTCCAGCTCCTTCACGTCATAGCGGGTCGCTCCGCTCATGCTCAGGCCGAAGTACTGGTACGTCTGGTCCGACGTGAAGGAGTGGATGTGCGTGCCACCGCCCGAGCCCGTGCGGGTGGCGAGCGACACCCAAGAACTCATGCCCGGCGTCCAGCCCATCAGCGTGTAGCCGGGGGGCACGAAGCTGCCCCATTTCACGACGACGCGGCGCACGGCCTCCGCCCGGCCCAGGTTGACGTTGAGCCACACCGTGTCCGAGGTGTTGGCGTGGTACGCCGAGCGCCATGCGCTGCGATAGTTCTCCAGGTGGTAGGCGCCATTTCCGTCCACGGCCGCGCTGGGGGCGCTGATGCCCGTGTTCTCCGAGTCGCTCGCGCTGGCCGCCATGCCGAAGGCGAGGTTGGGGTTGGAGTCCAGATCGAGTGAGCTGCCGAGGTCGTTCACGACTTCGAAGTCGACGATGAGGTTTTCCGTCTCCGGCTTCGTGCTGCCCAGCGCCTGTTTCACGCCCGGGGTGACGTCAATCCAGCACCCCAGGGGCTTGTAGGGGGATGCCGCGCGGCCTCCCAGCGCGGCGTCACTGAGGATGCTGTCGGCGGGCCCGGAGTCCTGGAGCGTGGTGAGGACGCTGCGGCCGTAGCCCGCGTGCCCCGGGTGGCGGTTGGTGATGCGAATCTGCGTGCCCCACTTCAGCGAACGCGTGCTGCTGGTGCGCAGATCCGACTGGGCCGCGGTGACGCCAGCCAGGTTGACGATGGTGTTGTTGGCGGCGTTGTAGCCGTAGTCCAGGGGGAGCGCGACGTAGAGCGCGCTCCAGGAGATGGTCTTCCCACTGGCGCCGGTGCCCCCCCAAAAGCTGGAGGCATAGGCGCGGCGCTTGCCGGTGAACTGCGCGTTGGCGGTGCCACAGAGGAGCATGGCGAGCACGAGCGTCCAGATGGGCAGGCTGCCGCGGGACAGGGATGGGAGCATGGAGCGAAGCCTCTCGGGGGAAGGGACGGGGCGAGCTTCGGAGCCATTCGGTGCGGGTGTCAAAAATCCGCCGAGGCGCGACTCCGGTGCGCAGGCGCCGGGTGGTGCACTGGACAGGCGCGGCGAGTCCACGGTGTGGAGCGCTTGAGGTCGGGCGAGGGAGGGCGTGCGGCTGGAACGCAGTTGCGTCCTCCCGTGACGCAGCAACGCCCCGCTTCCGGATGAAAACGTGCGCCCGCACCAGGAGGTCGTTGGGTGCACGAATTGCAGTGAGTCTCGGCTGGGGCTTCTCCCTGAGAATGAGACATCAATGCCAAGCACGAGCGCTTCTGGAACCTGGGTGCAGTTCTTCGACATGTGGGGCTACCAGCACGCCTACATCAACTTCACGGGCGCCCAGAACGTCTCGGATCTGGATGACTACAAATTCACGCTGTTTGGCTCCAGCTCCCCAGGCAGCGCCAAGGTGGGGGACCACATCGAGTCGCTGGTGACCGGCCCCCAGACCTGGCTCATCGTCTACGAGGATAAGGACTACAACAAAAAGCACCCGAGCAAGACGAAGCTGTATTTCGGCCCCAACACGCTCGTGTCCGACTTGGAAGGCGAGTACCGCTTCGGTGACAACATCGACAGCTTCCAGATGTTCAGCGCCCAGCCCGCGGACTGGCCCGGTGCGTCCGCGGCACGGAATGGGGCCATCACCCAGTTGGCGATTGTCGAAGAAAAAGCGCTCTTCGCCACCATCTCGAACGATCTGGAGTCGCTGGTGGGGGCGCTCATCAACCTCATCCCGGACATCGGAGGGTTCCTCAGCAGCCTGATGGGCATTTTCTGGCCCTCCACCACCAACCCCAACCTCATCTGGGAAGCCATCCAGCGGTACATCGTCAAGGCCGTCTACCTCGGCGTTGAGTCATCGGTGATGAGCTCCGTTGAGAACGAGTTCCGGGGCATCCTCAACGCCATCAAGCTGTATCAAAACGACCGGCTCTACAATGAGTACGACGGCCTGTGTCAGCTCATCGCGGACCGTGCCCCATATTTCACCTACAACGCCAACTACCCCGCGTCGCAGTACCCCTCGCAGAAGCTGCCCTATAGCTCCGCCTATTTCACGATCGCGCTGGCCATCTACAGCGCGCGCTGGCGTTACTTCGACCAGATCTATGCCTCGGCGCCTTGGTATCCGACAGAGGGGCCCGCGAAGCGCGAGGCCTTCAGGTTGGCGCTGGACTCCTTGCTGGAGCAGGCCACGGCCGCGCTGAAGGTGATGGCGAAGCAAGCCTTCAACGAGCAGAAGGCCTGGGCGGAGTCGAAGGCGCAGAACCAGTACCGCGAGCGGGAGGCGTTCCTCTATACTCAACAGTTCGCCGTCAATACGCTGGGGTGGTTGGCGCCCTCCTTCATGTGGCCGTGCTTCGGCTCCACCGGCCAACTCCCCGTCCAGAGCGTCATTCACGCACTGACGGGTCCCTACGGTGGCGCGGAGAACATCTCGGGAGGGGGCCGTGAGAAGGACGCCGCCGCCAATGGTCAGAACATCTCCCGCGTCCTCCTTCGCACGGGCAGCCGGGTGGATTGTCTCCAAATCTGGATTGACGGCTCCGAGCAACCCATCCGGGGTGCCGCCGGTGGAAGCAATGTCTGTGACGTCACCTTCGCGGAAGGGGAGTATGTCGTCGCGGCCTTCGGGTATGGCGGCACCCTCGACGCCGGCTCGCTCAATCAACTCTACCTCCGCACCAACCTGGGGAGGCAGTTCGGTGGAGGCGCTCCGGGGAGCACCCGGTTCCAGTCGCTGGCACCCCAGGGCGTCGATGCTCGCCTGTCGGGTTTCACCAGCGCGCTCCAGCCCAATACCCTCAACAGCATCTCCTTGCTCTGGCGCTTCGAGACACCCACCACGCCCGGGTTCGACCCTATCGCGTGGCTGGACCTCCCTGGGCTCACCGACAGGTAGCGACAGCCCGCTGTCTCCGCCGCCGAGGAGCTCTGGGTGGCGGAGACGCTCACCCAGTCCAACCGAATCGCCACGTGGCGCTACCGTGACGAGCCGTTGAGCTGAAGGGCCGGCGACATTCGCGTCGCGCTCCTCCATCGCGCGACGGCGTGTCCTATCGCCGGCCGCGTCTCACGACGAGCGCTAGCGCGAGCAGGGCCATGGGGAATAGCGCGGACGGACCACCCTGACAGCCGCAGCCAGACTCCGTCTCCGAAGGGTCCTCCGGCGAGCCCCCATCCACAGAGCCCGCGTCCCCGGCCGGAACTCCCGAGTCCGCCGTGGGATTTCCACCGTCCGTGCCCGTGCCTCCCCCATCCACGCCAGGGTTGGAGCCGCCGTCCACCTCACCGGGCCCACCTGCATCCGTCGCGCCCGCATCGAGGGGCCCCGCGTCCGCCTCTCCCGCGTCCGCCTCTCCCGCGTCCGCCTCTCCCGCGTCCGTCGCGCCCCCATCGGGGGTCCCCGCGTCCACGGGCCTGCACTCGCCCTGCTGGCAGGTCCCTCCCGTGCACTCCGTGCCATCCTCCATGGGAGTCGAGGCGCAGTTGCCCGTCTCCGTGCAGATGGGCAGGTGGCATTCATCCGGCGCCACACAGTCATTCGCATCCTGACACTGCGCACAGACGAAGCCCTCGGTCTGGCTCACACAGTACGGCGTCGATGCACCGCACGGAGAGCACGACTCCCCACAGAAGAGCGACGAATCACAGGGAGCGCACAAGGCCGCCGCGTTGCAGCGGTAGCCCGCCTCGCATCCCCCACTCCCTGGCGCGTTGGCGAACTGACGGTTGCATTGGGCGCACTCGGTGGGAGCTGGGAACGAGGGCCGCCCCGACTCCGCCTGATGAAACATCCCGGGCGTGACGAGCACGAAGCCCTCGGCAGCAAGCTTGATGACGGGCGGTGAGTTCGCGGCCCTCTCGAAGTCCGTGAAGGCGCCGTCGTATACCGACATCTCGAGTGCGGCGTGCTCCCCGATGTTCGTGTGGAGCACCTCCACGCCGTAGAGTCCGGGCTGCGCGAAGTGGACCGTGTTGGTTGCGCGCCACGTCGGTGCGCCGAGCGTCGGCGGACGATTGATGACCGGGTAGCTCGTCTGGTCGCGGTCAAAGAGCGTCAGGCTCACCGAGTCGTCGGCGTAGAACCCGAAGTGCAGGGGCCTGTCGACCATGTCGCTCGTGACTGCGATGAAGCCACGCAGGCGGGTCGCGAAGGATGTGACGGCATCGCTGTAGCCGAAGTCACATCCTCCGATGGGGCAGCCCGCGACGGCCCCTGTGAAGTCCCCGTAGCTCAGCGTCCTCCCGTCATTGAGGTTGTTGGACAGGTCCAAGGGCGTCCGCAGCACCGAAGTGACGCGGTTGCCCAGGTTCGCCTCCATGAAGGCATTGATACCAGCGATGTAGCTCGACTGAGACTGGGGGAAGTCAGCCGCTGGATTCCGCGAGACGCTCGTCGCGGCGCAGAGGCCCGCCCCCGTCGTCTCGGGAAGGGGCGCCACGGGAGGTCCACTCACCATGACGGCCTGCGCACTGGCGGTGCGAGGAATGGACAATCCACACAACAAGAGCAAGAGGATGCGGAGCAATCGCATCCGCTCGTCTTACTCCTGGCCGGCGGACTCCGACAAGTGCGACCGGATGCCTCCGTCACTCGCAAGCCCACCGAGCGCCTGGGGCATCCACACGTGCGCAATGCCTATCCGAGCGCATCGAAATGCGGGGGACGTCCACCTTCACCATCGTAAGCCACGAGGGGAGCCGCCACAGGTCACGCCGCGCGGCGCGCATGGGACGAACAGGAGTCATGTCGAGGCAAGGAATGGAGCAGCGGGCCGAGGCGAGCCCTCACGACGCACCTGCGCAGTCGCGACATGGAAATGCCCTGAAAATCACCGACCGAAGACTCTCCTGAATGGTCGTTCTTCAGGGCGCGGAGAGACCTCGCTCCAGGAAGCATGGACCGGCGCACCGCGCAGTGCAGCGAGAGCCGACTCATGAAGAGTCGCTCGATGCGATTTCAGCAAAGGAAAGAAACATGCGTAGCGGAATGAAGTGGCTCGCGATGGGAAGCCTTGGACTTGCGCTGTGCACGGGATGCTCGGGGGCGGAGGCAGAGCAAGCCGCCCCCGGTGAAACAGAGACGCCCGTCAACACGACGACTGAGGCCAGCGTCGTGCTGCGCATCGAGGTCGAGCCCGGCCACACCGTCACGTTCTACGAGCCTGTTCCGGGCGCCCTGTACCTGGCCGAGCACAAGCTGCCGACCCAGTCGTTCATGCTCGGCGACAAGGAGTCCGCGAACGCGCTGCTCGCGTTCGAAAGGCTGCTCCCCGGGGCGCCGGTCCCCGCGGAGCTCCAGGCCGCGTACGGCCGCGCGCTGAACCTTCCGAGCGACGTGGATGAGCAAGAGTCCTCCGCGGGCGGAGGTGACAGGGAGGACGCGTCCGCGCGGGCGCAGCGCCCTGGCGTTACCGAGCAGGCGCTGACGTCTTCGAGCAGCGCGGCCACGTTCGTCAACAACGGCGGCTGCAATTGGGGACCGCGGTGGAGCACCTGTGCGGTGAACTGGGCCAACGGCTACTATGCCTATTCGACCTCGACGTCCGGCCTCTGCGGCGTTGACCACTATTCTGGCAACGGCGTGATCATCCAGATCACCGTCGGGAGCACCATCACGTCGGTGTTCCAGGGCGCGGGAACTCACGCTCAGTACAGCCTGGGCTCCGCCGGGGTTTCGACCACGCGCCGGCTCGACATCACGAACGCCTCCGGCGACAGCTTCCACGTGGGCTGCCGTTGGGGCATCTGAGGTCATGAGCAGGTGATTCGCGGCTCGTGCTTCCGCCGGGGGATTCCTCCGGCGGAAGCAGGCCAACGACAACACCTGAACTACGGGCTCACCGGCTTCAGGCAGTAGAGCGTGGTGCGCTCGCGAGAGCGCGCCATGTGCAGCGGGTCTGACGTGTCCTTCGCTTTCGAATGCCGCGCCGGGGTCGACCGGGCCCACTGCACCGACAGGCCGCACCGTTCGAACTCCGCTTCGAGCCACCCGGGTGGGCGAAGGCCGAGCAGCACCGCGAGGTCCGACAGGAGCAGCAGGCCCACTCCCCCAGGAGCAAGCGAAGCGGAGAGTCCTTCGAGAAAGCGCCGCAGGAACTGGCTGTCCTCGTCGAACACCGCGCGGTCCACCCGGTTCTTGGGCGGTTCGGGAATCCAGGGGGGGTTGCACACCACGAGGTCCGCCGTGCCCTTTGGGAACAAGTCGGCCTCGGCCACCTGGAAGCGCTTGCCGAGCCCGAGCCGCTCCGCGTTCTCCCGGGAACAGGCCACGGCGCGGGAGTCACAGTCCGTCGCCTGCACGGACGCCGCGCCCCGCTGGAGGAGGATGAACGAGAGCACGCCGGTTCCCGTGCCGATGTCGAACACGCGCTTGCCCTTCACCTCCGTGAGTGAGAGCAGCAGTTCCACGTAATCCGTGCGGGTCGGAAGGTAGACGCCATAGTGCGGGTGAAGCAGCCCCGTGAGGCCAGGAACAGCGAGTCCCTTGCGACGCCACTCCGCCGCCCCGAGCATGCCAAGGAGTTGCTTGAGCGGAACCACGGTGGTGTCCGTCGTTGGAGCCCCCCAGACCTGATGGCACGCCAGTGAAGTATCCGGCGCCCGCGCGAGCCCGAGCCGGTAGTCGCGGTCGAGAGACACCACGATGCGCGACAGCGTCTCATGTTCGAGCTGCCGGGCCCGCCGCTCGGCACGGAATGCCTCCAGTGGCGAGCGCGCCTTCGCCGGCCGAGGGAGCCGCCGGCTCAGCGCGCCGAGGAGCTGCTTCGCGTTGTGGAAGTCACCGGAGTACAGCAGGAACTCGCCTCGGCGCACCCGCTTGAGCGCCGTATCCGCGCTGAGCCGGTCATTCACGGGAGACAGCCGAGCAGGCGCGGGTTCCGCGCTCTCTGAGTGCCAGGTGACGGCGGAGTCCAGCGGCGGCTCGGACAGAGAGGTGGAGGGGTTCGGCCCCTCGGGCGAGGCATCGGTTCGGGGAGCGCGAGGCATGGCGATGGGGTAGCACGTCCACGCGCTCCCGTCGCGTGTGGGAAACCACCGGCTCTCGCCGCGCCCTCAACGCTTCTGACGGCGACGTGGTCGTCCTGACGCACGACGCTTCGAGCCACCGGCAGGCGGGCCGCGTCTGAAACGTTGTGCGCCGGAACGCTGCTCCGGGGCGTGGGCCGGCTGCGGCTGCCTTCGCTCTCGCCTCCCGCCGCCGTCGCCCTGTGATGGGCGCTTCGAACGCGTCGAACCGCCCGCTTGCATCGAGCCACTGAGCGCCTGGCTTGCGTCTTTCGCCACGCCTTCGGGCCCGACCGTGCCCTTCACGGCATCTCGCACGGGTCCACCAGGCCCGAGTGCCTGGTCGGCCACGCGGTTCACCGTCCCGCCGGGTTCCAACGCTCCCTTCGCCGCCCCTCCCACATCCTGGACGGCCTCGGACACCGCTCCGCCAGGCTTCAGGCTCTCATGGGCGGCTTCCCCCACCTCGCCTATCGCATGCCCCACGGGCCGAAGCAGGCTGGCGAGCAGTTCGGGGTTGCGGTCGAGTGTCTGGAGCGCACGGTCCAGGATTTCATAGACACGCTGGAGCCGGACCTTGAGCAGCGCCTGGGCCTCCACGCCTTTGATGGTCAGCTTGACCCGTTCGATGCCCACGTCGGCGCCCACATCGAGGCGCACGAGGTTGGCCAGCTCGGCATGCAGTGAGACGCGTGCACGCAAGTTCTCCACGTCGAGCGTAATCTCATCCACCTTCACCGTCGGGACGTCGAGCAGCACGTCGGGCACGATTTCGATGGGCCCCTCGTCGACGCCCGCCTGCGCGAGCGCATGCCGGGTCTCCTCTCGCGTGGCTCCGCCTTCCCGCTGCGAAGGCCGCTCCTCGGGATTGTCATGCTCCGTCTTGTTCGCGGACTTCGTTCCCCGTAATCGCCATGCCCCCCATCCTGTCTTTGCCACGTTCGACCTCCTCCCTCTGTCAAGAGTGAGGAGCGGACGACGGGCCTGACACCCGGTGTGGCCAAAGGGCCTCGTCCCACTGGCCTCAGTCCCTCGAAAGGAACTGCCGGCAGCCCGCAAGGCTTCTCACGCAGGCAGCCAGGGACCCCACGGGAGCAGGCCACGCCCGCCTTGCCACAGCCTCCCGAGCAACGCGTCTCCAGATTGAAAGGGAGCTGTTGGCCCATGCTCCAGGGAGTTCCCCATGCCGGTACGTCGACCACCGCAATCAAGTCACGCGCGTTTCCAGAGCGCGCCATTGAACGACCAGGAATCCGAGCTGAACGATGACGTCGCCATTGCCGCAAGCGCCCGGGGCGAATCGCTCGTCGTGCATGCAATCCATGGCGTTCATGTTCGCACCTGGTCGTCTCCTGGCGTCGAGAGCGTCCACACCTCGCACCGGACGGGCGTACCGGCGCCCCTCACGACAGGGCACTACGGGCCCTTCGAAGCATCCATGCATGTGGGAACACGGTTTCAGGAGCCTTCAGCGCCCCCACCGTCCGGCAAGGCCCAGCCCCCTCGGAAGCGCTCCGGGCGGAGACGCGGCTGAACCGCCATCGGTAGCCAGGGCGGGCGCCCCCCGTCCCC
>NZ_JAAEAH010000108.1 GCF_010998615.1 Myxococcus sp. CA023 | reverse complement strand
CATCCCACCCCTCCCGGCGCCGCCGTGCTGCTCGCGCCCCATTGCACTCGTACGGATGTACTGACCTGCCGACGGAGCAACGCCTAAGCAGCCCGTGTGCCAGAGGCCGCACGTGGCAAGTCTCTCCTTAAGAGCGCCAACGAATTTGCCGTTTCTGGCGCGCTGGATTCCCCGGCGGGTCTGAAAAAATGCCCGGGTGGAGAAGTGCCGTTCCCAACGGGTGACTGTGAAAAGGACCGGGTTGCCCGTCCGGGTTCCTGTTCCTAGGTTTGTCCGCGCCAGGCTGTGGTGCGTGTGGAGGTGCGGCGTGTACTGGACGATGGGAATCATCCTGTTGGTGTTGTGGGGGCTGGGGCTGACCACCGGCTCCACCGAGGGTTACTGGGTCCACCTGTTGCTGCTGTTCGCGATGGTGGCGCTCCTGCTGGCGGTGGTGTCTCAGGGCCGCCGGGCGGCCTCGGCGTGAGGCGCGGGGCGCCCGAGGTGACGGGGGTGGAGCTGCCCCGGGACTCCGTGGGCTTCACGCGCCGCGAGTGCCCGGAGTGTCAGCGGCCCTTCAAGACACGTCCGGGGCCCATGGACTCGCGCGCGGTGCTGCACAAGCTCCTGGGCTTCTACCCCTTCGAGAATGCCCACGAGTGCGTGGAGGGCATTCCCGTCTGGGGCTGCCCGTACTGCGGCTATCGCGCGGAAGCGGACGCCTTTCTCACGCCCGCCCAGCAGGGGCACTTGGAGGCCGTGGCGCGCGGCTGGGCCAACCACGTGCGGTACGAGCAGCTGGCGCACGTGGCGCGCACGCTGTCCGTCAACCCCAGGCCGACGTTCGTGGCGGTGGAGCCGGAGGCCCTGCCGGGCCCCATGGAGCCAGAGCCGGATGAGCTGCTGCGCGTCATGCCCATGCTCTGCTGTGGCGAAGAGGTGAAGGTCGTCTGGGAGTGGGACCAGGCACTCCACTGCTTCTCCTGCGGCGCGCGGCATGATCCGATGAGCGGCCGCCAGCAGGTGGAGCTGCGCTTCGTCTCGGAGTAGCGCCCGGGGTGGACGCGGGCGGGCGGTGACGGCAGGCTGGAGGGGACATGACGTGGGTCTCCCCCCGGGCCATGCTCGCGTGCCTGCTCCTGGCCGCGGGCGCCGCCGCCGCGCACGACGCCGACATCCTCTATATCGAAGCGCACCGCGCCCGGCCCGAGGCGCCCGAGGTCCGTCAGATTCTGACGATGACGCCGGAGACGCTGGCCTTGCTCCTGGCCGACGCGGATGGGGGCTCGCTCCTCACGCGGAATGGACTGGATGTGCGGCGTGACGCCATCGCCACGGGCATCTGGGATGCGATGCCGCTGGCTTCCGGAGGCTTGCCGTGCGTGCGGACCGCGCACGCCTCGGCGCCGGGGCAGTCCTTCGTGGAGCTGTCCGCCACCTTCACGTGCCCGCCGGGTGGAATGCGCCAGCGCTTCCTGGTGCTGACGCGGCTGCCGCCGGAGTACCGGGTGATCCTGGGCAGCGTGAGGGAAGGGGAGGTTCCAGGAGCCGTGTTCGCGGATGCCTCGCGGCCGGAAGTGGACGTCCCGGAAGGCGGACGCGGCAGGCCGCTGCTGAGCCGATTCGCGGGCTGGGTGGGCCTGGGCATGCGCCACATCTTCGAGGGCGTGGACCACCTGGCATTCCTGCTGGCCGTGCTGCTGGTGGGGGGCGGCTGGAAGCGGGTGCTGTTGCTGGTGACGTCCTTCACGGTGGCGCACTCGCTGACGCTGGGGGCCGCCGCGCTGGGCTGGGTGGTGTTGGACGGAGCCCAGGCCCGGTGGGTGGAGGCCGCCATCGCCGCGTCCATCATCTATGTGGCGGTGGAGAACCTGGTGCTGCGCGAGCACCGGCACCGGGTGCTCGTCACCTTCCTCTTCGGGCTGATCCACGGCTTCGGCTTCGCGGGCGTGCTGGCCGGCTACGGCCTGGGCGAGTCCGTGGTGACGGCGCTGCTGGGCTTCAATGTCGGCGTGGAATTGGGGCAGGCGATGGTGGTGGCGGTGCTGCTGCCCGTCCTCCGCATGGTCCAGCGCCGTCCGGCTTTGCACACGAGGGCCGTGAGGGGACTGTCCATCGGAATCCTCGCGGCTGGTGGGTACTGGATGGTTGAACGCGCCCTCGGTTGAATCCCGCGCGAGGCGTTCCTACGTTGGCGGATTGAAGGTAGGGAACAGGGGGACGTGAATGGGTGCGAGGCATACCCGGTTGGCCGCGGCGCTGGCCGCCGCGTGGGAGGCGGAGGTCGTCTCCGCCCGGCGGATGACGGCGCTGGCGGAGCGAATCGCGGATGCGAGGGTCCGGGCACGGCTGATGGTGTTGGCCGCGTTCTGCCGGGCTCACGCGTCGCGATTGCTCGCACGGCTGGCGGCGCTGGGCCGCGGTCCACTGCCAGTTCCTCCCGAGGACATCGAGCTGGATTCGGATACGTTGCTGGAACTGCGCCGCGAGGGGGCCTTCGCCCGCGCGTCGGCCGCCCGCTACGAGACGACCGCGGAGCTGGCCCGTCAGCAGGCCGACCTCTCCTCCGCGTGGGTCTGCGAGCTGAACCGCACCGAGGAGCAGGACCGCTCCCGGGAGCTGCTGTCCCTGGCCGAAGGGGCCCTGGGGCCCGTGGTCCACTCCGACGCGCCGGCCAGCGCCGCCCCGGGTGACTCATGAGGGAATGACATGGGTTTCTCGCTCTGCCGGTGACAGTTACCGTGCATTGGGCGTAGAAATCCGTTCATGGCGAAGGAGAGTTACAACGATCTCATCTTCCAGCTGGGCGACCTGGCTCGGGACAGGTTGCCGGGCAAGCCCACCTGTCCCCGTTCCATGGACCGCGTCTACCGCGCCGAAGAGGCTGTGGTGGCGCGCCGGGATGAACTGGCGGCGCTCGAGCAGGAGATGAACGACGAGGACGCGGCGTATTCGGACTTTCTCGCCGAGCAGGGCGAGGAGCGGGCGAAGCACGCCGTCATCGTCAAGAAGTGGAAGAAGGCGGTGGACGCCATCGACGGCAAGGTGAAGGAGCTGCGCAAGACGCTCGCGTCTCGCAAGGCCGAACAGCGCTACGCCGAGGATGGTCTGGTCAAGCTCGAGAAGAAGATCAGCGACATGGAGCTGACCGGCGAGCCGCCCGACAAGATCGAACTGGCCCGCGGCAACCTCAAGAAGAACCGGCTCCAGCAGATGCGGCTCGGTCGGCAACTGGAGGACCTGGAGTCCAACCTGGCCACCGCCCTCACGCCCGTGCCCGGTCAGCCCGGCGCGGCCGGCATCCTGGCGCACAAGCGCATGCTGGAGATGGAGGACGAGGCGGAGGAGCGGAAGCTCGACCACGAGCACCGCATGGCGGAGATCGACCAGGCAATCGCCGCCAAGGAGGAACAGGTCCAGGCCTCGGAGGATTATCTGGATCAAGCACTGTTCCTCCTGGGCGAAGACGTGTATGCACAGCGCATCAACGATGCGCAGCTCGCACCGTTCTACCCGCGGTTGGATCGCGCGCAGTGAGAGAGGCACCCGCCCGTAGTGCTTGACGGCGGGGACCTGTCTGCTACATTGCGCCGCTTCCTGGCGACCGCGGGGACGCGTGCAGTCCAGGTCATTGAACTTATTGGGTTTTTCCGCGCCACCAGCGCGCTGGCAGTGAGGACGACGTGAAGGGTCTGATTGGCAAGAAGATCGGCATGACCCAGGTGTTCAACGATGAGGGCAACCTCGTCCCGGTCACGGTGATCGACGTGGGCACCTGCCAGGTCGTTGGCAAGCGCACCCCGGAGAAGGACAGCTACTCTGCGGTGACTCTGGGGTTTGGTGAGATCCGCGAGAAGATTCTCAACCTGGCCGAGCGCGGCTTCTTCAAGAAGGCCAACGCGCCTTACCGCCGCCACCTGAAGGAGTTCCGCGTTACGCCGGAGGAGGCTGCCTCCTTCAACGTGGGTGACGCCGTCAAGGCGGACATGTTCACCAAGGGCGAACTGGTCGACGTGACCGGCATCACCAAGGGCCGCGGTTTCTCCGGCGTCATGCGCCGCTGGAACTTCAAGGGTTCGCAGACGAAGACGCACGGTACGCACGAGTACCAGCGTCACCCGGGCGCCATCGGTCAGCGTAAGACGCCGGGCCGCGTGTACCCGAACAAGAAGATGCCCGGTCACTACGGCGTGGATCAGGTCACCACCCAGAACCTGACCGTGGTGGAAGTGGACGTGGAGAAGGGCCTGGTGCTCGTGAAGGGTGCCGTCGCCGGCCACAACAACGGCGTCGTCTACATCCGCCCCAGCATCAAGGCGGCCATGCGCGCGCAGCACAAGGCCGCGCGCGGCGCGTAGTTCGCTGCTGAGCGTCTGAACGCTCGAAGCGCCCCGCTTCCGGGCCCGATTCGTCGGGCATCCGGGCGGGGCGTTTGTCTTGCGGGGCAGGGTGCGTGCGGTTTCCGCGGGTGGGCAGGTGTCTGCCCCGCGTGACGACCCGCCTGCCTGCTTCGTTACGTCCCGTGCTGTGGGATGCCCCGGAAACGTTGACCGGTGGGCGTCCGGTGGGGACGACCGTGAAGAGAATTCCGACTCCAGGCCATCTCGGCTTGTCGGTCGTGGATGCCGTGCGCACATCCAGGCCCCACGAAGGAGTCTGAGCGTCAGGTGACGCGGACTCCGTGGCTCGGGGAGTTCCTTGCACTCCCGCTCATGGCGGCCCACCCCACGGGCCGGGCAGGATTATGATCGCACGCACGCTCTGCGTCTTTGCTTCGTTGGCCGTCTCGCTGGCAGCACCGGTTGCCGCGGCACAGGACGACGAGAACGTCCTGGACAACGTCGTCGTCCGCAACCGGCTGTACGAGCCGGGCGGCAAGTTGGAGGTGTCCTTCGGGGTTGGTCTGCCGCTGCAGACACACCTGACGGCGCACTACGTCTTCAACGCCGGTGTGGCCTACAACCTCTTCGACACCTTCGCGGTGGAGGCTCGGGCCGGCTACGCGGCCAGCCGTCACACGGGCCTGGCGCGTTCCATCTCCGAGAGCTTCCTCAACCGCGAGGACAAGCGCGTCACCGACGAGTTGGAAGACCTCTGGCAGATGAACCTGCACGGGGTGGCAGGTGTCCGCTGGGCGCCCATCTACGGGAAGCTCAGCCTGCTGTCGGACCTGCCGGCCCACTTCCAGGCCTACGTCTGGGCGGGCGGGGGCCTCGCCTCGTTCAAGCGCAACTCTGTGATCCAGTGCACGCAGGTAGTGAACCGCGAGCTGGGCATCTGCGACAACCGCACGTCGGTGGATGATCGCGGGTCGGCCACCCAGAACTTCTGGGCGCATGAGTCGCGGGTCGCCCCGGTGGTGTCGGCGGCGGTGGGCTTCCGCTTCTTCATCCTGGACACGCACGGCGTGCGCCTGGAGCTGCGCGACTGGGTCTTCCGGGACAACTACCGCGTCAACCTGGTGCGCGATGCGTGGGAGGAGGGGCAGGCGACGGGTGAGCCCGCGCGCAGCCCTGGCCTCACGCACCTGGTGCAGTTCGACCTTGGCTACACCTTCTCCTTCTAGGTCCACCTGACTATGCGACCGTTCCTGTCCCTCGCGCTCCTTGTCGCCACGGCCACGCAGGCCGCGCCACGCGTCCCGGCTCCGGCCTTCGCGCTGGCGCAGGTCCAGCAAGTGCCCGCGCCCGGTGCGGAGACGTCCGTGCCGCCACCGTCCACGCCGCCGCAGTCGCTTCCGGAGGCCCCTGTCGGGCCCGCGTCCCGGCCCGAGCCGCTGGTGCCCACCGAAGCCACGGAAGCATCCGCGCCGCCCGCGGGGGGCCGCCCCAACGCGGCCCCGGCGCAGGGCACCGACGAGGTTCCCGCGAGCGATCCTTCCCGTGTTGACGACACCGCGCCGGTGCCCGCGCCCACCGTGGAGACGGACTCCGCTCCCTCGACGACGGGCATGGCCGGGCAGGAGGCGCCGCCGGTTTCCGATGATGCACCGGTGCTGGCGTCCGACCTGGGCTCTGATGCGCCGCGCACCACGGATGCGCAGCAGCAGCGGCTGGTGAACGGAGCGCCGCTCTACAACCCCAACGTGTCGGTGCACATCGTCCAGAAGAAGCGCTTCGCGGACGCGGGCCGTCACGAGCTGACGGTGTATCCGGCCACGGTGCAGGTGAACGGGAAGTACACCCACCACGTGGGCACGGCGGCGCACTACACATACCACCTGCAGGAGAATTTCGCCCTCCAGGTGATGGGCCAGTACAACTGGCACTCGAACGAGAGCGCCTTCAACCTGGAGCTCATCGACAAGGTCCGTGAGCAGGCGCAGGCGGCCTCGTCGCTGCTCCTGGTGTGGGGCGCCCACGCGGGCGTGGAGGTGACGCCGCTCTACGGCAAGTTCGCCTTCCTCAACAACTCGCTCGCGCAGTTCAGCGTGGTGCTCAGTGGCGGTGCGGGCATCGGCTCCACGCGCCACCTCATCCGCCCCGCGGTGACGAATGATGTGGATGGCGAGTCGTTCCGGGTGCCCGCGCGCTTCGGTGACACGGGCTCCAAGTTCATGGGCTCGGTGGGGGGCGGCTTCCGGCTCCAGTTCGGCGAGTCGTACGCGCTGCGCGTGGAGGTGCGGGACCTCATCTACACCGCGCGCGTGGACCGGGTGGACGGCTGCAACCTGGCGGACTTCGAGGCGCTCGAAGCGGCGCGTTCCACCAACCAGGACTTCGCCTCGCTGAACCTGAGCGGCAGCTGCCGCTACGAGAAGTTCGACGGCGTCGATCCGAAGACGAAGAAGAACTACCGCGAGGACATCATCCTGGGCCGAGACCTGGTGGTCGAGCCGTCCTCGGACGTCCTCAACAACGTGAGCTTCTACGCCGGCTTCTCTGTCCTCTTCTGATGCTCAGGAAGGCCCGAACCGCCATGAAACGACTGCTCAGCCTCTTCGTCGCCCTGGCGCCGCTCGCGGTGTCCGCCCAGCCTGATTCGGGTGGCTACAACCGCGCGCTGGCCGCCTTCAACGCAGGTGACATGGACACCGCCGCGCCCCTCTTCTTCGAACTCGCGGAGAGCGCCTCCGACGCGGAGGTGAAGGGCAAGGCGGAGTACTTCCTCGGACAGGCCCTGGCCCAGAAGGGCCTGCCCGTGGCCGCCTTCATCGCCTATGCGGCCATCGTCAATGCCGGACCCTCGCACCCCTCGTATCTCAATGCGGTGGAGGGACTGGTGGACATGCAGCAGCAGCTGGACGAGCACAACCTCATCCCCAGCATCCTCAACCAGGCCTACACCGACGAGGTGCGCGACCGCTGGGTGACGCTGCCCAAGGAAGTGCTCGCGCGCATCAACTACCTGGTGGGCACGGTGAGCCAGCGCAAGAGCCGCTTCGAGGAAGCGCGCTTGCTGCTGGAGGCGGTCCCCCAGGACAGCCGCGTGTACGCGAAGTCCCGCTACCTGCTCGGCGTGGTGCTGGCGGACCCGCGCTTCCCGGGCCGTCCCGGCGAGGCCTCCGTGTTGGACAAGGACGCGTTGGCCGCCTTCAACGCGGTGCTGGCCGCGAAGGATGGGCAGATGGACTTGCGCGCCACGCAGCACCTGGCGCTCATCGCCCTGGGCCGGCTCCACTATCGCCGCGGTGAGTACACCGATGCCAGCGCCGCTTATGAGCGCGTGCCGCGCTACTCGCGCTACTGGGAACAGGCCCTCTTCGAGAACGGCTTCGCGCGCTTTCAGAACGAGGACTTCGGCGGGGCGCTCGGCAGCCTCCAGGCGCTGCATGCGCCGCAGTTCGCCGGGGCCTTCCAGCCCGAGTCGTGGATTCTCAAGGCGACCGTCTATTACTACTCGTGCCTCTACGACGAGGTGAAGACGACGCTGGCGGCCTTCGATGAACTCTACGGGCCCATGGAGACGCAGCTGGAGCCCTTCACCGGGGAGGACGTGACGCTGGTGCAGTCCTTCAACCTGGTGGCGGCGGAGAACCGCCGGCTGCCGCGTCCGGTGTACCTGTGGCTGCGCAATAACGAGCGCATCCGCGAGGTGATGCGGATGCTGGAGCGCGTGGACAACGAGAAGCGTGCGCTGACGAACGGACGCTGGCGCGGCACGCCGCTGGCGGCGCAGTCCACCGCGTCGCTCGAGGAGGTGCGCGGGACGCTGCTGCAGGTGGGCGGCACGCTGGCGCAGAGCCGCATCCGTGAGGCAGCAGACAATCTGCGGACCTTCTCCGACCAGGCGGAAATCATCCGCGTGCAGACGGCATTGGATGAGAAGGACTTGCTGCAGGCCGGCGTTGACCAGAAGGCGCTGCTGACACGGCAGTCGCTGTATCGCCCGAAGATGCCAGGCGCGGCCTGGAACTACTGGAAGTTCCAGGGCGAGTTCTGGATCGACGAGATTGGTTATTACCAATACACGCTGAAGCGTGGCTGTCCGGCGAAAACCGCTGAACAGCAGCCGTAGGTTCACGAGCGCCGCCGTCACGCATGCACGTACCTTGAGGGGCCGGCTCCACGCGACACCGCGTGGAAGCGGCCCCTTCGTCGTTGTTGACAGTGCGCAAGCACCGTTCCACCGCCACTTCTCAATCCAGAAGTGCGCATCTACTTTCCGTCGTCCCTCGTCAGTGGGTGCTGGATTGCCCGCATGCCGGGTCGGCTTCACGGCAGGAGCTCGCATGAAGGTGGTTCTTCGTTTCGGTGCGCTGGCGGTGGGTGCGGTGCTCATCACTGGCGGGGTGGGAGAGGCGGCGGAAACGCAGGCCCGCAAGGGAGGGAAGAAGCCCGGCGCGGCGTCCGCGTCGAAGACCTCCGGTGCGTCCAGCAAGGCGGGCGGGAAGAAGAAGTCCGCGAAGGCCCAGGTCGACCGCAAGGCAGAGGAGAAGGCGCCGCCGGGTGTCGCGCCGGAGGACGTGCGGCAGGGGCCCGCGCGTGTTCAGCCCGCGTCGGCGAAGTTCGCGGAGCTGCCCCGCATCCCGGACGCCAGGCGGGACGCGCTGGCGGACAAGAAGCGCGACGAGGCCATCGCCGCCTTCAAGCGGCTCATCCCCAAGCTGCGGGATGGCAATCCGCAGAAGGCGGAGATGCTCTACCGCCTGTCGGAGCTCTACTGGGAGAAGTCCAAGTACCACTACCAGCTGGAGATGACGCGCTTCCTCGCGGCGGAGAAGGAATACGACGCGGCCGTGGCGCGCGGCGAGAAGGTGGAGCCGCCCAAGAAGAACCACGCGGACAGCGAGCGCTACCGCACCGAGACGATGGGCATCTACGAGGACATCCTCAACGCGTACCCGGACTATCCGCAGCGCGACGAGGTCCTCTTCTCCATGGGGTACAACTACTACGAGCTGGGACGCCGCGAGGACGCGGTGGCCCGCTACGAGGAGTTGATCCGCGACTTCCCCAAGTCGCAGTTCGTGCCGGACGCGTACATCCAGCTCGGCAACCACTACTTCGAGAACAACAAGCTCATCCCCGCCAAGGCGAACTACGAGAAGGCGCGGGACTCGCGCGTGCCGAAGATCTACGGCTACGCCGTCTACAAGCTGTCCTGGTGTGACTTCAACACCGGCGACTACGAGCCCGGCCTGAAGAAGCTCCACGAGGTGGTGGACTACGCAGCGAAGAGCCCCGAGCTGGGTGACCTGCGCACCGAGGCGCTCAACGACCTGACGGTCTTCTACGTCCAGCTGGATCAGCCGAAGGAAGCCATCGCCTACTTCAAGGAGAAGGCGCCGGCGCAGCGCGTGGGCCGCCTGCTGGCCAAGACGGCCGCAGGCCTGGTGGACGCGGGCCACTTCGACAGCGCCATCCTCATGTACCGCACGCTCGTGGACGACGAGCCCATGGGCGCCAACGCGCCGGAGTACCAGCAGGCCATCGTCCGCGCCCACGAGGGGCTCCGCCAGCGCCAGCTGGTCCGCAAGGAAATGAAGCGGATGGTGGACCTCTACAGCCCTGGTGGCGGGTGGTGGAAGGCCAACGAGGGCAAGACGGCCGTCCTGCGCAACGCCTTCAACGTCACGGAAGAGGCCATGCGCGTCATGGTCACCGAGTACCACCAGGAGGCGCAGAAGACGCGCCAGGTGGAGACCTACCGACTGGCGCGTGACATCTACAAGCAGTACGTGGACGCGTTCGCCTCCAACGCGAACCCGGACTTCGTGGCGGACTCCGCCTTCAACCTCCGCTTCTTCTACGCGGAGATCCTCTGGGCTTTGGAGGAGTGGGAAGCGGCCGCGGCCGAGTACGACGCGGTGGTGGCCTTCAAGATTCCGGACCGCGACACCGCGCGCGAGGTCTCCAACGAGGCGTACCGCAAGAGTGCCGCGTACAACGCCATCCTCGCCTACGACAAGCTGGTGAAGATCGAGCGAGGCCAGCTCGCCAGGAGCGACCTGCGCGAAGGCCAGAAGGTCGACGAGAAGAAGGACAAGGGCGACGTCGCCAAGCAGAAGATCGTCAAGCGCGACGCGAAGGACCGCCAGGAAGAGGCGCTCACGAAGTTCGAGGACCGGCTGGTCGCCGCGTGCGACGTCTTTGTGAAGCTGTATCCGAACACGCAGGACGAAATCGACCTGCGCTACCAGGCCGCCGTCATCCTCTATGACCGCAGCCACTTCGTGGACGCGGCCCGGCGCTTCGGCGAAATCATCGAGAAGTTCCCCGAGGAGCGCCGCTCGCGCGACGCGGCCGACCTCACCATGTACGTGCTGGAGAGCCGCGAGGAGTGGCTCGAGCTGAACACGCTGTCCAAGAAGTTCCTGGGGAACAGGAAGCTGGCCAAGCCCGGAACGGACTTCGCCGTGCGCGTCAGCCGCGTCGTCGAAGGCAGCCAGTACAAGTGGGTGGACGAGGTCGTCTACAAGAAGGAGAAGAACCCGAAGAAGGCCGCCGAGGAGTTCCTCCGCTTCGTGTCCGACTTCCCCAAGTCAGAGAACGCGGACCGTGCGCTCACCTACGCGATGGTCATCGCGCAGGAGGCGGGCGAAATCGACAAGGGCCTGGCCGCGGGTGAGCGCTTCCTCAAGGAGTACCCGCGCAGCCCCTTCGAGCTGAAGGCGCGTTACTCGCTGGCGGGCCTCTACGAGAAGGTCGCTGAGTACCGGAAGGCCGCCGTCATGGCGGAGTCCTTCGTGGCCAGCTACGACGCCGCGATGAAGGCGGACGATGTCAACGGCAAGCGCAAGGCGACCAAGACGGTCGCCAAGGCGAGTGTCGTGCCGGGCGCCGAGGACGCGGAGTCCAAGCGCGAGCGAAAGGCCGCCGAGCGCAAGGCGCTGCTGGACGAGGCCGGCGGCTGGATGGCGGATGCGCAGTTCAATGCGGGCGTCTGGTGGGAAGGCGCGGGTGAGCCGCAGAAGGCCGTGGCCGCCTACAACACGTACGTCTCCCGCTTCAAGGATCGCAAGGACGTGCCGCAGGTGGCCTTCGCGGCGGCGGTCGCGTGGGAGAAGGAGAAGAAGTGGAGCGAGGCGGCCCGGGCGTTCGGCGCCTTCGCGGAGACGTACGGCCGTGACTCGCGCTCCAGCTCCGCGCAGGTGTACCAGGCGCGCTACCACGAGCTGCTGGCGTACGAGCAGCTGAAGAACGTACGCGAGCAGGAGCGCGTGCAGGGCGAGTTGGTGCGGGCGTGGAACCGGCTGCCGGAGAGCGCTCGCAAGGACACGGCGGTGCTCAATGCCTACGGTCATGCGCGCTTCCTGTCGCTGGAGCCGGCGTGGAACCGCTACGCGGGCATCCGCTTCTCGCGGGTGAGCACCATCCGCCGGGACCTGGCGGCGAAGCAGAAGGAGATCCAGCGGCTGGAGAAGGAGTACCTCGCCGTCCTGTCCACCGGCTCCGGTGACTGGGGCATCGCGGCGCTTACGCGCATCGGCCTGGCCTATGCCGACTTCGCGCGCAACATCATGGACTCACCGGATCCGTCCGGGCTCGATGAGGAGCAGCTCGCCATGTACCGCAGCGAGCTGGAGAACCTGGCGTTGCCGCTGGAGGACAAGGCCGCCGAGGCGCTGGAGAAGGCGCTGGAGAAGGCCTACGAGCTGGGCGTCTACAGTCCGTGGACCCTGGCCGCGCAGGACCAGGTGAACCGCCTGCGTCCGGGGGCCTACGCGCAGGTGCGGCAGGTGAACTACCGCGGCAGCGACACACTCGTCCGCTCGGACCTCGTGCGCGTGCTGGAAGGCGCCACCGCGACGACGCCGGTCCCGGCGGATTCCTCGAAGCCCTCGGATGACGAGGCGCAAGCACCCACGGCGGCGCGCGGGGAGGTGCTGCGATGAAGCCGTTTCGCATCGATTCCTTTCAGGTTGGGGCGGGGAAGACGCAGATGACCTGGTTCCGTTCGCTCCTCGTCGGCTCGCTGGCCTTGACGGCGGCGTGCGCCTCGGGGCCTCAGAAGAAGCAGACCGCCGCGCCGGAGGTGACGCCGCCCGCGGCGCAGCAGCCCGTGCCCGAGCAGAAGCTGGTGCCGCCTCCCGCGCAGAAGTCCGGCAGCGCGCAGTCCGCCTTCGCGGCGGCGCTCAAGTCCTATGAAGCGGGGGACCTGGACGGTGCGCGCAAGGGCTTCGAGGCGGTGGTGGATGAACTGCCGCAGAGCCTCAACGCGCAGTTCAACCTGGGCGTCATCGCGGAGCGCCAGGGCCGTCCGGATGACGCGCGCGTGGCCTACGAGAAGGTCCTCCTGCTGGACCCGGCGCACGTGCCCGCGGTGGTCAACCTGGGCGTCATGTACCGGGCGCAGGGGCGGCTGGACGAAGCCATCGCGTTGTTCCAGCGGGCGCTGAAGACGCCTGGTCGCGAGTACGACGCGTCGCTGCTCAACAGCCTGTCCATCACCTATCGCGTCGCCGGAAAGCTGGACGAGTCCGAGGCCGCCGCGCGCCGCGTGCTGGTGCGCAACAAGGACAACCCGGGGGCGTACAAGAACCTGGCGCACGTGGCCTACGCACGGGAGAAGTACCGGCTGGCGGAGCTGCTGGCAGGCAACGCGCGCAAGCACTCGGAGAACGATCCGGCGCTCTACAACCTGCTGGGCATGGTCTACCTGAAGCTGGACGACCGAGCGCGCGCACTGGTGCAGTTCCAGAAGGCCATCTCCCTGGATGCGAAGTTCACCCCGGGCTACCTCAACCTGGGCGCCCTGGCGCTGAGCTACCGCGACTACGTGGGCGCCGAGCGCTCCTTTGGCAAGGCCGCGGAGCTGGAGCCGGGCTCGCCGGACGTGACGCTGTACCTGGCCTGGGCGCTGGACGGGCAGAAGGGGCGCGACCCGAAGAAGGGCCTGGCCGCGGGCGAGGCGTTCGAGAAGGTGCTGGCCACGCGCTCGGACCTGCCGGAGGCCGTGTGCGGCGCGGGCTGGGCGTATGCGTCGGACCGCGCGGGCTGGCAGAAGGCCATCGCGTTCCTCGACCGCTGCAAGGGTCTGGAGACGACGACCGACAATGACAAGCAGATGATCACCGCCAAGGTCCAGGGCCTGCAGAACATGCTCAAGGCCCCACCGCCCGAGGCCGCGCCCGCCACCGCGGAAGGCGATGGCGCTCCGGCGGATGAGGCCATTGGCGGCGGTGGTGCGCAGCCCGCGCGGGGCGCCGAGGATGTGGCGCCTGGACAGGGCTCGGATGTGGCGCCGGAAGGCGATGCCACGGGCGGCGCGGGCGCACCGCCTGAGTAAGGCACTGGCACGACGCCAGAGGATGCCGCCATGGGGGCTCAGGTTCCGAACCCACTCCGGACGATGCCCCGGAGGCATCACCCCAGCAGGCTGGCTGGAGTTTTGACGAAGAGGGGCGGAACTTTTTTCCCCTCTCCAGGCTGCAGTACCCGGATGAGCAGGCGAGCTCCTCTGGATTCAAGGACTTGAGATTGGATCGCGCTGTGCATTGGGAGGTTGAGCATGAGGCGACTGGTATCAGCGGTGATGGTGCTGGGCCTGTGGGCGGCACCCTCGGTGGCGGTGTCACAGGAGTCGAGAGACACGGTGAAGGTCGTCCAGGAGGAGGACCGCACCGTCGTCCGGAAGAAGACGGTCATCGACTTCACGGATGTCGCGGTGGAAGGCGAGCTCACGAAGCCTGAGGGCTCGTACGTACTCCACCGGAAGAAGACGGACTTCCAGAGCCTCATCAAGGTCCGGGACAACTTCGATCCAGAGTTACAGAAGTCAGTCGACAACCTCTAGCGGCAGCGGGCGGCGGCAGTCGTTCTAAGGGCGGAAGGGAAGAGGGAAAATCCTCATGGCGGCGGCGAAGAACAACGGCTTGACGCTTCGGATCACCGGGCCGGATGGCTCCACGGCGGAAGCCGTGTCGGAGGCCGAGAGCGTCATTGTGGGGTCGGGCGCTCAGGCGGCAGTGAAGATTCAGGACCCGCTGGTTTCGAATCTCCATGTGATGCTGAAGGTGGACAAGGATGGCTCGGTCACGGCCATCGACCTGGGGAGTGAGGGTGGCACGGAGGTGCGGGGACAGCGGCTCGTCCTCCCCACGGCGCTCAATCCCGGGGATGTGTTGATGGTGGGCGGCAGCCGGGTGGAGGTGCTCTTCGGCGCGACCCAGCCCGAGCGTCCGCTTCCCGCGGGTGCGCGGGTGGCGGGGCCGGTGTTCCAGGGGCCGGTGGCCACGCCACCGCCGCCGCGTGGCATGCAGATGCAGACGCAGACGCGCGCGGACCTGCCGAACCTGGTTCCCACGCCGCCGCCGCCCATGCGCCAGGTGTCCACGGCGCTGGGCAACCGCGTGGAGCGAGTGGCCTCTCCCGGTGTGATTCCGGTCGAGCCGCCCCGGCAGGCGCCTCCGGGGCTCCAGCCTCGCACGACGCCCTCCACGGCGCGGACGTCCACGCCGAATGCGGCGAACACGGCCACGCCTCCGCGGACGGTGGCGCCGCACCTCCAGGAGCCGCTGCCTCCCGAGGCCATGCCCACGCCCGAGGCGCGCGTCCTCCAGGTCGCGCTGCTGTGGGGCGACACCCTGCTGGAGGTCCAGCACTTCAAGGACGGCGTGCCCGTCACCATCGGCGAGGCGAAGCAGAACTTCTTCAATGTCTTCGCGCCGTCGGTGGGCAAGAGCCACGTGCTGGCCATCAGCAAGAAGGATGTGCTGGAGGTGCGCGCTCCCGCGGGCTCGCGCGCCTTCGTCACCAACCAGGGCAACGTGCGCACCAAGGACTCGCTGCGGGCCGCGGGCGCGCTTTCTGGCCAGGCCGGTGACGACGCCGAGCAGTGCTTCACCCTGGGCCTGCACGACCGGGTGGAGGTGTCGCTGGGCACGGTGTCCTTCGTCGCGCGCTACGTGAAGCCGTCTCCGGTCATCACCGCCGCGTCGCTGAAGGACTCCGACTTCACGTTCTTCAAGATCACCAGCATCTGCATGCTGACGGGCCTGGCGGTGGTGCTGACCATGGTGCTGACGCCGCGCCAGGAGCTGCCGCAGAGCGCGGACATCTTCGAGTCCCAGCAGCGCGTGGCGAAGTTCCTCATCACCCCGGAGAAGAGGCTGGAGGCGAAGAAGCTCCAGCTGTCCGCGCCGGAAGAGGGCGCCAAGGCGAAGGACGAGGAAGGCAAGTTCGGCAAGGAGGAGGCGAAGCAGCAGGAAGCGGCGCCCTCCAAGCCCGGCACGCCCGTGGTGGACAAGAGCAAGAAGGAGAAGGACCGTCAGGCGGTGGGCAAGGCCGGCCTGCTGGGCGCCTTCAAGGGCATGAAGGGTGGGGCATCGGACGTGTTCGGTCCCGGCGGCTTTGGCACCGGCATCAACGACGCGCTGGGCGGCCTCAAGGGCGGCGCGGCCATGGGGGACGCGCAGGGCGTGGGCGGCGTGGGCTCGCGTGGCACTGGCAAGGGCGCTGGTGGCACCGCGCTGGGCATCGGTGGTCTCGGGACGCAGGGCACCGGCCGTGGCACGGGCGGGTCGGGCGGCATCGACCTGGGCGGCCGTGGCAAGTCCATCACCAAGGTCATCCCCGGCAAGACGACGGTGGTGGGCGGCCTGGACAAGGACGTCATCGCAAAGGTCATCCGGCGGCACCAGGGGGAGATCAAGTACTGCTACGAGTCGGAGCTGAACAAGGACCCGAGCCTCGCCGGCAAGGTGGCGGTGGCCTTCGTCATCGACCCCACGGGCGCGGTGTCGGACGCGAGTGTCGCCGAGACGACGCTGAACAACGCCGCGGCGGAGCGCTGCATGCTGTCGCGAATCCGCCGCTGGAAGTTCCCGGAGCCCAAGGGCGGCGGCGTGGTGTCGGTGACGTACCCCTGGCTCTTCTCGCCCGCGGGCGCGGGAGGGTGAACGGCGGTAGCGGCCTGTGAAGGACCCGAGTGGCGTGGACGAAACGGTCCACGCCACTTTCGTTTTCCCCCACTGCCGGTTCCAGGGGGGCGTCATTAACGTCTGCGGCGCTCCCGCGTTGCGCTGGGAGGGCACGTCTGTCGGGAGGACCCGTGAAGAAGTCTCAGTTGATTGCCGCGCTCGCGCTGCTGTCGTCTCCGGTTCTTGCGGCCACACCGCCGGAAGGGGTGGCGTTCGAGCCGCGCCGTGGTTTTTTCACCGAGACGGACATCGGCGTGTTCTTCACCGTGGGCGGGGAGAACGTCTACTCCAACGCCCAGACGTACCTTCAGCTCGGAGTGGGGTACGACCTCACGGAGAAGCTGTCGCTGGGGGCGCACTTCGGGCTCGGCTCGTCCGCGCAGAACTGCTTCGCGGGCTACCTGCCCGGCACGGAGACGTGCGCGCTGTCGGACAACTTCACCATGGCCTTCTTCAACCTGTCGGCGGCCTACCACGTGCGCGTCATGGACCGGCTGTTCCTTACGCCCAAGGTGGTTGCGGGCTACACGCGGCTGGATCCGGCGCCCGTGGACCCCGACGAGGGCGACCCGGGACGCGCCGTCAGCGCGCCCAACGCGGGCCTGGGCTTCGGCGTGGAGTACGCCACGGGCATGGACCACTTCTCCGTCGGCGCGGACCTGCTGGCCCGCTACATCATCGGGCCCAACATCACCTCCTTCGCCATCTTCCCGAAGGTGAAGTACACGTTCTGAAGCCCGCATACACGAAGGGCCCGCCCCCAACGCAGTGGGAACGGGCCCTGGTGATGCGGGGCGCCCAGTGAGCGCCCCAGCAGAGCGAAGGCCTAGTCGCCTTCGGCCGCGCGCTCCTCGCGCTTGCGGTCACGTTCGGCGCGGTAGCGCTCGCCCACCGCCAGCGCCTTCTTGCGCATGCGGATGGACTTGGGCGTCACCTCGACCAGCTCGTCGTCGGCGATCCACTCCAGCGCCTTCTCCAGGCTGATTTCCCGCGGCGTGGTGAGGATGACGTTCTCGTCGCGGCCGGCGGCGCGGATGTTGGTGAGCTTCTTCTCACGGCAGCAGTTCACGTTCAGCTCGGACGCGTGCGAGTGCTCGCCGATGATCATGCCCTCGTACACCGTGGTGCCCGCGCCGATGAAGAGCGAGCCACGCTCCTGGATGCTGAAGAGCGCGTAGGGCACGGTGTCGCCCAGGCGGTCGGAGACGATGGCGCCATTCTGCCGCTTGGGGATGTAGCCGAACCACGGCTCGTAGCCGTCGAACTGGCTGCTCATGATGCCCTCGCCACGGGTGATGGTGAGGAACTCCGAGCGGAAGCCGATGAGGCCGCGCGCGGGGATGCGGAACTGGAGCCGGGTGCGGCCCGAGCCCAGGGTGCCCATGTCCACCATGCGGCCCTTGCGGGGCCCCAGGCGCTCCGTCACCGCGCCCACGCTGTTCTCCGGCACGTCGCAGAAGAGCAGCTCCATGGGCTCGTGGACCTGCCCGTCGATCTCCTTGGTGATCGGCTCCGGGTTGGAGGCCGTCAGCTCGTAGCCCTCGCGGCGCATGTTCTCGATGATGACGGCCAGGGCGAGCTCGCCGCGGCCCACCACGCGGAACGCGTCCGGCGTGTCGGTGTCCTCCACGCGGACGCCCACGTTGCGGTAGGCCTCGCGGTAGAGGCGCTCGCGCAGGTTGCGGGAGGTGACGAACTTGCCTTCCTTGCCCGCCAGCGGCCCGTCATTGACCTTGAAGACCATCATCATCGTGGGCTCGTCCACGGTGATGCGGGGCAGGGGCACCGGCTTCTCCGCGTCGGCGATGGTGTCGCCGATGGAGATCTCCTCGATGCCGGCGATGGAGACGATTTCACCCGGACCCGCGTCCGGAATCTCCACGCGCTTCAGGCCGGAGAAGCCGTACAGCTTGACGATCTTACCCGGCTGCACCTTGCCGCCCTCGCGGCAGACGGAAACGGGCATGTTGGCGGAGATGCGGCCGGCCTGCACGCGGCCCACGGCCAGACGGCCGACGTAGTCGTCGTAGTCCAGGTTGGCGACCAGCAGCTGCAGCGACGTCTCCTCCGACTTCGGCGGAGGCGGGATGTGGTTGATGATGGCGTCGTACAGGGGCTCCAGCGTCTTGCCGGGGACCTCCAGCTGCGTGGACGCCTGACCCTGGCGGGCGATGGTGTAGAGGACGGGCATCTCCAACTGCTGCTCGTCCGCGCCCAGGTCGATGTAGAGCGAGTACACCAGGTCCAGCACGTCCTTCGCGCGGGCGTCCTGGCGGTCGATCTTGTTGATGACCAGCACCGTCTTCAGGCCCATGGCCAGGGCCTTGCTGAGCACGAAGCGCGTCTGGGGCAGGGGGCCTTCGGCGGCGTCCACCAGCAGGATGACGCCCTCAACGAGGCGCAGACCACGCTCCACCTCACCACCAAAGTCGGCGTGACCCGGGGTGTCGATGATGTTGATCTGCATGCCCTTGTAATTGACCGCGGTGTTCTTCGCGAGAATGGTGATGCCCTTCTCGCGCTCGAGGTCGTTCGAGTCCATCACCCGTTCGGCGACGTGCTCGTTGCTACGGAAGGTGCCCGCCTGGCGAAGCAGGTGATCGACGAGCGTGGTCTTGCCATGGTCGACGTGAGCGACAATGGCGACGTTACGAATATTTTCGCGAGGAATCATACGAACCGAACTGTGATGGCTGGTGGGGAACGCCCGAGGACGCCGGGGCTTCCGAACCCCACCGGAACCCGGGAGGTCGGCGCTTATATGCCGCGAGTGCGTCCCCTGCAATGCAGCCGGAAGCCCAGCGTACGTGCGGGCGGGTTTTCACTCCTGTTACCCATGAACAACGCCAGGGGGCCGGCCCCTTCCGCAGGGCTCAGGGGCCAGCGGGAGGGCTCACCACCGGTGTAGGCGTGGGTGAGGGGGCGCCGGTACGCACGTTCAGTCGCTCCCGGAGGAAGCGCTCGACGCGGGCCTCCACTCGCCCGGGGGCTTCGAGTGGGGTGGTGTGGGTGCCTTCGGGGATGAGCTCCAGCTCGGCGCCGGGGATCCGGTCGGCCATTTCCTCGGAGATCCAACCCGGCGTGAACTTGTCCTGGCCGCCCGCCACCACCAGGGTGGGGACGTCCACATGAGGCAGGTGGTCCCACGCGTTGTGCTCCGCCATGGACTCCAGGGTGCGCACGAAGACGACGGGGTCCATCCGGGCCAGGTGGTCGAAGTAGGGGGCCAGGTCGTTGCGGGCGATGCGCTCCCGGTTCATCTCCAGGGTGATGGCCAACTGCACGGCCAGCTCCGTGCGCAGCACCGTGTGGATGATGCGGGCGGACTGCTCCGGGTATCGCTCCACCACGCGGCGGATGAGCGGGAACGCCCGCTTGAGCACAGTGGAGTCGTGGAAGGTGTCCAGCGGGTTGCCGTAGCTGCCACACACCAGGACGAGCCCACAGACGCGCTGGGCGTAGCGGCGCTGGAACTCCAGCGCCACCTGGACGCCCATGGAGTGGCCGAAGAGGACGACGCGCTCCATCCCCACGGCGTCGAGCACCCGCCGCAGGTCATCGCAGGTGTACAGCATGCCGATGCGAGAGCGGTCCTCGGGGACGGTGGAACGGCCGTGGCCCCGGTAGTGCCAGCGCAGCACGCGGTGGTTCCGGACCAGGTAGGGCGCCAGGTACTTCCAGGCGAAGCCGTCACAGCCCAGGCCGTCACAGAAGACCATGCCCGGAAGGCCGTCTCCCTGGACCTGGTAGTACAGCTCCGCGCCGTCCGGGACGCGCAGGCGGTCCTGGTGGAAGTACCGCGTGCCGGGGCTCATGCGTCGCCCATCTCCGCCTCGTCCTCGGGAAGGCCCTTGTCCAGGCCGTAGCGCGAGATCTTCAGAATGAGGTTGGAGCGGCTGATGCCCAGCTCTCGCGCCAGCCGGCTCTTGTTGTAGCGCGTGCGCATCAGTCCCTGCTGAATCATCTCCCGCTCCAGGGCTTCCACGGCCTCGTGCAGCTTGCCGTGGGCGCGCGGAGAGATGAAGGGGCCTCCTCCGGGCAACACGGCGTCGCGGATGCGGCTGGAGATGAGTTCGGCGGGGATGGACTCCAAGTCGCCCCCCAGCACGAGCAGGCGTTCGATTTCGTTCTCCAACTCGCGGATGTTCCCTGGCCACGCGTACGCGCCCAGGATGGCCAGGGCCTCCGCGTCCAGCCCCCGCGCGCGCTGGCCCTCGCGGTGGTGCTTGCGCAGGAAGTGGTCGATGAGGACGGGCATGTCGTCGCGCCGTTCCCGCAGGGGCGGCAGCTGCACGCGGATGACGTTGATGCGGTAGTAGAGGTCCTCGCGGAACTCGCCCCGCTTCACCAGCTCGCTCAGGTCCTTGTGGGTGGCGGCGATGACGCGGACGTTGACCTCCTTGAGCTGCGTGCCGCCCACGGGCAGGAAGGTTCCCTCTTGGAGCACGCGCAGGAGCTTCACCTGCAACGCGGCGGACATGTCGCCCACTTCATCCAGGAAGAACGTGCCGCTGTCGGCGACCTCGAAGAGGCCCTTCTTGTCGCGCAGCGCGCCGGTGAAGGCGCCGCGGGTGTGGCCGAAGAGGGCGCTCTCCAGCAGGTTGTCGTTGAAGGCGGAGCAGTTCTGCACCACGAAGGGCTGCTGCGCGCGCGGGCCGCTGAGGTGGATGGCGCGGGCCACCAGCTCCTTGCCGGTGCCGGACTCGCCATTGATGAGGACGGTGGAGTCGGAGTTGGCCACCTTCTCCATCAACCGGAACACCTCCATCATGGGCCCGGAGCGCCCGATGATCTTCTCGAAGCGGTAGCGGTCGCTCAGCTCTCGGGACGACCCGGGCGCGCCGTCCTCCTGCCGGGAGGCCTCCGCCGCTTCGTGGTTGGCGATTTCATTCGCCGCGCACTCGAGCAGGTCGGACAGCTTGCTCAATTCGGCGCCGTCCAGGACGGGAACCTGCTCGCTCCACCCGTCCAGGGCCACGTGCTGCGGGGCGAACTGGCGCACCTTCGACTTGAGGACGTCCGCTTCGCGCGCGTCAAGAGGCTGGCGGGCGAAGCCCTCGACGAAGAGGAACCCCTCGTATTCGTTGGCGATGTAGAGGGGCGCGCCCACGATGCTGAAGTTGAGGTGGCAGTCGTGGATGAGCGAGCGGCGCACCTTCTTGTTGGCCTTGAACTTCTCGTTCAGTACACGGACGGACTGGCCGCAGCGCCGCAAGCCCTCCTTCGAGGTCAGGGCGGCACGGCAGAAGGCGTTCGGCGGCGGGCTGACTTCCCCGCGCTGCCACTCATGCACCACGCCGTGGCGGTCCGCGAACGCCAGCTCGACCTGCCACCACTTGCGGATGACATCCCTGAGCATGATGATGGTGTGCAGGTTCAGATGCTTCCCGTAGTCCATCCCCGCCTCCGTCGCGTCTCCCCACGCTCCGGAGCAGGGGATGCCGGGCCTGGCGGCAGCCAGATTCCCGGCCTCTCATACCTCATGACTGGGCATTAGCCGCACCCCTCACTCCCGTGACTACTTCCCCTTACACCCGCGGTGAATCCGGGCATGGCCACGAGCATGACCACGGCGACGGACATGGCCATGGCCATCATCATCATGGCCATGGGCACGGCCATGGGCACGGTCCCCGGAAGGGCGGACTGGCGGAGGAGCGGAAGAAGGACAAGCGCCGGCTCATCTTCGCCCTGGTGCTGACGGCCACCATCGCGCTGGCGGAGGCGGTGGGCGGCTGGCTGACGAACTCGCTGGCCCTGATGTCCGACGCGGGCCACATGCTGACGGACGTGTCCGCGCTGGCGCTGAGCATGGTGGCGCTGTGGTTCGCGGGCAAGCCGGCGGACGTGAAGAAGACGTACGGCTACTACCGGATGGAGATCCTCAGCGCGCTGCTCAACGGCGTGCTGCTGATGGGCATCACCGGCTTCATCCTCTATGAGGCATGGGAGCGGGTGCGCTCACCGGCGCAGGTGGACATCGGGCCCATGGCCATCGTGGCGTCGGTGGGCCTTCTGGCCAACCTGGGCGCGCTGGGGTTCCTGCACCGCTCCCACTCCATGAACGTGCGCGGGGCCTTCCTGCACGTGCTGGGGGATACGCTGTCGTCGGTGGGCGTGCTCGTGGGCGCGGGCATCATGGCGTACACGGGCTGGTACGTCGTGGACCCCATCATCTCGGTGGTCATCTCCATCGTCATCGTCATCGGCGCGGTGCGGCTGGTGCGCGACGCGGTGGACGTGCTGATGGAGGCGGTGCCAGCGCACGTGGACCTGGCGCAAATCAAGGAACTGATGCTGCGCGCGCAGGGCGTCACGGCGGTGCATGACCTGCACGTGTGGACCATCTCCAGCGGCGTATACGCGCTGTCCGCGCACCTGGTGGTGCAGGACCCCATGGTCTGCAACAACGACGAGATTCTCTCCGCGGTGAAGCACGACCTGTACGACCGCTTCGGAATCGACCACACCACGATTCAAATCGAGAGCGAGACCTATTCCCACCTGGGCGAGGTCCACTGACGGCCCTGGGGCTCGGCCGGGGCGCCCCGTCCGCGTGCCCCAGCGGACGCTCCCAGCAGCTTCGCCTTGCCTCGGGCGGCGCGGGCGGATGATTCTCCGCGCTCCATGAACGTGCTGGACAAGGTGCTGACGTTACGGCCGGGGAACACGGTGGCGCGGGTGGGCGCGGGTTCGCGCGTTCCGCTGCTCAATCCCCGGGAGCTGCTGCGTGCCCTGGCGGAGGCGCCGGTGGCGCTGCCGTGTCTGCCGGTACAAGCGAAGGGCGCCTTGCCGGGCCTGCTGCGCGCGGCCCGGTCGGAAGACGCCGTGCTGGGGCTGGCCTGCCCACACCCACTGTCTGACCGGGGGGCGCCCGAGCGCTTCGTCGTGGCCGCGCACCAGGCGGCCGCCGAGGCTGAACACGCGCGGCCCTTGTTCCTCCAGGCCGGGCCCATACGGGTAGCCCGGGCGGACGCGGACACGCTGGACGCCCTGAAGGACGGCATCTACCGCGTGGTGGACGCCGGCTTCTCGCTGGTGTCGTTGGACCTGTCCCGGCTGGACTCCTACGAGGCCGTGGAGGCCGTGAATGCCCTGGTGGCGCCGGTGACCGAGCGCGAGCTGGCGCTGGAGCTGACGGGACCGGCCGCTTCTGGCGGGTTCGTGGACGCGTACCGGACGCTGCTGGAGGGCCTCAGGCAGTGGAAGGTGCCGGTGGACTTCGTCCGTGTGCCGGAGTCCGCGCTTGGTGAAGGCGAGCCGGACGTGCGGCTGCTGCGGAGCCTGGTGGAGCTGGCCGCGGAGTACGACGCCGTGCTGTCGGTGGGTGAGGCGGGCGCGGCGCTGGCCGCCGGGCTGCCCACGTACGTGGCGGCGGGCGTGCGCAAGGTGGACTGCGTGGGCGGCTTCGCGCGGCTCGCACTGGGGGCGTGGCCCCAGGAAGTCCGCGCCAGCGTGGAGGAGAAGGCTACTGCCGCCGGGCTGCCCGCGGGCCAGCTGCTGAGCGTGTTGGAGGAGCAGCTGCCGCCGCTGGACGACGCCGCGCGGGAGAAGCTGGAGGCCCTGTCCTTCATGGAGGCCACCGAGGTACTGGCCGCGCTGGGCGCCACGCGCACGGGGCAGGCGTCACTGCGCTTCTTGGCGGAGAAGCGGGGCGACTGAGGCCGGAGCGGTGTAGAAGGGGCCCATGCGAATCGTCGCAGGCACCGCCAAGGGCCGCGCCCTGGCCGGCCCCAAGTCCTCGTCCCTTCACATCCGTCCCACGGCCGACCGCGTCCGGGAGACGCTCTTCAACGTGCTGGGCCAGTTCCTGGACGGCCAGCGGGTGCTGGACCTCTACGCCGGCACCGGTGCGCTGGGCCTGGAGGCCGTGTCTCGCGGCGCGGGGCAGGCGGTGCTGGTGGACCAGGACCGCGAGGCGCTCACCCTCTGTCGTGAGAACGCGCAGGCCGTGGGGCTCGCCGGGCAGGTGGAGGTGCTGTCCGCGCCGGTGGCCCGGGCGCTGGAGACGCTGAAGCGACGGGGCGACCGCTTCGAGCTCATCTTCGCGGACCCTCCGTACGCCGCGCGCGTGGTGGAGACGGTGCTGGACGGCATCGTGGCCGCCGGGCTGCTGACCCCCTCTGGCATGGTGGTGGTGGAGCACGACAAGCGCGAGGCGGCGCCGGACACACATGCCGGGCTTGACCGGGAAGACCAGCGCCGCTTCGGGGACACGTTGGTGAGCTTCTATCGGGCGCCGTGAGCAGGCCTTGACCGGCTCCCGGGGGCATCCGAGACTTCCCGGCACATGCTGGTCGCCATCTATCCTGGTTCTTTTGATCCGCTCACCAACGGGCACCTGAGCCTCATTCAGCGCAGCCTGAAGATGTTCGATCGGCTCATCGTGGCCATCGCGGTGAACCCGAAGAAGACACCGCTCTTCTCCGAGGACGAGCGGCGCACGTTGATTCGAGAGGCCGTCCAGGACGACCGGGTGGAGGTCGACGCCTTCCACGGTCTGCTGGTGGACTACGTGCGGCGGCGCAACGCGGGCGTCATCGTCCGCGGGCTCCGAGCGGTGTCGGACTTCGAATACGAGTTCCAGCTCGCGAACATGAACCGCAAGCTGGCGCCCGACGTGGAGACCGTTTTCATGATGACGGGGGAGGACTACTTCTACATCTCCTCCAACCTCGTCCGGGAAGTGGCCTCCTTCGGTGGGGATGTCACCGGGCTGGTGCCGCCCAACGTGCACGAAGGTTTGAAGGCGAAGTTTGCTGGAAGGAAGTAGCAGGCAGTCCTCTTGTCCGGCGCAGTGCTCCGCGTTAGGCAAGGGACATGAAACTCGCTCACCGGCTCCAGGCCATCAAGCCGTCTCCGACGCTCGCTCTCAACTCGCGCGCCAAGGCGCTCGTCGCCAAGGGTGTGGATGTAGTAGTCCTGGCCGCGGGAGAGCCGGACTTCGACACGCCGGATTACGTGAAGCAGGCCGCGGTGGACGCACTGCGAGCGGGCTTCACCAAGTACACAGCCACCAACGGCATCCCGGAGCTGCGCGAGGCCATCTGCGCCAAGCTCGAGCGGGACAACGGCTTGCGCTACACGCCGGACCAGGTGCTCGTCACGTCCGGTGGCAAGCAGGCCCTCTACAACTTCTGCCAGGCGGCGCTGGAGGAGGGTGACGAGGTCATCATCTTCGCGCCCTTCTGGGTCAGCTACCCGGACATGGTGCGGCTGGCGGGCGCCACGCCCGTCATCGTCCCCACGCGCGAGGAGGACGGCTTCGCGCCGGACCCGGAAGCCATCCGCCGCGCGCTCACGCCGCGCACGCGCGCCGTCATCATCAACAGCCCGGGCAATCCCACCGGCGCCGTCTATTCGCGCGCGGCGCTGGAGCGCATCGCGGAGGTGCTACGGCCCCACGACTGCCTCATCGTCACGGACGACATCTACGAGAAGCTGACCTACACCGACGAACGCCTGGGCATCAGCGACGTGGCGCCGGACCTGGTGCCGCGGCTGGTGGTCGTGAACGGCATGAGCAAGGCGTACTCCATGACGGGCTGGCGCCTGGGCTACATCGCCGGGCCCAAGCCGCTGATTGCCGGCATGCAGATGGTGCAGGACCAGTCCACGTCCAACGCCTCCTCCATTGGCCAGAAGGCCGCGCTGGCGGCGTTGCAGGGGCCGCCGGACACCATCGCCACCATGGTGAAGGAGTACCGCGAGCGCCGTGACTTCTTCATCGCGGGACTGAACGCGTTGGACGGCGTGCGCTGCCGGATGCCCGAGGGCGCCTTCTACGCCTTCGCGGACGTGCGGGGCCTGCTGGGCCGGTCGTACAAGGGCAAGCCGGTGACGTCCGCGATGCAGCTGTCGGAAATCCTCCTCGACGACTTCCGCGTCGCCGCGGTGCCCGGCGAGCCGTTTGGCGCGGACGGCTACGTGCGCATGAGCTTCGTCACCTCGCGCGAGGTGCTGCAGAAGGGCCTTGTCCGGCTGGGGGAGCTGGTCAAGGCCCTGAGCTGACCGCTCAGTCCGTGTAGGCGAACGCGCGGAACTCGTCGCGGTACTTGCGGTAGACGAGGACGGCGGGGCGGCCGGAGAGGTTGCCCACGGCCGTCCACACGTCCTTGGGGTTGCGCAGGTCCACCCCCAGCCGCGCGGGCGCCTTGCCGTACTTCTTCTCCATGGCCTCCAGCGGCATCACCTCCACGTCATAGAGGGTGATGAGGTCCGTGCGCTTCAGCCGCAGCTGCTTCACCCATGCCGACACCAGCTCCTCCGGGGTGGCGTAGCGCTCCGCCTCCAGGCTGAACGGGTAGAGCAGCTCGTTCGAGGCGGTGCGTACGTCCCCCGTCAGCAGGGACTGGAAGAGGAAGCGCGCGTCCGCCTGGATGTCCCTGCGGATCTGCTCCTCGGGCGACAGCGGCGGCGCGTCCGGGATGGGGTCGCGCTTGAAGTCGGCAAATCCGGGAGGCAGTTCGACCGGCGGTGCGTCCGCAGGGGGCGGTGTGGGCGCCGCGCGGGGCGACTCGGCGGCGGCTGCCGACTTCGGAGCGGCGGGGGCCTCGGACTTCGGGGCCGCAGCCTCGGCCTTCTTGGCGGCGGCGGTGCCTTTCTTCTTGGCGGGGGCCTCAGAGGGAGCCGGCACAGCGGGCGCTTCAGCGGCCGGTGGCGTCGCGGGCGCCTCGGCCTGTTTGGGCTCCGCCTCGGGCGTGGGC
>NZ_JAAEAH010000107.1 GCF_010998615.1 Myxococcus sp. CA023 | reverse complement strand
ACGCCAGGAACGTGGCGCCGCCCGTCTTCGCCAGCACCTTGGTGATGGCGGCCGTCAGCGACGTCTTGCCGTGGTCCACGTGTCCGATCGTGCCGATGTTCACGTGGGGCTTGTTACGCTCGAACTTTTCCTTGGCCATGGCCTCTCCTCACGGGGTTGCCGGTCCGAAGCCCGGCACGTCGACTCGCGAAAAACAACTGCGAAGGTGCTGCGTCCTGCTCTAAACCTGCCACAACGTCAACTGAAATCGCCCGGCCGGTCCACGGCCGGGCCGAAGCCACTCAGCGGTTGAGCGCCGTCTTGGGCGCGGGCGCGTAGTGACTGAACTGCATGGTGTACGTCGCCCTTCCCTGGCTGCGGCTGCGCAGGTCGGTCGAGTAGCCGAACATGGCCGCCAGGGGCACCTGCGCCTGGATGGCCTGCACACGACCAGGGCGGGGGGTCATCCCCTGCACCTTCCCGCGCCGCCCGTTCAGGTCGCCGATGACGTCGCCCATGAAGTCATCGGGCGTGACGATTTCGCAGTTCATGATGGGCTCGAGGAGCACGGGCGTGGCCGTGCGCACGGCGTCCTTGAAGGCCAGCGAGCCGGCGATCTTGAACGCAATCTCGCTGGAGTCCACGTCGTGCATGGAGCCGTCGAAGGCCTCCACCTTCACGTCCACCATGGGGTAGCCGGCCACCGGGCCGTTCTGCATGGCCTCGGCGCACCCGGCCTTCACCGCGTCGACGAACTCCTTGGAGACCACGCCGCCGGTGATCTTGTTCTCGAAGGAGAATCCCTGCCCCGGCTCATTGGGGGCCACACGCAGCCAGATGTGGCCGTACTGGCCTCGGCCGCCCGTCTGGCGGATGTACTTCCCTTCCATCTCCACCTGCGTGGTGACCGTCTCGCGGTAGGCCACCTGGGGCTTGCCGATGTTCGCGTCGACCTTGAACTCGCGCAGGAGGCGGTCGACGATGATTTCCAGGTGGAGTTCGCCCATGCCTGCGATGAGCATCTGCCCCGTCTCCTCGTTCGTCCTCACGCGGAAGGACGGGTCCTCCATGGCCAGGCGCTGCAGCGACTGGAGGATCTTGTCCTGGTCCGCCGTCGACTTCGGCTCGATGGCGATGTCGATGACCGGCTCGGGGAAATCCATCCGCTCCAGGATGATGGGCTGCTTGTCGTCGCAGAGCGTATCGCCCGTGCCGGCCAGCTTCAGCCCCACCACGGCGCAAATATCACCGGCATAGCACTCGGTGATTTCGTCCTTCTTGTCCGCGCGCATCTGCACGAGCCGGCTGATGCGCTCGCGCTTGCCCTTCACCGAGTTCCACACCGCAGAGCCCGCCTCCAGCTTGCCGGAGTACACGCGGAGAAAGGTCAGCGTCTGGGACTGGAACGCGGGGTCGTTCATGATCTTGAACGCCAGCGCGCTGAAGGGCGCGTCGTCCCGCGTCTCGCGAACGGCGTCCTCGCCGTTGGGCGTCTTGCCGTGGATGGGCGGCACCTCTAGCGGGCTGGGCAGGTAGTCCACCACCGCATCCAGCAGCGGCTGCACGCCCTTGTGGCGGAAGGCCGAACCGCAGAACACCGGGAACAGCTTCAGGCCCACGCAGCCCTTGCGGATGGCGCCACGTACTTCGTCCTCGGTCAGCTCCACGCCCTCGAGGAACTTCTCCGTGAGCGCGTCATCCTGCTCGGCCGCGGCCTCCAGCAGCTCGGCGCGGGCAGCGTCCGCCGCCTCCCTGAACTCCTCGGGGATGTCCGACTCTTCGTAGCGGCTGCCCTGCTCCGAGTCCTGGAACACCAGGGCCTTCATCTTCAGCAGGTCGATGACGCCGCGGTGCTTGTCCTCCGCGCCCAGCGGCAGCTGCATGCGGACCGCACGCGCGCCCAGCTTCTCGCGGATGGTGTCCACGGACATCTCGAAGTCGGCGCCCACCCGGTCCATCTTGTTGATGAAGCAGATGCGGGGGACCTTGTACTTGTCCGCCTGGCGCCACACCGTCTCCGACTGCGGCTCCACGCCGTTCACCGCGTCGAACACTGTGATGGCGCCGTCCAGCACGCGCAGGCTGCGCTCCACCTCGATGGTGAAGTCCACGTGTCCCGGCGTGTCGATGATGTTGACGCGGTAGCGCTGGTCGTGCCGGGCCCAGAATGCGGAGATGGCGGCGGACGTGATCGTGATGCCGCGCTCACGCTCCTGGACCATCCAGTCGGTGGTGGTGTTGCCTTCGTGCACCTCGCCCATCCGGTGGATGGCGCCGGTGTAGAAGAGGATGCGCTCCGTGGTCGTCGTCTTGCCGGCATCGATGTGCGCCATGATGCCGATGTTGCGGTAGCGCTCGAGGGGGTACTCACGGGCCATGACTCAATACCTCTCCAGGAAGGAAGGGCGGGCCCGAGGCCTCGACACCTGCCGGCCGGACGGTTACATAGAACCTGCTCATCTAACAAAACCGCCCGGATGCATCCTCTGCATCCGGGCGGCAACCGCGAAGCCTCGAGGGCCTACCAGCGGTAGTGAGCGAAGGCCTTGTTGGCCTCCGCCATCTTGTGCGTGTCTTCACGCTTCTTCACCGCGTTGCCGCGGTTGTTGGCGGCGTCCATGATCTCACCGGCCAGCTTCTCCTGCATGGTCTTCTCACCACGCGCCTTGGAGTAGGTGATGATCCAACGCATGCCGAGCGCCACGCGGCGGTCCTGACGGACCTCGACCGGCACCTGGTAGGTGGCGCCACCGACGCGGCGGCTCTTGACCTCGAGCACCGGCTTGACGTTGTCGAGGGCCTTCTTGAAGGTCTTGAGGGGGTCTTCCTTCGCGCGCTCCTCAATGAGGGCGAAGGCACCGTAGCAAACGCCTTCCGCGATGGACTTCTTGCCCTTCCGCATCAGGTCGTTGACGAACTTGGTGACGAGCCGGTCCTGGAACTTCGGATCCGGAAGAATCTTGCGCTTGGCGACTACGCGACGGCGAGGCATCTCTTCTCTCTTCCCTTACGCCCCACTCCCATTGGGAGAAATCCACGGGGCTTCAAGTACTGCAGGAGAAACTTCACAAGGACGCTCCCCAGGGTGCGGGGCGATGCGTCCGGACTCTGCGCTACAGAAGGTGATCCGCGTGACGAGCGATCAGCTCGGACGCTTCGCGCCGTACTTGGAGCGGCTCTGCTTGCGACCCGCGACACCCACGGAGTCCAGCGTTCCACGGACGATGTGGTAGCGGACGCCCGGGAGGTCCTTCACACGGCCACCGCGAATCATCACCACCGAGTGCTCCTGGAGGTTGTGACCCACGCCGGGGATGTAGGACGTGACCTCGATCCCGTTCGTCAGACGAACACGGGCCACCTTGCGGAGGGCCGAGTTCGGCTTCTTCGGGGTCGTGGTGTACACGCGCGTGCAGACGCCACGCTTCTGAGGGGACTCCTTGAGCGCGGGGCTCTTGCCCTTGACGACGAGCTTCTCGCGGCCCTTGCGGACCAGCTGGCTAATGGTCGGCACTGATACCTCTTCTTCGGGTTCGTCGCCGCCAGAGACACCAAGCGGCGCATATCTACCTACAAGACAACGGAAAGGCGCGCGAGTATAGGAAGGGGCCTATCCGTGTCAAGCACGGCCTGTCCCTTGCCTACAACCGGCCAGGGTCCCAGGTCCCATTCCCCGCCTCGGCGCTTCCGCGCACGGCTGGTCTACAACGGGGCGGTCCTCTACTCCGCGTGCGGTTAGAAGTCGAGGACCATCACGACGGCGTCCTCGCCCTCGTCGACGTAGTAGTTCGGCCGGATGCCGACGGGGCGGAAGCCGAAGGCCCGGTAGAGCTGGAGCGCGGCCTCGTTGCTCTTGCGCACCTCCAGGGTGGCCAGGGTGCAGCGCTTGGCCCTCCCCCGCGCCAGGACCTCGTCCATGACGGCGCGCGCCACGCCCCGGCGCCGGTGCTTGGGCGCGGTGGCCACGTTCAGCACGTGCACCTCGTCATGGACGATCCAGAAGATGGCCAGGCCCAGCAGTTCCGGCCCGTCCGCCTCCCGCTCCTCCTCCACGAGGAGGATGGTGGACCATTCGTGCTGGAGCTCGCGCTTGAGCAGGTCCTGGGACCAGGGGTTCTTGAACGAGGCCTGCTCCAGCAGCATGACCGCGGACAGGTCCTCCGCCATCATCTGCCGGATGGTGTAGCCGTGCCGGGCCTCGGGCGCCGGCTCCTCGCGCATCCGCCTCATCGACTTGCCTCCCGGGCAAAGGGGGCCACGCGGCGCACCTGCGCCGAGGCCCGCACCTGTGCCAGCTCTTCCGCCGCCAGCGCCCCATACCGCTCCCGCACCAGCTTCTCCCTGATGGCGGCGCGCGCCGCCTCGTAGCCTTCCGGATATTCGTCCGCGTTCTGCTCGAAGTGGCGGCGGACCTCGGTCTCCCCCACCTGCGCCCGCAGCCGGATGCGGCTGTCCAGGATGCGCTCGGCCCGAAGCCCCCGCGCCAGCACCCGCTCCAGCCCCTGTACGTCCACGTCATGGCGGGACAGGAACCGCTTCAACGCCGCCTCCCCTCCCAGCACCGCCTGGAATGCGTCCACCCGCGCCTGGACCTCCGCGGGCTCGGCAGGGAAGGCCTGCAGCCGGTCCGCATTCAGGACCTGGACCCGCTGGTTGATGATGAGCTCCAGGGCCCCCCGGAGCGTGTCCTCGTCGAGCGGGAGCTCCAGGGCCTGCACGCCGCCTCGCTGGAGGAGCGCGACCCGGGCCTCGAAGCGCAGCTCGCTCAGGGTGAGCACCTGGCCCTCGATGATGGCCACCACCCGGTCAGCGACCCGGCCCTCCACGGCGGACGGCGGGGTGGCCGCAGTCCCCACGGCTGGCGCCAGCGAGAGCCAGCCCGCAAGCCACAGGGTATCCGCGCCGAGCCAGCGAGGCGGTGACATGGGCTCCCTCATCCTCCGGCGACTTTATACATCTCGCACGGTCCGGACAGTCCTTGCTGGCGCGTGCCTACCGGCTGGTTACGTTGAATCGGGTACACCACGGCGGGAACAAATGGCGGACGACTACTACCAGACCCTCGGCGTCGAACGGTCGGCTTCAGCGGAGGACGTCAAGAAGGCGTACCGCAAGCTGGCGCGCAAGTACCACCCGGACGTCAACCCGGGCAACAAAGCCGCCGAGGAGAAGTTCAAGCAGGTGAGCGCGGCGTTCGAGGTGCTGTCAGACACTCGGAAGCGCAAGCTCTACGACGAGTTCGGCCCGGACGCCGAGAAGATTGGCTTCGACGAAAAGAAGGCGGAGGCCTATCGGGCCTACAAAGCCTCGGCCGGGAGCGCTGGTGCCGGGGGCATTCCCCATGGCGCCGAGGGCTTCGACCTGGGTGACCTCTTCGGCGACCTGTTCGGAGGCCGTGGCGGTGGCGCGGCGGGCGGCGCCCCGGGGGGCTTCGACATTGGCGAGATGTTCGGGCGTCGCGGTCGCAACACGGGACCCGAGCGTGGGGAGGACCTGACGGTCCGCGTCCAGCTCACGCTTGCCGAAGCCGTCTCCGGCACCGAGCGTCCTCTCGCCTTCAGCCGTCCAGGCCGGTGCTCCACGTGCAGTGGCCGGGGTACCTCAGGACCGGTGGCCACCTGCAACGTTTGCAACGGCACGGGCCGCTCCCGGCGTTCCGGGAGCCTGTTCGGTGGCGCGGGCGCGTGCCCCAACTGCCACGGCACGGGCAAGGCCGCGCCGCCCTGCCCCCAGTGCGGGGGCGCGGGTGTGAAGGAGGAGCTAGCCCGGCTGACGGTGAAGATTCCCGCGGGCGTACACACCGGCTCGAAGGTGCGGCTCTCCGGCCAGGGCGCGGCGGGGACACGGGGCGCCCCCCCAGGGGACCTCTACATCGAAACCGAGGTGGCCGAGCATCCCCTGGTGCGTCGTGAAGGCGATGACCTGCACCTCGACCTTCCCGTGACGGTCTCCGAGGCCCTGCTGGGCGCCGACGTGCGCGTCCCCACGTTCCAGGGGGAAGTCACCGTGAAGGTGCTCCCCCACTCCCAATCCGGCCGCCGCATGCGGCTGAAGGGGCGCGGCGTTCCCTCGCTCAAGGGCGGAGCACAGGGCGACCTGTACCTCCACCTCCAGGTGAAGGTCCCCGAGGAAACAACCGCCGAGGCTCGGGCCGCCGCCGAGGCGCTCGCCCGGGCCTACCGGGGCGACGTCCGCCGCGAGCTGACGCTCTAGCCTCTTGCCTCTTGTCCTGGGCGTCGCACCGTCATAGACGGACTGCGCCCCACCTTCTCACGCCGCCGAACCATACGGAGCACACGCGCACATGGGCCTCTTAGACATCTTCACGGGCGGCTCGGGCCCCGAGAAAGCCCTCAAGCTCAAGCCCAAGGTCACCCAGAAGTACGGAGACCCCGCGACCCGGCAGAAGGCCATCCAGCAGCTGGGGGAGATGAAGGTCCCCGAGGCCGTGTCCGTGCTGCTCAGCCGCTTCACCATCACCGTGGACCCGCTCACCACGGACGCGGATGAGAAGGAGCACACGTTCGAGCTGGTGAAGAGCTTCGGCAAGGATGTGGCCGTGCCGCCCATCCTGGAGTTCCTGCGCACCAGCGAGCAGGCCGCCTCGTGGGCCCTGCGGCTGCTCGGTGAGCTGACCTCCGAGGAGGAGACCATCACCGCCTGCGTGAGCGCGCTCCAGCACCTGTCCGCCCACTACACGCGCAACCCGGAGAAGAAGGTGGTGCTGCTGCACCACGTGGCCGGCAGCCAGGACCCCCGCATCCCCCCCGCGGTGGTGCCCTTCCTGGAGGACATGTCGGACGACGTGAAGATCGCCGCGCTCAAGGCGCTGGGTGTCTTCAAGTACGAGCCGGCGCGCGAGCCCATGCTGAAGCTGCTCACCGCCGACGAGACGGCTCGCCGGGTGCAGACGTCCGTACTCAGCGCGCTGGCGGAAGGTGGCTTCTCCGTGGAGGGCTACCAGGAGAAGGTGGCGCCGCTGCTGGTGGAGCCCTACGCCCTGGGCAACGACCAGCGCATCCAGCGCCGGGCCTGAGCCCCGGCTGTCGGCCAGCCGACACGGCCACTGTCCTCCGGAAGGCCTCGGAAGGCAGAGGCCGTTCACATGCGCGCGGAACTTGAGCAAGGATTCACCCCGTGCGCTCAAAGAAGAAGGGGACGCTGGCGGAAGTCGTACCGCTGCGTCCGGTTGCGAAGGCGGCCAAGAAGACTCCGAAGCGGCCCGCGAAGCCGCTCCCCTCGGTGGATGCGGATGTTGCTCACCGCGCCCTGCTGGAGATGTCGCGGCACCTGACGGACAACGCGGGGCCCACCGAAGCGCTCCGCTCCCACCTGCAGACCATCCACACGCTCCTCAAGCCGAAGGTCTGCTACGTGGCGCGCTACTTCCCATCCCGGGAGCAGCTCCACGTCGAGCACGTGCGAGGCCGTTACGACGACCGCGTCACCGCCGCCGTCCCCGGTGAGGGCGTGGTGGGCCGGGCCTTCTCCCAGAAGGCGCTGCTGCGTGATGGGGACACGGTCGCCGTGCCACTCGAGGGCCCGCAGGGCGTCGGTGGCGTCCTGGTGGTGCTGGGCTCCCGGCGCGAGCCGTCCGACACGCTGTTGCAGTCACTGGCCGCGCAGCTCACCGCCGCCTACGAGGTGGCGCGCCTTCGTGACGACAGCGCCCGCCGCAACAAGGACCTGCAGACGGCCATCGCTGGCCTCAAGAGCCTGGAACAGAACCGCGAGGAGCTGCTGGGCAACGTCTCGCACGACCTGAAGAACCCGCTCACCACCATCAAGTCCTACCTGGCGATGATGGGCCGCGAGAAGCTGGGGCCCCTCACGGATGCCCAGCGCCGCGCGGTGCAGATCTGCGACCGGAACTCGGACCGGATGCTGCGCATGGTGAACGACTTGCTGCTCATGTCCCGGCTCCAGTCCGGGAAGATGCAGCTCAACCAGCGTCCCTTCGGCCTCAAGGCCGTGGCGGAGGAAGTGGTGCGCTCCCTGGGGGCGCTCGCGGAGCACTGCAAGGTGCGCGTGGTGATTCCCCCCTGCCCCGAGGTGTTCGTCCGCGGCGACCGCGAGCGCATCGCCGAGGCCATCCACAACCTCGTGGAGAACGGCATCCACCACAGCGAGGCGGACGACACCGTCGAGGTGCGCGTCTCCTCCGAGGACGGCCTGGCGATGCTGACCGTGAAGGACAGCGGTCCGGGCATGTCCAGCGAGGCCCTGGAGCACGTCTTCGACGCCTTCTACCGCGCCACCCCGGGCATGCCCCGGCCGCCTGGTGCGGGGCTCGGGTTGCCCCTGGTGGGGAAGATTGTCGCCCTCCACGGCGGACGCATGGAGAGCACCAGCGTCCTGGGCGAGGGCAGCACGTTCCAGATGGTGCTCCCCATGTTCGCCGGCGCCGTCAGCGCGCCGGAGATGGCCCAGGCGGCGCCCAAGAGCGGCGGCATCCTGCTGGTGGAGGACGACGCCGACTGCCGCGAGGTGCTGCAGCAGGTGCTGGAGCAGGAGGGCTACCGGGTGATGGCCACCTCGGGCGCATCCGAGGCACGGTCCATCCTCTCCCACATCCGGCCAGCCATGGTCCTGCTCGACCTGCGGCTGAGCGAAGAGGACGGGCAGTCGGTGCTCCGCTACATCCGTGGCAACGAGTCGCTGGCGGACATCGTCGTGTACATCATCTCCGGAGCCACCGAGGTGGCGTCACTCACCTCGGGCCAGGGGCTGGAGCGCATCGACGGCTTCTTCGAAAAGCCCCTCAACCTGCCCAAGCTGCTGGACACCGTCTCTGCGGTGGTCCGGCCCAGCCGGCGAGCCCCCGCCGTGCCTTGAATGGGGGATTCGCCGCGGGCGCGAACAAGAGGTGGCCGGAAGCCACCTCGGTTTGTCTAGTATCCCCGCGGTCCCATGAGCACATCCGTCTACTCCCGTTACCGCGCCGCCTTCGCCCAGGCCCTTGCTACTGCCCTGGGCGTGCCGGCCGCCGACATCGAAGCCCAGGTCAAGCCCGCCGAGCCGGCGCACGGCGACCTCAGCTTCGCCACCTTCCCTCTCGCCAAGGCCCAGAAGAAGGCCCCACCCGCCATCGCCGCCGGACTGGCGCAGTCGCTCAGCGTCCCCGGGCTGGAAATCAAGGCCGTGGGTCCGTACGTCAACGCGCGCTTCCCCACCCTGCCCTTCACGGCGGAGGTCATCGACGCCGCGCGAGGCGCGGGCATCCGCTACGGCGGTGACGAGGACGCGGGCCGCGGCAAGACGGTGGCCATCGACTACTCGTCGCCGAACATCGCCAAGCCCATTGGCTTCCACCACATCCGCACGACGTTCCTCGGCCACTGCATCGCCAACATCTACCGGGCGCTGGGCTGGCGGGTGGAAGGCATCAACTACCTGGGCGACTGGGGCAAACAGTTCGGCCTGGTGGCCGTGGGCTTCCAGGAGTACGGCGACCCGGCCCGCATCGACGACATGGGCCACCTGGTGGAGGTGTACGTCAAGGCCAACAAGCGCGCCGAGGCCGAGCCCGAGTTCGACGAGAAGGCCCGCGCATTCTTCCGCCGCATGGAGGCCGGTGACGCCGAGGCCCTCAAGCTCTGGAACCAGTTCCGGGACACCAGCATCAAGGGCTTCAAGAAGATCTACGCGCGGATGGGCATCGAGTTCGAGCACATCGAGGGAGAGAGCCGCTACCAGGGGAAGATGGACGCGGTCATCGACCAGATTGCGAAGAAGCCCGGCGTGAAGGAGTCGCAGGGCGCGCTCATCGTCGACCTGCCCTACGCGGAGAACGAGCCGCCCATCCTGCTGAAGAAGAACGACGGCAGCACGCTGTACGCCACGCGTGACCTGGCCGCCGCGCAAGACAGGTACGAGCGCTTCCAGTTCGACAAGTCGCTCTACGTCGTCGCGCAGGACCAGGCGCTGCACTTCCGGCAGGTGTTCCGCACGCTGAAGGAAATGGACCTGCCCTGGGCGGACCGCACCGTCCACGTCGCGTTCGGCCGCATCCACGGCATGAGCACGCGCAAGGGCCAGGTGGTTCAGCTCAACGACGTGCTGGACGAGGCGCGCGAGCGCGTCTCCGTCAAGGTGCGGGAGAATGTGGAGGCCGGCCGCATCCAGACGGATGACGCGGACGCCCTCTCCGAGCAGATCGCCCTGGGCGCCATTGCCTTCGGCGACCTCAAGCACAAGCGTGCCAGCGACTACACCTTCGACTGGGACGAGGTGCTCAGCTTCGAGGGCCACACCGGCCCCTATCTCCAGTACGCCCACGCGCGCGCCGTCAACGTGCTGCGCAAGGGCGGTGGCGCGCCGGCCAGCTACGACGCGGCCCTGCTGACGCTCCCCGAGGAGCAGGCCCTGCTGCGCGAAATCATGCGCCTGCCCGAGGTGGTCCGCGACGCGGCGGAGCAGTACGAGCCCAGCCTCGTGGCGAGACTGCTGCTCGACGTGGCCTCGGCGCTCAGCCGCTACTACACGCTGGGCAACCAGGAACGAGACAAGCGCATCAACGTCGAAGGCAATGACGCGCTGCGTTCCGCGCGACTCGCCCTCATCGACGCCGCCCGGGTTACTCTGGCCGCGGGATTGACGCTGCTGGGCATTCCCACGCCCGACAACATGTAGCTGGGAGCATTCTTGGAGACCGCGCTGTCACCGACTGCGAATCAGGGAGCGTCCTCGCTGAAGGACGAATTCGGCCCCATGGGCCGGGCGCTGGGAACGCGCTACCTGGAGAGCGTGCACTTCCCGCCGGAAGCGGAAACAGAGCTCCGGAACCTGCACGCCAAGGGCTTCGTGGTGCACGTCATGCGCACCACCGCCTGGGTGAACTTCCTCTACCTGACGTGGGCCATGGTGCGCCGGGCGCTGCCGCCCGTGCGCGCCGTGGTGAACCTGCGGCCATGGTTCACCAGACCCTGGCGACAAGCGAAACAGAGCGGTGACTTCACGCAGCGCTTCGAGCACGCCCGGCAGACGGGGGGCAGCGGTCTGGTCTTCCTGCGCCGCACCGCCCTGCTCCGTCCGTCAGGGAAGGAGACGCGCGAGGACCCCTTCCCCGCCCTGGTGGCCATGGCCCGCCAGTCCGACAAGCCCGTGTACCTGGTGCCGGAGTTGTTCGTCTGGGAGAAGCGCCCCGCGCGCCTGAAGCCCAACTGGGTGGACGTGGTGTTCGGCAGCCCCGAGGCACCGGGATTCCTGCACTCGATGCTGGCCTTCTTCCGCAACTACAAGCGCGCGCAGTTCCGCGTGGGCGAGCCCATCGACCTGCAGCGCTTCGTCGCGGAGAACCCTCGCGACTCGGACGAACTGCTCGCCCGCAAGGCGCGTAGCAGTCTCCACGTCCACCTCGCGCGGGAAACGCGGGCCGTGTTCGGTCCGCCGGTGAAGCCCGCCTCGCGCGTCATCGAGGAGACGCTGCGCGACAGGTCCCTGCGCAAGGTCGTGGAGGAGTGCGCGGCGGAATCCGGGCGCAAGCCGGAGAGCGTCCTGCGCGAGGCTCGCCGCAACCTGGAGGCCATTGCCGCCAAGCCCAGCCCCACCGCACTGGCGTTCACCTCCCCCGTGCTGGAGTGGGTGTTCAACCGCATCTACGACGGCATGCACGTGGACGAGGCCGGGCTCCACCGCGCGCTCAAGGCCGCGAGCCACGCGCCCATCGTCCTGTGCCCCAGCCACAAGAGCCACGTCGACTACCTGGTGATGAGCTGGGTGCTGTGGAACCGGGGCTACGCGGTGCCCCTGGTGGCCGCGGGCGCCAACCTCTCCTTCTGGCCCCTGGGCACGTTCTTCCGCCGCTGTGGCGCGTTCTTCCTCCGGCGCTCCTTCAAGGGCGACAAGGTCTACGCCGCGTCCTTCAAGGCCTACGTGCGCAAGCTGGTGCACGACGGCATCCACCAGGAGTTCTTCCCGGAAGGCGGCCGTTCGCGCACGGGCAAGCTGCTGTTGCCCAAGCTGGGCATGTTCACCTGGCAGGTGGAGTCCGTGCTGGAGGGCGCGCGCGATGACCTCATCTTCGTGCCGGTGGCCATCGACTACGAGAAGGTCGTCGAGTCCAGCAGCTACTCGAAGGAGCTGGCTGGCGGAGAGAAGAAGCCCGAGGACCTCAAGGCGCTCTTGAGCACGCCCAAGGTGCTGGCGGCGCGGTACGGCCGCATCCACCTGGGCTTCGATGAGCCCATCTCCCTGCGCGCGTTCATGCAGGCGCGTGGCATCAACCCGGACGAACCGGTGTCGGACGAGCAGAAGAAGGGGCTCGTCCGCGCGCTGGGCAACCGGGTGATGTACGGCATCAGCAAGGTGTCCACGGTGACGCCGCACGCGCTGGTCAGCACTGCCCTGCTCTCGCACCGGCGCCGCGGCCTGACGCAGCGGGAGATGGCGGACCGCATCAACATCCTGCGCCGCATCGCCGTGGAGGAGGGCTCGCCGCAGTCGGTGGAGATGCGCAACGCCCCCAGCAACCCGGAGACGATGGGCCCCATCCAGGACGCCATGCGCACGTTCATCTCCGACGAGATGGTGCGCACCCAGGAAGCGCGTGGCGAGGTCATCTACCAGGTAGAGGAGGCACGCCGCCCGGAGCTGTCCTTCTACAAGAACACGCTGATGAACCTGGTGGCCTCCCGGAGCCTCGTGGCCAACGCCATGCTGGCCAGCGGCAGCACCGCGCCCTACGACACCGTGAAGGAGCGCGCGCTGTTCCTGTCCCGCCTCTTCAAGGTGGAGTTCATCTACCGGGTGGGCACCACGTTCGACTCCATCTTCGCGGAGACGGTGGAGCGGCTGGAGCGCATGGGCCTGGTGCTCGAGGAGAACGAGATGCTCCGCGTGGCCCCCGAGGCCCACGCGCGCCCGGACCTGGAGTTCCTGGCCGACATGCTGCGCGACTACCTGGAGGCCTACCTGCTGGCGGCCCTGACGCTCCAGGACGTGGCCACCGGTGCCGCAGAGGACCGGAAGGCCTTCGTGAAGATGGCCCTGGAAACGGGCCGCGCGGAGTACCACGCCGGCCGCATCACCGCCTCCGAGTCACTGGCCAAGGTGACGCTGGAGAACGCGGTGGCGTTCCTCCTGGACCAGAAGCTGCTCATCGAGGCCGACAAGAAGCTGACGCTGGGCCCCGCCGCCACCGAGCAGCAGGCCCGCACACAGCTCGTGGACGACATCCGTGGGTACCTGAAGCGCGGCTGAGCTGTCCTCGCCGGTGACGAGTTCGAAGGCGTTGAGCCTCTGGTAGGAGAAAGCCCGTTGGAAGACGCCACCCCCAGCGACGTTGTGCCCCCTCCACCGGGGCCGCCCTCTGGCACCCGCATCAGCACGAGCCCCAAATGGCTCGCGGTGGTGAGCGCCGCGTTTGCACTCGGCGCGTTCATCCTCGTGGGCGGCACCGTCCAGCTCGCGAACCCAGCCTTCGGCATCTGGTTCACCGAGCTGGTCGTGTTCCTGGGCCTGGGCTGGGTGATGCTGCGCAACGCGGGCTGGCGCCCTGTCCTCTACACGGGGCTGCTGCCAGCGCCGCGAGCGGCCACCGTCTTCGGCTTCCTCCTGGGCGTGGCGAACTTCTTCGCGGTGGTGGTCCCCATCCAGTTCCTGGCCCAGTCGGTGGCGCCGGAGTGGCTGACGCGGATGTTCGACAGCTCGAAGCTGTTCGCGGATCAGACGCCGCTGGAGCTGGCCATCATCCTCACGGGTGTGACGGTGGCCGCGCCCTTCTGCGAGGAGTTCTTCTTCCGCGGCATCTTCCAGCGAGGACTCACCCCACCGGCACCCGCGCCCACCACCGCGCCCCTGGTCATCTCCGCCGTGGTGTTCAGCGCCTTCCACCTGGACCCAGTGGGCTTCCTGGCTCGCACGGAACTGGGCCTGCTCTTCGGGTGGCTCTACCTGCGCACCGGCTCGCTGTGGCCCGCCATTGGCGCCCACGCGGCCAACAACCTGGTGTCCTCGGTGCTCTTCCTGTCCGCCAAGGCACTGGGCACGGATGCCTCCGAAGCGACGTCTGAAGCGACAGACCCCCGCCTGGTGCTCGTGCTCGCTGCGGCGGGCTGGGCGGCCATGAGTGCCCTGCTCTCCTACGCACGGCGGCAGCCTGGCGTCTGGGGTCCCGGCGCACGCGCCAGCGACGAGGAGGCCCAGGAGCCCGGCCCCACGCCTTCCCTGGTGCGACTGCTGCTTCCCTGGGTGGCAGGGGCCACGGTGTCACTGGGCCTGCTGGTGGCCGTGGACTCGCGAGGGTTGGCCCTCAACTTCTACGACGCGCAGCACCCGCTGCCGACGCTGGAGTCCCCCCAGGCCCCCGCGCTGCATGCGGAGCGCAAGGCGTTGAGCGCGCTCCGCGCCTCGGCGCGCCGAGGGGAGCTGCCCATGGAGGCCTACTACGAGGAGCGGGAGCGGCAGATTCGCGCGCACCGCATCCAAACCGGGCCAGGGCTGAAGCCCTGACCCGCGCCGTGCCGCTTCAGACGAAGCGGTACGTGCTGACGTGGAAGATGGGACCCACCATGGCGCTGGTGAGTGTGTCCCCGTCCACGCTGCCTTCGGCTTCGATGCGCTGACCGTCCTTCTTCAGCTTCCGGTCCCCGCCAGCGAGTTGGTACGTGGTGCCGTCGTCTCCCTCCAGCACCCAGACGCCCGTTTCGATGTCACGGAAGACGACGCGGCCAGTGAGCTTCATGCGTCCTCCTTCTGGAGCATCGCGCGGGCGATGACGAGGCAGATGACGGTGTTGAAGCCCAGCCAGGGCTTGGCGAGGAACGCGAAGGGCAGCCACGCCAGCGCCGGCGCTCCGGCCCAGGCCGTGTAGGCCAGGAAGCCCGCGAAGCCGAGGGCTAGGCCCCCCATGGCCGACCGCAGCCCCCGCCACTTGATGGCCGGCAACGACAGAAGCAGCGGGATGAGCGCGCTGTAGAACAGCGGGTTCACCGTCCGGCCCCGGCCGAAGATGATGCGCTCCCAGTCCGGCAGGGGCAGCGACGCCACCTGCAGCACGTCTCCCGCGGCCCCCTCAGCGCCCCCGAACCAGCCGCGCAGGAAGAAGGCGCCCACCGTCGAGAGCAACAGCGGGATGAGGAAGGCGGGCCGCACCAGCACGTTGAGATAGCCCGGCCGCGCACGGCCTCGCAGCGTCAGCAGCACGAACGCCAGCAGCGCCAGCGCCCAGTACAGCGGCGGCCACTGCGCCGAGCCGCCGCCGCGCAGCGACGCGAGCGACGCCTCGGCGTTGAGCAGGCCGTGGCCGTACTGCTCGCTCCACGCCTGGTCCGCAGACTTCTTCGCGCCCGCGTAGAGGGCCTGCTCCACCTCGTCCGGTCCCTTGGCGCCGGCCGCGTAGAGCATCGCCGCCACGGCCGCGACGTGCGGCGTGGCCATGCTGGTGCCCTGGTAGGACGCATAGACGAAGCGCGAGACGTCGCGCGGGTCGAGGGTGTTCTGGAGGATGCCCCCCTGGTCGCCCCGGCGCTTGTCACCGCCCGGCGCGGCGATGTCCAACTCCTTGCCGTAGGAGGAGTACGGCGCCAGCACACCGTCCGGCCCCACGGCCGACACCGCCACCGCGCCCGGGTAGGCCGCGGGGAACTCCACCGTCGCACGCCCGCCGTTGCCGGCCGCGGCCACCACGGTGACGCCCTTCTTGCGCGCGTACTCCACCGCGCTGGCCATCACCTGCGAGTACGCCCCGCCGCCCAGGGACAGGTTGATGACGTTCGCCCCCTTGTCCGCCGCGAAGCGGATGGCGTCCGCGATGTCCGCCGTGTTCCCGCCACCGAAGTGGTTGAGCACCTTGACGGGCATCAGCGTCGCCTCGAAGGCCACTCCCGCCACGCCTTCGCCATTGTTGGTGGCCTGGGCGATGGTGCCCGCCACGTGCGTGCCGTGTCCGTGGTCGTCGTTGGCGTGCTCGTCGTCGTTGACGAAGTCGAAGCCCTTCACGAACTTCACGCCCTTGAGGTCCGGCGCCTGCTTGAAGTCGCCGTGGTCCTCGTACGCGATGCCAGTGTCCAGCACCGCCACCACCACGCCCTTGCCCCGGTTGCGCTCCCAGGCCTTGGGCATGTCGATCATCCGCAGGTTCCACTGCTGCGCGAAGTGCGGGTCGTTCGGCGTGAAACTGGCGCGGACCTCCATCATCGGCTCGGCGGCCTCCACGGCCGGGTGCTGGCGGATGCGCTCGAGCACCCCGTCCACGTCGTCCACGCCCACCGCCACCGTGAGGGCCTCGTCGGCGCTCTCCACGGAGTTGAGCTCCAGGTCGACGCCCCAGTCGGCCTCCCAGGCGTCGAACTCCGCCTTCGTCGTGCCGTCCTTGAAGTCCACGACGATGGCGCCCGCCACCACGTCCCGCGCATCGAGCGCCCGCAGATTCGCGGGGGGAGGCGTGTCCTGCTCACGAGAAGCGGACGCACAGGCGGCCGTCAGCGTCAGGGCCAGCGCCGCGCCACCCAGGGTCCATCGCACCTTCCGCATCAGGCCACTCCTTGAGAAACGAAACACGCGTCTGGAAGACCCCTACGAACGAACGTCACGACGATTGGGTCTGCACCGACAGTCTGGATGTCCCCTCTCCCTGCGTGCAAGAGCGGCGAGGAGGAGAAACGTGAAGAAGTACGATGGTTTGCGATACATCGGTCATCCGCCGGAGAGCCGCCGCAGCCAGGCCGCGACAGCCCGGCCGACCTGAGGAAGGTTCCGCTGGAAGGTAGGTCCGGCATCGTCGATGACCTCCAAGTCGCCTCCCGTCCGAGCGACAGCGGCGGATACGGCGGCCCGGGGCAGCCGGGTGTCCTCCTCTCCCTGTACCACCAGGAGCGGGCACGTCACCCGGGACAGGGCTTCCGGCGCCACCAGGGCCGGGGCCACCAGACACAGGCCTCCCACGGCGGGGTGCTTCGCCTGGAGCGCCAGGGCCACCTGGGCGCCCCCGTGGAGTGACGCCACCGCCAGCGCGTTGGCCCCCGTGTTCTCCAACAGCATCCGCATGGCGGCCTCCGCGTCCGCCAGCAGCTCCAAGTCCCGCCCCCGCGTGCCCTGACTGGCCCCCACGCCCCGGTGGTTGAACCGCAGCGTCGGAAAGCCCGCGTTCGCCGCCGCCCAGATGAGCTCCGCCGCGATGACGTGGTCCATGCCGCCCCCTTCGTCCGGCCGGGGCGGAATCACGAGCAGCGGCGGCGCCCGGCTTCCCCGGTGCGTGGTGCCCTCCATGACCTCCGACCCCACCGGCACCAGCGTCGCGCGTTCGAGGAACTGACCTTTCTGGACCATGCCCCCACCTTAAACCCCTCCCCCCTCGCGCGGCCGCGCACACGCGTCGTCCGACAAGAACCCACACACGATTTCACGTCGAATCTTCTCCAACAGGAAACTTCCTCGTGGATTCGAGGACAATGCGGAAACACCCCCAGATTCCGCAGGAGCCCCCACCCCATGAGCACCATCCAGCGCGGACGGAACAGCATCGCGCAGACCTCCCGCAGCACCGCCGACCGCGTTCGTGGAAGTGGCTCGACCGCCACCAACACCGTGCAGCCTCCCGTGACGGGTGGCGCCGCTCAGCGCGGCGTCGTGGTGGATGGCTTCGACAGCCGCTCCGCGCAGACGCGCGCAGTGGGTGGCGTCTTCACCGCGCCCGCGGGCTCCAAGGACAAGGTCTTCGACGGCAAGCTGGTGGGCGCCGGCGGCCAGACGTTCGAGCCGAATACACCGCTCAACCAGGTACCCGCCTTCGTTCCGGCGAACAACCCGAACGCCACGGCGACGGTCGTCTACGTCAACGGCATCAGCACCAACAAGGACGGCCAGGCGCGCGAGCTGCAGGCCCTCGCGAACAGCACCGGCATGCGCGCCATCGGCGTGCACAACGCCACGTCCGGAATGCTCGCCGACGTCATCCAGGCCGCGAAGGACAAGCTGAACAAGGGCAAGAACCCCGCGGTCGACTCGCTGTCGGACATCGTCTACTCCGAGCTGAAGGCGGGCCGTGACATCCACCTGATGGGTTACAGCCACGGCGGCCTCATCACCTCGCGCGCGCTGAAGGATGTCGGCAACCGGCTGCGCATCGAAGATGGGATGTCCAAGGCGCAGGTGGAGCAGCTGCTCAGCCGCGTCAACGTGGAGACCTTCGGCGCGGCGGCGACCACCTACCCGGACGGCCCCAACTACGTGCACTACGTCAACAACAAGGACGCCGTGCCTGTCATCTTCGGCCAGGGCAGCAAGGGCTGGACGCCGGGCGACCTGTTCCGCGACGCTGGCAAGGGCGCGCAAGTCCACCACTTCTCCGAGAAGGGCATGTTCAGCGGCGCCCACTCGCTGACGGAGACGTACCTGAACCACCGCGTCCCGTTCGAAGAGGGCCGCGCCGGCAACTTCTGAGCCACCCTTCCCTACCGGGAAACAGCGGAGGCCACGAGGTGATGAACCTCGTGGCCTCTTGCGTTTCAGCCCGCGATTCGCGGCGGCGGGCTACACGGACTGCAACACGTAGAACTTGAGGTACTTCCCCTCCGGGAACTGCAAGCGCACCGGGTGGTCCGGCGGCTGGTAGCGCTCCTCGACGAGCGCCAGGTCAACGCCCGCCTTGAACCCCGCCTCGCGCACCGCGCCCATGAAGTCGTCCGGGCTCACGCGCGCCGAGCACGACGCCGTCGCCAGCAGCCCCCCCGGCCGGAGGATGGCCAGCGCCTGCCGGTTGAGGGACGCATACCCGTCAATGGCCGCCTGCACCGCGCGCTGCGTCTTCGCGAAGGCGGGCGGGTCCAGGATGATGAGGTCGAAGGTGCGGCCCTCGTCCTTGAAGGACTGGATGATCTTGAAGACATCCGCCGCCAGGAAGTCGTGCTTCTCCGCGGCGATGCCGTTGCGCGTGAAGTTCTCGCGGGCCAGGGCGATGGCGTCCGGGTCCTGATCCACGGAGAACACGCTGTTGGCACCTCCCAACGCCGCGTTGACGGAGAAGCCGCCGCTGAAGCTGAAGCAGTTGAGCACGTCGCGGCCCTTGCCCAGCCGCCGGATGAGGTAGCGGTTCTCCCGCTGATCCAGGAAGAAGCCCGTCTTCTGCCCCTTCCAGGCGTCCACCATGAAGGTGGCGCCGCGCTCGCGGATGGGAATCAGCTCCGGGGCCTCGTGGCCGAAGAGCATCTTCCCGGAGCCGCGTCCCTCGTCCTCGTCGACGTCGTCGCGGCCGACCTCATCACGGCCGATGATGCCCTTGAGCCCGGGCACGCCAGCCTTCAGCGCCTCGATGAGGAGCGGCCGGTACGGTGTGAGGCCCGCGGAGTACAGCTTCATCACCGCCCAGCCCGCGTACAGGTCCACCACCACGCCCGGCAGGCCATCGCCCTCGCCATGAATCAGGCGGTAGCTGTCCGTGTCGGTGAGGTCGATGAGGGCCGTGCGCTCGGACAGGGCCTGACGCACCCGCCGGGTGATGAAGCCCGCATCCACGGTGTCACGCGAGTCGCGCGTGAGCACACGCACGGCGATGGCCGAGTGCGGGTCGTAATACCCGCGCGCCACGAACTTCCCGTTCTCCGTCAGGTCCACCACGCTGCCGGCCGGAATCTTCGGCACGTGCTCCAGCGCCTTGCGGAACACCCACGGGTGCCCCGCGCGCAGGTGGCGCCCCAGTCCGCGCGCCAGCTCCAGCTTCACGACATTCACGGTGTCACTCCTCACGGGCCGCGCCGCGGCCCCTCCGGGCCAGGATGGCGCGAGCCAGTTCCTCGAAGCCCCGCCCCTCGGGCGCCCGGGTGATGAAAGCAGGTGGCGCCTCGATGCGGTCCAGGACGGCCCGCACGTTGGCCACGCCCACGCCCAGTCCAAAGGCGGCGAACATCGGGGCGTCGTTGAAAGAATCCCCCGCGTATACATAACGGCCGTCACGCGGGTCCAGCCGTTCGCCCCACGCCGTCCGCGCGAAGCGGCGCGTGGCGCTCAGCTTGTCGAAGCGGCCCAGCCAGCAGTTGATGTGGACCGACGAGCGCACGGCCGTCACGCCTCGCGCCACCAGCAGGGACTCGATGCGGTCCGCTCCCGCGTCCCCCAGGCGGGCCTCCTCGTTGTAGTCCACCGCCAGGTCCACTTCCGTGTATGCGCTGTCCATGGACAGCCGCGCGCCGGGCACCTGCTTGAGCACCCGGGCCACCTCGGACTGGAGCCGCCGCCGGTTCGCCACCCGCTCCGCCGGCGCCTCCGCGTAGACCTTCCGCAGCCGGCCATGCGCGCCCTTCAGGAAGAACAGGCCACCGTTTTCCACGATGACGCCGTCCACTGGGAGCTGCCGCGCCCAGGCCTCTCCCCAGCCCGCCGGGCGGCCACTCACCAGCACCACGCGCAGGCCCGCGGACGACAGGCGCTCCAGCGCCCGCACCGTGTCCGAGCGCAGCTTGTGGCCCGTGGTCAGCGTTCCATCCACGTCGGTGAAGACACCCTCCACGCGGGACAGGTCGGCCTCGCGAAGCGGGCGCGGAACTCGCGCCTTCAGGAGCGCCTTCATCACATCACGTCCAGACCGGCGAGCAGGCCCTGGAAGGCGACGATGGTGGACCGCAGCTCGTCGGGCGGGAGTTGGCCCACCTGGAGTTTGCGCGCCTTGCGCAGGAAAGCGTCCAGCTCCGTCGCACGGCCGTAGAGGGACTGGCCGCTGCCGGCCGCCTCGGCCAGGGCCCGGGCCGCGCCCGCGGGGTCAGAGCCCACCAGCGACATGGCGCGCTCCAGCCGGACGCCGCACGACGCCCACACCTCGCGGTCATGGATGATGAGCAACTGTCGCTGGTTCACCGCGGACAGGCCCTGGACGAAGGTGTCCAGGGCCTCCACCACCGTCACCAACTCCGCGCGGGACGGGTTCGGGAGGATGGCCAGGCGGCCAACCTCGGCGCGCATCTCCACGATGTGCCGCTTGTCCTGCGCGCGCAGATTCCGGTACGCGGCCGTGCGCCCGAAGGCGTCCATTTCCGTCTGGAGCTGCTGGGCATTCCACTGCACGTCCTGCGCCTCCGCATCGCGGACCTTCTTCAGGCGCGCGGTGAGGATGCGGCCCAGGTCGGCGGTGATGGCGCGGACCGTTACCGCGGCCTTCACCTCCGCCGCGTAGCCCGGCACCACCTGGGCCCGCGTTGCCTCGCCCAGGAGGCTCGCCGACTCGAACACCAGGTTGCTCATCTGCTCGCGGAACCGGGCACGGATGCGCTGAACTTCCGCCAGCAGCGTCCACCGGTCACTCATCACCGACGGGTTGCGCATGGCTTCGCCCAGTTGGGTGATGCCCTGGGCAATCTGGCTCATCGCCTCCTGGAGGATGCCGACGGGGGCCTGCGTGCTCGCGCCGCCTGGAGACGGCACGGGGAACTCTTCCCGGATGACGTTCAGCAGCCCGTTGACGTCCATCACCGTGTCACGGATGACGGGCGCCATCTCTTCCCACAAGGAGAGGTCCGGCGAGGAATCCGCGACGGGCGTTTCGTACCGCACCAGGTCGAGGTCGCTCAGCCGGGAGATGGCGTGCGCGGTGGCGACGTACACCTTGCGCAGGCGGCCGGCGAACGCCGGATCCGGATGGGACTGGAGGATTTCTTCGAGCCTCGCGGACAGCGAGGCCTGGGGGGTCTCAGCGGCTTCAGACACGGGTGTCACACTCTAGCGCTCGACTTCCGCGCGGGGGAGTTCTAGCACTCGCATGCGGGCCATGCCGCTGGCTTGGGAGCGCTACGGGATGATTCAGGTCTGTCTTGTGAAGGACGGTCAACTTCTCACCGGTGGTGAAGAGCTGCTTGGCGAGGAAGGCCGGAAATGGATCGACGTCCTTCGTCCGACCGAGGAGGTGTTGGCCCGGCTGGCCGCTCAATTCGGTCTGCACAAGCTGGCCGTGGAGGACTGCCTCCACCTGGACCAGCGGCCCAAGCTGGAGGAATACCCCAACCACCTGTTCGTCGTCCTCCAGGGATTCACCGTCACGGGCAAGGACATCTGCGAGGTGACGTTGCACGAGCACCACTACTTCCTGGCGAAGGACTGGCTCATCAGCGTCCACGAGCTCCCCTTCGCGGGCCACGACACCGTGGTGCGCCGCGTGAAGGAGGACCCGCAGGCGACGCTCATCCGAGGGACGGACTTCGTCTTCTACATGCTGGCGGACACGCTGGTGGACGCGCAGTTCCCCATCCTCGACGCGTTCAGCGACGAGCTCGAGGACCTGGAGGTCGCCATCTTCGAGAAGCCGGAGAAGTCCCACCTGCAACGCATCTTCGCCTTGAAGCGGATGCTGGTGACGCTCCGGCGAGTGCTGTCGCCCCAGCGCGACGTGGTGGGCCTGCTGTCCCGGAGAGGCATTCCCCATGTCCACGAGAAGACGACGCTCTACTTCCGTGACGTGTACGACCATCTGGTACGCCTGTACGAGCAGATTGATACCGGGCGCGACATCATTGGCAACGCGATTGACGGCTACCTGTCCATGGTGGCGAACAAAACGAACGATATCTCCAAGCAGCTCACCATCTTCGCCACCATCTTCCTGCCGCTGTCCTGCATCGTCGGCTTCTTCGGGCAGAACTTCGACCGGCTCTACACGAACGGCGCCTGGTACTTGATGTGGGCGTCGATTCTCGGGCTGCCGGTGGGGATGCTCTTCTGGTTCAGGCACAAAGAGTGGCTCTGACATTTCCGCGAGGAGAGGAAACATGCTGACCGTCGCCGTGGATGGCGTCCCCCTGCACTACCGAGACGAGGGCAAGGGGACGCCCGTGCTGCTGCTGCATGCGTTTCCGCTGAATGGCAGCACCTTCGACAAACAGGTGAAGGCGCTGTCGGGGCGCTACCGCTTCATCATCCCGGACATTCGAGGCTTCGGGGAGAGCGCGCGGGGCGACGGCCCCACGGAGATGTCCCGCATCGCGCGTGACGCGCTGGCGCTGCTGGACGCGCTGAATCTGGACACCGCAGTGGTGGGTGGAGTGTCCATGGGGGGCTACGCCGCCATGGCCCTGCTGCGCGAGGACGCGGGGCGCGTCAGCGGGCTGGTGTTGATGGATACGCAGGCCACCGCAGACGACGCGGAGGGCAAGGCGCGCCGGGAGACCTCCGCGACACAGGCGCTGGAGGCCGGCGTGGAGCCCATCATCCAGGCCATGCTTCCCAAGATGGTGGCCGCGGGACCGGACTCACCGGTGGCCCAGGAGGTGGCGGCACTCATGCGCGCGGCCGCCCCCGCGAGCGTCGCGGCCGCGCTGCGCGGCATGGCCCTGCGTCCGGACAGCAAGGACATGCTGGCGCGGTACGCGGGCCCGGCACTGGTCATTGTGGGCGAGTACGACGCCCTCACCCCGCCGGCCAAGGCGAAGGAAATCGCCGGACTTATCTCCGGAGCGAAGCTGGAGGTCATTCCGAATGCGGGGCACCTGGCCAACCAGGAACAGCCCGAACGGGTCAACGCCGTGCTGGATGCCTTCCTGACGTCGCTTCAGGGGCCCAGCGCCTGAGTGCAGGCTGGTCGCACACCGTGGCCCATGCGAGCATGCGGGCTGGACATTCCAGCCCGCTGCCGCCGAGGGTGCCGTGGACCGCATGCATCTGAAGGATGTCGAGGACCGCGAATCCGATGGCCACTACGGCCGGCTGATTCGCATGGCCCGAGAGGTGGGCTCTCCCGTCCCGCAGATCTGGCACCTGTTCGCGTACAAGCCGCGACTGGGCGAGGCCCTGTCCCACTTCACCCATGAAGTCATGCGGGGCCCTTCCCCGCTATCGCCCGGGCTGAGAGAGCTGATTGCCGCGTACACGTCGCGCGGCAACCAATGCTTGTTTTGAACGGGCTCACACGCCGCGGTCGCGGCGGAACTGCTGGGCAATCCCGACATGGTGAAAGCGGTCCTGGAGGACGTGGCGACAGCCCCCATCTCCGAGGCCGAGAAGGCCCTCTTTGCCTTCGTGGACACCCTCAACCACCGTGCGGCGCAGGTGGGACGGGAGGACATCGCTCACTTGAAGGACGCCGGGTGGACGGACGAAGCCCTCTTCGACACCGTGACGGTGTGCGCGCTCTTCAACTTTTACAATCGATGGATTGACGGCACCGGCGTGCAGGACATGCCCGCGGAGATGTATCAGCGCAGCGGGCAGCGGATGGCCGCCACAGGCTATGCGCCGCCGCCGCCACCCGCGAAGCCCGAGGAGTAACACCGCCACGCGAGCGCTCAGCGGCGATGCTTCCGCTGGGCGGCTTCGAGGACGGAGTCCTTGAGGAGATAGCCGAATCCGGCATTTCGCAGGCGGAGGGACAGGTCGCTGGCCGTGGTGCGCAGACGCTCCGCCGTGTCCTCCAGATGCCAGTCGCACTGGGCAAGCTGTGACAACAAGTACGCCCGGCGCGTCTGTGCCGCCGACAAGCGATACGTCTTGAGGTACTCCAAGGAGCCATCCGTACCGACGATGGCCTCGCCGATGTGGTTCTCCTCTGCCGGGTCTAGCGAGGTGTGGAAGCGCTGGAGGAGAAAACCGCCCGCCTTGTAGACACGGGTGGACGACATGCTGGCACCGAAGAGGCTCCCGGCCATGAAACCGTGGAAGTCGGCCCAGTCCTGGCGCATGCGGTGCACCTCGTTGCGCAAGTCCTCCAAGCTGGACACCCGAGCGTCATCCAGCGTGAGCCCCAATTCGGGCGCGTCCCCCAGGAATCCGTACTGGAGCAGCAGGTCGCCATAGAAGTCCTCCACCAAAGTCCTGTGGAGCGCGCGGTAGTCATCCGGGTGCGCGACGACGAAGGCCGACAGCAACACGTCCGCGTTGAACAGCAGCAGGCCCACCTGCTGAGGATGGATTTCGAAGGTGCGCAGCGCCCCATCCAGCATGGGCGATGCCCACCCAGGGACCGAGCTCTCGGAGCGAGGGTCCAGGCCTCGCGAGAGGCCCTCGCGTGAATACTCGGCCCAGGCAATCTCCGGCCCGCCGAACTGCAAGGACAGGAAGCCCTCCATGGCCAGATGCAACGGGAGCATCCGAAGCTGGCGGCGGTCCTCACGGTGCACCATCCGGTGCAGCAGCCGGATGGAGAAGGGGCCAGCCTTCAGGCTCTTCCCGTCCACGGCTTGCAGCTGCGTTCCATAGACGGCTTCCGCCTGACGGTTTCCCCACGTCATGACCAGGCCGTGAGGAACATACGAGATGTACTTGAGGCCTGGCTCTTTCAGCCCCCCCTTCACCGAGACGACCGCGGCCACGTCGTCGTACGTCCGCAAGGTCATGCGGAGGTCGCCACGCACCTCGTCCCTCAAGACTGGCACCAACCGGATGCCGCCCCAGACCTGTGACGGAGCCAACCGCAAGCCCGCAGGCTCCAGCCGTTGAATGAGCCGTGCGTCCGTCATGATTCGCCCTCCTCCACCGGAGGCGCATCCTGACGGCGCCCCTCGTCATGGCCCTGCAGGCCCCCGGCGTCCCGCTGCAACATCGCGCCCGCGCGAGACGCGAGGTAGGCCTCCAGTTCGGAGAGCAACGCCACCCCCTCCGCGAAGCGCGCGAAGCCCAGCACCGTGGGCACATCCTCCGCGTCCCGGACACCCACCGTGGGCACGGCCGCACCGAAAGAACGGGGGGCATACCCCTCCGAATCGAACACCGGATTGACGTGGACCAGCGCCGTGTGGCGCTCCGGGTCGAGCTTCGAGCGAAACACGCGCGTCAGCTCGGCCACCGCCTTGGGCGGGTCATTGTCGTAGCCGTCGGAGACGATGACCACCAGGTCGGCGCCCCAGGCCAACGCCTCCAACAGCGGCGTGGCGATGTCCGTCTGACCTCGTGCACTGACGAGCAGCGGCTCCTCCACCGGGCACGTCCACCACGCGCGGTACTCCCGGGCGGCAGCGGATAGCAGGTAGTGCGTGGCCAGTGCCACACCGAGAGGACGGCGGCGCTTCTCCAGCGATCCGGACGACGAATAGCTGTTGTCCAGAATCGCGGCCACCCGCTGCAACGGCGACGGGGCCCTGCGCAGGACGCGGGCCGCGGCCTGCTCCAGCGCGGCGTCCAGCTCCGCGTGGCGCTCCCGGCGAACCTCCGGCGACAGGGCCAGGACATACAGCGCCAGCTTCGTCAGGGATGCCCGCCCCAGGTCCACCGGGGGCGGCGTCCCGCGCTCGCGCGCCGCGGATTCTTGCAGGCGCAGGCGCTCCGCCGCCGTGAGGCGCGGCTCGATGCGCCGGAGGAACACCTCGCGGGAGATGCCGTGCTTCACCGCCAGGCCCTCCGCCACCGTGTACGGCAGCTCGTACAGGGCCTCGTGGGTGTAGTGCGCGCGGCGAAAGGTCTCCAGCAAGGGCTGGGTGAAGGAGCGCTTCTTCCAGCCTCGGAAGAGGAACGGCCCCAGCTCTCCCTCCAGCTTCAGGTGTCCGTGGGACACGGCGGCGCGCAGCTTGGAGCGGTACTTCACGGCGTCGAAGGCCAGGTTGGCGCGACCGTGCACGTAGTCCCGAGCAATCGCACGCGCCCGGCGGTTGTTGATGCGCCGGCCGCGCAGGGACTCCAGGACACGGAAGGCCCGCTGGGGCGGCAGGGCGCGCAGCGCGGCGGCGATGAGCGCGCCCTCCTCCGCCTTGTCCCGGGCATCCGCTGGGCTGCCACTGGCGAGCAGGTTGAGGATGATCTGCGCTTGATTGAAGTGGTTGATGCCCGCGGCGAGCGTCCGTGCATACAGCCGGCGGTAGTTGCCCAGGATGTACTGGTGCAGGAACTCGATGGAAACGGACTGGCCGCGCGCGTCGCCGTAGAACTCCCGCTGCCCCGTGCAGGAGAAGCAGGCGTTGACGAACATCACCAGGTCTTCGCGGGTGACCTGCTCGACTCGGGCTTCCGCCAGTGCGGCCATCGTGTGCACGTCCTCCCCGGGCACCCGGGCTTGGGAAAGGAAGCGCCGCTCGGGGAAGAGTGAAGCGACCGCGGGTCAGGCTCCAAAGGCTTGAATCGGAAGTCGCATCGGAGTCCCGCGAGCGGCGCGCCGAGGCTACCACACGATTCGAGGCGAGGGGCCTGACACCCCGGCCAGCACCAACCTCAGGGCTGGCACGTCACCTGGCTATTTTCCACAGTGCAGGCGGAGCAGGTAGCCGTCTCCGTCAACACGCCCTGGCGGCACTCCAACACGGCCTGGCCGTCCGCGCGGCACAGCCCCGTGCCCTCGGCGCTGGAGGCACAGGCGTCCCCCGCGACGTTGTTGGACGTATCACACCGCACGGCCTCCGACGATTCACGGCAACCCAGTGGGCCCCGGCAGGGCAACTCACGCCAGGTGCCGCCCCGGCACTCCAGCGCCAGCACCCGCTCCTGACAGACGAAGCCGCCTCCTTCGCAGTCGCCTCCCGCGCTCGGGCCACAACCAGCGAGGAGCAGAGAGCCAACCAACGGGACGAGTGCGAGAAGTGAGCGGTTCATGGGCACCAGCCAATATTTCGAGCGTCCCGCCGCCGGTCAACCACCCAGTGTCTCCTGGAAGAAACGACGGAAGTTTCCACCCATGACGCGTTCCACCCAAGACGGTGGATGACGGCGCAACAGCGCCTCGGTGAGCAAAGGCAACCCGGTGACATCCTTCATGCCACGGGGAAGCGGCACCATTCCGTCGTAGTCGGAGCCCAACCCCACCCCGCCCTCCCCCATGA
>NZ_JAAEAH010000106.1 GCF_010998615.1 Myxococcus sp. CA023 | reverse complement strand
GTGGTGGGAGGGGTGGTGGGTGGCGTGGTTGGCGGCGTCGTGGGTGGAACGCAGGGCGGCATCGTCGGGTCGACGGCCATTGGAGGCACGGGCGACGCGCTGACGCTGAAGCAGGTGATGCGGCCCCCCACGGTCCTCAAGCAGGTCAGGCCGGACTACCCCCGGCTGGCGAAGCAGCGGAACATCCAGGGAGTGGTGGTGGTGCGGGTCATCGTTGGCACGGACGGCCGGGTGGAGCAGGAGCACACCCAGGTGATGCGCTCCGTGCCCGCCCTGGACGCCGCGGCGATTGCCGCCGTGAATCAGTGGCACTTCACGCCCGCGCTGGGCCGTTCAGGGCGGCTGGCGCGAGTCATGATCGACATTCCGGTGAACTTCTCCCTGAAGTGAGTCTGGCGCGGTGTCGCGCCGGGTCCGCTCCAGTTCTCCTCGCGTGGGCTTCGGCCCGCGCTCGAGCCGTTTCATGCGCACCTTCCGAAACATCATCTTCTGGATTCATCTCATCGTTGGAATCGCCACCGGGCTGGTGATTGCGATCATGTCCTTCACGGGCGTGGTCATCGCCTTCGAGAAGCAGCTCATCGAATGGGCGGAGCGGGATGTCCGGACGGTGCAGCCGCCGTCTCCAGGCGCGCCCCGGCTCCCCGTGGAGGAGTTGGTTGAACGCGTCCGCGCTGCGCGGACGGACGGACAGCCCTCCGGTGTGACGGTGTATCCGGAGCCGACGTCCTCGGTGCTCGTGAGCGTTGGCCGGGGCTCGGTGACCTACGTCAACCCCTACACCGGCGAGGTGCTGGGGAATGGCGCGACGGGCCTGCGCGGCTTCCTCCAATGGAACGTGGAGCTCCACCGGTGGCTGGCCGCCGGCGGTGATAACCGCGCGGTGGGCAAGGCGATCACCGGCGCGAGCAACGCGGTGTTCCTCTTCCTGGCCATCTCCGGCCTGTATCTGTGGTGGCCGCGCAAGTGGACGCTGCGCGCCATGCGGCCGTCGCTGTGGTTCCGGCGTGGGCTGAAGGGCAAGGCGCGCGACTGGAACTGGCACAACGTCATCGGCTTCTGGTCGCTGCCGGTGCTCATCGTGCTCACGGCGTCGGGCATGGTCATCTCGTACAAGTGGGCGTCCAACCTGGTCTTCACCATGACGGGCAACACGCCGCCCGCGACGCAGGGGCCGCCGGGCTCGGCGTCGGTGAAGGTGCCCGCGCCCGAGGTGGAGACGCCGCGCAAGCCGATGGATGTCCTCATCGCCGAAGCGCAGAAGACGTCGCCCACCTGGTCGTCCGCCACGGTGCGCCTGGGCGGCGGAGCGCGTCCGGGCGGTGCTCCCGCGCAGGGGGGCCGTGGTCCGGAGGCGAAGGGGGCTCCGGAGGCGAAAGGCGAGCGTGGCGGGAAGGGTGGCACGGACGGCGTGGACGCGGTGACGGTCACCCTCCGCGAGGCGGATGCGTGGCCGCTGTTCTCCTCCAAGCAGGTGTCCCTCAACCCCTTTTCGGGCGAGGTGGCGAAGCAGGAGACGTACGCGGACTACAACAGCGGCCGGAAGCTGCGCACCTGGCTGCGCTTCCTGCACACCGGCGAGGCGCTGGGGCTCTTGGGCCAGTTGGTGGCCGCCATCGCGTCGCTGGGCGGCGTGTTCCTCGTCTACACGGGCTTCGCGCTGTCGTGGCGCCGGTTCTTCCCCCGGCGCCGGACGAACACCGAGCCTGGGGAAGAAGCCGCCGCGCAGACCGAGCCGGTGGCCTGACGGATTTCAGCCCTCCTCGTGAGCGTGACGGGTTCGCTCGTCATCCTCCCACTCACGAGGCGGGCATTTCCCTTTGAGCCTGAAGGTCAGCTCCGGTCCTTCCGGACGAGCACCTTCTTGCCGCGCAGGGTGGCGTTCTTCAACGCGGCGATGATGCGGTTGGCGTCGGACTCCGGCACCTCCACCAGGGAGAAGGCGTCGCCAATCTGGATGGCGCCAATCTTGGAGGATTCGACGCCCGCTTCCCCGGCGATGGCGCCCACCAGGTCGGCGGGGCGTACGCCGGCGTGACGGCCGGCGCCAATCCACAGGCGGGTGACGTCCCACGTCGGCGGGCCACCGCGGGCCTTCGGGCCGCGCTCCGGGCGGCCTGGACGCCCCGGGGGCGCTCCGAACTTGCCGCCCGTGCGCTCACGGCGCTCCTGCGGCGGCGCGACGACGGGGATCTCCGTCTCCTCCGTGTCGCGGCCCTCGTCCTGTGCCTCATGGAGGAGCTTCACGGCGGCGGCGGCGATGTCCATGGCGTCGAACTCGCTGGCCAGGCTCTCCACCACGTTGCGGAGGGATTCGTACTCACCGGCCACCAGCGTCTCGCGCAGGGATGCGCGCAGCATCTCCTGTCGCTTCTCGCGCATGTCCGCGACGGTGGGCACGGTGGACACTTCGATGCGCTGGCCGGTGACGCGCTCGATGTTGCGCAGCAGCCGGTGCTCGCGGGGCTCCACCAGGGTGATGGCCACGCCCTCGCGGCCGGCGCGGCCCGTGCGGCCGATGCGGTGCACGTAGGCCTCGGGCGCGTTGGGGACGTCGAAGTTCACCACGTGGGACAGGCGGGGGATGTCCAGGCCGCGCGCCGCGACGTCGGTGGCCACGAGCAGGTCGGTGCCCTGGGACTTGAGCTGCTTGATGACGCGGTCTCGCTGCTCCTGCGTCATGCCGCCATGCAGGGCGTGGGCGCGCCAGCCGCGGCCGTTGAGGGAGACGGTGAGGTCGTCCACCTCCGTGCGTGTGCGGCAGAAGATGATGGCCGCGGTGGGCGACTCCACGTCGAGCAGGCGGCCCAGGGTGGCGATCTTGAAGGCGCGCGGCACGACATAGGCCGTCTGCCGGACGCGGGGGATCTCCCCCTGTTCCACCTTCTCGCGGGCAATCTTCACGCGCACGGGCTCGTGCAGGTGACGCTCGGCGATGCTGGCGATGCGCGGCGGGAGCGTGGCGGAGAAGAGGGCCGTCTGCCGGTCCTCGGGCGTGCCGGAGAGGATGGCCTCCAGGTCCTCGGCGAAGCCCATGTCGAGCATCTCGTCGGCCTCGTCGAGCACGACGACGCGCACGTCATCGAGCTGCAACGTGCCTCGGCGCAGGTGGTCCAGCGCGCGGCCCGGCGTGGCGACGACGACGTCCACGCCGCGCTTGAGGACGCGGAGTTGCTGGCCGATGACCTGCCCGCCGTACAGGGGCAGCACGGAGATGCCGAGCTTCTGGCCGTAGCGGTGGATGGCCTCGGAGACCTGCATGGCCAGCTCGCGCGTGGGGACCAGCACCAGCGCGGACGTGGTGTTGGGCCGGCACGCGCCGGGCTCCACGTGGTTGAGCAGGGGCAGGGCGAAGGCGGCCGTCTTGCCGGTGCCGGTGGCGGCGATGCCGAGCAGGTCCTTCCCCGCGAGCAGTGGCGGGAGGGCGGCGGCCTGGATGGGGGTGGGCTCCTCGTAGCCGAGCGCGCTGAGCGCCTCGACGAGCGCGGGCTTCAAGCCCAGGGAATCGAAGGTGGCCTCGACGGGGGCGGGGGGCTGGGGGGCTTTCACGGCCGGGGCTTGTACCACCAGCAGTGGTTCAGTGCGCTCTCAGAATGGGGGGGAGGCCACACCCTGAACAGTTGGACCCGTGTTTGCGCGCCTTCACGCTGTGTCCTGATAGGTGCCCGACGCCCGGGCCTCAGTCCTTCCAGAGCACCTTCCACGGGTGCTTGCGGAGGTCCGTCACCAGCGAGCGGAGTTCCTCGTACAACGTGCCATCCTGGAGCACCGCGCCCGCGGTGCCCTCGCCGGCCTCGAGCTTCGCCAGCACCCGGTCCGCGCGGGCCGCGATGCTCTCCAGTTGACCCGAGGCCGAGGTGAGGCGCTCCAGCGCGACCTTGACCCGCGCGCCGTCCTCGGGCCCCAGCGGGCCCGTCACGGCCGCCAGTCCGTCCAGCGTCGTCCCGGCGGACTTCGTCAGCCCCGGCAGGTCGCGACGAACGACGGCCGCTGCCGCCGAGGCATCGTCCAACAACCGCGCGCCCTTGCCTCCGGGCTGGAAGGCCTCGCGCGCCAGGCCCGCGAGGTGGCGCAAATCCTTCGAGGCCGCCGCCAGTTCGGACGCCAGCACCTTCACGTCGCCCCGGTTCTCCGTCAGCAACTGGTCCAGCGTCCGTGCCAGCCGGGACACGTTCGCCGCGAGGCCGCGGATGGCCTCCGGATCCTCCTCCAGCATCTGGGACAGCAGGTCCACGAAGCGGGTGAGCTGTTCGGCCAGGACATCCAGCCGGGGCGCGTCCGTTCCCCGCACGGCCGTGCCCGCGGGCAGCCGCTCCGGCGCCGAGCCCGGGTTCAGCTCCAGATAGGGCTCTCCCAGGATGCCCACCGTGGCCACCGTCACGCGCGCGTCCTTGCGCAGCGCGCCCACGGCCTCCGGCGCCACTGCGAGCTCCATCCGCACGGGCAGCGGGCGTCCCTGTGCGTCCCGCCGCTCGGGCTGGAGTTGGATGTCCTGCACGCGGCCCACCTGCACGCCGCCCAGCTTCACAGGGGCGCCCTCCACCACGTTGCCCGTGTGGCCGAAGTCCACCGCCAGCTCCGTCTCCGAGCCCAGCTTCAATTCGCCCATCAGCCACAGCAACAACAGCACGCCCACGATGGCGGCCAGCACCAGGGCGCCCACCTTCAGCTCCAGCCGTCGCTCATCCATCCGTCGCGCCCTCCATGAATGGCGCTGTCAGTACTCGCAGCTCGGGCGCGGAGGACTCCAGGAAGCCCTTCGGCGTGCCCAGGTAGGCACATTGCTTGTTCGCCACCACCAGCACCCGGTCCGCCAGCGCCTTCAGCTGTCGGTAGTCGTGGGACACCACCATCCCCCCAAGGCCCCGCGCCTTCAGCGACGCGAGCGCCTCCTCCACCTGGCCCGCCGCCTTCCGGTCCAGGCCCGTCGTCGGCTCGTCGAAGAGGAGATAGCGCGGCTTGAGCACCAACGCCCGGGCGATAGCCGTCCGTTTCTTCGCTCCGGGCCCCAGCTCCGGTGGCAGCCGGTCCGCCCAGTCCAGAAGACCCACCTGCGCCAGCGCGGCGTCCACGTCGTCCACGGACGCCGCCGGGTCCGCCAGCCATACGTTCTGCCGGAGCGTGCGCCAGTCCAACAGCGCCGGGCCCTGCACCAGGTAGGGAGCCTGTCGGCGCAGCGGCACCAGCTCGCGCTCGGGTCTGGAGTCCACGCGTTCCCCCCACAGCGCCACTTCGCCCGCGTCCGGGCGCAGCAGCCCCACCGCCAGCCGGCACAGCACGCTCTTCCCGGTGCCACTGGCGCCCGCGATGAACGTCAGCTCCTTGGTGGACACGTCCGCCGTGAGCCCGGCGAGCACGCGCCGGCGTCCCTCGTCGAACGCGACGTGCACGTCCCGGAATCGCAGGGCCTCGCTGTCGGGAAGGGGCGTCATGCGCGGGGCTCGCTCACAGGCGCAGCAGTTGGAAGGCCAGCGACACGGCGAGGTCGATGAGCAGGCACCCCAGGCTCGCCGCCACCACGCCGTCGGTGGTGGCCTCGCCCACGGCCTCGGCGCCGCCGCGCGCCTTGAGGCCCGCCACCGCCGCCGCCAGCGGAATGTAGAGCCCGCAGCCCGCGGCCTTCAGGAACGCGGCCAGCAAGTCCCAGCCGTCCACGTAGCGCGGGTCCATGAAGGCCCGCCCGTCCACGCCGAAGGCGAACTGCGCCACCGCCGCTGCGGACAGCGTGGCCGCGATGGTGCCCAGGGTACACAGCAGGGGCACGCCCATCACGCCCGCGAACACCCGGGGCGCGACGAGGTCCGCGTAGGGGTCGCCCGCGGACATCTCCAGGGCCTCCACCTGTTCGTTGACGCTCATGGTGGACAGCTCGGCCGCGTGAGCCGCGCCCGCGCGTGAGGCCGTGAGCAGCGCGGACACCGCCGGGCCCAGTTCGCGGATGAGCAGCTCGAAGTACGCGGGCCCCAGCACCGCCACGTTGCCCACGAAGCGCCGTGCCTGGCTGTTGGCGATGGTGACGAGCACCGCGCCGAAGAAGGCCATGCCGGACATCACCAGCCACACGCTGCGCCCGCCCAGTTCGTGGAGCTGGGCCAGGGACTCGCGCCAGGGCACGCCGTCCCGGGTTGAGGCCCGCACCGTGCGCGCCAGCATCACCACCGGCGCTCCGAAGAACGACAGCACGCCGCTCATCCCATCCACCCCGCGAGCAAGGACGTGAGGGCGAAGTCGAGGACGAAGATGGCCGCGCAGCTGCGCACCACCGCGTTGGCCGCCGCCTGGCCCACGGCGTGTGCGCCGCCTCGAGCGGACAGGCCCACGGTGGTGGACAGCAGGGCGATGGCCAGTCCGAAGATGCCCGTCTTCACCACGCCGCCCAGGAGGTCGAGCGGCCCCAGAAGCTGGGAGAAGGTGCCGAAGAAGACGCGCACCGGAAGGCCCAGGGCGAGCAGGGCGGCCACGGACTCGAAGAGGATGGCCACCGCGAAGGTGACGCCGCTGAGCGCCAGCATGCTGACCTCCATGGCCACCACGCGAGGCGCGACGAGGATGGCGAAGGGGTCCAGGCCGATGCCTCTCAGCCCTTCAATCTGTCCGCCCACCTGCATCAGCGCCAGCTCCGCCGCGTTTCGCGCGCCAAGCCGCGCCGACATGATGAGGCCCAGCAGCAGCGGGCCGAACTCCCACAGCACGCCATAACCCGCCGCCCAACCGAGGAAGGCCCGCGCGCCGAAGCGCTGGACGTAGATGCCCGACTGCAGCACCACGATGATGCCGGCCAGCGCCGCCGTGGCCAGGGCGAGCGGCAGGGAGCCGTAGCCGAATTGCACCAGCGCACGGCCCAGCTCGCTGCGCTCCAGTTTCGGCAGCGCCAGCACCGTGCGGCCCACGACCAGGCCCAGCGCGCCGGTTCCGCGGAGCGCGTCCAGCGCCGTACGTCCGAGCCTCGTCAGGAGCGCCACGGCGGCACCTCATCCGGGTGCGGGCTCGGCAGCGGCACGACTGTGTCCACGCCCTCTTGGTGGCGCGTCGTGGCTCCTTGATGTGCTCGCGCACTTCGCGTCATGCCGGCACCTCGTCCGGTGCATCCTCCAACTCGGGCGCGGGTGGCCCGTCATGAACCAGCCGGCCACTCCGCAGGTACAGCCAGCGGGGCAGGGGCAGGTCCATCGGAGCCTCCGTCGCCACGACCAGCAGCGTGCCACCCTGGGACACGTCCAGGAGCACCCGGGCCACCTGCCGCGCCGTGCCCGGATCCAACCCCGCGAACGGGTCATCCGCCAGCACCACCGACGGACGCGCCGCCAGGGCCCGCGCGATTCCCGCGCGCTTCTTCATGCCGCCAGACAGGCGCTCCGGCAGCGTATCCGCCGCGTCCGAAAGCCCTACCGCCCGCAGCACGTCACTGGCGCGGGCCCGGGCCTCGGCCTCCGGGACGTGGCGGCGGGTGAGTGGCGCCATGACGTTCTCCAGCACCGTCATCGAGTCGAACAGGGCGTCCGTCTGGAACACCATGCCGAACGACGCCTGCTGCTCGCGCCGCTCGGCGGCCGTCAGACGCGCCGCTTCCTGCCCATCCCACAGCACGTGGCCCTCCGTGGGCCGCACCAGGCCGGCCAGGGCCTTCACCAGCGTCGTCTTCCCCGCGCCCGAGCGCCCCAGGACCAGTGCCTGCGTCCCGGGCGGCAACGCGCAGCTCACGCCGGACAGGACCTGCCTCGCTCCGTACCGCACCGTGAGGCCGTTCGCGCGCAGGTCCATGGTGTCCGCCCGCCGCCTCAGGGCCGCCAGCGCACGAGCGCGCCGCCGGAGCCCGCCACCCAGACGTCCGCCGGGCCGGTTCCGCTCAGCGCGTTCATGGGGCTGGACGGCGTGAAGGCGGTGCTCCAGGCCGTGCCGTTGAAGAAGTGGATGTTGTTCGTTCCGGAGCTCACGGCGTAGATGGCCTTGCTGCCGAAGGCCACCAGTCCGCGGATGTCCGCCGGGGTCTGGGTTGGCAGGGTGATGGCGGGCTTCACGCTCCACGTCGTGCCCGCGCGCTCCAGGAAGAGGCCGTTGTCGCCCACGGCGTAGACATGGCTCGGTGAGAGCACCTGGATGCCGTAGAGGAATCCGGTCGACCCGACGTTGCCCAGGGCTTCCTTCTGCCACGTGCCGCCGTCCTCCGTGGGGCCGCGCCAGACCACGGGGTGGTTGGTGCCGCCCTGCGCCTCGGCGCCCGCGGCGAACAGCGTCCGCGGGCTGGTACCGTCAATGGACTTGAGGTTGTCGTTGATCCGCGTGAGTTCCTCGGGGGCTGCCTGGGTGGGGGCGCCCTCCTCGTAGTTCCAGAGGAGGATGCGACCCTGGCTGTCCACCGCGTACAGCGCCACGCGGTTGCCGCTTTCGAAGCCCACCATCCCGTTGATGCTGGCGCTCCCGGGGCCATTCACGTTGACACACGCGCCGGTGTCGGTCGGCAGCCGGGTGGTGAACTTGCCCGCGCTGTTGCCCAGGAACACGCGGCCGCTGTTCGTCACCCAGGAGGACTTCCACTGGCCCGGGCAGTTCGCCACGGGGGTGAGCGTCCCGCCGTCGACGTGGGCGACGTGGCCGTCGCGTCCCGCGAGCCAGCCCTTGTTGCCGGGGTACGCAGCCACCGTGTCCCAGACAATCGAGGCGGGCGTCGCGTTCGTCGTCGTCCAGGCCACGGCGTCGCAGCCCGCCAAATCTTCGTCCACCTGTCCGTCACAGTCGTTGTCCAGCCGGTCGCACACCTCGGTGGCCGTGTTCGACACGAAGCGCGAGCTCTCATCACAGTCCGTGTTGTCCACCACGGCGCCCTGCGGCGGGTTGGCGCACCAGAGCCCCGCGGAGGTTCCCGCCTGGCCGTCACCGTCCTCGTCCACGAACCACTCCCGCGGCGTCTCGCTGCTGACGCAGGTCGTCAGCGCGGTGCTCGCGCACTGTTTGGACCCAGCGCAGTTCTGCTCGGTCTGGCACGCCATGCCCACATCGAACGGGTCGTTGTCGATGGCCCCATCGCAGTTGTCGTCCCTGCCGTCGCAGACCAGCTCGGCCTGTCTGGGGTGGATGTTGGGGTCCTGATCGTTGCAGTCACCGGCCTCCAAGACATAGCCCGCGGGAGGCGTGCAGGAGAGGTTGGGCAGAGCGGACGGGTTGCCGAAACCATCACCGTCCGCGTCGCGGTAGTAGGTCGCGCCGCCGGGGGCATCCGCTTCGCCGTTGACGCAGTTGTTGTCCACGCCGTCGCACAGCTCCGTCGCGCCGGGGTGGATGGCCGGGTCGTCGTCGTTGCAATCCGAGCCAGGGAAGGCGCCCTCGCTGGTGACGTAGCCGTCGTCATCCAGGTCCAGGGCGCGCAGGTCGAGCTCCACGGCCGCGGTGCCCACCGTGGGCACCTGAGTGATGACCTCGTGCCGTGCCACCACGGGCCCGTTGCAGGAGCGCTCGTTGGCGGTCGCGGTGAGCCGCAGGTTCCGGCTCCAGCCCTCACGGCCCAGGATGGCCACCGTCCGCACGTCGCTGCGGGCAGAAGGCTCCATCCGGATATCGGCGGTCTCGGTGCGGCTGGGTTCGTCCACGTCCGTGACGGTCAGCGTGAGACAGCCCGGGCGAAACGTCGCGTACGAGACGAGCACGCGGACGGCCCCGGCATTGGGTGGGTCTTCCTGCTTCCGGCAGCCGGAAACGGAGACCACCACCGCAAGAACGCAACCCATCAGGAATAAACGCATCGGCCGAGCATTCCCGGGCGCTTGGTGGCGCCCGCAATCTTTCTACAGTGAGCTACGGAACCCAGGAGAACCCGACGCCACCCATAGACCGTCGCGCAGGCCAGCGTCCAGACGCCGAATCGTCATAGCCCCTTCTCTCCACGTCCGTTTATATGGCGCGCCGAACCGCCCCCCGGCGCCCGAGCCTTCCCCGCCCGTTCATGCATAGACCCCGTCACGCCATCACCGTGCCCCTCTGCGCCTGGCTCGCTCTGACCGCGTCCAGTGCATCGGGGCAGCAGCCAGCGACCGAGGGGGGCGCACCCGCCGCCGAATCCGCGAAGGCTGCCCCAGCAAGTCCTCCGTCCCAGCCTCCGCCCGCGGAAGCCCTGTCCACGGAAGGTGGTCCGCTGACGCTGGAACAGGCGGTGCAACTTGCCGCGAAGCGTAACGAGGTGGCCCTGGCCGCCGAGCAGCAGTCCGAGGCCGCCCGGGCCCGGCTGGCTCGGGCCCGGGCCTTCTTCTTTCCAGAGCTGACGGGAACGGGCACCTATACCCGGCGTCTGTATGAAGTGACGCGCGAAGTGGGTGGCCAGACGGTGGTCATCCAGCGCAACAACGCCCTCAACGCCAACTTCGTCGCCTCCATGCCGCTGTTCGACGCGCGCGGCATCTTCCTGTACCGCGCGGCGCGGAGAGACGGCGACGCGGCGGGGCTGGAGGCCGTGGAGGCGCGCCGGCAGATTGGCTTCGAGGCCGCCAACGCCTTCCTCTCCACCCTGGCCCAGGAGCAGGTGTACCGCGCCGCCGAGCAACGCCTCGCGTTCGCCCGCCAGTCACTTCAGGACGCGTCGGCCCGCGCCAAGGCGGGGTTGGCCAGCAGCAACGATGTGACGCGCGCGGAGCTGGAGGCGGCCAGCGCCGAGGTGCAGATGTCCAACGCGCGCAACGCTGCGCAGACCACGCGCCTGGAGCTGGGCTTCCTGCTGGTGTCTTCGGTGAAGGGCACCCTGGCCTCGCCGGATGCGCTGCTGTCGGACGCCAGTCGGCCGCTGCAGGCCCACGCCTCCCTGGCGGATGGGGCCCTGGACCGCCGGCCGGACATCCTGGCCGCGCGTCTGCGGGTGGACGCGCTGGAGGAGAGCGCCAAGGAACCGCTCGCCCGGCTGCTGCCGACGCTGGGCGCGTCCGCCACCTACCGCCTCACGAACGAGGCCGGATTCAATGGCCGCACGGGTGACGGCTTCCTGGGCGTCAACCTCATCTGGAACTTCTTCGACGGCGGCGAGCGCTATGCCGAGCGCCGGGAGCGCGTGGCCCTGGCGAAGGCGGCGGAGCTCCAGGTCCAGGCCACCACGCGCCGGGTGGACGTGGACATCGAGCAGGCGAGGGTGGCGCTGGAGAATGCCCAGGCCGCCCTGGCACAGAGCGACCTGGCGGTCCGCACGGCCCGGCAGAATGCGGAGGAGCAGGGGATTCTCTACCGTCAGGGCTTGTCCACGGCGCTGACGGTGGCGGACGCCTCGCTGCGGCAGTTCGAGGCGGAGGTGGCGTATGCCCAGAGCCGGTTCGCGCTGGGCGTGGCGCTGCTGGGGCTGCGGGCGGCAGTCGGACTCGACCCATTGGGGAAGGAACCGTGAAGGAAATGCGACGCGCAGGAACGTTGGGTCTGGCCGTGGCCGCGCTGGCCCTGGGTGCTGGCTGCAAGAAGGACGCGCAAAGCGCCCAAGGCGGAGCAGCGCCGGCAGGTCGCGGCCGAGCAGCCATCCAGTTCCCCGTCGAGGTGGCTCCGGTGGAGTCGCGGGACGTGGAGTACGTGGTGGACGCGGTGGGCTCCGTGGAGGCCTTCGAGCGGGTGCAGATCACCGCCCGCGTGCCGGGCGCCGTGGAGCGGGTGCTCTTCGCGGAAGGGCAGTCGGTGAAGAAGGGCGCGGTGCTCGCGGAGATCGAGCCCGCCCGCTACGCCATCGCCGTGCGGTCCGCGGAGGCCACGCTGGCGCGAGCCCGCGCCACGCTGGTGGAGGCGGAGGCCGGTGCGAAGCGCCGCACCGCGGTGAACCAGGCCAGCCCCGGTCTGCTGCCCGCCGAGCAGCTGGAGACCTTCGAGGCCCGCGCGCGCACGGCGGAGGCGGACGTGGCGGCGGCGAAGGCGCTGCTGGACCAGGCGCAGCTCAACCAGCGTGACGCCTATGTGCGCGCGCCCATGGACGGCGTGCTCCAGACGCGCACGGTGCAGACGGGCCAGTACGTGCAGCCCGGCATCGTGTTGGCCACGTTGCTGCGGCGCGAGCCGTTGCTGCTGCGCTTCACTGTTCCGGCGGCGGACGTGTCCCGCATCCAGCCCGGCATGACGGCGCGCTTCTCCGTCCGGGCCGCGGAGGGTGGCTCATTCACGGCGAAGATTACACACGTGGCCGCCGCCGCGGATGATGCCAGCCGCATGGTGCCGGTGACGGCGGAAGTCACCGGTGAGGACGCCGAGCGGCTCCGTCCGGGCGCCTTCGCCACGGTGGCGGTGCCCGTGGACACGCGCGGCGGCAGTCCGGTGATTCCGCAGACGGCGGTGCGCGCCAGCGAGCGCGGCTTCCTGGCCTACGTGGTGGAAGGCAACAAGGCGCGTGAGCGCGTGCTGGAGCTGGGCCTGCGCACCGCGGATGGCCGCGTGGAGGTCCGTGACGGCGTGAAGCCCGGTGAGCTGCTGGTGGTGCGCGGCGGTGAGGCCCTGCGCGACGGGGCCAACGTGCGCGTGGCGGAGGGACCCAAGCCCACCTTCACGGGTGAGCCCCGGTTGGAGTCGGAGGCCGCCAGCGGCGGCGGAGGCGCCCGGCAATGAACATCACCGAGGCGTGCATCAAGAAGCCCGTTCTGGCGTGGATGATCATGGCGGCCACCATCGTCTTCGGACTGGTGGCCGCGCAGCGTATTGGCATCAGCCAGTTCCCGGACGTCGACTTCCCCACCATCAACATCTCCGTCACGTGGGAAGGCGCCAACCCGGAAGCGGTGGAGAGCGACGTCCTCGAGTTCATCGAGGAAGCGGTGACGCAGGTGGAGGGCGTCACGGCCATCAACTCCACCGCGCGCCAGGGCGGCGGCAACATCACCGTCGAACTGGACCTGTCGCGCAACGTGGACCTGGCGCTCCAGGACGTGCAGACCAAGGTGAGCCAGGTACAGCGCCGGCTGCCGCTGGACATCGATCCGCCCATCATCTCCAAGTCCAACCCGGAGGACCAACCCATCCTCTGGGTCGGCGTGTCCGGGCCCTTCAGCCAGCAGGTGGTGAGTGACTACGCCCGCTACCGCGTGAAGGAGAAGCTCCAGACGATTCCGGGCGTGGGCGAGGTTCAACTGGGCGGCATGCTGGAGCGCAACGTCCGCATCTGGGTGGACGCGCAGAAGCTGGACGCGCTGGGCCTCACGGTGGCGGACGTGTCCGCGGCGCTCCAGCGCGAGCACGTGGAGCTGCCCGCCGGCCGCATCGAGACGCAGGGCCGCGAGGTCAACGTCCGCGTCATGGGCGAGGCGCTGGACCTGGAGACGCTGCGGCGCATCATCGTGCGCGAGCAGGGCGGCTTCCCCGTCTACCTGAAGGACGTGGCGCTGGTGGAGGACGGCTTCGAGGACGTGCGCCGCATGGCGCGCATCAACGGCGAGCCGGCGCAGGGCCTGGGCATCAAGAAGCAGCGCGGCGCCAACGCCGTGGCGGTGGCCCAGGGCATCCGGGCCGAGCTGGACAAGATGCAGAAGGACCTGCCGGAGGGGATGCAACTGGGCATCAACTTCGACTCGACGCAGTTCATCGAGGAGAGCGTCCACGAAATCGAGTTCGAGCTGATGCTCGCGTGCATCCTCACCGCCTTCGTGTGCTGGGTGTTCCTGGGCTCGATCTCCAGCACGATGAACGTGGTGCTGGCCATCCCCATGTCGCTGCTGGGGACGGTGGCGGTCATCTACTTCCTGGGCTTCACGCTCAACACCTTCACGTTGCTGGGCCTGGCGCTGGCGGTGGGCATCGTCGTGGACGACGCCATCATGGTGCTGGAGAACATCTACCGGCACTCCGAAGAGGGGAAGGACCGGGTGCGCGCCGCGCGCGAGGGCACCGCGGAAATCACCTTCGCCGCGCTGGCGGCGACGGCGGCGGTGGTGGCCATCTTCCTGCCCGTCGTCTTCATGAGCGGCGTCATCGGCAAGTACTTCCTCCAGTTCGGCGTGACGCTGTGCGTGGCGGTGCTGCTGTCCTACGTGGAGGCCATCACCCTGGCCCCCGCGCGCTGCGCGCAGTTGCTCAAGACGTCGCGTGAAGGCCGCAGCCGGATTGGCGTCTGGGTGGACCGGGGCTTCGAGAAGCTGGAGCACGTCTACGCTCGCACCCTGGCCTGGGGCCTGAAGCGGCCGTGGTGGGTGCTGGGCGGGGCGGTGGTGCTGACGGCCTCCAGCGTCTTCGTCTTCCGTGCGCTGCCGGGTGAGTTCGTGCCGTCCCAGGACCAGAGCCGCCTGCTGGTGCGCATGCAGACGGCGGTGGGCAGCAACATCGAGGAGACGAACCGGCTGTTCCTGCGCGCGGAGGAGTTCGCCAGCAGCCGGCCTGAGGTGACGCGCGTCTTCTCCGTCGTCGGCGGATTCGGCAGCGGCGCGGTCAACACCGGCATGATGTTCGTCAGCTTGAAGCCGCCCGACGAGCGCATGCCGCAGGCGGACTTCCAGCAGATCCTCCGCAAGGAGTTCAACAGCTACCCGGGCCTGCGCGCGGTGGTGCAGGACCAGTCCCAGAGCGGCTTCACGGCGCAGCGCGGCTTCCCGGTGGAGTTCAGCGTGCGCGGCTCGGAATGGGAGCAGTTGGTGGAGGCCAGCCAGGAGATGCGGGAGAAGCTCCAGGCCAGCGGCAAGGTGGTGGACGTGGACACGGACTACCAGCTGGGCATGCCGGAGCTGCGCATCACCCCGGACCGGGGCCGCGCGGCGGACCTGGGCGTGCCCATCCAGTCGGTGGCCACCACCATCAACGCGCTGGTGGGCGGCGTGCGCGTGGGCAAGTACAGCACCGGCGGCCGGCGCATCGACGTGCGCATGCGGCTCCTGGCGGACCAGCGCTCCAGGCCGGAGGACCTGTCCACGCTGAAGGTCCGGACGGCCAGCGGCGCGCTGGTGCCGTTGTCGTCGCTGGTGACGCAGGAGGAGCGGCCCGCGCTGCAGGCCATCACCCGGCGGGACCGTGAGCGCGCCATCAGCGTCTACGCGAACGTGGCGCCAAGCTCTAACCAGGAAGAGGCCCTGGCGACGGTGGAGCGACTGGCGAAGGAGTTGCCTGGCGGTGTGCGTGTGGTGGCGGGTGGCGCCAGCGTGGCCTTCCGCGACTCGATGAGCAGCCTGTTCTTCGCGCTCTTCCTCGGGATTGGCGTGGCGTACATGGTGCTGGGCGCGCAGTTCAATTCGTTCCTGCACCCGGTGACGGTGCTCACGATTCTGCCGCTGTCGGTGGCGGGCGCGGCCTTTGCCCTGTTCGCCACGGGCACCACGCTGAACATCTTCAGCATGATCGGCCTGTTGCTGCTGATGGGCATCGTGAAGAAGAACTCCATCATCCTGGTGGACTACGCGCTGCAAGAGCGGGAGCGCGGCGCGGACGCAATGCAGGCCATGCTGCGCGCGGGGCCGGTGCGGCTGCGGCCCATCCTCATGACGTCCACCGCGACCATGATGGCGGCGGTGCCGGCGGCACTGGCGCTGGGCGCGGGCTCGGAGACGCGCGCGCCCATGTCCATCGCAGTGCTCGGTGGATTGTCCGTGTCCACGGTGCTCAGCCTGCTGGTGGTGCCCGCCTTCTATGTCGTGGCGGACCGCATCAAGGAGCGGCTGGGGGCGCGCTTCGGCAAGAAGGACGATGAGACGCATGTGCCGCCGCAGCACCCGGAGCATGGCGATGCGCCGCGCCCGGCGGCTCATGGGTGAGCGGCACGTCTGACAGCTTGGGGGATAAGGCCATCGCGGACGCTTGACTGGCGGCCGCGCCTCCTTCGTTTCGTGCCGCAGCCGGCGCCCTGCCGGGCACCCGCTCCTGGGGACACGGGCCGAGGTGCGGCGTGCCCGCGCCATGTCCACCATGACAAGCGCTGACGGCACGCGGCACGGCCGCACTGGCACGCAAGGAGGCAGCCCCATGGCGGAGCACACCGAACCCCCTATCAACGCCACGCCGGTCAAGGAGCGTGAAGAGCCCGCTGACCTCCAGGGCTTTCTGGACGAACTTGGGAACAGCCGCGAATTCCAGGTGAATGGCGTGGACGCCCGGAAGGGCGCGGAGGCGGTGTTCTGCACGCTCGCGCGGCGCCTGTCCGACGGAGAGGACCTCAAGCTGCTCTGGTCACTGGGGAAGGGCGGCATTGGCACCATCCTCGGGACGTGCAACATCCACCGAGGCCCGTCCCACGCGAAGCGCATGGGCCGCGCGGAGTTCATCACCGACGTGGCGGACCACCTGCGCATCCCCGTGGACCAGGCGCTGCGCGTCCTGACGGTGGTGTTCACCGCCATCCGGGACCGGATTCCAGACGACGAGGTGGCGGCCGTGGCCTCGCAGCTCCCGGCGGACCTCGCCGACCTGTGGCGCCGGCCCGTGTAGAGGCAGCGGACTACTTGCGCTTGGGCTTCTTGAGGAAGCGGCTCAAGCGCACCTTGCCCAGGCCTCGGCCGCCGAAGATGTACCAGGTGATGGCCGCGCCGAAGAAGGCCGCCGCCACCGCGATGCCCACCACGCCGAGCACCGGCACGTTGCCGTACATCCACGGCTTGGGCGCGAAGGAGATGAACGCGCCCACGATGAAGCCACACGCGCACAGGCCCATGAAGGCAATCACCGCCGCGCTGCGCAGGTTCTCATTCAGCTTGTCGAACTGGTCCGCTCGCACCGTGACGGTGAACTTGCCGGACTCCATGTCCAGCAGGATCTGCGACAGCTGCGTGGGCAGGTCCTGCGCCATGGCCTGGAAGCGCAGCAGCGTGCGCATCAGTCCGCCCTGGAGCTGCATCGGATCGTAGCGCCCGGCGAGCAGCTCCTTGGCGTACGGCAGCGCCACCTCGATGATGTTCATCTCCGGGTACAGGCTGCGCAGCATGCCCTCCGTGGAAACGGAGGCCCGGCTGAGCAGCGCGTACTCCTTGGGGATGCGGATGCGGTACTTCACTGCCAGGTCCAGCAAGTCCCTCAGCAGCGAGCGCGTGTCCACCTGTCCCAGCGTCGTGGCCAGGTGCTGGCCGAGCAGCGCCTCGATGTCGTTGCGGAAGCCCACCAGGTTGGCGCGCGCGTCCGGAACGCCCACGCGGTAGAGGATGCGCGCCATGGATTCGCTGTCCTTGAGCGCCACCGCCAGGCACAGCATGACCAGCGTCTCCTGCATGGGGCGCGACAGCCGGCCCACCACGCCGAAGTCCAGCAGCGCCAGCCGGTGGTCCTCCATCAGCAGCAGGTTGCCCGGGTGCGGGTCGCCGTGGAACAGGCCGTCCTCGAAGAGCTGCCGGAAGGAGGCGTCCAGGATGTTCTGGGCAATGGCCTTGCGCTCGGGCTCGCTCAGCTCCGCGGGGTTGAGCTTCACGCCGCGGATGAACTCCATGGTCAGCACCGTGCGGCTGGACAGGCCGGAGTAGACGCGCGGAATCTTGAGGTAGGGCCGCTCGCGATGGTTCTCCAGGAAGGCCCGGATGTTGGTGGCCTCGTTGATGAAGTCCAACTCCTCGTGGATGGCCCGGTCGAACTCATCCACGATACCGGTGGGCGTGTACACGCCCGTCTCCTCCACCACGGCCTCCAGCAGGCGCGCCAGGCTGCGCAGCACGCCCAGGTCGGAGTCGATGCGCTCGGCGATGCCCGGCCGCTGCACCTTCACCACCACCTCTTCGCCCTCCAGCGTCATCGCGCGGTGCACCTGGGCGATGGACGCGGCGGCCAGCGGCGCCGGGTCGATGGTGGCGAAGAGGCTCTCCACGCTGGCGCCGAGCGAACCTTCAATCTGCGCGCGGACATCCTCCAGGGAGATGGGCTCCACGTGGTCCTGGAGCATGGCCAGCTCGTCGATGTACTCGGCGGGCAGCAGGTCGGCGCGGGTGGACAGCACCTGTCCCAGCTTGACGAAGGTAGGGCCCAGGTCGTTGAGCAGCATTCGGAAGCGCCGCGCGGTGGAGGCGCGCTGGGCCTCCGGAGAGACTTCCACCTTCTCCTTGCGGCCGAGGATGCGCCACAGCCCCGCGCGCTCCGCCAGCTCGCCAAAGCCGTGGCGCGCCGCGATGACGGTGATTTGCCGCACGCGGTTGAGGTCTTGGAGAATCACGAGCGTTCCTGTCCTCTACGTTACGCCGGGACGGCCGGCTTCGCCACGAAGCGCAAGAGTGCGTAGCCCACCACCGCGGAAAGCAGCGAGCCCACCAGGATGCCCAGTTTGGCCTCCGTGAGCAGCTCCGGCTGGGTAGGGAAGGCCAGCCCCGCCACGAACAGGGCCACCGTGAAGCCAATGCCCGCCACCACCGCGACGCCGTGGACCTGCGGCAGCGTCGCACCACCGGGCCGATCCGCCACGCCCAGCTTCAGCGAGCCCCAGGTGAACAGGAAGATTCCCACCTGCTTGCCCACGAAGAGGCCGGCGATGATGCCCAGCGGCAGCGGCCGGAGCAGGTCCGCCCAGCCCATGCCCTCCAGGGAGATGCCCGAGTTGGCCAGGGCGAAGAGGGGGACGATGCCGTATGCCACGGGCACGTGCCACAGGTGGACGAAGCGGTTGAGCGGCGGCTCCAGCTCCTCCAGGCGCTCCTCGAGGTAGAGAATCTGCGCGCCCCGCGTCGCCTCATCCATCGCCGTCTGGAGCGCCCGGTCCACGTAGAGGCGCAGCTCCTCCAGCACGTGGCGGCCCGGACGCAGGGCCCGTGCGGGCATGAACAGGCCCAGCACCACGCCCGACAGCGTGGCGTGGATGCCGCCGTGGTGCATCGTGTACCAGAGCGCCGCGCCCGCCAGCGCGTACGCCACGCCGTTGCGCACCTGGAAGTGGTTGAGGCACGCCAGCACGGCGAGCACGCCCAGGGCCCCCATGAGCCAGCTGACGTGGAGCCCCGAGCCATAGAAGAGCGCGATGACGAGGATTCCGCCGATGTCATCGAAGATGGCCAGCGCCGTGAGGAACACGACCAGCCCGTGGCTCACGCGCGTCTTGACCAGCGTGAGGCAGCCAATGGAGAAGGCGATGTCGGTGGCCATGGGGATGGCCCAGCCCGCCTGCGCGGGCGTCCCCTGGTTGAAGGCGGCGTAGAGCGCGGCAGGGACAATCATGCCGCCCATCGCGGCGATGAGCGGCAGCACCGCGCGGGAGAAGGTGCGCAGCTCACCCGAGCTCAGCTCGCGCTTGATTTCCATGCCGACGACGAAGAAGAACAGCGTCATCAGCCCGTCGTTGATGAACTCGCGGACGGTGAAGCCCGCGTGGACGCCCGCCAGCCCCACCGTCATGCGGGCGTCGAACACGGTGGAGTAGGTGGCGGCCCACGGCGAGTTGGCCCACGCCATGGCGGCCACGGCGCACAGCGCGAGCAGGATGCCGCTGGCCGCCTCCAGGCGGAAGAAGGCCTGGATGGGAGCCAGGGCCACGCGGAAGAGCGCGGGGACTGGAGGCCGGGGCCGGGCCTCTGAGGTGGGGGGCGTCTGCGCCATGCGGCGCGCACGATGCCCCGCGTTGCCGGGCCTGGCACCCGTTTTCAGCGGTGGGGTGGGTGGAATGTCGGCGGTGGGTGGTAAGGGAACTCGGCGGGTAGGGCGCCGGTTCGTTGATCCAGGGGTGGGGCCATGAGAGAAGGGCAGGGATGGCCGTGACGCAGCAGGCGAAGGCAGGCAGGACCGCAGCGGTGGAGCTCCCCGGGGACATGACGCCCGAGGTGGGGCCGGTGAACGAGGGTGCGGGCGCCCGGGAGATTGCCTCCCTGACCCCCATGATGCGCCAGTACATGGAGGTGAAGGCGCTCCACCCGGACTCGCTGCTGTTCTTCCGGTTGGGTGACTTCTACGAGATGTTCTTCGAGGACGCGGTAAAGGCCTCGGAGATCCTCCAGATCACGCTCACCGCGAGGTCCAAGGGCGCGGACAAGGTGCCCATGTGTGGGGTGCCCTATCATGCCGCGCGGCGCTACATCGGCCGGCTCGTGTCGGAGGGCCTGAAGGTCGCCATCTGCGAACAGGTGGAGGAGCCGGGCAACGGGCCGGGCATCGTCCGCCGGGAAGTCACGCGGGTGATTACCCCGGGCATGGTGCTGGACGAAGAGGTGCTGGAGCCGCAGGCCAGCAACTTCCTGGCCGCCGTGCACTGGAACGACAAGGGGTGGGGCGCGGCCCTGCTGGAGGCGTCCACCGGCGAGTTCATGGCCCTGGACGCCCCGGGCATCGCGGAGCTGGCGGAGTCGCTGTCGCGCGTGGAGCCCCGTGAGCTGCTGGTGCCGGACGGGAAGCGGGACGCGCCGGAGGTGGCACAGCTGCTCGCCCGGCTGGTGCGCACGCCGGCGGTGGCGGAGGGCGAGGCCGCGTCGTTCGAACCCACTCGGGCAGCGGGCTACCTGCGGAGTCACTTCGCGGTGCAGTCGCTGTCCGCTTTCGGGCTGGATGACGCGCCCCTGGCGGCGGGCGCCGCGGGCGCGGCGCTGCGCTACCTGAAGGACACGCAGAAGACGGCGGCGGCGCACGTGGACCGGCTGAGCCGGCAGGAGCGCGGCGGCAACCTCCTGATGGATGAGTCCTCGCGGGCCAATCTGGAGGTGCTGCGCTCGTTGCGGGATGGCGGGCGCAAGGGCTCGCTGCTGGGCGTGCTGGACAAGACGGTGACGAGCCTGGGCGCGCGCAAGCTGGCGCGCTGGCTGGCGTCCCCGCTGGGCTCGCTGCCGGAAATCCACGCGCGGCTGGACGCGGTGGAGGAACTGTCCGGGCGCAGCGTGTGGCGCGAGGAGCTGGCGAGCATCCTCAAGGAAGTGGGGGACCTGGAGCGGCTGTGCGGCCGGCTGTCGCTGGGCGCGGGCAATGCTCGGGACTTGCGCGCGCTGGGCTTGTCGCTGGCGCAGCTTCCCCGGGTGGTGGCGGTGCTGACGCGGTGTGAGTCCTCGCTGCTCAAGTCGCTGACGGGGCCCCTGTCCGCGCTGCCGGAGCTGGCGGAGCTTCTGTCGCGCGCCGTGGCGGAAGAGCCGCCGGTGACGTTGAAGGACGGCGGCATGATTCGCGCCGGCTTCAACGCGGAGCTGGACAAGCTGGTGGCGCTGTCCACGTCCGGAAAGGACCTGCTGCTCCAGATCGAGCAGCGGGAGAAGGAGCGCACCGGCATCTCCTCGCTGAAGGTCCGCTACAACAAGGTCTTCGGCTACTACCTGGAGGTGACGAAGTCGAACCTCGACCGGGTGCCCAAGGATTACATCCGCAAGCAGACCACGGTGAACTCCGAGCGCTTCGTCACCCCGGAGCTGAAGGAGTACGAGGAGCAGGTACTCACCGCCGAGGAGCGGCGGTGCGCGCTGGAGATTCAGCTCTTCGAGGAGCTGCGCGCGCAGGTGGTGTCGGCGGCGCCGCGCATCCGGTCCGCCGCGGAGGCGGTGGCCACCGGGGACGCGCTGCTGTCCTTCGCACGGTGCGCGGCGGAGTACGGCTACACGCGGCCGGAGGTGGACGCGTCCGTGGCGCTCAGCATCACCGCGGGGCGGCACCCGGTGGTGGAGCGCATGCTGGGGGCGGGGGATTCGTTCGTTCCCAACGACGTCCGCCTGGACCCGGCGGAGGACGCGCAGTTGATGGTGATTACCGGTCCGAACATGGCCGGCAAGAGCACGGTGATGCGGCAGGTGGCGCTGACGGCGCTGATGGCGCAGGCGGGCTCGTTCGTTCCGGCGAAGGCGGCGCGAATCGGCCTGTGCGATCGCATCTTCACTCGCGTGGGCGCGGCGGACAACCTGGCGCGCGGTCAGTCCACCTTCATGGTGGAAATGACGGAGACCAGCCACATCCTCCATCACGCCACGAACAAGAGCCTCATCATCCTGGATGAGATTGGCCGTGGCACGTCCACCTTCGACGGGCTCTCCATCGCCTGGGCGGTGGCGGAGCACCTGCACGACACGGTGGGGGCGCGCGCGTTGTTCGCCACGCACTACCACGAGCTGGTGGACCTGGCCCGCGAGCGGCCTCGGGTGAAGAACCTGTGCATCGCCGTGAAGGAGCAGAACGGCAAGGTCATCTTCCTGCGCAAGCTGGTGCCGGGTGGGGCCAGCCGCTCCTATGGCATCGAGGTGGCGAAGCTGGCGGGCCTGCCTCCGGAGGTCGTGGGGCGCGCGCGTGAGTTGCTCCAGAACCTGGAGTCCGGGGAGCTGGATGACGCGGGCCGGCCCCGGGTGGCCGTGCGGCAGCCGCAGGGGGGACGCCGTGGGGCCTCCTCGTCCGGGCAGCTGGGCCTGTTTGGCATGGAGCCGGCGCAGGGCGGCACTGGGGTGACGCCCGCGCAGCAGAAGGCGCTGGATGCGCTGAAGGGGGCGACCATCGACCGGTTGACGCCCCTGGACGCGCTCAACCTGCTGGCGAAGCTCCAACGCGAGCTGGAGTAGGGCGCGCCCGCCTGGGACGCCTGTGCTGTTCCTCGGTGAGGCCCTCGCTCGGGCGCAGGGCCTCGCCGCACCCGCGTATCAGATCGTGTTCCGAGGGCACCGTCACCTCCCGAATCGGAGACCGTTGATACGGCTCGGGTGGGGTGGATGGGGCTCACGGAAGGGACTCGATGCTCGCGTCTACTAGCGTGTATCACCCAATGGCGGACCGGACGGTTGCAGGGCGCGACTCGCGCTGACGCGGCGGACCGGCGCTGACGTGTCAACGGACAGTCTGACGTGTCAGTTCTCAGCCTCACGGCTGATGCTCCCTGGGGACAGGCCACGTCTGACGTGTCAGTGAGCTCTGTTGACGCGTCGGACGATGTGTTGACGCGTCTGTCTTTGCCTCTTTGGAGTGTGTGGATTGGATTGAATTTCTGTGTAGGGTGTCTCACCTCATTTGGAAGGAGTCTTATGTCTGGACCTCTGCGTCGAGATGTCTCATGTCCTCCCCGTGCATTCCCCCGTGGCTCCAAGCTCGTGGCTGCACTCGCCCTCCTGTCGTCCTGCGCGGCGCCCATCGAGCGTGGTCCCGCAAAGTCTGGCGCCACCCTGTTCCTCGGGAAGGTGCTCACCCTGGACGACAACGGGACGGTCGCTGGCGCTGTGCTGGTGGATGAGCGAGGCCAGATCCTGAAGGTTGGCACCGCGGACGAGGTGCAGAAGGGCCTGGACACCTCAGTGCAAATCGTCCAGCTCGCGCCCGGGCAGGTCTTGATGCCGGGCTTCTTCGATCCGCACCTGCATTTCCTGCCCACGCTCCTTCAGAGCACGCTGGGCACCCACGACCTGGCGCCCTGCCTGCCTCCTCCCTACAGGGTGGATCCGTCCGTGGACTGCAAGGCCCGCAGCGAAGTGCTGGGCGCGCTCTCCTCGATGACGCTGGAGGACACGAGTGCCGTCGGAGGCAACGCCTTCGTCCTGGGGATGAACCTGGACCCGTCGAGGCAGGTGTTCGACAACACGAAGGGGTGCGGGGTGGGCGGGCCTTCGCCCTTCACGGCGCAGCCGAAGTTCTACATCGAGGCGTGCGTGAGCAAGGACCGTCCGGTGATCATCCTGGATCAGTCGGGACACCTGGGCTACGTGAACCAGAAGGCCTTCGATGTCGTCTGTGGCGTTCAGAACGCCAACGCCAACAACTGTACGATCCCCGGTTCCGTCAAGAGTGGCGGTGGCGACTGGGTCACGGATTCGGCGAAGAACTTCGTGGGCCTGCTTCAGGAGCCTTCCGCGTTCGGGCCGTTCCTGACGGCGTTGCAGAAGAACCTGCCCGCGGCGCAGGTGTTCTCCGATCCGGTCAAGTTCGCGGAGACGGGGGGCGCGGACGTCGAGCGCGTCATCCGCGGGCTGCGCGACGCGGGCGTCACCACCATCGCGGACGGCGGCCTCCAATCGGTGGCGCAGATCAACGCGGTGAAGCGGTTCACCGAGCTGCCCCGGTTTCCCTTCCGAATCACGGGCGTCGTGGTCGCGGATGCCGCGAAGACAGCGAAGCTGCAGCCGACGGCTCCTGCCTGTGAGCCGAAGGCAGGGAATGACTGCGCGCTGCCGAAGTGGCTGGGCGCCGGTGGCATCAAGGTCTGGGTCGACGGCTCGACGCAAGGTTGCACCGCGAAGCTCGAGGCGCCCTACCGCTACGTGGCCGGCGGGCACTGTTCGGGCGATGGCGAGGGCCGGGCCGACTACGACAACGTGCAGGCGCTCGCCGAGGATCTGAGCGAGCTCTGGGCCCAGGGCGATTGGCGGTTCCAGCTCCACGCCAACGGCAATGGGGCGAACAACTGGGCGCTCGATGCGCTGTCTCGGCTCCAGCAGTCTAAGACGAACACGCGCCCCGTCCTCCTCATCCACAACACGGTGGGCCGGCCCGAGACTTCCAAGCGCATCGGTGACCTGCGCAATGGTGCGGGTGTGATGGATAGGAAGCCGGTACCGACGCTCGACGTCCAGGTGACGCACCTCATTGGGCACGTGGCGTATTGGGGTGATGCCTTCGTGGGAATGCTGGGGCACGAGGCCGCGAGCGAGATCGATCCGATCGCCTATGACCGTGAGAACAAGATTCCGTTCTCGTTCCACAGCGATTCGATGGTGACGCCGACGCGTCCGCTCTGGTTCGTGGAGCAGGCCGTCACGCGGCGCACCTGGTCCTATCCGGACTTCTCGAAGGAATACGTGCTGGGCGCCAAGCACGCAGCGACCGTCGAGGAGGCGCTGCGCGCGATCACCATCGTGCCGGCCCGTCACCACGAGCTCGACAAGCTGATTGGCAGCATCGAGCAAGGCAAGGTGGCGGACTTCGTCGTGCTGAGCGCCAACCCGCTCGATTTCGACCCGGCCAACGGGGGCGACCCGACGAAGATCAGCCAGATTCAGGTGCTCCAGACGTACCTCAACGGACGGCCCACCGGCAGCAGCCACTGATCGGCGTTCGGGCGTTCGATTCAGCGCGGCACCTCCCGCATGTTCCACATGCGGGAGGTGTTGGTTCCGCAGTGGAAGAGTGCGAGTATCCGGGGGACAGCGGAGTGGCTCAGGAGCCCACCACCAGCCACACGCCCACCAGGACCATCCAGCCGAAAACCGTCGCCTCGATGAGGCGCTGAACGAGTCCTCGCACGGGCGATTCGAAGGACAGCACGAAGATTCCCGCGAGGACTCCCTTGCCCAGCGCGGCAGTGAGCATCGCAAGGCCGGACATCATCGCCGTGTCCTCGAGGGCGCGCCCAAGCTCGATCAACCCAGCGCCCGCGCCGAAGTAGCCGATGGCGGCGACGAGGTTGTGAATCTGGTTCCGCCAGGTCCCCCAGAATGGCGCCCCGGCGTCACATGGAAACACCGCGGCTCCGACGTAGCTTGCGCCCAGGAAGGAAAGCAACACGAGGCCCGTTTGGGCGTCCTCCTGCAGTTGCCCTTTGAGCACCGCCACGAACACCCAGACCGCGAGCCCCAGGGGCGCGAAGGCGAGCCAGGCCACTCGGGTCGCATCGGGGGCACCGGTCTCCCCCAGCTCGCTGATGGTGTTCCGCAGGTGGCTGTAGCCGGGGCGCTGGCGTGCGAACCACCACGGCGGCACGGCGGCCAGCAGTCCAATGAAAATCGCCACGACGAGAACCCAGAGGCTCATTCTCCAGCCAGTAAGCGAGGGGCTTTCCGGGCGAAAGCAGGCCCCGCCGGGATGGGAACGGCGCTCATCTCGCCCCGAGCGTCGCGGAGTGTCGCCGGGCGTGACGGCTACTCCGTGATCTCGCGGATGACACGGCAGGGGTTCCCGGCGGCGAACACGCCGTCAGGAACGTCCCTCGTCACGACGCTGCCGGCACCAATGACCGCGCGCGAGCCGATTCGAACGCCCGGCAGGATGATCACCCCGCCTCCCACCCAGACGTCTGAACCGATGGTGACGGGCTTGCCGAACTCCTCCTTCCGCCGCAGCTCCGCGTTGAACGGGTGCATGGGCGTGTAGATCTGCACCCCAGGCCCGAACAGTGTGTAGTCGCCGATGCTCACCCGGCACACGTCCAGCACGATGCAGTTGAAGTTGAAGAACACGCGCTCGCCCAGCTCGATGTTCGAGCCGTAGTCGCAGAAGAACGGAGGCTGCAGCCACACCGTTTCGCCGCCTGCGCCAACCAGCGCTTGGAGGATGCGCCGCCGCTCCTCCTGCTCGCCCTCGCGGGTGGCATTGAGCGATTGGCAGAGGTCCCGCGCGCGAATGCGGGCCGCCACCAGTTCCGCGTCAAACGGGTCGTAAAGCTCCCCATCCAGCATCTTCTGGCGCTCACTCTTCATGGGTGCTCCTTCTTCACGGGGGCTCATCGGCAGGGCGGAGCATCTCAGCCCCTCCTTTCGGTTGCGTCACGTGTTCCCGGCGCAGAACGTCCACATCTGTCAGGTCGCGCTCACGGGCCCGGGGCGACGGTCGCCACTTCGCCTCGCATCACGCGCGCGCCGTGCAGGGCAGGCTCCGCCTGAACTAGCGCGCCCGATGTCTGCAATTGCACGTCGGGGCGGGCGGGACCTTTCCTCAATGCCAGGGGATGGTGTCTCGTCTGCGTGTTTCCTCACCAAGGAGGCATGATGGGCAAGGGCAACGGAAGCGGCGGTCAGGGTTCCGGTGGTGGCAAGGGCAATGGTGGAGGGCAGGGGGGCGGAGGTTCGGGCAAGGGCGGCGGAGGAGGAGGCGGCGGCGGTAATGGCAGGCCGGCCAATGCTCCGAGCACGACGGGGAACCCCTCTGGCGGAGGTCGCGGAAACAACCCTCCCAAGAAGTGAAGGCTCAGGACGGTGCTGGCAACACATTGGGCCATGACGCGCACGGTGCGAGCAGGTTCCTGACTGGTGCGCAGGTCACCACCTCCGGGGTCGGCACGGGGTTTCGTGCCGGCCCCACAGTCCCGGTGTCGCACAGCGCACAGTCGGCGCCACGCCACTCCCCGCATGGCCGGGGAGTGACCAAGAGTGGGGCCATGAGGCTGCTGCCTGTCTGCATGGGAGTCCTGGTCTGTGGGTGCGCGGCGCACGGCGTGGGGGAGCGGCCAGACGCCGTGGCCGCCGCCTCCGTGGCGGGCCGCGAGGTGCTCGTCTTCGAGGGGATGTGTGACGCCTCTGGCGCGGCGGCGCTCGGGGGTGGCCTGTTCGTCGTGGGCGACGACGAGGACAACATCCTCCGCGTCTATGACGCGCGCCGGGGTGGGGCGCCGGTGCAGAGCGTGGACCTGTCCCCGGACCTGGAGCTCCCGGCGGCGAAGAAGAAGCCCCCGGAGGCGGACATCGAGGCCGCCACCGGGCTGGGGGCGCTGTCCTTCTGGCTGACGTCCCACGGCCGCAACAGCTCCGGGGAGAAGGCGCCCAGCCGGCTGCGCTTCTTCGCCACCGAGGAGACGGACGCGGGGCCCCGGCTGGTGGGGCGGCCGTACACGCATCTCCTGGATGACATGCTCGCGGCGCCGCAGCTGGCGCGCTTCGGGCTGGACGGGGCGGAGGCCAAGGCCCCCAAAGCACCCGGTGGGCTGAACATCGAAGGCATGACGGCCATGCCGGATGGGCGCTCCATCCTGGTGGGCTTCCGCAGCCCTGTGCCCGGCGGCAAGGCCCTGTTGGTGCCGGTGCTCAATCCGGTGTCGCTGGTCGAAGCGGACGGCGCTCGGGCCCAACTGGGCGAGCCCGTGCAACTGGACCTGGGCGGCTTGGGCATCCGTTCGCTGTCCTGGTGGCGTGGCCGATACGTCATCATCAGCGGTGGGACGGCGGGAGAGGGCACCTCGCGACTGTTCACCTGGCGCGGCGGTGAGGAGGCCCCGGTCGCCGTCGAGTCGGTGGACCTGGCGGGCCTGAACCCGGAGGCCTTCTTCACACCCGAGGACTCCGAGGAGATCCTCCTGCTCAGCGATGACGGCACCGCGCCCGTGGACGGCGTCGAGTGCAAGCGGCTGAAGGACGCGTCGCGCAAGCGCTTCCGGGGCGTCTGGGTGCGGCTGCCGCAATCGCCGTGAGGCGGCGTGTGCGTCCGTCCGCCGCGCTTGGGGTAGGCTGCGCGTCCATATGCAGCTGGCCATTCCGCATGCCCCCCGAAAGGTCCGACTGACGCAGGTGCCCGGCGCCGTGGGGCGCGTGGTGCGAGGCGTCCTCCTGGGACTGGTGGCCGTGGCGTTCCTGGGCACCGGCGCCGGCTGGGCTGGACGCTACTTCGTCGAAGAGCAGGGCTTCGCCGCACGGGCGGAGGAAGTGGAGGGGGTGGTGGTGGCCTCCCGCCTTCCACCCCTGGACGCCCGGGATGGCGCGGAAGCCGCACTGGAAGTGCTCTACACCTTCGCGGAGGCGGAGCACTCCGTGTCCGGTATCCGGACCTTCGCGGAGTACGCCGAGGGCCTGGGGCGGGGCGCTCGGGTGACGCTGCTGGTGGACCCCGCCATGCCGGACCGGCCGCGCGAGGCCAGCTTCGCCCGCTCCCGGGCGATGCGCGTGGGGCTGCTTCCCTGGGGCATCGGCCTGGGCGTGCTGGTGGCCGTGGGGTACTTCGCGTGGGAGATGCGGCGGCTGTGGCGCTCAGAGGTGGAGCCGCTGCGGCTGGGCGCGCTGGTGTGGCTGACGCCGGACGGGCCCCTGCCGGAGGCCCGGGGCGAGGTGTCCTTTCCGGCCCACTATTTCCGGCAGGATGTGAAACACGCGGTCCGCGCGCGGGTCCGGCCGGGGCGGGCGCCCGTGCGCAACGGGGAGAAGGTGCTGGCGGCGGTGGTGCCCCGGCAGCCTGGGTGGGCGCGCGTCATCGACCAGGACCTCGCGGGTGTGCTGGGGTGGCTGCGCTGAGACAGATGG
>NZ_JAAEAH010000105.1 GCF_010998615.1 Myxococcus sp. CA023 | reverse complement strand
AGGCCGGTGGAGTGGGGTGGACGACGACGATCGGCTCCGGCGGGGGCGAGGTGCCCATCTGGGGCAGTCCCAGCACCAATGCGGTGAGCGCGAGACCGCCAGCCAGACTGAGGAAGACGACCGTACGGTTCATGAGGCAGGGCTCCTTGCGGAAACAGCGCGGGCCCTCCCTTTACGAACCAGCCGCGCGGAAAGGTCTACCCCTCCGCGCGAAAAGTGTCGGGTGGGTCAACCCGGGATGCGCGCGCCGGCGCAGAAGAAGGGCGAGTTGTTCTCGCCGAACGTCCGCCGGTAGAAGGCCTCGTCCGCGGAGCGGAGTGCATCCAGCGTGTCCTGATCCAGCAGCATCGGGCGGCACGACATCCGGCCAGGCAGGTCCGGATTGACGTCGTCGGTGTCCGTCACGTCGCAGGACGAGCCGCCCTCGACGCAGGGCTTGCTGCAGTAGCCCATCGCCGGAGCATTCTCGTTCAGCGATCCATCTTCATTGAGGGTCCGAGGGTAGTGCTGGTCCCGAACGCAGATCAGATCCTCGCAGTTCACGGACCCGAATGAGATGAAGTCCTGCTGTTTGGCGATCTCCCCCTCCAGGATGGGCATGGTTGGGGAGTTGTTGTTGGCCGCCGACTCCTCGGGGGTCGCCTTGCGCACCAGCGTGCAGGGCTTGCCAATCTCGCTGGCCACCTCACAGCCACCCAACAGGAGCGCGGCGGACATCATGAGGGCGGTTCGCACGAACATCTTCATGGGAGCTCTGACCTCTACAAAGGGGGGATGGGGCACGGGACCGCGGGGCCCGCGAGCCTCAGGAGGGTAGCACAGCCCCCTGGAACACCAACGTCCCCGTACGGCGGTACGGCGGGTGGAATTGTGAAGGAATACCGGAGGGATAGGCGGTGACCAGGCTTGCTCAGCGCGGTTGATGGTTGGGAATACGACCGATAGGATGTGGAAGCCGAGAGTCGCGCTGAACCCCCGGTGGCAGTTACGCCCCCCTCCCTCACGGAGCCTCCGGATTTGAACCGCCCCAAGTTGCTGCTCGCCCTGTGTCTGGTGCCCGCACTGGCATCTGCCCAGAGCCAGGAAGGCATGGGACTCGACCTCACCGACGAGTCGCAGGCCGAGTCATCGCAGGATGCAGAATCACCCGCGCCTCCTCCGGTGGAGGAGGCCACACCGGCCGCGGCGTCCCGCCCCGCGGACGAGCCATTGGAAGCGGATCCGCAGTTGCCGTTGACGGACATCACCCAGGAAGATCGGGTGAAGAGCGTCCAGCGGAAGGTCTACCTCAAGAAGGGCCGCTTCGAGCTGACGCCACTGGTGAGCCTCTCGGTCAACGACCCCTTCTATTCGAAGGTGGGGTTGTCGGTCCGGGGCGCCTACTACCTGGCGGACACGCTGGCCATCTCCGCCCGGGCCTCGCTGATGCAGGTGGTGCCGTCGGATGACGTGCGCACCGCGAAGCGGACCTTCAACAGCAAAATCTACTACTCGGTGCCCCAGTGGTCCGCGATGGGCGACGTGGAGTGGAGCCCCATCTACGGAAAGGTGGCGTTCCTCAACTCCATCCTCCACTTCGACGGCTACCTGCTTGCGGGTGCGGGCGTGGTGAATACGGAGACCTCGGCGCTGCCGGGGCGAGGCCTCAACCCGGCCGCTGACCTGGGCCTGGGCATGCGCTTCGTGGCTCAGGACTACATCGCCGTCAACGTGGCCCTCATCAACACCTCTTATGTGGATCAGCCCCTGGGTAGCAGCAAGGGCGCCATCCAGAACGTCATGACGCTCAACGCAGGCATCTCGCTGTTCCTGCCGTTCAAGTCGACGGGGAGGGACTCGGAATGAAGCGCTTCTTCCGTGTGCTCCTCGCCCTCTGCCTGACCGCGCCAGTGCTGGGCTTCGCCCAGACCACCGAAGAGGCGGAAGCCGGCGACGTGTCGGAGGTCGACAAGGACCGGCTCGGGCCCCTTCGCGAGCGCGTCCGGCCGGTCTCCGGCCACGTCTTCCTCAAGAAGGGCCGCTTCGAGTTCAGCCCGTCCGCGACGCTGTCGCTGCGCGACGCGTTCTACAGCAAGTACATCTTCGGCGGCACGCTGACGTACCACCCCGTGGAGACGTTGGGTGTCAGCCTGCGCGTGGGCTACGCCATCAACACGGTGGCCGGCGCGGCGCAGAAGTGCACGTTCGGGGACGGCGGCGAGGGCTCCACGCGCGGCTGCGTGCCGCCCACGCTCAACGAACTGGACGGAAACGCGCCGGGGCAGATCAAGCTGCTGGGTGGCGCGGACGTCCAGTGGGCGCCCATCTACGGCAAGGTGTCGCTGCTGGCGGAGACCTTCGTCCACTTCGACCTGTACGGCATCGCGGGCGCCTCAGTGGTTCAGTACCGCGGCCCCGGTGACTCGCCGACCGCGGAGGCGCAGAACTACCTCACGCCGGGCGCCAACCTGGGCGTGGGCGCGCGCTTCTTCCTCAACCGGTGGATCACGCTGCGCACGGAGCTGCGTGACCTCATCTACGTGGAGAAGGGCACCGAGGTCTCCGGCAATTACCTGCGCAACCAGCTCCTGTTCGAGCTGGGTGTCTCCTTCTTCTTCGGGTCCGAGTCATGATGCGCTCCTTCCGGCTCATCCGTGTCGCCGTCCTCGGGCTGTCGCTCGCGTGGACGGCCCCCACCTACGCGCAGAACTTCGAGGGACTGGACCTCTCCGGCCAGTCCAAGAAGAAGAAGCGCACCACCCCCAAGAAGAAGCCCACCCGCAAGAGCCGCGCCGACAAGGCGAAGCCCGCGCCGGTGCAGGACGAGGACGCGGACGACGATGACGCCGCTGCTTCCTCCAGCGCGGCGCCCACGAGCGTGTCTCCCGCGGAGACGGCACCCGCGGCGACCCCTTCCACGCCCGCGCCCACCCCGGCTTCGCCTCCCGCGAACACCGGGAGCATGGGAATGGGCCTGGACCTGACGCAGGATGCGCCCAAGCCGGCCGCGCCCACCATGTCCTTTGACGCGGTGGATGTCTCCGGCAAGACGGCGGACCGCCAGCGCCTGGACGTGGCCGTCAGCCTCTTCAAGAACGACGAGTACGAGAAGGCCTCCATGGCGGCGCACGAGCTGCTGGAGGACCCGAAGCTGGCGGGCCTGCACACCGAGGCGCGCTACGTGCTGGCCAAGTCGCTCTACCGCATGGGCATGTACCACTCGTCCCTGGGCGAGTTCTCCAAGATCCTCTCCCTGGGCCCGTCCACCAAGTTCTTCAAGACGAGCCTGGAGTGGCTCTTCTTCATCAGCCGCAAGACGAAGAACGAGACGGTCATCCTCGACGAGATTGCCCGTCACGCGAACCAGGAGTTCCCCGAGAAGTACCGCAACGAGTTCCGCTACCTGCTGGCGCGCTACCACTTCGTGCGTGGCCGCGCGCTGGACCAGGTGGGGCAGCCCGAGGAGGCCGACAAGAGCTTCTCGGAAGTGAAGCGGCTGGCGCTGACCATTCCGCGCACCGACCCATTCTTCCCTCGCGCCAAGTACCTGGAGGGCCTGTCCTCCTTCCGCAACGGCAGCCGTCAGAAGGACGCGGCGGCCAAGCGCGCCAACGGGGAGATGCTGGCCGCCATCGAGGCGATGAAGGAAGTCGTCCGCCTCACGCGTCCGGCGCCGGGCAAGACGGTGGACCAGGCGAAGCTGGACAAGTCGCTGCGTGAGCTGGCCTTCATGCAGCTGGCCCGCACGCACTACGGCATGCAGCAGAACCGCTTCGCGCTCTTCTACCTGGGCAAGGTGGAGCGCGGGAACACCCAGTGGCTGGAGGCCCTCTTCGAGTCCAGCTGGGCCAACTACCGCGTGGGCCAGTACGAGCAGGCGCTGGGCAGCCTCATCACCCTGTCGTCGCCCTTCTTCCGCGAGGAGTACTTCCCGGAGGCGCTCATCCTGAAGGCGGTTATCTATTACGAGAACTGCCGCTACCGGGAGTCCAACATCATCCTCCAGGACTTCGAGCGCACCTACCTGCCCGTGCACGACCAGTTGGAGGCGCTGGTGAAGAAGAACATGGAGGCCAGCGAGTACTACTCGGTGCTGTCCGACGTGCAGAAGAAGAACAAGGACGGCCTGGAGAAGAACGAGACGGACGTCATCCTGGAGCGCATCCTCCGGCTGGCCCTGACGGACCAGGACCTGCGCAAGACGAACGACTCCATCCTCGAGCTGGAGGCGGAGATGGACGCCTTCGCGAACCGGGCGGACACCTTCAAGTACTCCGAGCTGAGCAAGTCCCTGCTGGAGGGGCTCAAGGTGCAGCGCACGGCGCTCATCTCCAAGGCCGGCATCATGGCCAAGGGCAAGCTGGAGACGGAGCTGGTGGCGCTCAAGCAACTGCTGGCCAACGGCCTGCGCATCAAGTTCGAGACGACCACCAAGGAGAAGGAGTTCCTGGAGGATCAGCTCAAGGCGGGCGGCCGCACGGCCATCGTCAAGAAGTACAAGTTCTCCGTCGCCGTGCAGGACGACCAGCTCTACTGGCCGTACGAGGGCGAGTACTGGCGTGACGAGCTGGGCACCTACCAGTACACGATGACCAAGGGCTGCATCGAGCGCGACACCGCGAACCGGAACGTCCAGTCCGCCGAGGCGATGTAAAGCCCTTCGGACCCGGGACTTCTCCCCCATTCGAGCCGCCGGGGCGCTATCTTCGCGCTCCGGCGGTTTTCTTTTTCAGCAAAGGGGCAACTGGTGGTGCGGCGGGCGGCGTCACTCCGTGTCGTCTTCGGAATCGTGGCGCTGGACCTCATCGGGTTCGGCATCCTGATTCCCCAGTTGGGGGTGTACGGCGTGCGGTTCGGCGCCTCGCCCTTCACGGTGGGGTTGCTCATCTCCGTCTTCTCGCTGATGCAACTGGTGTCGGCCCCGATACTGGGCCGGCTCAGCGACCGCTACGGCCGCCGGCCGGTGCTGCTGGTGAGCCAGGTGGGCTCGCTGCTGGCGTACCTACTGTTCGCCTTCGCGCAGTCGCTGCCGCTGCTCTTCCTGGCGCGTGTCATCGACGGCATCTCCGGTGGCAACATCTCCACCGCACAGGCCGTGGTGGCGGACATCACCACGCCGAAGGACAGGGCGCGGGGTATGGGAGTCATTGGCGCGGCCTTCGGGCTGGGCTTCGTGCTGGGACCGGCGCTGGGCGGCTTCCTGGGCGCCTGGGGCGGCAACCTCGCCATCGGTCTGTTCGCGGCGGGGCTGGTGGCCATCAACCTGACGGGCACGTACTTCTACCTGCCGGAGACGCGGGTGGAGGGGCGCCCGGGGGAAGGGCACGCGCGCACGCTGAAGGGCGCCACGCTGGCCATGAGCCTGCCCGTGGTGGGGCGCTGTCTGGTGCTGATGCTGGTGTTCACCACCGCCTTCGCGCAGATGGAAGGCACCTTCTCCGTCTACCTGCTGACGCGCTTCCTGTCGTCCGGGCCGGTGCCGCTCCAGGAGGGGGGGCTGTTCCTCCGGGCGGCGGTGACGGACCTGGACGTGCTGCGTGAGGCCAGCCTGCGCTCCGGTTGGCTCTTCGCGGCGATTGGGGTGATTTCCGCGGGGGTGCAGGGCGGACTGGTGCGCCGGCTGACGGGTGGGCCCGGGAGCGCGCCGGGGCGCGAGGCACTGCTGGCCACGGTGGGCTTCGGACTGACGGCGGCGGGGCTGGCCCTGTTGCCCGTAGCGCCGGATTATGCGTGGCTGTTCCCGGTGATGGGGTTGTTGGCGGTGGGGTCGGCGCTGGTGACACCGTGTCTGTCCGCCCTGGTATCTCTGCATGCCCCGCCGGAGCGGCTGGGGGCCGTGCTGGGGGCGTACCAGGCCTTCGGCTCGCTGGGGCGGATTCTGGGGCCGGCGCTGGGGGGCTGGCTCTTCACCCGGCTGGGGCCCGCGGCCCCGTACGGGACGGCGGCGGGCATGGTGGCGATGGCGGGGCTCCTGGGATTGTCCCTGGTGGCCCAGACGAGAATGGCAGGCGCGGGGGCCGAGCAAAGGTCCTAAGATGGAGGACATGGTGGGGACGCAGCCGCAGCCAGTGACGATTGCCTTCGATGTCATGGGAACGGACCACGGCCCGGCCGAGGTGGTCCGGGGAGCGGCGATGCTGTCGCTCGAGTCCCCCCACATCCACACGCTCCTGGTGGGGGACCGCACCCTCATCGACGACGCGCTGGCGGAGACGAAGCACAACGGCGAGCGCATCTCCGTGCAGCACGCGGCGGACTTCATCGGCATGGACGAGAAGCCCGGCGAGGCGCTGGCGCGCAAGCCGAACGCGTCCGTGGCGGTGGCCGCGCGGCTGGTGGCGGAGGGCGAGGCGCAGGCGCTGGTGTCCGCGGGCAACACGGGCGCGGGCGTGCTGGCGTGTGCCCGGCACTTCCAGCTCATCCCCGGCGTGCGGCGCGCGGCGCTGGCCACGGTGTACCCGACGCGCTCGGTGCGCGGCGCGAAGGGGGACCCGTTCTCCCTCATCCTGGACGTGGGCGCCACGGTGGAGGCCACCGCGGATGACCTGGTGACGTTCGCGGTGATGGGCTCCGCCTACGCGCGCATCATCTCCCAGAACGAGCGCCCCAAGGTGGCGCTCCTGTCCAACGGGATTGAGCCGCAGAAGGGCCCGCCCCGCGTGGTGGAGGCGCATGCCCGCCTGTCGGAGATGAAGGACATCCACTTCATCGGCAACGTGGAGGGCATCGACATCCCGAAGGGCACCGCGGACGTCATCGTCACCGACGGCTTCGTGGGCAACGTCTGCCTGAAGATGCTGGAGGGCGTCCACGACACGGTGGTGGAGCTGGCCCAGTACGCCTACAAGGAGAGCCTGCGGTGGCGCGCGGGGCTCGCGATGCTGTCCAGCGGCATCCAGCGCATCAAGGACATCACCGACTGGAACCAGTACGGCGGGGCCCCCATCCTGGGGTTCGATAAAATCTTCATCAAGGCACACGGGCGTTCGAAGTCGCGGGCCATCGCCAACGCGGGCAAGGTCGCGGCGAAGGTGGTGTCGAACAACCTGGGCGCCGCCATCCGGGAAGGCCTGAAGAAGTGAGCTTGCCGGACCGCATCGACCCGCGTCCGCCCCGGCGCATCTACCGCTGGGATTTGGACAAGACGTACCTCCAGACGGAGTTCGACTCGCTCCGTGACCTGGTGCGGACGGCGTTCCAGAAGGCCCACCAGAAGGTGGCCGTTCCGGGCGCCAGCGCGCTCATCCGCGAGCTGTCGGAGAATGGGGACTCGCGGCTGTGCATCGTCTCCGGCAGTCCGAAGCAGATGCGGGCCGTGCTGGAGGAGAAGCTCAAGCTGGACGGCGTGCGGTGGGACGAGTTCGTCCTCAAGGACAACGTGGGCAACCTGCTGCGCGGCCGCTTCCGGGCCCTGCGCGGGCAGGTGGGCTACAAGCTGCCCGCGATTCTTGAGAGCCGGGTGCACGCGCCGGTGGAGGCGGAGGAAGTCCTCTTCGGTGACGACGCGGAGGCGGACGCGTTCATCTATTCGCTCTTCGCGGACCTGGTGGCGGGCCGCGTGGACGAGCGCGTGCTGTCGCAGGTGCTGGAGGCGGGCGGGGTGTACCCGGATGACGCGCTGCGGGTGCGCGAGGCGTGGAAGAAGATTCCGGTGGGCGACCCGGTGCGCCGCATCTTCATCCACCTGGACAAGCTGACGCCCCCCGCGCACTTCACGCCCTACGGGCCGCGCGTGGTGCCCATCTTCAACTACTTCCAGGCCGCGCTGGTGCTGCTGGCGGACGGCCACCTGACGGCGCCGCAGGTGCTGAAAATCGCAGTGGAGATGGTGCAGACGGCGGGCCACAACATCATCACCCTGTCCAACTCGTTCCAGGACCTGCTGCGGCGCGGGCTGCCGCTCCAGCAGGCGGCGGTGGCGCTGTCCCAGGCGCTGGAGGGACCCAACAAGCTGCTCGCGGCGATGCGGCCCATGCCGGACATCCTGGCCGCCTTCAGCAAGCGCCTGGCCGCGCTGGGCACGCCGCCGCCTCCCCCGCCGGTGCAGGCGGTGGACTATGTATCCCTCATCCACCACGCACTGCCCCGGAACCACAAGGGGCGCACCAAGCCGCAGTAGGGGCAGGCCGCCCGGCTGCCCCCCGGGTGGGCCGGCGTTCCCCTCGTGGGCCGCCCCCAGAACGTTTCCGGCGGACGCTGTGTTGATACAGGACACAGGCCCGCGGCCCCCACGCTTCGCGCGTGCCCTGTCCCCTGGTTGGGAGCAGGAAAGCGGGCGGGGGAGCCCGCTGCCCGGTGACATCCGACAACAATGTCGTCCATCGCTACTCCCTACCCGGAGGATGCGGTATAGACGGCAGGCCTACAAGCGCCCCGATGGGGTGTCCCTGGCTGATGACGCGAGATTTGACTGAGACGCCGCCTGCCGGCGGTCTGCTGCCACCTGCGCCCGAGAATGACGCGCGCGAGGTTGCCTCTTCCGAGGCGGCAGGGACTTCCGAGCGCGGCGAACAAGAGGTTCCCATGAACTCCCAGCTGGAGCTGTCGGCGCACCCTGAAGAGGACAGCGCCTCCAAGCCCGTGGCCGCCGACGAGCAGGCCCCCACTGAAATCCCCTCGATACAAGTCGCCACCCCCGCCGAGCCGCCTCCGGCCCCCGCTTACGCGGATGCCGAGGACGAGGACGACGAGGAAGATGACGACGAGATAGACTCGGCCGAGTCGGGCCTGGACGACGCCGTCCTGGGCGCAGAGGCCGCGCTGGCCGCCGCCGAGGCCGAGGACGCCGCCGAGGCCCGGGGCGAGGACGTCGAGGACGTCCCCATCGTCCTGGAGCCCGAACCGGAGCCGACGCCCGATGAGCGCGCGCTGCACGCGCCCCATGTCCGGCCCACCGGCGAGCCGGCGGAAATCGACCCAGACGAGCTGGACCCGGACGCCCTCAAGGTGGTGCTCCGCCTGCACCAGCACGGCCATCAGGCGTACATGGTGGGCGGCTGCGTGCGTGACCTGCTGCTGGGGCGCAAGCCGAAGGACTTCGACATCGCCACCAGCGCGACGCCGAACGAGGTGCGCGGCATCTTCCGCAACTGCCGTCTGATTGGCCGGCGCTTCCGGCTGGCGCACGTCTACTTCAAAGGCGGGAAGATCATCGAGGTCTCCACCTTCCGTGCGAATCCGACGGAGCTGGAGCACGCGGCCCACGGCGGTGAGGATGAGGGGGACGGTGAGGACCTGCTCATCACCCACGACAACGTCTTCGGCACCGCGCAGCAGGACGCGCGTCGCCGTGACTTCACCATCAACGGCCTGTTCTACGACGTGGCCGAAGGGCGGGTCATCGATTACGTCCGTGGCCGTCGTGACCTGGATGAGCGCTTCATCCGCACCATTGGCGACCCGGAAGTGCGCATGCGCGAGGACCCGGTGCGCATCCTGCGCGCCGTGCGCTTCGCGGCGAAGCTGGAACTGGACATCGAGTCGCGGACGTACGCGGCCATGGAAGGCGCGGTGGAGGACCTGCCCCGCTGCGCGCCCGCGCGCCTGCTGGAGGAGACGTTCCGCCTCATCCGCGGCGGTGTGTCCGCGCCGGCGCTGAAGCTGCTGGACGCGCTGGACGCGCTCAAAATCCTCCTGCCGCCCGTCAACGCGTACCTCAAGCAGCACGGCAAGGAAGGGGAGAAGACGTTCTACGCCTTCGCGGAGTCGCTGGACCGGCGCGTGTCCGCGGGCGAGGCACTGGACGACGCCATCCTCCTGGCGATGTTGCTGATTCCCATCAGCCGTTCGACGGGGCCCGAGGAGTCGCAGGAGGGCCGCCCGTCCGTGTCGCAGGTGGTGGAAGACCTGCTCGCGGGCTTCGTCCAGTCCGCGCGTCTGCCGCGCCGCATCGCCGAGCGCTGCCGCATGCTGCTGCTGGCCCAGCGCACCCTGTCCGGTGAGCGCCGTCGTCGCAGCGCGGCCTTCAAGCGGCACCCGCTCTTCAGCGAGGCCCTCACCGTGTTCGAGATGACAGTGGAGGCCACGGGCGAGAATCGCGAGCAGCTGGAGGCGTGGAAGGCCGGCGAGGTGCCGCCGCCGCGTGCCGCCGCCGCGGAGGGTGAGGAGTCCGACGCGGGAGGCCAGCGCAAGCGCCGTCGCCGTCGCCGTCGCCGCCGTCCCTCGGCAAACGGCTCATCCGGTGAGAGCGCCGGTTCGTCCTCCGAGTCGGGCGACGCCTGACTCAAGGCCGCGTCCGTGAAGTGAGGGCACCGGCTCGTTTTCCGGGTCGGGCGCTGCCTGAGTCGAAGTCTCTACCGTGAGGTGTGGGGGCCGCTCCGCGAACAGGCGTGAGGCCCCACCCGTACCGGGCCCTCAGTCCTTGGGCCCGCCCTTGTCCACCGGGCGCTCGGAGCGGTGTTCGGCGCTGTCGGTGGCCTCGCTGCCGGCGATGTCCGCGGTGGTGATGGCCTTGCTGCCAAACCGCTCGGCAATCTTGTCTAGCGCCGCGTTCAGCTTCGCGGTGCGCGGCGCGGCGGCGGGGAAGAGGCCCAACTGGGGCGGCTCCTCGTCCAACTGCACGCTGACGCCGGTGAGCCGCAGCGGCTTGCCCTGGTGCGACTTGTCCAGCAGCTCCAGCGCCGCGCGGTAGAGCGTCTGCCCGTCATCCGTGGCCTCGCGCAGCGTGGTGCGCCGGGTGATGAGCGTGAAGTCCGCGAACTTCAATTTGAGCTGCACCACGCGGCCCTTCAGCGCCGCCCGCCGCAGCCGCCGGGCCACGCGCAGGGCCTGGGCGTGGACGTGCGGCTTGAGCGCGTCCACCCCCACGAGGTCTTCGTCGAAGGTGTCCTCCGCGCCCACGCTCTTGGCGGCCCGGTCGGGCACCACCTCGCGCGTGTCGATGCCCTGGGACAGCTCCCACAGGTGCCGTCCGCTGGAGCCCAGCCTGTCTTCCAGCCAGTCCAAGTCCCGGGCCGCCACATCGCCAATCGTCTTCAGCCCGGCGAGTCGGAGCGCCTCCTCCGTCTTCGGCCCCACGCCCCACAGGCGCGACACCGGCAGGCCCGCGAGGAAGGCCACTGTCTCCTCGGCGCGCACCTCCCGCTGGCCATTGGGCTTGGCGAGGTCGGAGGCAATCTTCGCCACGAACTTCACCGTGGCCACGCCCGCGGAGGCGGGAAGGTTCAGCTCGTCGGCAATCTCCTTGCGGATGCGCCGGGCGATGTCCGCGGGCGTACCGAAGAGTCCCACCGACGCCGTCACGTCCAGGAAGGCCTCGTCGAGCGACAGCGGCTCGATGAGCGGCGTGTAACGTTCGAAGATGGCGAACACCTGCTCACTGGCCTCGGCATACGCGGCGAAGCGGGGCTTCACGACGAGCGCGTGGGGCGCGGCCTTCGTCGCACGGGCCATGGGCATGGCGCTGCGCACGCCGAAGGGGCGCACCTCGTAGGAGGCGGCGACCACGACACCGCGCTGGGCATGCCCGCCCACGATGAGCGGCTTGCCCCGCAGGGCCGGGTTGTCCCGCTGCTCCACGGACGCATAGAAGGCATCCATGTCCACGTGGATGATGGCTCGCATGGTGTGAGTCACTTTAACGGGGCACTCTGACGCCTGGCGGATCCGGATATGAAGAGCCTGACGGAGTACCTGTGGTTCGAAACCCCGCAGCGGCGGGAGCTGGTCCGTCTCACCGACACCGTGACGGCCCTGGTGCGCAAGAGTGGCATCCAGGAGGGAATGGTCCTCGTCTCCGCCATGCACATCACCGCGGGCGTCTTCGTGAATGACGACGAGCCCGGTCTCCATGAAGACATCTGGGAATGGCTCCAGCACCTGGCGCCCGCCGGTCCCGACTACCGCCACCACCGCACGGGCGAGGACAACGGGGACGCCCACCTCAAGTCACTGCTGGTCCACCACCAGGTCATCATCCCCATCACGGGCGGGAAGTTGGACCTGGGGCCCTGGCAGCAGGTGTTCTACGCCGAGTTCGACGGCCAGCGCCGAAAGCGCGTCATCGTCAAGGTGATGGGCGAATAGTGGAAAGCCCTCAGTCCTGTTGCTCACCGCGGGGGAGGGGCAGGCCACGCCGCTCCAGCTCCGCGCGTAGCTCCGGGGGCAAGGGGCTGTGGACCGTCATGTTCCGCCGCGTCCGCGGGTGCGTCAGGCCCAGGGAGCGGGCGTGCAGGAAGAAGCGGCCCAGCTCCGGGGCCTCGCGTCCGCCGTAGAGGCTGTCGCCGACGATGGGGGCGCCAATGCCCGCGAGGTGCGCGCGCACCTGGTGCAACACGCCGGTGAGAATCTTCACCTCCACCACGCTGAACTCACCCGCGCGCGACAGCACGGTGAACTTCGACACCGCCTCCCGGGCGTCCTCGGCCCCGTAGGGCGCGGGCTCCACGCGGTCCGGATGCCGGGGGTGGTGACGCAGGGGCAGGTCGATGTCGCCCTCGTCCGTCAGGGGCCCTGTCACTAGCGCCAGGTAGCGCTTGTCCACGGCGCGGTTGCCAAAGGCCTCGCGCACGGCGTTCCACGCGTCCCGCGTCCGCGCGGCCACGACGACGCCAGAGGTCTCCACGTCCAGCCGGTGGCACAGGCCACCCTCGCGCGCGTCCAGGGAGGCCTGGGCGCATTCGGGATAGCGGGCCACCAGCGCGTTGGCCACCGTGCCCGTCTCTCCGGACTGCAGGGGGTGGGACGGCCGGCCCGCGGGCTTGTCCACGAACACGAGCGAGTCGTCCTCGTGCAGCACGGTGAGCGGGAAGTCCGCGTCGGGCACGGCCTCGCGAGACTCTTCTTCCACCTCGACGGCGATGTGCTGCCCGGCGGTGAGCGTGAGGCCCTTCTTCGCGGGGCGGCCATTCACCTTCACCGCGCCCGCCTCGAAGAGGCGCTTGAGCCGCGCGCGAGACAGGCCCAGCGCTTCACCAATGAAGAGATCCACCCGCTGGCCCGCCTTGTCGGCGTCCACGGTGAGGGTGTGCAGCTTGGAGGGATTCACTCGGACAGGGCCTCGTAGACTTCCTCGGCCGTCTGGAACCGGTCGTCCGGCTCCTTGCGGATGAGGCGGTGGGCGACGCGCGCGAGCTGCGGGTCCCCGTGAAGGTTCAGCGCCAGCACGGGGGGCGGCTCCGTCTCCAGCACCTGGCGCCAGAGCTCGTGCGGCGTCTTCGCGTCGAAGGGGGGCCGCCCGCTGAGCAGCTCATAGAGGATGACCCCCAGGCTGTACAGGTCGGAGCGTCCATCCAGGGGCTCGCCCAGAATCTGCTCCGGCGCCATGTACCGGTAGGTGCCCACCAGCTTGCCGGCCTCGGTGATGGCCACGTCGTCCGCCAGGAACTTGGCGAGCCCGAAGTCCATCAGCCGCACCTGCCGGTCGTCGTCCACCATGATGTTGGACGGCTTGAGGTCGCGGTGAACCAGGCCGTGGCCGTGGATGTAGGCCAGGGCCTCGCAAATCTGGAGCATGGCGTCCTTGAGACGTCCCATGCGTTCGGGCCGGTTGAGGTCCTCTTCGCGGACCACGCGTCCCGGCTCCTCCTCGGGCTCCGGGATGCGCGGCATGGGGGGCGGCAGGTCGAAGCCCTCCAGCGAATCATCCGAGCCGATACCCACGTGCGGGCTGCCACTGGAGGCGAAGCTCTCCAGGTCCTCGCTGGGGGCCTCCTCCGCGAAGGCCTCCAGGCCGAAGGTGCCGTCATGCGGGCTGTCGTCCGAGTCATCCATCGAATCGGAGAAGCTCCGGCTCAAGGGGCCGAAGTCGTCGTCCGCGGTCCGGAGGATGGACAAGGGGCTGCGCGGCGTGTGGCTGCCCGGAGGGGTTTGCCGGTCGCCGCTGCCCAGGTCGAGGTAGTGGCGGAGGGTGAGGCCCTCGATGAGCTCCATGGCCAGGTACGGCACTCCCTGGTGCACGCCGGACTCGAACACCTTCACGACGTTGGGGTGAGACAGGTCCACGAGTGTGTCGAATTCGCGGGCGAGTCTGCGCGCGGCACGAGCATCCCGTGCGGGGCCGGCTGAAAGCAGCTTCAGCGCGACCTCGTCGGTGGTGCGGCGGTCCAGGGCCCGATAAACGGTTCCTGCCCCGCCACTGCCAAGCGTCTCAAGAACGCGGTAGGGACCGATGACCTTCGGGGGCATGGGATGCCGAAATCCTACGGACCACGTCACGTCAGGGTCAACGCTGACAACGCCTGATTGCTCGACGCTCGGCAGAACTGGCGGCAAGTGGTTTTACTTTTCCGACAAACCTGGGAGAACCCGAGTCAATGCAAATCGGGAAGTACCAGCTGGTGCGAAAGCTTGCGTCAGGCGGCATGGCGGAGGTCTTCCTGGCGAAGGCCGCGGGGCCACGCGGCTTCGAGAAGACGCTTGTGCTCAAGCGCATTCTTCCGCACCTGGCGGAGGACTCGGCCTTTGTAGAGATGTTCCTGGGCGAGGCGCGGCTGGCGGCGCAGCTCGAGCACCCGAACATCGTGCAGATTTTCGACTTCGGTGAGGCCGAGGGCAGCTTCTTCCTGGCCATGGAGTTCATTGACGGCCCGAACCTGCGCAAGCTGGTGAAGCGGGCCGCGGAGGAAGCGCTGCCCCCCGCCTTCTGCGCGAAGGTGGTGGCGGCCGCGGCGGAGGGCCTGGCGTACGCGCACGAGTTCCGTGACGTGGAGACGGGCGAGCCGCTGGGCTTGATTCACCGCGACGTGAGTCCGGACAACATCCTGGTGTCGCGGCAGGGCGCGGTGAAGGTGGTGGACTTCGGCATCGCGAAGGTGGCGGGGCAGGGGCACCGGACACTCACGGGCGTGGTGAAGGGCAAGGTGGCGTACATGCCGCCCGAGCAGCTCCAGGCGAAGGCCATGGATCGGCGGGTGGATGTCTACGCGCTCGGGGTGGTGCTGTACGAACTGCTCACGGGGAAGCGTCCGTTCGATGCGACGACGGACGTGAGCGTGATGCAGGCGATTCTGTTCGAGTCGTTCATCCCGGTGTCGGCGCGGCGGCCGGATGTGCCCGTGGCGTTGCAGCAGGTGCTCGACAAGGCGCTGGCGAAGGACCGGGAGCGGCGGTACGCGGACTGCCGGGCGTTGCAGGACGACCTGGAGCGGTTCGTGTTGTCGACGGGCGAGCCGGTGGGCGCGTATCAGATTGCCCAGCGCATCGCGCAGTGGGTGCCGGAGGTGGCTGCGGCTCCAGCGATGACGCCGTCGCAGGGGGGCCGCAAGGGGGCCGTTGCGCCGCAAGCGAAGTCGGATGCCCGGAGCGCGTCCATGGTGTCGCCGGCGGTGGATTCGACCTCGCCGACGACGCCGATGCCCCGGTCGCTCGTCGCTCCCGTGGAGGTGCCGGCGGATTCGACTTCTCCGACGACGCCCATGCCGATTGCCATCGGTGGCGTGGTGCGGGCGCTGGAGCCGCGTTCCTCCCCGCAGCAGGACACGCTTCAGTCGTACCCGGTGGTCGTGAAGACGCCCGCGCTCCGGGCGGATGCGTCAGCGCGTGGAACGTCCCGGCCAAGGGCGCAGTCCCGGGCCTCGGGGGTGAAGGTACAGGCGCCGCATGCGCGTGACGAAGACGCGGTGGCGATGGCGGCTGCTTCATCGCCGCCGCCAGGAGGGGCTTCACTGGCGTCTACGACTCCCGAGGATGCGGACGACGCCGTGCATACGCGGAGCACGGAGTACGCCGCGACGGTGCCGCCAGGGCGGCCAGGAGGGCGGATTGCCGTCATCGTCGGGGCCGTGGTCGCGCTGTCGGTGGGCGGCGCTGTCACCGTGATGCACGGCGATGATTCAGAGGTCTCGCCGGTTCATGTGAATCCGCCGCCGCTCACGCAGTTGCCGCGCGAGCCTGCGGCGCCGAGCCAAGGCGGCAGGAACGTGCCGCAGGCGAAACCGGCCGCGAACGTGAATGCGGGGGCTCGGGATTCGAATGACAGGGCACAAGCGAAGCCGCAGGTTTCGGCGGACGTCCCCGTGGTGCCGCAGGAACCGCGCGTCGAACGGGATGCCACCACGCCCGAAGCAGGGCCTCCCACTGTGAAGGATGCTCCGCCTGAGAACGGCGGAGCGGCTTCGAAGGAGGGGAGCGCTGTCGTGGCCAAGCATGAGCCCGCGAAGGCGTCTGGGGAGCCAGAGCCGAATCCATCGCGGGCTCGTGAAAGGGCGCCGACTCAGAAGGTGGCGCCTGTCGCAAAGGGGCGTCTGGAGTTCCGCATCCGTCCATATGCCGTGGTGTCGTTGGACGGGAATGTCCTGGGCCAGACTCCGTTCGCCGCGGTTGAGGTGCCGGAGGGGCGACACACCGTCCGGCTCGTCAACAAGGAACTGGGCAAGGACGTGACCCGGACCGTTGATGTGAAGGCGGGCCAGGCCAATGTGTTCAAGCTCAATCTCGAAGCGGAGTGAGCCGCGCCCGCACCGAGGCCACCTGATGTGTGGCCTCGGTGGTGGGGCTTGCTATTGAGGCCAGTGGAGAATCTGTCCGTTGTCTCCCGCGACCCAGAGGTCTGCGGGGCTCGTGCCTGCGATGTCGTTGAGGCTAAGGCTTGAGTTATCGAAGACGATCTGCCACCCCGTGCCGTCGTACCGGTAGATGCGCCCGCTACGCGCGGTGACGTAGACCGACTTCGCACCGAATGCGACGACGGAGGTCAGTGTCTCGTTGTGCGTGTTGGGGAATGGCATCCGGCTCCAGGTGCTGCCGTCCCACTGGAGGACTGAGTTCTGGCCGGTCAGGTATTCACCCACTGCGAAGGCGACACGGTCGTTCACCACCCAGACTCCACGGAGGCGGCCCATGCCTGCGATGGTTGTCTCTATCGCTTCCGATTGCCACTGCACGGTGTTTGGGTTGAAGCGGTAGATGCGACCCCTGTTGCCCCCATAGTCGAAGCCACCAACCGCGAATAGCGCTGACCTGGTACGGCCGTGGACGTCGTATAGCGACGAGACAGTGGTCATTCCAAATCGTAGCGCAATCGAGCCACTCCCTCCGGTCCAGATGAAGGTCAGACCGTTTCCGGAGGTGCCAGAGGTTGATGTAACGCCATGAATCTCCAAGACACCTTCATGTCGAATGCCGACGAGTCCCTTCCCCTCCCGTCCCATGGCGTGCGTCTCGGTGCAGGCATTTTGTAGCCTGTCCAGGAAGGTGAGGCTTCCTCCCGACGAGCCGAGGTAGAGGCGGCCCTGGTTGGCCATGTCCGCCCAGACGGCATTCCAGCCCCTGTTGCTGTCGCCGCAGTTGGTCGCGTTGGTCTGGAACGTGGATGAGGACGGCGTCAGTATCGCGGTCCCTCCCTGGTTCCCTGAGACAGTCACATCGCCAGGGAGGCCAGTGAAGATGGAGCGCCACTCCTGACCGCTCGCGCCCACAGTCCGGGCCACCCAACTGGCACCGCCGCTCGGACAGACCTCGGGGCCTTCGACATTCCCGTCGCAGTTGTTGTCCAGGCCGTCGCACAGCTCCGGCGCGCCAGGGTAGGTGAACGGGTTGCCGTCGTTGCAGTCGCCACCGGTGGTGACGTAGTCCGTGCTAGGCGGGACGCAGGACGACACGGCCGTGCCAACACCAGAGCCATCCCCGTCGTCATCCAGGTACCAGTCGTTGGGCGTCGTCGTGGCCTGGCAGGTGGTGGCGATGCCCGAGGCGTCGCAGACATAGACGCCGGGGCACTGGGCGGTCGCGGTGCACGCCGTGCCGAGGTCGGAGAACGTCTCGTCAATCTGGTCGTTGCAGTTGTCGTCGACGCCGTTGCAGAGCTCCGTCGCACCTGGCCGGATGCTGGCGTTGTTGTCGTTGCAGTCGTTCGCGGGACCCGTGACATAGCCCTGCGGGATACCGGCGCAGAAGGCGACGGGAGCGGCGTTCCGGTCGCCGAGTCCGTCCTGGTCCGCGTCGGGGTAGGCATACGCGGCCAGCGGCATGTCGCAGAGGACCTCGCCGTTCCCACCGCACGCACGGACGCCCTCACAGCCTTCGCCCTCCGTGCAGCTCTGGCCCAGGCGCAATTCCACCATGTCCGACTGGCCGTTGCAGTTGTCGTCGACGTCGTTGCAAAGCTCGGTTGCGCCCGGGTGGATGCTCGCGTTGTTGTCGTTGCAGTCCGTTCCGTCCGTGAGCAGGGAGACGTACCCATCGCCGTCCGCGTCCGTTGCTTGGAGCGACAGCGTCACTGTCTCGGCTTTCCCCGTTTTGGGGCTCACGCGTATCGAACGCGTCATCACGGGTGTCGCCTCGCAGTTCTGCTCAAATGCACGTGCCTCCACTTGGACGGAGTCGCCCCAACCGCTCGGCGCAAACACACTGACGACGAGGGACCCTCCTGAGCGGTCGCCCTTGCCGGCAATCTCGACGGCGGACGTTTTTCCACTGGCTTCGTCCTTGGCACTGACAAACACGCAGCCAGGAAGGAACCCTGAGTAGTCGACCGACACTTTGAAGGCTCTGCACGTCGGCTTGTCACCCAGGAATGCGTCGACGGAGTCGCCCATGAGGTCGTTGATGTCACACGGGTGGAGTTCGTCGAGGCTGGGCACGGTGCAGGCCATGCCGGACAGAAGAGCCAGGCACGCCAGATAGATGCGGTTCATCGTGCCTCCCTCTGCGCCGTGGCTTCGTCACCCAGGAAGTAGGTGATGACCGCTCCCGCCGCCGCTGTCGCCGCGACACCGAACAAGATGTTGGCGCCGAGCGCCTTGCCGCGCGCCGCGTCCAGATGTCCCATCTGCTCATCGACACTGAAGGTGTTTCGCGCGCTCTGGATGTCGCTCCGGGAGCGCAGGCCGAAGTAGCTCCCCAGGCCACCCGCGAGCACTCCAGCTCCAAGCAAGGCCACGGGGAGGGGGCGGATGCGGAGGCCCGTTGACTCATGTGCCATGAGTTCGGGCTCGGCGCTGGTGATGAGTGAAGCGGTTGGCGCAGCAGGTGATGGTGTAGCGACGGCCGACGCAGTTCCCTCGGGTTCGAGGACGGGGCGGTCCTGCGAAGGGGCGGGCGGTGGCTCGACGGGGGCCGAAGCCACGCGTTCGCTCTGGAGCTTCTTGCGTACGTCGTCGAAGTCCCGAGCCACCTTGGGAGAGACCCTGACGGGAAGCTGGGAGTCTGGTTGAAGTGACAGGGCTTCGCGGAATGCGCGTAGGGACTGTGCTCGTCTCCCGAGATCGGCGAGGACGATGGCTTCGTACATCGCGGCGTCTGCCCGTTCGTCATCCGTCGTGGCCAGTGCCTTGGCCTGGGTGAGTGTCTTCAGCGCCTGCTCGTACTCAAGTTCCTCATAGAGCTGCGCTGCCGCCTTCAGTCGTGCGCGAAACGAGGAGTCGCGAGCGCTGGATTGCGCGGCCTTGGCCGTCACGGTTTGCCCGAACGCCAGTCCAGGTAGCAGAAGCGTGAAGCTCAGCACCCATACCTGGATCGGTGCTTTCTTGAGAATGGAGCTTTCCATGAATGGCAAAGCTACCACGCTCGTTCTTTTGTCTAAGAAAGGGTGTGCAAATTGCTGTGCCCGCGTAGTCCCTGCGAGGCTTTCCCAACAGCGCAAGCTTCGCCTGGCCGTGCGTCAAGGAGTGGTACTGCGATGCGTGTCGAGGATGCCCGCCGCCAGTTTCAGGAGCTTCGTTCGCAGTGCTTCCGGGGCGAGCACCTCGAAACCCGATCCGACGTCGCAGAGCTGGCTGAAGGCAATCGCTTCGCGCTCGAAGTCCACGACCACTGTCTTGCGTCCATCCGCTGCGAGCGGCGCGGAATCCAACCGTGCACCCTCCGCTCGCGGCCGAATCTTCCGCAGCGCCTCCAGCGCCTCCTCCGTCAATCGCAGCGTGACTTCGTATTGCGCGCGCTTCTCCGCGAAGCGTGAGCACCACGCCTTCCAGAACGCGGGCAGGTCGAAGCGCGCCGGCCGGATGAAGGTCTCCGGGCGTATCCGTGCACCTTCCACACGCGAGCCTCGATACACACGCGGTTCATCCTCGCCCCCGCTCGCGACGAGGTACCAACGGTCCGCCTTGATGACGAGCGCGTACGGGTCCACCACCTTGCGGCTCGGCTTGCCTTCGAAGTCTCGGTACGTCAGCGACACGCGCCGGTCCTGCCAGACCGCGTCGCGCAGTGTCGCCAGATGAGGCACGGCCTCGCGTTCTGGAAACCACGAGGACGCATCCACGTGAAGCCGCTGGCGTGCGTACTCCAGCGCGGGTTGCTGGAGTGCGGGCAGGGAGGCCGCCATCTTCACCAGGCCCGAACGCAGCGCCGACGTCAGGCCCAAGTCATCCAGGGCCCCCGGTGCCGCCACGGCCGCCAGTGCATGCAGCTCCGCCCGGGTGAAGCCCGTGAGTTGGGTACGCCAGCCTTCCATCAACGCCACGCCGCCCGCGGCGCCTCGGGTGGCGTACACGGGCACGCCCGCGCCGGAGAGCGCGTCGAGGTCCCGGTGGATGGTCCGTTCGGAGACCTCGAGCTCCCTTGCCAGCTCGCCCGCCGTCATCTTCGGGCGTGTCTGGAGGAGCAGCGTCAAACTGACGAGTCGGTCGGCGCGCATGGGCAGGTTCCAGTGCGAAGTCTAGGCGGGGAATCATGACAGGAGATGTCAGGATTCCCTGCCTAGGGTGCGAACACGAACCCACTGCGGTCCACGGTCGCCCGTGGGCTTGGAGGAGTGCCCGCCATGAAGCCACTCGAAGGACGTGTCGCCCTGGTCGCTGGAGCCACCCGAGGCGCGGGGCGCGGCATCGCCACCATGTTGGGAGAGGCGGGCGCCACCGTGTACTGCACCGGGCGCAGCGTGCGAGGACGGCCCGCGACGGGCTCGCGTCCGGAGACCATCGAGGAGACCGCCGAAATCGTTGACGCCAAGGGTGGCCGGGGCATCGCCGTCCGCGTGGACCACTCCGTCGAATCGGAGGTCGAAGCCCTTTGCGCGCGCATCCAGCGGGAGCAGGGGCGGCTCGACATCCTGGTGAACGACATCTGGGGCGGCGACGGACTCACCGAGTTCGGCCCGGCGTTCTGGAAACAGTCCGCCGCGAAGGGACAGCAGATGTTCGAGCGCGCTGTCTTCACGCACCTCCTCACCAGCCGCCACGCCGTGCCGCTCATGCTGGGCGGTGAGCGGGGGCTTATCGTCGAAATCACGGATGGGGACTCGTTCGGCTACCGCGGCAACCTCTGGTACGACCTGGTGAAGATGTCCGTCATCCGGCTCGCCTTCGGGATGTCCCGGGAGCTGCGCCGCACGAAGGCCACCGCGCTGGCGCTGACGCCCGGCTTCCTCCGCTCCGAGGAGATGCTGGAGAACTTCGGCGTCACGGAAGCGAACTGGCGCGATGGCGCGGCGAAGGATCCGCACTTCATCGCCTCGGAGAGCCCCTTCTACGTGGGCCGGGCGGTGGCGGCGCTCGCGGCGGATCCGAACGTGGGCGCCAAGGCCGGCCGCGTCTTCAGCTCCTGGGCCCTGGCCCGCGAGTACGGTTTCACGGACGCCGACGGCTCCCAGCCGCATTGGGGCGACTACTTCGCGCGCGCCTTCGGCAGGCCGTACCAGGTCGCGGACGAGGACGCCTACACGTCCTGGCGCGACGGCCCCATGGAGATTGCCAGCCCGGATTGGCCCCTGGGCTGAGAGGCCACCGAGTGAATGGTTGCCTACCTATGCCTACATGATCCATGCACTCTGACGGGGAGCGGCCACCCACCGCCACCGGGCGACCAGTCAGGGGCCGACCGTGACGGTTGGGGCACGCGCCCGTGGACGGCGCGCGGCGGCATCGCTAGGGTGCGCGGCTTCATGGAACGCCCTTCAGTGATTTCCACCCTGGAACAAGCCGTCAAGGCCCGGCCGATGCCGCGCCACGTGGGCATCATCATGGACGGCAACGGGCGATGGGCGGAGTCCCGAGGGCTGCCCCGGCTGGAGGGGCACCGGGAGGCGACGTCGAGTGTGCGTGAAGTGACGCGCACCGCGCGCCGCCTGGGCATCCAGGCGCTGACGCTCTACGCGTTCTCGTCGCAGAACTGGGCGCGTCCGGCGGAAGAGGTCGCCGGATTGATGGACCTGCTCCGGGAGTATCTGGAGCTCGAGCGCTCCGAAATCCTGGACAACGGCATCCGCCTCAACGCCATTGGAGACGTGGACCGGCTGCCGCGCTACGTGCGCGATCCGCTGGACCGGCTCCGGGCCGACTCCGCGCACAACACCGGCATGGTGCTGTCGCTGGCGTTGTCCTACGGCGGGCGGGAGGAAATCCTCCACGCGGCGCGGCGGCTGGCCGAGGCCGTGGAGCGTGGTGAGCTGGCGGCGGGACGGTTGGAGGAGAGCGACTTCGAGCAGTTCCTCTGGACGCAGGGACTGCCCCCGTTGGACCTGATGGTGAGGACCAGCGGGGAGCTGCGCGTGTCCAACTTCCTGCTCTGGCAGATGGCGTACGCGGAGATGTGCTTCACCGACGCCTTGTGGCCGGACTTCCGTACTGACGAGTTCCTCCGCTGCGTGTCGCAGTACCAGCAGCGTGAGCGCCGCTTCGGCCTCACGTCCGCACAGGTGCAGCGGGAGGACGCTCCTCAGCAGGCCAAGGCGTGAACGACAAGAACCGAAACCTCGTCATCCGCGTCGTCTCCGCGGTGACACTGCTGCCGCTGGTCCTCCTGCTGTTGATCCTCGGTGGCTACTGGAGCGCGGCCCTGTTGGGCGCCGCCGCCGCCGCGTGCGTGGGTGAGTACTACCTCATCGTCCAGAAGCGCCTGACGGTGGCTTCCTGGGTCGGAATGGCCTTCGCCGCGGTGCTGCCCTTCCTGCCGTTGCGGGACGCGGCGCGCACGGGTGAGACGGCCTTCTGGCTCACCATCGTCTTCGCGTTCTTCGCGTGGATCTACCACCTCTTCAAGGGGCCGTTGGCGGAGGCGCCCACTCGCACGGCGCATCTGGTCAACGGCTTCCTCTACGGCGCGGTGGGCCTCACGGCCGTGTCCGCGCTGCGCTTGTTGCCCGACCACGGCATGGCCTGGGTCATCTGCGCGCTGGTCATCACCTGGGCCAATGACACCGCCGCCTACTTCTTCGGGCGGTTCCTGGGGAAGCACAAGCTCTACCCGGAGGTGAGCCCCAACAAGACGTGGGAGGGCTTCTTCGGGGGCATGCTGGGCTCGGTGGGCGGTATGTTCATTGCCCGGCAGTTCTTCTTCCCGGTGTTCACGGTGTGGGACTGCGTGCTGCTGGGTGTCGCCGGCGGTATCCTGGGGCCGGTGGGCGACCTGTGTGAGTCCATGCTGAAGCGGGCCTACGGGGTGAAGGACTCGGGCTTCCTCATCCCCGGGCACGGTGGTGTGTTGGATCGCATCGACGCGCTCCTGTTCAACGCACCCCTGGTGTTCGTCTACGTGCAGTTCGTCCGGGGCCTGCTGCCCTAGGGACCGCTCTTTCCGGCTGCCCGTCTGCTCGGCGGGCCCGGTTGCGCGTTGTCCGCCTGGGCGCCCACGATTACTGTTGCGCCCATGCTCCAAAACATCGGGTTCTTCGTCATTCTGCTCGGCGTGCTCGTCACGGTGCACGAGCTTGGCCACTTCCTGGTGGCGAAGGCCTGTGGTGTGAAGGTCCTGAAGTTCTCCATCGGCTTCGGACCCAAGTTGATCGGCTTCACCAAGGGCGAGACGGAGTACCAGATTGCCCTGCTGCCGCTGGGCGGCTACGTGAAGATGGCGGGGGACATGCCCCACGAGGAGCTCAGCCCGGAGGAGGCCAGCCGGGGCTTCCTGGCGCAGCCCCCATGGAAGCGCGGCCTCATCGTCCTGGCGGGGCCGGCCTTCAACCTCATCTTCCCCATCCTCGTCTATTTCTTCGTCTTCCTGGGCCCGCACCAGGCCACCTCCACCTACGTGGGAACGGTGAGCGAGGGCATGCCCGCGCAGGCCGCCGGCATCCGCCCTGGAGACCGCATCCTGTCCGTGGATGGCGAGCCGGTGCGCACGTTCAACGACATGCGGGAGGCGTTCGTCGGCCGCTTCGAGCGGCCCGTCCCCATCGTCCTGGAGCGCAACGGACAGAAGCTGACGCTGGACGTGACGCCCACGAAGAACGTGGAGACGTCCCCCATCGACACGGTGGAGCGCGGCTCCATTGGCGTGGAGGCCGTGTCGAAGCCGCCCATCGTCGGCGTGCCGCCGGGCTCGGTGGCGGAGCAGGCCGGACTGCGGACCTTCGACCGCATCCTGGCCGTCAACGGCGTGAGCGTGGAGACGGAAGCGCGCTTCCAGCAGGAACTGGACAAGCACGCGGAGGGCACACCTCTGGAGCTCACTCTCCGGCGCATGGACTCCGTGGCGGCGGGCGTCGTGACGGGGCGGGTGCCCTCCGTGCTGAAGCTCACCGTGCCGAAGCAGCCGGGCGTGGGGCTGGCGACGGTGGGCGCGGAGACGTCCGACCTGTACCTGGCCACCGTGGCGCCGGGGAGCGCGGCCGAGAAGGGCGGCCTGCGGCCCGGAGACCGCATCATCGCCCTGGATGGCGAGAAGCCGGAGTCCTTCGTCAAGTTCTCCTCGAAGCTGAACGCCCTGAAGGATCGTTCCTTCCAGCTGACGTGGCGGGGGGCGGGCGGCGAGCGCACGGAGACGCTGGCGCAGGCGCCGCTGAAGACGGAGGACGAGATGGGCACGGCGAGCTCGCCCATCGTCCTGGGCGTGCGCAACTGGGTGCTCTCCGCGGCGGACATGCCGGTGCTGGACGAGGTGACGGTGCATCTGGGGCCGGGCGCCGCGCTGAAGCAGGCCGCGCTCATCGTCCCGAAGATTGTCGGGCAGATGGTGCGGGTCCTCGGCGGGCTGCTGGTGGGCTCGGTGCCGATGAACACCGTGGGCGGCCCCATCATGATGTACCAGTTGGCGTCGAAGAGCGCCGAGCAGGGCCTGGACAGCTTCCTCCACCTGATGGCGCTCATCTCCATCAACCTGGGGGTGATGAACCTGTTGCCCATCCCCGTGCTGGACGGCTTCCACCTGCTTTCCGCCGCCTGGGAGGGAATTCGCCGTCGCCCCATCCCTGTTCGCGTCCGCGAGGTGGCCAACATGGTGGGGCTCGCGCTGCTCGTCCTGCTGATGCTGTTGGCAGTGACCAACGACATCACCCGCTAGAGGACGCATGCGAGGAATCGCCGTTGCCGGACTGCTCTGCTTGGGCTTCACCTCCGCGTGCGCCTCGCGCGCGGCCAGGCCCGACCCGGTGGAGGAACCCGTCCGCCCGTCGAAGTCGCCGAAGTCCCGCGGTGCTACGCCCGGAGTGGCGCGGCGCGAACAGATGCCGCGCTCGTACCTGGGCGAAGGGTTGGCCTCGTTCTATGGCCCCGGCCTGCACGGGCGGCCCACCGCGAGCGGGGAGCGCTTCGACCAGGAGGCGATGACGGCCGCGCACCGCAAGCTGCGCTTCGGCTCGTGCCTGCGCGTGGTGAACATGGAGAACGGGCGCGCGGTGAAGGTGCGCGTGAATGACCGGGGGCCCTTCATCGACGGGCGCATCGTGGACCTGTCCAAGGGCGCTGCCCGGAAGCTGGACATGCTGGACAAGGGCGTGGTGCGCGTCCGGCTGTACCGCTGCGAGGACCGGGTGTCGGAGATTCCGCAGGCAATGTGGGCCGCGCCGGTGTAGTGAGCCGTCCCATGTTTCTCTCGCTGGACACCTCGACGTTGACGTTGTCGCTGGCCCTGGTGGAGCGAGCGCCGGATGGCGCGTTGCGCACGCTGGAGCACGTGGTGGTGGGTCCGCCGCGGAAGCAGAGCGAGCTGCTGCCCGGCATCGTCGGGGAGCTGCTCGAACGTCACGGCGCCACGCTGCCCGCCCTGGAGGGGCTGGTGGTGGGCCTGGGGCCGGGCTCCTTCACGGGGCTGCGCATCGGCCTGGCGACGGTGAAGTCGCTGGCCTACGCGACGAAGCTGAAGGTGGCCGGGGCCTCGTCGCTGGCGGCGGTGGCGCTGGAGGGCCCCGAGGGCGTGCCGCTGTACTGCCTGGCGGTGGCGCGCAAGGACGACCTGTACCTGGGGGCCTACGTGCGTCAGGGCGGGACCGTGGAGCCGCTGGAGCCGGAGACGGCCATGTCACCCGCGGAGGTGGCCGCGCGCATGGCCGCCGAGCCCCGGGCCGTGGCGCTGGGGCCCGCGCTGGTGGACTACCGCGCCGCCCTGGAGTCGCAGGGCGTGGCGTCACACCGGCTGCTGGCGGCGCCGACCTTCCCGTCGGCGGTGGCGCTGGCGCAGCTGGCGCGCTTTCCGGAAGAGCAGTCGCTGGAGGCGCTCTTCGCCATGGAGCCGCACTACGTGCGGGCCTCGGAGCCGGAGCGCAACCCGAAGTTCCCGCCGCTGCCCGGGCCGGCGCCCACCGCACGGTTGAAGGAAGACTGAGCCGCTTCGTGGTGCTCGCGCTCCCGGCCTCCGGTGGCGTAAAGGACGCGCCATGAGAGACGACTTGACGATTGGCGTGGTGGGCGCGACGGGCGTGGTGGGCCGCGAGGTGCTCGCCGCGCTGTACGCGCAGGACGTGCCCGCCGAACAGGTGCGCGCCTTCGGCTCCGAGCGCTCCAAGGGCATGGAGGTGGAGTACGGCGAGGACTCGCTCGAGGTGGAGCAGGCGACGCCGGACGCCTTCCGGGGCGTGAAGCTGGTGCTGCTGGCCACGCCCGCCGAGGCCTCTCGCACGCTGGCTCCGGCCGCGCAGGCCGCGGGCGCGTGGGTGGTGGACGCCAGCAGTGCCTACCGAAGTGACGGCAACGTCCCCATGGTGCTGCCGGGCTTCAACACGGATGTGCTGGGCGCGGGCTTCACCTTCAAGGGCCGCATCGTGTGTCTGCCGGGGGCGGTGACGACCGCCGCGGTGCACGTGGTGGAGCCGCTGCGGAAGGCCTTCGGCGTGGCGCGCGCGCAGGTGACGGCGCTGATGGCGGCGTCCAGCGCGGGTGTGCGCGGTGTGGCGGAGCTGGAGAAGCAGACGGCGGACCTGCTGTCGGGCCGCGAGCCGGAGCCGCACGCCTTTCCCCACCGCGTGGGGTTCAACCTGGTGCCCCAGGTAGGCGGCTTCATGGTGAATTCACCCTGGACGGAGGAGGAGGGCGGCTGGACGCTGGAGGCGGCCCGGCTGTTCTCGTCCAAGGGGGATGTGCCCGTCATCGCCGGGACGGCGGTACAGGTGCCTACCTTCTACGGCCATGGCCTCACCCTCAACGTGCAGCTCAAGAAGGCGGGCCCGGTGGAGCAGGTGCGCGCGGCCCTCAAGACGTCCGGGGCCTTGAAGGTGCTGGATGTGCCCGGTGAGCGTGTGTACCCCATGCCCATGCTCGTCACGTCCGACCCGGCGGTCCATGTGGGCCGGGTGCGCGCATTCCCCCAGGCGCCGGAGTGGGTGACGCTCTTCGCCTCGGTGGACAACGCCAGCCGGGGCGCCGCCCTCAACCTGGTGGAAGCCGGACTCCGCCTGGCCGAGCGCCCCGCCTGACAATTTGGCAAAGCCTCCGTGGCCGTCCTGCCTGTTTGGCGCGGCGGGACGGCCCTCCTGGAGTGATGCCCAGCGGACGGGAAGGCGTTTCATGTGGCCTCCCGCTTGCTAGCCTGGGCGTACCCATGCGCCTCACTCTCGTTGGCCTCTTGCTCTTCGCGTCGACTGCCCAGGGGCAGACCGTGACGTTTTCAGCCTCGGCCGAAATCCTCCAGAACGATCAGATTGTCGTCTCCCAGGAGAACTGCGGCTTGGACCGCACGGTCAACTGGACGCGTGTCGCCGGCAATTGCGATGTGCTCCACCTCTGGCTCTCGAACGAATCGAGTTGCACGGGGACGCCAGGGGCGGGCGACCTGTCTCTCGACGATATCCCGGTAAATGATACTCGGCTGACGGGGACGGTGACCTTCAACGCGTCCGAGGCGCTGGTGGCGGACGGCGCCAAGTGCGAGTCACAGACGTCAACCAAGACGTTCCGGCTCTGCGCCACGACCAAGCGGCTGGGGACTTTGGGCGGTTGCGACGACTCGTTCGTTTCGGTTGGGACGCCCTCCATCAGCTTCATCTATGACCCGGAGCCCCCTGCGGTGCCGGAGACTCCGAGCGTCACGGGGCTGGATGCCGCGCTGAGTGTCTCTGTCAAGGTGCCGAGCGATGCGGTGTCGATGGAGGTGCAAGTCCTTCGGTCCGTTCCGGGCGAGGACGGTGGTGTGGGCGCGGGTGAAGTGGTTTCGAAGAAGCGGCAGGTTTCGTCGAACGCGGTCTTCCGCATGGATCAAGGGCTTGAGAACGGCGTCGAGTATGCCGTCCAGGCGATTGCCATCGACAGGGCGGGTAACCAAAGCGAACCTTCGCCCACGGCGACAGGGACGCCCGTTGCGAGCAACGGGTTCTACCAAGGGTACCTCGGAGCTGGCGGCGCGGAGACGGGTGGCTGCGCCGCGGCGGGTGGTGGCATCACGGGATGCGCGATGCTGGCGTCCCTCGGAGTCTGGCTGTCGTCGAGGAGGAAGCGGTCATGAGTCGGGCATCGGCCCTGGGAGTCGTGGCGCTGCTCGCCACGCTGCCCGCCTGGGGGCAGGACACGGTAGTGGTGGAGGAGGAAGTCTCGCTGCGCTCGCCACGTTCGGGCGGCATTCAATTCCGCATGGGTGGCTACAAGCCCCTCATCGACGAAGAGCCCGGCCTCACTGGTACGCCGTACCAGGACTACTTTGGCGGCGAGTCGCTGCTGACGTTCGAGGTAGAGCTCCAGCGCTACTTCTACCAGGGCGTGGGTACGGCGGGCGTGGGCTTCTCCGCGGGCTACGGCGAGAAGTACGGAACGGCGAAGCTGGCCTCCGGTGCGGACGCCGCGGAGCGTACTGCGCTGCGTCTGATTCCCCTGAGCCTCAACGCCTTCTACAAGTTCGACTACGCCGCCTTCGAGTGGGGCATCCCGCTGGTGCCTTACGGCAAGCTGGGGCTTATCTACACGCCGTGGTGGATCCTCAAGGGTACGGGCACTGAGGCCGTGGGGGGCAAGCGGGGCTCGGGCGGCAAGTG
>NZ_JAAEAH010000104.1 GCF_010998615.1 Myxococcus sp. CA023 | reverse complement strand
TCGCCTCGAATGCTTCGGCGACCCGGAACCACTCCTGCTTCTCCAACGGCTTCGACATACGCGCCAGGGACCATGGCGGCGACTCACCACTCAACGCCCCTCAGCACGTCGTTGGCCGGACGCTTACAAGCGTCCCGAGCAGTCCGAGCGCGCCAAGAGCGACCAGGCCCTCGGCGTCGAGGTGCTGGCCGTGCACCAAGAGAGCCGGGGCACGTACGGCGCCCCGCGAGTGCATGCGGAGTTGAAGGCGCGAGGCCGGCGGGTGGCGCGCAAGCGCGTGGCTCGGCTGATGCGCCAGACGGGATTACGCGCTCGTGCCCGGCGTCGATTCGTGCGGACCACCGACTCCGCGCACCGTCACCCCGTGGCTCCGAATTCTCTGGAGAGGAACTTCCAGCCAGGCCAGCCCGAGCGAGCCTGGGTGGGCGACATCACCTACGTCTGGACCGAGGAGGGCTGGTTGTATCTGGCCGTGCTCTTGGACCTCTTCAGCCGCAAGGTGGTGGGCTGGGCGATGGGCGAGAGAATCGACCGCAGTCTCGTGCTGAGTGCGCTCGACATGGCACTGCTGGGCCACCCCGCTCCCGAGCTGCACCACTCGGACCGCGGCAGCCAATACGCCAGTGAGGACTACCGCCAATTGCTCGAGGAGCGCGGCATTGCGTGCAGCATGTCGCGCAAGGGCAACTGCTGGGACAACGCCGTGGCGGAGAGCTTCTTCTCCACACTGAAGCAGGAACTGGTCTACCTCACCCGCTTCGAGACACGCACGGCGGCGAAGGGAGCACTGTTCGAGTACATTGAGGTATTCTACAACCGGAAGCGTCGCCACTCGTCCCTGGGCTACGTCAGCCCAGCCGAGTACGAGCGGATGGCCGCAACGAAGAGGCTGGCAGCATAGTCAACCTGTCCACTGAATCGGGCCAAGCCCACTACACTCCTTCATTCGCGGCACGACAGGGCAGGAGCATGCCGCACACAACCGCACATGGAAGACAACGTCCCCACTTTCCTGAATAGCAGGCACTATAGAAAGCAAGTTTTGATGAGTTTGGTACCGAAGCTCCACCCGACCTCCCACTGTCTTTGGGGGTTCATCAGCGGTGTCGACATCAGGTGTTCCCATGAACCGCTGTGGCCGAGGATGCTATCGGGATGCGGTTGCCATACGTGCGCGAGGGAAATGTGACTTCCTACACGGCATCTGGTGCGCGCCGAACTGGCGACGAGTATCAGGATCTTCAGTCAGCCGAAGTGCTTGTCCAATGGCTCGAACAGCCAGACATCTATCGTTGGGTACGATTAGAAACAATGGACGGCTCCCTTGATGACATTCAGGCCGAGCATTCCGATGGCACCCGTCGATTGTTGCAGGTGAAGTTTGGCACGGACGCCACCGTCGAGTGGGACTGGGACGAACTGACCAAGCAGGATCCAGGGAAGCGCGGGCAGCTCAAACCCTCCTTACTTCAAAAATGGAAGACCTCGCTTGATGACATACGGGCCAAGGGAGTTACGGTGAGCGAGGCAGCCCTTCTCACCAACCGAGCCGCGAGCGCATCAATCCGCGCTCATCTCTCGGATGCTGGCATCGTGAATTTCGGTGGGCTGTCAGCTCAACTGCAAGCCAACATTTCCGCACAATTGGGAGGACCGGCAGACGCCTCCTCATTCTTCGCGTCGTTCCACTTCTTCTTCAAGCAGAGGTCGTTCGAAGTTCTTGAAGACGCTCTTCAGCAACGGTTTCGACGCCTTGGCGGTACGCCAGAAGGTTGGTCGATCCTTATGAGAAAGATCCGACGATGGATCAACCACAAGGACGAGCCATCAACTGGCGGAACAATAACCCTTGGAGATCTACGCGCAGCGGCACTTTGGCAGCTTCCACCCCAGATTCCACAGGGCTTCCTTGTGCCGGAGGACTATGTCGCTCCCAAAGTATGGAGCGAAGGAGTTGTAGAGCCACAGCTATTTGCGGGCGGCGAACGTCTAGTTATCGTGACTGGCAGCCCCGGAGCCGGCAAGAGCACCTATCTAAGCTGGCTCGTTGAGCGCCTGGACGCCGCTGACGTTCCCGTAGTGCGTCATCACTACTTCTTGTCAACGATTGACACGACCCTGTACCGGACGGAGTGGGAGACTGTTGCTAGCGACATCATCGGCCAGCTTCGCTTGACGTATGGAGAATTGGTGCGGGCAGCCGATGGCCGGAACCCGTTGCCGGAGACCCTACCTGAGTTCCTCTCCGCAGCGGGCCGCCATCGTGCAGGCATGAATCCGCTTGTAGTTATAGTGGATGGCCTTGACCATGTATGGCGCGATACTGGAAGTGAGGATGGCCTTCGGCGGCTGTTCGACCTACTTCTACCTGTGCCAGACGGCATTGTCGTGGTTGTCGGCACTCAGGATATCGACATCACTCGAATTCCGCGAAAGCTGCGCGACTTGTGCCCGCGCGACCGATGGCTTGAGATTCCGACTCTTGATGGGGAAGGAGTTCACGAGTGGCTCGAACATCACAAGAACGAACTCGGGCTGCCCGAAGATAAAGTCCATGCTAACGGTGTGCTCAACGAGCTGGCTGACGCCTTCCGCGACGTAAGTGGAGGGCACCCGCTGCTCCTGCACTACACACTGGGTGTGGCCCGACAGGGCAGAACCTCGGTTCACCCGGGCCATGTCCGAGCATTGCCGAGATTCGATCCAGGCAGCAGTGTGGCGACATATTACCGAGCGCTTTGGGAGGACGTTAGCCCGGAAGGACACCACCTCCTTCACTTGCTCGCCGGATTCCACTGGGCTTGGCCACGCGACGGCTTAGTGCAGTGTTTGGCTCCACAGACCGATCCTGTTCGGCTTGAGAGCGCGGAACGCGCAATCCGACACCTCTTAGGGGCGTCTCGGGCTGGAGTGACTGCGTTCCACGAGAGTCTTTTGGCCTTTGTCCGAACGTTACCTGACCACCAAGACTCGATAAAGTCGCTTCGACCTCAGGTCTTGGACTGGCTCACGAATCGCGCCCCTGAATATTGGCGTTGGCGGCATGAGTGGGAAGAGCGAGCTAAGAACGGAGACACGTCTCCCCTTATCTCGTCCGCTACGCTAGAGTGGTGTGTCACTTCCTTGGTGGCGGGTCGGAGCCGAACGGAAGTCGCGGAGGTAGTGTCCGCGAGTGGATGGGCTGCGCTTGAGGTAGCTCGCCTTGGTGTAGCAACAGAACGGCACTATATAGATGCGTACCTTGAGCAAGCGGGCCAAACTCAAGGAGTTCTTTCGAAGCTGTTGTGGCTGGCGCTCCACGGCCGCGACCCACGCAGCCGCGAACTCGAACTCAACCTGTTCCTTTCACGCAAGTCCCAAGCAACAGATGAGGAAATTGAGGCGGTAGCGGAGGTGGCATTCTCGATAGGGCAGCTTGATGTTTGTCTGGAGTTGTTCGACGAGTGCGCTGACCGATGGATTGCCGATTCGCGGCGCTCCGACCGGATAGACAATACGCTCTCGGCACTCGAACAGATCATGCCATCTTTGATCGCCGCTAGTCTGACGACGTCGGCCGACGGGCCATATCGCTCCCATGTCTCGGAATATGGCGATGATCCAAGATGGTGCTTGAGTGGACGTTACTCGAAAGCGCTCGCGCGGCATTGCGTCATCGGGGATGCTACACAGGCCATCCGCGCGGAGCTGCGGTTTCTGGCAAACCGAGCAGGTAAGGTATTGTTCGAAGCCGTTGACGAGATCGTCCGGCTTGCCTGTCAGGATGGCTTTGATCCAGAGCGATGGATTGAGAACGAGGAAGCTCGTCGTTCCGGACTATTCCGGTGCTTCCGGCTGTGGGTTCGACACGTTGCTGAGGTTCCTGCTGATTCGCCCCGAGAGGTGTCGTTCCAGTCGCTTCCACGGGTGCTTTTCAGTTGGGACGAGAGCGCGTTCGTCGAGCTGGCGCGCTCCTACTTCTTTTCCTGTGTTGCCAGCGCGGCAGAAGGGCGTGACCCTGCGGCCGCCGCCGGCCTGGATGCGCGGGCTTCCGAAGTTGTGAAGTTCCTCCGTACATTGCGTGACCTTGCTGCTGAGCTCGCAGCCTCCAAGAGAACTGGACACGCTACCGGGGGAGCGTGGTTCGTTGCCCGAATTGCGACGATTGATCCACCCAATGTGCATCTAGGCGATCTTGACAATCAGCCAGTACGGCCGGAGTTGCTGGCTCAAGTCGTGGTTGCGATCACGCAAGATCTTGAAGCTTTGTACTATGCAGAAACCGGCGGAACCTCGCTAAGCTGCGATGCAATAAAAGTCGCGATCGAGGGGGCTTGGACATGGCCGCAGGTCTGGATTGAGGACCGCGTGGAGCGGCGGCTTCCCATGGGTGATTCCCAGGCTGCGAGGTTCTTGATCGACAGCGAGCGAACACGCCTGGAGGAGAGTAGGGACTATCTCCACACGAGGGCCACCGCGTATGCCTCTCTCGCCCAGTTCTGTCAGATTCATCAAGTGAAGAAAGACGAGGTAATCGAACTGGCGCGGCTCGCCGCTAGAAACCTCTTAGGACACGGGCAACACAAGGATATGGTACTGTTCGACGTGCTCGGAGGACTCCAGGCTGCTCCGGGCGTAAGCACGAGTGTTGCCCTGGCTCGACTTCGAGCGCTCTTTCCAGTGATTCAGGTCGTGGACGAGATCACTGATAGGGACGAGACACGATATCTCAAGCGTGAATTTGCCGAGGTTATCGCGAAGACCGCGCCCGAGATGCTTCCGTCGTACATGCGGAGCCTTCAGCGTAATCATCATCACTGGGACGTCGAAGCGTATTTTACTGACCATGCGAAATCTGCTTCGTTGGGAGCTGTTTACGAGAAAGCCCTTGCGAGCACGTTGGTTCATGAAGATGCGCTGACGGCGTTTCAGGAACGCGCAGATAGAGGAGACTCCGAGGCTGGAGTAGTGCTCGCTAATATTTTGACATACTGCGGTCGGCAGTCGGCCGACTCGGAACAGTCGTCTACTGCGTCATCTGACCCAACGGGGAGTGTCGACAAGAGTCCGCCATCGATCGAGGAGTATCCGCCGTCGCGGCTGACGGATTTTGTACGTGCCGTGCGAGACGCTCACATCTTTGGGGATACGCACCTGGCAGCCTGGACGACGTATTGGCGCTCGAAAGACCCCGACGGATTGCTCGCTGCTCTGGCAGCTTACATGGCAGCGAACGGCCACCCGCATGAAAGGCATACGGGGAAAATGGTTGTCGACTTGGCCATTGAGCGACTGGGGCGTGGCGCAGCCTGGGATTGGTTGATTTCCTATCACAAGGCTATGTATGGATGGGGGCTGTATACCTATCGACTGGCTGACGTGGAGTGGATCTGGGCGGTCATTCAGTCTCGGTTCAGAGTGCGATGGCTTGACTTCGTTACCGCAACATCGCGCCCTCAATGGGGCTCGGCCGGAGTTGCCCCTAGTTGGAGCACTGAGCGTATGGTCCGGTTCCTCCGAACAATCGGAGAGCCGGAGTTAGCGGGCGAAGTTATCGACACGGCGATTCGGTGGGGAGTTGGGCTGGCAGCGAATATGCGGCTTCCTGATTCTTCCTTGGTGACTGAGGAGCCAAGTCTTCCAGTAGCTCTGCGATTGCTTGTTGACCGGCTCGACTGTCCGTCCAGGATGGTGCAGGAGCGAGCCGCTTGGTCACTGGCCGGACTCTTGGCTGGAAACGATACCCGTGATGCCACAATGAGAGCTTTGTTGGATTGGCACGCAGAGGAATCGCTCGAACTTCGTTCCTGTTTCCTTCTGGTTATCCTACACCTTGCGCGTGCCGCACACGGCCTTTCGGCACGTGCCTGTGTGAACGTTGCCGGCCAAGCGAGCCTTGTGCCATCCATTGGTGTCGACTTACTGCTGCGTGAGTTTGGGGACGAAGGGCTTGAACTCGCGGCGTCGCTCAGTTTTCGAACGAGGCACTCGGGGACGCCGGACCTCGGCTTCTCGCGCGTGGATAAGTTCGGACTCGTCGTGGGTGCACATCTCGCACCGATATTCCGCCGCTGGGTCAATGATTTAGACAAGTCGGGAATCGCATTCTCGCGCCAGTGGGAATGGGAGGCGACTCAGCTTGCCAAGCAGAACGGCCTGTCGTTGAGACTAAACGCTCATTTTGAGCATCACTATCGAGGAGGCATCGACGACCCAGCACTTGCAATTAACGACAGGCTCTCGATGGTGCTCCGTTCTGCATACCTGCGAGCGCTGCACAGGTTTATAGACGAGGAGATAATTGATGTCGAACGCGCAAAGATTCACACTCGGCGTGTCGCCGTCATGGCCGACCCTGCGCTGTGGGCAGTCAGCCCATCCCAATGCCCGGATTGGTGGCCGGTGGATCAAAGTGATGAAAGCGGACTGGACACGCTCAGTGAAGCCGTTGGTCTGGCGGTTAGGACTCGCCTAGAGCAGCGGAATCCTAACGAAGCGGAGATCCTGCTGTTTGCGGCAGGACCATGCGGCAATCGACCGAATTTTCGAGCGGAAGTCGAGATTAGGGCGTTTCTACAATCTGCCAACGGGCCAATGAAGCCGCTTGAGTCGGAGTTGGCAAAGCTCCCGATGATCAATTGCCTAGCGGTACCGCCTCGGCTGTCACTGCCGGGGAGTTATATGGCATTTGCTGTGTATGCCGGATACGCCCGCGACTGGATGATGGCTCCCCTTGCGTGGTGGCTTCACTCTGACACGCATGAATGGCTACTGCCCGAGCGAGCGATCCGCGGAATTCACGTCCCCGCTACATGGTTGCTCCCCGGTACCCCTAACGTCGAGACCAAGCCAGAGCAGGTCTGCGTCACGTTAGGTGACCAACTTGTTGCTCGATATCGTTACTGGCACGATGAGTTGCGCGAGCGCCGCTACCAAGACGCAGGCTCCAGAGCAGGCGCCGAGTTGGTGATTCGACGAGAGTGGCTGGAACCTCAGCTTGCTGCTGGGGCCACGCTTTGCTGGATGGTGACCTTGTCGGTAGCGCAGCGTGAGAAGTACGAGGGGCAGTTTGGCAAATTGCAAGTGGTTGGGACTTGGTTCGTTGGGGGGAGCCACATGGTTTGGCCAGAGCCTTGGCAGCCGCCATTGCCAGGGGAGTAGGTGGTTCAGACGCGCATGATTCCGACCCTATGTGCCCCCAGTGTGCCCCTCCAGCGTGGTTGAGGGAGGCACACGAGGGAACGGCGTGGGACGGGGCGGGATGACAAACCCGAGGAGAATCAAGGTGATAGCGGGTAACAGCGCGTCCTGCCTGGGGTTTCCTATCGCCTTGTCTGCGGGTTCGATTCCCGCCGCCTCCACTGGGAAGTACGAGCCCAGCAATCCAATCGGGTTGCTGGGCTTTTCTTTGTCCTCGGTGCCTTATGTGTCCTTAGTGTGCCCCTCCGGCGTCTCTGCCCGGTGCTGCGTGGAGCTGGGGCACGGGTCGGTCGAGCTGCTGTACCGCGTTCTCCCGGGCCTCCGGCGCGAGGTGGGCGTACCGCATGGTCATCTCGATGGTCGCGTGGCCCATCAGCTCCTGGGTGACCTTCATCGGGACACCGCGCATGGCGAGGTGACTGCCGTAGGTATGGAGCAGGTAGTGCCAGCCGATGCGCCACTGCTCGCGGCTGATGCCCGCCGCCCGCAGCGCACGCTGGAGCGGCAGCTTCATCAGGCCATCGGTGAGCGGCTGGCCGTCCTGCTGGCAGAGCACGTAAGGGCCTCGCCAAAGGTGAGGAAGTCGAAGGCGGGCTTCTCCGTCCGGAAGAGCTTCACGCGCGGGACGTGGGTGATGACGCCCTGTTCCTGCGCCAGTGCGAGTAGCTTGTGCAGCACCGTGAGTACGTTGTTGATGGACTTGAGGCTCTGGAGCTTCGGGCTGGTGGTCTGCTCCCCAATTTGAGGACCAGTTGAAGAGTGAGAGGGTCCTCGCGGCCAGGAGGTAGGTCGGTCGTGAGGAAGAGCAGGTTTACCGAGGAGCAGATGGTCCGCATCCTGAGGGAGGCGGAGGCGCCTGGGGCGTATACGTATAGGCGGGATAGAGGCCCAGTTGAGGGTGAGGGCTGGAGCGGAGGGGCCGAGGAGGGCCGCTGACGGGGCCTCCCGAGCGATGCTCCTGGCCGGTGGACAGACCGATTGAACCCCCTTGGGGTACACGCCTGCCCAGGTCGCGCTCCCATCAGGTGCGTGGCAGGGGCCGCCGGCCTGGTGGCTATCTTGCGCCTCAACACCCCGCGGCCTGGGGGGTGGCCCTCGTGCCGGGGCCAAACGCAGCGCGAGTGCCTGGAGTTGATGGACTGTTACGGGCGCGGGAAGGTGCGACGGCTCGCGGAGATTGTCGCGGGGGGGGCTCGCGGGGGAGCTGTCACTGGCCTGCGCCGTGGCCTCCGCGCTGGGCTCCGAGGAGTGGGTGTCGAGCCACGAGAGCCTGGGGCGGCATCACTGAGGGCGGTGGCGTCCCCGTGGACTCTAGAGTTGGTTCAGAAGGTAGGCCGCCCAGACGACTCGCGGAGGGATGTCGTCGGCGAGCACCCCGCGAACCTTTAATGGCAATGCGGCGAGCTGCGTGGTGACAAAGGTGTCGAACTCGGCCAGCAACACAGCCGGAAGGAGCTGTCGAAGGCTCGCGAGGTACATGCGGATGGTCTTGTCGTACTGGTCCTGCAGCGACGAGTCCGAGGGAACGCAGATGGCCAGGAGGTCTGACATTTTCCAGGCGTACTCCGGCTTGTCCAGGTGCTTCCCCAGCCAGCGTTGGACTTCCTCTCGTCCCCCAATCTCACTCCAACAGTAAAGGACGCCAATGCACCAGTCGCACAGCTGGAGGGGGACGTTCAGCAGCGACGCCAGTCGCCGGGGGACATGGGCTAGCACGGCGGGAGCAATCACTTCGTCGACGCCCGTGGATGTCGCCTGCGCGGAGGGCGAGGTCCCGACGGCGGTGCTTCGCGCGTGATGGTGCCAGACGGAGTAGAGGAGGAAGTCCCATTCGTCGGTCGGAGCCAGGTCCGCAAGCAGACTTCGCGAGGACTCGTGGTCCAACTTCCCCAGGAGCGAGGCCCCCAACAGGTACAGTTCCTCTCCTTTACTCATCCGGCGCGGTGGCATGGCTTGGACTGCACTGCTGAGGAGCGCCAACAGGCGCGCGGAATTCGTGGCTGAGAGTTCGGCCACGAGCTGGGAGAGTCGAGAGACGGTCATCTCGAAGTCCGTACTGAGGTCCTTCTTGAGCTCCGCCGTCGCCTCCGCGTTCCGCGGCGTTCCAAGGTACCTGGCGTGTTTCCGGAGTTGTTCATCCGAGAAGGCCTTCGGAGGAATGCCGAAATAGAAATAGCGGTCGAAGCACTCCCTGCTCGCGATGCGCCGCGTGGCGACGGCGAGGCGCTCGAACGGCGCAAGACCCAATTCGATGGATTGGGGAAAAAGAAGAGAGAGGACCCTGCCCGCCTCGATGGCTTCGCTTCTGTCGCAAAGCCCGTGGTCGACGAGGAAGACAGCGATGTCCTTCGTCTCGGTCGGACTGCGGGTGTGCTCCATCAGTTCCTCCTTGAGGTGATAGAGGCCGCGGAAGACCGAGGGGTGATACGTCCGCAGGTAGGTCACACCAATGAAGTCGGCTAGGTCGACCTCGCCCGTAACCAGCGGCAGGTACGAGCGCAGTTGCGCGAAGAAGCGCTTGATGCTGCGAGGCTCCTTGAGCCTCCGGAGGGCCTGACTGTCGAACAGCCGCTTCGCGCGCTCCTGGGCCTCCTCGCTCTGGCGGAGCGACCCCAGGTCGCGAAGGGACTCGTCAATCATCGCGCGGGCCTGTTGCGCGTGGACGATGGGGAGGTCCAGGCGTATCTGGACGATCTTCTCCAGGTAGGCCAGCGCGCGTCCCGTGTCCCCTCGCGCGAGCTCGGTTTCCTGGAGCACGGAGAGCAGGGTGGCTTCGTCGTACGCGAGTAGGTAGCAGATGTTCGGAAGCCGCCCCAGCAGCCGGATGAGCTTGAAAACCATCAGCAGCTCACTCGGCATCAGGCGGTCGACGTCATCGAGCACGACCAGCGTCGGACGGGCTCGCTCCCGGAGCGCGGTCTCCAGTCTCGCGCGCAGAACCGTGACAGAGGGCTGAGGACTCAACAGCTTCGCCGCGTTCTCCGCGACCTTGCCAGGGTTGATGCCAATCCAATCCATCAATGGGGAGGCAGTCACCGCCCCCCCGAATGAGAGCAGCTTGCTCGCGTACGACGAGAACGTCTCGAACGCGGTCTCATCCTTGAAATCATGGACCACGTTCGCAATCGCCCCGAAGAAGGCGAAGGCGAGCGTCTGGACGTCGGAGAACTCCCACGGATTGAAGTGAGCGACAGTCCACGGGCTTTTGGGAGCCTGGAGTTTCTCTGTGACGAGCTTCAACACGGAAGACTTCCCACTGCCCCAGGGGCCCATGAGCGCGAGCACCGTGCTCGACTGCTCTTTCTGGACATGCTCGAGGACCTCGACTACCTGTCGTGCGAAGAGCCTCCGATCCAGCAGGTCCTCGGTCTCGTTCTCGATGGGGTCGTCGGAGAAGTGCCGCGATGGAGTGGGGCGCTCGGACATGCCATGCATCGTCCGCCGCATCCCCACTTCATTCAACCGTCCACCGAGTGGGTCCGGAACATGTCAGGCATTCCGGACCCACCCTCATGGCACACCGTCAACGTATAGGCGGGGTAGAGGCCCTGTTGAGGGTGAGGGCTGACGTATAGGCGGGATAGAGGCCCAGTTGAGGGTGAGGGCTGGAGCGGAGGGGCCGAGGAGGGCCGCTGACGGGGCCTCCCGAGCGATGCTCCTGGCCGGTGGACAGACCGATTGAACCCCCTTGGGGTACACGCCTGCCCAGGCCGCGCTCCCATCAGGTGCGTGGCAGGGGCCGCCGGCCTGGTGGCTATCTTGCGCCTCAACACCACGCGGCCTGGGGTGGCCCTCGTGCCGGGGCCAAGCAATCGAGAGCGCTAGCCCGTTCTACACGTACGACTCACTCAGGCTCGTCATCGACCGCGAGCCCTGGTTGGCCTGGACCGAGTATTCGTCGACGGTCGACACGAAGAGCATCTACCGCAGGCGCCGCGCCACGGTCTGGGATCCCAAGCAACTCATTTCAGGAGAGAGCCTCGGGGCGTTCCTTCTCGACGAAAACATGTTCCCCTGGGCCTTGGTGGGCAGCGCAGTGGTGCGCCCGAAGTAACTGGTGATGTCCTCCTCCTGCTCTGAGTGCTCCCGCTGACCGTTCCACGCCGGAACCACGGACGTGGTCCGCAACCAGTTGGATGAAGCCTGGCCCACGACGTTCCTGGACCGGGTCACCATGGACTGGCGCCGCTCCCGGGGCCTCAAGGACATCGCGCCGGAAGAGGCGGGACACGCGCGCATCCGCCATCTCGGTCTGCGAGCTCCGCGGAACGAAGGGGCTCAGTCAGGGACGGGGCTGCTGAAAGGTCTCTGCGCGCGGGGACGGGAACCGGCTCGGCGTTGCCGCTGAGCGCAGGCTCGGGCCAAGCTGCACGCGCCGAGTCCCGACGCAACGGTTTGGCGTGTCCCCTGAAAGGCTCCTCATGAACCCCCGAAGCACACACGCCCGTTGGGCCGTACCACTGCTCTTCGCGGCACTGGGCACCGCCGCCTGCGACACCTTCCGGCCCGAGCCGATGCCCCCGCATCACCCCGAGGCACCACATTCAAAGCTGCGCTTCACCGTGCAGACAGAAGGCCCCGAGTTCTGCCGGGAGGGGTTGTGGACGCTCTCGGTCTCGGTTGAGGGCGGCACGCCGGGGCGCGTGGAACTCCTCACAAACGGCGGAGCCCCCACGACGATGGAGGCGCCGTACCAGCATGTGGTCGACTGCGCCACGCATGCCGAGGGCCGCTTCGCCTTCGTCGTGCGAACCGTGGTCGGTAACCGAAGCATCAACGCCGGAGAGGCATCCGTCACGGTGGACCGCACTCCACCCACCGTCATCGCCACGCGCCCCAGAGGCAGCTATCCGTCCGTATCGTCACCGATGGCGTTCGTTTTCTCGGAGCCACTGCTGCCGAGTTCGATTCAGTCGGAGCCGACCGAGCTGATCAACAGGAATGGCATCCCGGTGCCGGTCGCGCATCAAGCGGTCCTCAAGGAAAATGGAACGGTTCTCGAGCTGGTGCCGACATCACCACTCCAGCCTCCCGTCGAGATGTCTGCGACGCTCCTTCGGCGGAGTCTGACCGACCTGGCCGGCAACCCACTCGACCCGAGCCTTCCAGACTTCGCCTTCCGGCACTTTGCCACCTACGGGCTCTTTGCCAGCGTCACGGAGCTCCTTCTCGTGGACGACGTCCTCCCTATACCAACAGACTTCCTGCTTGAGCGTGGCGCTGCCGGGACAATGCCCGTCGTCGGGTTCCTTCAATTCGATTACAGGACGAACACCCAAGTGCCAGCCCTGGCGCGGTGGGACGGCAATGCATGGCAACGGGTCCCCTCATTTCATACGGTCATTGAGGGCGCCTCGAACCTCGTTGCGTTCCAGTTCAGCGCACGGGACGGCGAGATTGTCGCCGAGTGGCGCGAGAGGGAAGCCGTCACCGGGTTGGAGCAGATCCATGTCGCCAGCTTCTCCGGGACAGGTTGGGACCACTTCCCAGTCCCGATCGACACTCCCTCCAAGTACGACTGGGTCAAGCTGACGTTGGCACCACAGGGCAGGCCTGTCATCACAGTGGGGCAGAGTACCAACCCAGACGAAACCGAGGTTCGCGTCCTCCGATGGACAGGCACAGAGTGGCAATCACTCGGTGCGCCCTTCAGTGAGAACCCGGCGCCGAGGACCCTTGCGCGGCGAGTCACCATCGCAGCGGATGACACGCGAGTGGTCGCGAGCTGGGACGAGGCAGCCATCGACCTCGGGCCACCTGCTGGTTACATCCACGTCAAGGCGTTCGAGAACGGAAGCTGGGGTCCCGTGGGCGCCCCCATCCCCTTCATGGCGCACTCATTCGTGGACAACATCGCTCTCGCGATTCAGCAAGACCATCGCGTGCTCATGGCCTGGACTGAGCATGGCACCTATATTGACCCCTGGAACGGCACCATTGTGCACACCGCGGCCATCCGTTTCTCGTCCGCATCGCTGGCCGATTCACAGCCGACCTGGGCCGCGTCCGAATTCATCGGACCCAGCTACGAGCCGAACTACTCCCCGCTCCATCTCGTCGTCGGCCGAGACCTCGAGCCCTGGTTGGCGTGGAGCGAGCGGGGTACGTACGCCTACGCTGGCAGGAGCTACGTTCGCAGGCTCCGTGCCACGGGTTGGGAGCCCGAGCAATTCATCGGGTTTGGGCTGTTTGGGTTCCAGCTCGACGAGGACGGGAATCCTTGGGCCTTGTTGGGCAACACCGTCATGCGCCCGCAGTAAAACCTGCGAGCGGCGCCTTCCTGGTACCGCTCGCCATGCCTCACGGGCACCGCGCTCAGCGCACCAGATGGAAGTCCGTCTGACGCTTCCAGGCCCAGTGCACGCGGCCCTCGGCGTCGATGGTGATGTCCTCCTCCTGTGCCGAGCGCACCCACTGGCCGTTCCACTCTGGCTCCGCGGACGTGGCCTGCAGCTCAATGGAGTACCACTGGTTCGCAATCACCTTGTGGTCTCCATTGCCGGGCACTCCCTCAAGCGGGGGCGGAGCCGGGGCTGGAGGAAGTCGGGCCAGCGGGCTTCTTCTCCTCGGGCGGCGGCGTCATCGCCGCTACCCTACGCGCCTCGCGCAACCACTGCGACAGCGTCGGCTGCGAGACTCCCACCTGGCGAGCCAATGCAGCCGCGCTCACCGCGCCTGGCCCCACCATCCGCTTCACCATCTCCGCCTTGAATGCATCCGTGTACGACACAGCTACCTGCCTGCACTCACCCCCATGGGGTGCTCAGCTCGGCCGGTCAGTCGAGGCGACAACTTCCCTGACACAGGGGGGGAGCTGGCCTCCACCCGCATGGCCAGGGGATGGAGGAGGGTGGTCCGCGCCAGGTGCGTGCGCACGCCCGGGACGAAGGTGCCCGCGCCGAACTGCGAGAAGGTGTGGTGCGGCCCGTCATCGGTGATGACGTTGTGGCCGGCCTGGGCTCCGCCGTTGAAGCGCACCACGAGCCCCGCGCCGTGGCGGCGCACCAGCCAGTCGGTGAGCGTGCCCTTGCTGGCGTCTCCGAAGCCGAGGTCAACGACGAGGTGGGCTGTGCGGGAGGGACTCATGGGTGTGCGTGAGGTGGGGACGGCCCACAGCATCGCACGGTGCATTCACAACCGCCCGCGTCCAGGGCCGCGTCGAACCTGGACGTTGCCCCTTTAGTGTTCGACGTCCGCCTGCCGCTACGGCTCGCCAGTCTGGGACAGCCGCCCCTGGACGACAGTGGCGCTTCCCGCGGGGATTTCCGTCCGCTGGGGGAAGCCGTGGGCGTCGAACTCCACCTTCACGGACATCGGGCCCAGCTCCATCGTGGCGGCGCGGGCTCCCGCCTCCTCGCGGGGGCGGATGACCATCTTCGTCGGTGCGGACGCGTCGGCGGGAGGCACCCACAGCAGGGCCTCGAGCGCGTCGCCCTGGCCCTTCAGCAGGCCCTCGCGGAGCCGCGCGGCGAGCCCCACCTCGCCGATGAGTTCGCCCCCGAACTGAGCCTGCACCTCCTTGGCGGCCACCTGACCCGAGACGCCGTAGCTCCCGTTCTGCTCCCGGCGCAGGCGCACATTCGCGGCGACCGTGTCGTTGACCCGCTTGGAATAGCTCTTGGCGACGAGCACTCCCGAGATGTCCGCCTGCTCCGTGATGTTGGTGTCCTGGAACTGGAGCTGGGCCGGGGCCCCGGGACGCACCATCGTGGTGCTGACCTCAAGGATGCTCCCGCCCGCCTTGGAGCCGAAGAGCGCCGTGTACTGGAACCCGAGGGGTACGTCGCCCAGCCGCATCACCTGCACGTCGCTGTAGTAGGGCGCCACCGGCTGCTCCGGCGCCGTGGAGGTGAGGCCCGTGGCGATGGACTCGGTGACGTCGAGGAAGGTCTTCGTGTATCCCAGCTCGTTGTGGAAGCAGGTCTTGGGGAGCACGGGGTCCGCGTGGACCATCACCTTGATGCGACCCACCTGCACGGCTGGAGCGGCGCCTCGCGAGTAGTCACCTTCTAGGTACATGGCGGGGCTGCCCGTGAAGGACTTGACGTCCGTGGCGCGCACTCGCTCCACGGTGACGTCATCGAGGAGTGACTCGAGCAGGCTCCTCACCGCGGCGCCGGCATCGATGGCGCTCGTGTAGAAGAGGCAGGTGACCGGCTCGGAGGTCCCAATCGGGAGGGTGAGGATGGTCACCCCATTGGGGCGCTTCATCAGCTCCGGCGTACCCGCGGCCAGCACCTTGCCCCGGAAGAGGACTCCCTCGGCCTCCACTGGCTTGTGCGGCAACGGCGCGGTGATTTCCCGGGCGAGCGCTTCACGGACGGTGCGCGGCTCGGCGGGCGCTGACGCCGCGGGAGCGGGCTTGGATTCAGTGTGGTTCGCGGCGGGGCTGGTCGCACAGCCCGTGAGCAGAACGGCGGAAAGCAGGGTCAGTCTGGGGAGAGGCATGCGCCACCTGTCGCGGGGAGGTCGGACGTCCTGACGCTCTATTCGAAATGGGCGCCCGAGTCTGGTTGTGCCCGGGTGAAAACAGGCTCATGGGGTGCCAATGCCGTGAGGTCCTTCCCCCCTGTGTCAGGGAAGTTGTCGCCTCGGCTGAGGTGCCGAGCAGATGAAGCCCAGGGGGCGAGAGCAGGCAGGACGCAGTGCCGTACACAGATGCATTCAAGTCGCAGAGGGTGAAGTGCCCTCGAAGCGCTCGTGACGTCGTCGCCCCTTCTAAAGGGCATGACCCCATCCCCCATTTTCTTTGGCGTCGTCCTCGCAGTGGTCCTGGCGGTTTGCCTTCCCCCCTTCAAATGGCTGGGGGAGCGCGCGTGGAAGTATCTCGGTCGAGAGTTCCGGAGGCGGGTGCGCCAGATGTTGAGGAACTGGGCGCGCGGGCTCCGCGAGCGGCGTCGTAAGAGTCGCCGGCCACGCTGAGGGGATGCTCGCCGGATGCCGTCCACACTGCCCGGGAGACTCCCCCGTGGCAAGCGAGCGTCCCAAGCAGCCCAGCTCCATCTCTGGCCAGACAGCCCCTGTTGATGCGTCACGCGACGAGTTGACGGCGAAGCAGCGGGCCTTCGTCCGCGAGTACCTGGTGGACGGTGTGGGGAAGCAGGCCGCCATCCGGGGCGGGTACTCCGAGCACTCCGCCGAGGTGACGGCCTCGAAGTTGCTAAGGAATGCCAAGGTTTCGGCGGGATAGAGGCGCTGTTGAGGGGGGAGGGCTGGAGCGGAGGGGCCGAGGAGGGCCGCTGACGGGGCCTCCCGAGCGATGCTCCCGGCCGGTGGACAGACCGATTGAACCCCTTGGGGTACACGCCTGCCCAGGCCGCGCTCCCATCAGGTGTCAAGGCTCGGCCAATCAGGTCGCTGTTCGGTTCGGCCAATCAGGTCCGGACGTGAAGCGCCCAGGAATCGCGACGGCGTGGGCCGCACGGGTTCGGCCAAACCGGTCCGGCAGGGGCTCCGCCAGGTGTCAGCGTGCGATGGTCTCGACCTGGGCCGCGCGCGGTGTGCGGGTGCGCTTGGCGAGCGGTGGGTTGCGGTAGCTGTCACCCTCGATGGTGAGGACATGGGCGTGGTGCAGCAGCCGGTCCATGGCGGCGCTGGCCAGCAGTGCGTCACCAAACAGCGGCGGCCACTCCTCCAGGGCGCGATTGGAGGTGATGCAAGTGGCCGCGCGCTCGTAGCGACGGCGGACAATCTCGTACAGGTCGATGCCCTCCTCACCCGTGAGGGGCCGCAGTCCGAGGTCGTCGATGATGAGCAGGGCTGGAGTGGTGAAGCGCAGGAGGCGTCGCTCGTAGCTGTTGTCGGCGCGTGAGGCGCGCAACTGCGTGAGCATGTCGTGGGCGCTCACGTAGAGGACAGCGTGGCCGGCGGACAAGCAGAATGTCCTCCTCACCGGGCCCACGGGCGTCGGCAAATCCTTCCTCGCATGCGCCCTGGGGCAGAAGGCGTGTCGGGATGGCTACTCGGTGGTGTACCGCCGGGCCTCACGTCTCTTCGATGAGCTCGCCCAGGCGCGCGCTGATGAAACTTTGCGCACGTACTCAATCGCCTGGCCAAGGCCCAGGTGCTCCAGAATCGCTCGCACCCCTTCCGCCCCCTTCACGTACGCCAGCACTCGCCGCCTGCCTCCACACCTCATGCAGGCGAACACGTCGACGTCGAACGTCCTGCTGAGCAACTCGGCCCAGTCCACTCGCGGCGTCTTCTCCTTCATCGGCTCCGTGCTGGCCGCCGCCTCAAGCCCCACGCTCGCCTCCTGCGCACCTGCTTGAGGGAGCGCATGCGCGCGGAGAAGGCCGTGCGCTTCCTGTCCGACGCGAGCGCGCTGCTCGCCGAGTCGCTCGACTATCCGACCACGCTCCAGCGCCTGGCTCGCCTCGTCGCGCCAACGTTCGCCGACTGGTGCATCGTCGATGTGGCCGAAGCGGACGGCAGGATTCGCCGGGTGGCCGGGTTTCACTCCGACCCCGCGAAGCAGAGGGTCCTGCGCGAGCTGGAGGAGCGCTATCCGCCCCACTGGGGCTCGCTCCAGCCGGCCATCCGCGCCATGGTCCGGCAAGCCCTTCCTGCGCTCCGAGCTCTCGGAGCCCGATATGCACGACTACAGCCTCGACGCCGAGAATGCCCGGCTCATCCGCGAGCTGGGGACCCGGAGCGGCATGGCCGTGCCGCTCATGGCGCGCGGACGGACGCTGGGGGCCATCTCCATGGGCCGCACGGACCCGAAGCGCCCCTTCGGGCCATCGGACCTGGCGCTCATGGAGGAACTGGCCCACCGGGCGGCCATGGCCATCGACAATGCCCACCTCTACCAGGAGGCCCAGGAGGGCATCCGCGTCCGTGAGGAGTTCCTCGGTGTCGCGGCGCACGAGCTGAAGACGCCCATCACCTCCATGAACATCGTGCTTCAGTCGGTGCTGCGGAGACGAAACGCGCGCCCCTCCGCGGAGCGGCTCATGCAGGCCCTCGAGTCGGCCGAGAAGCAGGTGCAGCGCCTCATGCGCCTGGTGGACGACGTGCTGGATGTCTCGCGGCTGCACGCCGGGCGGCTCGAGCTCCACCTGGAGCGCGTGGACCTCCTGGCCGTCGTGGGCGAGGTCGTGGAGCGGTTCATCGAGACCGCCGCCCGAACCGGGTCGCGGGTGGACGTGCGCGCCGAAGGGCCCGTCGAGGGGATGTGGGACCGGAGCAGGCTGGACCAGGTGGTGGCGAACCTCCTCGGCAATGCCCTCAAGTTCGGCGAGGGCAGGCCCATCGAGATTTCGCTCTCACGCGGGGAGGGGACGGCCGAGCTCGTGGTGGAGGACCACGGCATCGGAATCCCGTCCGAGCGCCTGCTCCACATCTTCGAGCGGTTCGAGCGCGCGGTGCCCACCCGGCACTACGGCGGATTCGGGCTCGGCCTCTACATCGTTCGGAGCCTCACGGAGGCCATGGGCGGCACGGTGCGCGTGGACAGCACGCCGGGCCTGGGCTCGAGGTTCACGGTGGTGCTTCCGTGCCAGCCCCTGAAGGAGGCCGCGGGAGAGTCGCAGGCGTGAGGAGACGCTGGCTTTCACGACATGAACGCATGCATGCCCCTCGGAAACACTGCCCGGCCCGGCTCCGTATGCCTATTTCCCTGCTGCTCTCAGGCGGGGCGCTACCTGGAGCGCAGGTCCTTCTCTCGCGCCAACAGAAAGATACGTCATGACCGCTTCCTTCATGAAGCTCCGGAGGCTCGCTTCTCTCGTCCTGTATTGCGCCGCGCTCGGCGTCTCGCCGCTCGCATCCGCGGAGCCGCCAGCCGCCGGCGAGCCCGCGGAGGCGGCGCCGCGCGCGGGCGAGCTCAACTACCGCTCCACGGGCCAGCGCCAGCCCCAAATCACCCAGCGGTCCGATGGCGGGCAGCAGATTCAACTCTCCTGCCTTCTGTCGCGTCCCGGCCAGATCCAGCGCTACGCCGTGAGCTGCCCGGGCACGAAGCAGCTCGACGTCAAGGTGGCGGACTGCTGCATCCCAGGCGACCACTGGCAGGTGACGGTGAAGTCCTGGGACTTCAAGCCCAACACGGCGGTGGCGACCTCGCCGGGCGGTGACGGTGACTTCAGCGCGCCCGCCCGCGTCTTCACCTACAGCAGCAGCCGGGACATGAACGCCCTCATTGAGTGCTCGTACCTGCACGGCGTCAACATCTTCCCGGCGGAGTCCTTTCTCCTCGTGGAGAGCAGCGGCGGCGCATGTTCCGTGACGGACGTGGGCATCACCGAGGAGATTGACCGCTCACCGTGACAGGCCGGTCCGCAAGAGCCCTCTCCCCAGGGCTCTTGCCCTCTCGCGCAAGGTGACATGCTCCCGACTCCTTGAAAGGGGTGGGGTGGAGCGCCCGCTCCAACGCGAGGGAGGGGCGGGCACGTGAGGCCGCATTGCATGACGGTCCCCGGCGCTCAGGCGCGGGCGGAGGACACGCCCGACGGCGTGGCCCTCGTCTTCACCACCTTCGAGGAGGACCAGGTGGCGAACCTCCGGCAGCGTGGCCGCAACATGATGCAGCGGCAGGCGGAGCACGGCGTATCGGGGCGCCGCGGCCTCGAGCAGCCTCCCGGCATCGACTACGAGGCCATGGGCGGTAGCGGGCTCCCGGGTTCTGCGGGGGCTCCGAGCGTGCCGACCTACGCCCGCGTGGAGGACACTCCCCAGGGCGTCACCATCGCCTACAAAGCCGTGGACCCCTCGGATGGAGAGCGACTGCGCGCGGAGATCCACGAGACCGCCGGGAAGCTGACGCCGGGCCAGTGCCCGGGCATGGCCCCCCCGTGGAGTGAAGCCCCCCCTCTTCTCCTACCGGGGCACGAGGTCATGGCAACCAGACACCCATACGGAACCCATGAAGCGCAAGGCCTATGAAAAGGAGATTCGCAGGCTCCAGGCCCAGCTCTGCATGCTTCAGGATTGGGTCAAGCAGGAGGGGGTGCGCGTCGTCGTGGTCTTCGAAGGGAGGGACGCGGCGGGCAAGGGCGGTACGATTCGCGCCATCACGGAGCGGGTGAGCCCCCGGGTGTTCCGAGTGGTGGCCCTGCCGGTCCCCTCGGACCGGGAGAAGACCCAGATGTACCCGTGGACTCGCTGGTACGATTACTCTCAGGCGCGTGACATGATGTTGGCCGCGACGGATGCGCCCTGGTTCATCTTGCGCTCCGACAACAAGAAGAAGGCGCGGCTCAACTGCATCCGCTTCCTGCTGGAGAAGATTCCTCACAAGAGGGTGAAGCGTCCCGAGGTGAAGCTGCCCCGCCGCTCCAAGCGGGGCGCCTATGACGACGAGGCTTCGCTCGCGGGGAAGAACTTCATACCCGAGAGGTATTGAGCCCGGAGCACCTTTCCGAAGCCGCGCTCGCGCCCCAGTGAGGGGGCCACGGCGCTGGAGTTGCCCCCGTCAAATCGGACAGCTCAAGCTTGGAAATTGACAGTACGGAACTCGCGGGGTGACATCATCTTCAATCCGCGATGAGGGTGGCAGCGGTTGTAGTCGTCGAACCAGGCGGGCAGCTGGGCGAGGACGTGGGGAGCCGAGGGCAACTCATTGACGTACACGTAGTCGCGCTTGACGCCACCAGAGAGAAGGAGCGCAAGAAAATGGCGGCGCTGGAGGAGCGCCAGCGCAACGAGCAACTTGAGAAAGAGCGCGAGCACCAGCGGCAAATGCGGGAGTTGCAAGTTGCCAGTCGCGCGCTAACGGCAGCGTCTGCGGAGGAGACGAAGTCGTATGACTTCTTCATCTCCCACGCCACCGAGGACAAGGACGATGTGGCCCGTCCCCTCTACGAAGCGCTCACGGCGCTTGAGTGCAAGGTCTGGTATGACGAGATGACCTTGAAAGTTGGCGACAGTCTGCGGCGAAAAATCGATCAGGGAATCGCCAACTCTCGCCTCGGAGTAGTCATCGTTTCAGAGCGCTTCCTTGCGAAGGAATGGCCTGCCCGCGAGTTGGACGCCCTGACGGCGATTGAAATTAGTAGCGGCAAGAAAGTCCTCCCTATTTGGCATCGGATTACGAAGGACCAACTCCTCGCGAAGGCCCCGCTGCTTGCCGACAAGCTGGCCCTGAATACGGCTACGAGCTCGATTGAGGAAATCGCCAACGAGTTGAAGAGCCTGCTGGAGTGACCGGGCGCGCGAAGTGGCGGGGTAGGAGGACCGACCCTCAACAGCGCTGAGGAGGGTCAGCCATGTCGCCTACTCCTCGCGCTGTGCGCCTGCGTTGAGGAGTGCTGCGTACTCGTTCCAGTCCAGGTCGATGACGTTACCGCCGCCATGCGCTCGCCACTGCACGTCTGAGGAGTCGCGCGCTCGAGCGCGTTGGCGTGCCAACTCAAGCGTCGGACCGCTTCCGCCACCAGGGATGCGCTTGAGCACGATGCTCTTGGCGTCTGTGGCGCCGAGTTCCGTCAGGAGTTCTCCGAGCGGGCGGCTCATTGCACCGTCTCCGCAAGTTCCACCTGGCTGTCGGACTCCAGGGCACGCTGGAGGTGAGGGAAGTCGTCATTGACGCCCTCGATGCTGATGCCCGTGTGGTCGGACAACACCTGGCGCATCGCGGCCACGACGGCAGCGTCGGAGCGGTCTGGAGAGGCGAGCAGCACGTCGGCCATCTCGGTCAGCACATCCGCCATGGCCTCCGCTTCAGTTTCCTCCGTGTGCTGGAAGCCGTAGGCCCATGCCACGGAAGTCGCGGCTACTTCCGTCGTCCCGTCGAACTCTGGGCCCTCCTTGTTCGCCGTGAGGCGTGCGCGGAAGGGCTTCTCCGCGTTCCCGGAGGGGCGCACGGTGATAGTTCCGCGCTCGATGAAGCCCCGCGCAGTGTCCTCGTCCAGCATCTCCACCTTGATGGGGATGTTCACAATCATGGGTGTTTCCTTCTCCTCTGGGGCTGCGTGGTGGGATCAGAACTGCTCGGGCAGGAGGCGCATGTCCTCGGCCACGGGAAGGGGCAGCAGGAGGTTGTTGCCCCAGCGCGGGTGGATGCGGTCCATCTGCATCATGAAGTCGTCCCAGGTGGCGCAGCTCCGCATGATGCAGAGGACGGAATGCAGGTGGCCGGCCAGGGCAGGGTGGCCGATGTCCTCGCTGAGGAGTTGGTGGTGCTTCGCGGCGCGGCGCCCGGTGTCCCTGTCCATGGGGTTGCGCTCGCGGAGGAGCCGCAGGAGTTCCGGCGCCAGCCGCTCGTAGACGAGGTCGTTGGTCCAGGAGGCGATGACGCCCGGCCGCGGAGTCCCGGGCCCATGCCACGGCCAGCCCCGCAGGCGGAAGATGCCCTCGTAGAAGGGCGTCGGGAACCGCTTCGCGTAGGGCGCCAGGCCGACTCCCAGGAATCGCTCTGCGACAGCCTGGCGGATGGCGGCCATTGGTACGCCATAGGCCCCAGTCTTCCGAATGGTCGGCAGCACCTCGTGGGCAAGCCACCGCTTGAAGCGCTCTGCTCCGTCCACCCGACTGGTGAAGACGAGGCGGTACACGCCGGCTTCGGAGATGACGGTGACATTGGGGTTGACGCGATTGCCGTCAGCAATGTTGACGGTATTCCGCTCGTCCTTATCGAGGCGACTGACCGCCATGCGACTGTTGGAGATGGCCAGGGCGCTACACACATCAGTGGCAACGAACCACGGCTCTCCGTTCTCTCCGAACACAACGCGGACAGGCGTCGTGTCCTCGAACATGAACGGCCTGGGCACTGCGACGGCTGGCTTACATCTGGACATGCGACCTCCGTGAGAGTGGGTTGAAGCACCGCATGACGACAGGCGCTGCACAGACGACGAAAAGTCACTCCCCCTCCCGTGCCACGAACACGAGAGGGGTGAGCGGCGCGACACTCGGCGGGGATGCCAAGCGCGCGGCTTTAGCGGGAAGACGTTCGTGGCGTCGATGCACTAACCGATACCTTCCGAATCACCTCTGCGCAAGCGATGCCCAGAAAGCTGCCTCTTTTTTCTGTCTCGCGGCCGGGTGTAGTTGCAGCAGGCGTCTGCTGTTGGCGCAAGTTGCGCCAGTTTGCGCCAGAATCGTCTGTCTATTCTGCTAGGGCGTACAGGGCGACAGCGCCACACATGTGTCCTGGGCGGACTGCACATAGTCCACGGCCCCTCCGACGCTCGGGGTATGCGCTACCTCCCCTCGGCTGCCGGACTCATCGTCGGCATCCTCCTCGGTGCCGTCCTCAGCGTCTCCCTGCCGGCGAGCGCGACACGCAACTCCGTGGGCACCTACACACTGTCCGAGGGAAACCCCGTGGTGTCCGGCACCACGATTGCGTCGACGTGGGCGAACTCGACGCTCAACGACATCGCTGTGGAGCTCACCAACTCCCTGGACCGGCAGGGCCGCGGCAGCATGTTGGCGCCCCTGCGGCTGTCACAGGGCACCGCGGGTGCGCCAGCCCTCACGTTCTCGGTGAGCGTCAAGGTAGATGTGTGATGCCTGGAGGAACTCATGGACCCGTAGGGTGAAAGTCCCGAGGCGGCAACAGGTCAAGGCCGCATAGCTGGGGTGGCGCCGAGAGGGGAGACCCCTGCGGTGAAGCCCACTGACAAAGCCCCGTTCAGCGGGGTGAGCGAGTGCGCGGGCCGTAACGACGAGTGAATGCCCAGTCGAGGCCCCGTCAATTGATACCTCCGGGTGCCGAGCCATCACATCTACGGCGAAGGCAGCAGGGCGTCCCCGCAGAACGACCAGGGGCCGCACCACCCGGCGGGGTAGAGGGCGACGGCACGCGCACAAGGACATGAGTGGAAACAGGGAAGGGCTCCTCGCCCCGCGGAGAAAACCTGCGGAAGCAAGGTAGCTGCGGCGAGCCGACGAGGCGAAGCCCGGCGAAGGCGAGAGCCCGGCGGATGGGGTCGTAGTAGCGATGAAGCGGGGTAATGCCCGTGGAGCGAAGGGCCCCTACCGGAGGCACTCCGAGCAGAGGAGCGAGGCGGGAGCGGGATGACAAAGCCCACCATCAGTCCGCAGGAACTCCGCGCGAGGATAGGCCATCGGGCGAAATCCGCCCCAAAGCATCGCTTCTGGGGATTGTATGTCCACGTTCTCAAACCCGACGTTCTCGAAGCCGCCTACCTGGAAGCCAAGCGCAACGGTGGGGCTCCCGGGCAAGACGGCATCACCTTCGAGCACATCGAGGAGGAGGGACGGGCAGGGTTTCTCGGCGCAGTCGCCGAGGAACTTCGCACCGGCACATACCGCCCCAGAGCGTACCGACGAAGAGAGATTCCGAAGGAGGGCGGCAAGGTACGTGTCATCTCGATTCCATCGATTCGAGACCGCGTCGTCCAAGGTGCCCTCCGGCTGGTATTGGAGCCAATCTTCGAGGCCGATTTCTCGGGCAGCTCCTTTGGGGCGAGGCCGGGGCGCTCGGCGCATGAGGCCATCGACACCGTGCGGCAGGGGCTGCGACGGCGCAGGCACCACGTCGTGGACGTGGACTTGAAGGCATACTTCGACAGCATCCGGCACGCGTCGCTGCTGGAGCGGGTGGCCCGAAGAGTCCAGGACGGCGAGGTATTGGCGCTCGTGAATCAGTTCCTGAAGAGCACGGGGGACAAGGGAATCCCGCAGGGCTCGCCCCTGTCTCCGTTGCTGGCCAACATCGCGCTGAACGACCTCGACCATGTCCTGGACCGAGGACGAGGCTTCCTCAGCTATGCGCGGTACTTGGACGACATGGTGGTGCTCGCCCCCGACTCCGAGAAGGGGCGGAGGTGGGCAGCACGAGCGATGGAGCGCATCCGCCGAGAGGCGGAGGCACTCGGCGTGTCGCTCAATATGGAGAAGACGCGGACGGTGACGATGACCGACCGTGGCGCCTCCTTCGCGTTCCTGGGCTTCGACTTCCGGTGGAAGAGGAGCCCGAAGACGGGGACGTGGTACCCAAATACGAATCCTCGACGAAAGAAGGTCACCGAAGTCCTGCGCCGCGTGCGCTACGTCCTGCGGGACAGCAGAGCACTCGCGGTGCAGTCAGCCGTGGCGGAGGTGAATGCCATCGTGCGCGGCTGGGTGAACTATTTTCGGTGGGGCAACTCGTACCAGGCGCTCGACAGGGTGAAACACCACGTCGAACTCAAGGTGAGGCGGTTCGCGGCGAAGAGAGCGAAGCGAGGGGGCTTCGGTTGGAAGCGGTGGAGTAAGGACGTCGTATATGGGCACTGGGGTCTCTTCGATGACTACCGGGTGAGGTACTACGCCGTCCTGAAAGCAGGCCTCCCACCGAGCGGAACCATAACCCTGGTGAGATGACGCCTTCGCGGTGAGCCGGATGCGGGAAACCCGCCTGTCCGGTTCGACCTGGCGGGGACCGGAGACGGAGTGATGGCACGCTCTACACGGGCACGAAGCTGGAAACGGCGGAAACAGCCAAGAGCAGCCTGCACACCACCGCGCCGGCCCCCGACCCGACCGCGTGAAAGGATTCAACCGATGCGCTTCAACTCCTGCACTGCCGGGGTGAGGTTCGGAGAGGGGCCGAGGCGGACGGGACCCGCTGGCGTTCACGTAGTGCAGCGTCCAATCCAATTGCCCGTCCTCGTTCGCCTCGGCCTGCAACTGGCGCAGGACTCGCGCCCGGACCCCAGCCTCCTGCCAGCGGCGGACACGCCCTGGCCCGCAGCGCCCGCGGGCGCGGGGCCTGGGCCCCGGGGAGCGAGCGGTCGCATGGAGCGCGCCTGCGAGGCTGTGGCGCGGAAATGTCCATTCGGGGCAGCCCGCCCACGCCGCCTGGGAAGGCGCGTCCCCATGGAAACGCGATGACCCGGCAGGTCCTCTTCCGGAGGGCGATTGCGCTGTCGCGCCGGGCATCCTTTTCCTGGCCAGTCTCGGTGGGCGCACGCCATGCAACTGCCCGCTCCCGCTGTGGTCGTCGCGCGCGGGGCGCCTCGTGGTTCATACGGGCAAGGGGGAGGGGATGGGATGTATCCGGGAGGGGAACGGTTGCGGGGGCGCGGGAGGCTCGCACCGCGCGTCGGTGCCATCAGACGACGCGGTCTGTCGGCCGCGTGGGGGTGGGTGGGGATACCCCGGCTCCTCGTGCTCGTGGTGCCCTCGCTCCTGCTTGCTTGCATCGGGGAGCGTGAGGTCTCGGTCCAGTTCGCCGCCCAGGTGCGCGGCGAGCCCCTGCGCTGTGACGCGAGCTACGAGAAGGTCGGTGCCCCCGGCACGAGCCTCCAGTTGCTGGACTTCAAGGCGTATGTGCACGACGTTTCGTTGGTGCGCAAGGGTGGGGGAAGAGTCCCCTTGTTGCTGGCGCAGGATGGCCGCTGGCAGCGCAAGACGGTCGCCAAGCTCGACTTCGAGGACGGTACCGGCACGTGCAACACGGGCAGCCCGGAGGTCCACACCGAGGTGACGGGCATCGTGCCCGACTTCGACGACTACACCGGCGTGGAGTTCACGCTGGGGGTGCCGCGCGAAATCAACCACCGGAACGTGGAGTGGGCGGACCCACCGCTCGATGACCCCAGCATGTGGTGGAGCTGGACGTACGGCTACAGGTACCTCCGGCTCGACGTGCGCTCGGGCGGGAACAGGGCCTATGTCTTCCACGTCCGGGCCGACGGCTGCACGGGGACGCCCGACGTCGGCGTCGACTGCAGCGCGGAGAATCAAGGCACCATCTTCCTCACGGGCTTCGAGCCGGGGCGCAACCGGGTCGTCTTCGACGTGGCCGCGCTCTTCGCGCACACGGACTTCGAGAACTCCGGAGACGGGCTGACGGACCCTGTCCCCGGATGCTTCTCCAACGCCGGCGACCCGGAGTGTGCCGCGCTGTTCCCGCAGGTCGGGCTCGGCGGCGGTGCCACGGCCCCTGGCGGCGCGGACGCCTTCATTCGAGTGGAGTAGGTCCAGCGACGCCTGTCTGGACCGGACTGTTCGCCTTCTTGCAACGGAGTGATGAGAGATGCCGCGAAGACTGGGATGGAGAGCCGTGGGTGGTGTCTTGCTCCTCGGGCTGCTCACGCCCTGCGGGCACGAGAAGGAGCCGTCGAAGGAGCTCGACTCGGCCCAGGTGCTGAACATCGCCTGCGGGGGGGAGGACGCCAACCCGGTACAGCAGAAGGGCTGCAGGGGGAGCGCGTGCGTGGTGAAGGGCCACCCGTTCGGAAAGGAGGTGGCCTACCTGTGGTTGGACGAGGGCGACCTGGAGGTCGCGGACCTGCTCCTCAAGGACACCTGGGCGGTGCCCCGGTTCGACCCCATCCGCCTGCCGATGCCGCTGACCTGGACGGAGGACCCCTACGGCGAGAAGTTCTGGCGCTACCTCTTCTACGGGTTGCGGCCCACGGCCCACCTCCTGTGGGCGTTCCGCGAGACGGGTGACCCGCGCTACCGCGACAAGCTCGTGGAGATCTTCAGGAGCTTCGCCGGCAACAAGCAGAACTCCGACTTCAGTCAGGACAAACACGGCACCGCCTACCGGGCCATGGTGCTCGTCAATTCGTACTGGAAGCTCAAGCACGCGGACGCCCTCGGCTGGCAGGACGAGGCGCTGCTCGAGTGGCTCATCCTCGAGGATGCGCGCTTCCTGGAGGACACGGAGCACTTCGAGGCCGGCTTCAACCACGGGTTCGCCGAGGCGGCGGCGCTGCTGCTCATCGCGGAGAACTTCCCGCACGTCAAGGACGCGCCCCGGTGGCGTGAGCTGGCGCTCGCCCGCTACGAGGGGCTGCTTGCGGACATCATCGGCTCGGATGGCTTCATCATCGAGAACTCGGCCTACTACCAGTTCTACGTCTTCACCCAGGTGTATCAGCTCGCGCAGTGGGCGCAGACGTACGGTCTGGAGCTGCCCGCGCAGGTGTTGCCCGTGCTGGAGCGGATGGCGCGCTTCGCCGCCTACGTCGTGCAGCCCGATGGGCGCATCCCCATGCTCGGGGCGAGTCAGCGTCTGCTGGTGCGCAAGCACCAACCGGTGTTGCTCGCGAGGATGGGCGCGGTCTTCCCCGAGCTGGGCCACATGCTGACGGCGGGCATGTGCGGCAGCGCGCCCACCGAGCGCCTCGCCTTCTTCCAGAGCTCGGGCGTGGCGGTGCTGCGCTCCTCGTTCGACACCTCCCTGGACTACCAGGCACAGACGCACCTGGTGTTCGACACGGGGCCCTACCGCACGGACCACAGCCATCTGGACGCCCTCAATGTGGTCCTCTACTCGGCCGGCCGCACGCTGCTGACCGACTCCGGGATGTTCACCGAGGAGCCGGGAGAGGAGGAGACCTACTTCCGCAGCACCCGCGCCCACAACACGGTGACGGTGGATGGGCTGGACCAGCGGGATGGGCACGCCAGCCCCAGCCTGTCCGCGCAGGGGGGCCAGTGGCTCTACCAGTCCGGCTTCCACGCGCTCTACGAAGGGGTGCGCCACTGGCGCGCGGTCATGCTGCTGGAGAAGGACGTGGTCCTCGTGTTGGACCAGCTCACCTCGGAAGGCTCGCACCGCTTCGAGCAGCGCTGGCAGTTCCAGCCGGACCTCACCGTCTCCACGCAGGGCGTCTCCGCGTCCGTCACGGACGCGACGGGCAGGCGCGTCCTCCAGGTCACCCAGGCCCTGCCGGAGGGGCTGTCCGCCTCCACGGTGCGTGGAGCCACGAAGCCGTACGACGGCTGGTACTCGGAGGACTACGAGGTGCGCAAGGCGTCGACGGTGCTCGTCTACCTTCGCGAGGGCGCCCAGGCCCACTATGGGACGCTCTTCACGAGTGGACTGAATGTCCTGTCGCCGGCCCATGTCTCCGTCCAGCCCCAGCAGGACGCGGTGGAGGTGCGCGCTTGTGCTGCGGGCCGCGGCTACCGCATCCGGGTGTGGCGGCCGGCCGAAACGGACGAGGCCGTCACGGTCACCACCACACCCGAATCATGTGAGCGAGCGAATACCGGCTCGCCCTAGGGGGCTCGAGGTCCGACGTCCGTGGCGGTGAGTGGACGGCGAGGGGCCGGGCTGCTCGCCGCCTGGTCCGCGCCCACGTCCAGCGCGCCGGAGCGCGCCTGTCCATCCATGTCCGTGGTGAGGCTCAATCCGCCGGAGGAGGAGCGCGCCGCGCCGATGACCGGGCTCGAGGCGGACGGGCGCATGAGGCCATCCGCCGCGCGCACCAGCAGGGGGTCCACCCTCACGTAGCCCGCGGAGGGCATGTCGCCGGGCGAGGCCGCGCCCCAGAGGATGTTGCCGGTGGCGGTGAAGCCTTCGGGAGCCCGCTCGAAGTCCACCAACGTCCCCTGCGCACCGACGAGGAGGTTGTTCTCGACGCGCAGGTCCCGAGCCGGAATGGGCCGGCGTGAATCGGAGGAGCCGATGACCAGGTGGGTCGGCTGGTTGCCCACCAGGGTGTTGAAGGCCACCGTCACCCGATTGGCCACGCTGCAGTCGGTGCCCAGGCCCGTGTCCTCCTCGGTGCAGCCGCTGCTGAGGACGATGGTGCTCTGGGCGCCCGTGCCGGTGCTGCCCTCGATGTAGTTGTTGGTGATGAGGTGGTCGTGGCCGTAGATGCGCAGGCCCCCCGCGTTCTTCAGGATGAAGTTGCCATCCACCACGTTCTTGTTGCCGTGGCGCAGCACCAGCGAGCCCTTGTTGTTGCGCAGGGTGTTGCCGCGGAAGACGTTCTCCGAGCTCTTGTTGGAGATGACCTCGGGGTCACCGTTGCACTCCTCGAAGAGGTTGGCCTCCACCAGGGTGTGCGCGCTGATGGGGCCGCGCTTGCTGTCGCCGATGCGCAGACACTCGCCACCCTCGCTGTCGAGGGTCAGCTTGTGGAAGTGGTTGTGGTCGATGCGGTCGTTCTGCGACATGCCCAGGCTTCCGTCCGGCGCATCGCCATAGACGGCGAGGAAGACATTGGAGCTGGTCTTGTCGTGGAAGGAGTTGTGGTCGATGCGGTTGTTGGCGCTGCCCGCGCCCTCGAGCCGCATCCAGGTGCTGGTGGACGTCGTGTCCTCGAGGGCGAGCTCGTTCCGGGTGACGCGAACGTGCGTCGAGCCGACGATTCTCAGCGCGACGTCTCCCTCTTCCACCGCGTGGGTCAGCTTGAAGCCCCGCAGGATGACATGGGCGGCGTCTTCCACGTGGAAGCCCGAGGCTCCGCCGATGGTCACTCCGCCCACGTTCTTCGCGGTGATGACGATGGGGTCCTGTTGCGTCCCCCGGACCGACACCTCGATGGGGGTCTGATTGGTGTAGGCGCCGTCGGCGACCTCGATGCGGTCACCCGGGATGGCGGCGGCAATCATGCTCCGCAGCTCGTTGAGGTTGCGCGCGGTGAGCGTTCGCTTGGGGGTGGGCAGGACATCCGCCTGCTCGGGAGGAACCGGTGGAGGCTCGGGATCCGTCGGGCCGGGGGTGACAGGACCGGGGT
>NZ_JAAEAH010000103.1 GCF_010998615.1 Myxococcus sp. CA023 | reverse complement strand
GCGTGGGGCGGTGGCGCCGGGGCCGGCGACGGGCGGGCGCGCGGCGGTAGCACCAGGGCCAGCGATGGGAGGGGTCGCTCCGGGGCCGGCGGCTGGGGCCGTGCCCGCAGGGCGCGTGGCACCTGGACCTGCCGCGGGCGTCGCGCCTGCCACGGGGCGTTGGGGCGCGGAGCTGGCGGTTTGCGCCACCCCGCCGGGCTGCGGACCTCCCGCGACGTTCGGAGCGGCTCCAGCGGGGCGCTGTTGCGCGGCGGCGTTCGGGGCCGCGGCGTGTGCGGCACCCGTGGAGGGCTGGGCACCTCCGGCACCGGGCGCTCGTGGGCCCACTTCCTGCGCCATCCTGGCCTGGCCGGCGAACGACACCGAGTCCAGCTCCTTGAGCAGGAACGCGAGCCGCAGCAGGTGGTCCGCGTCCTGCGCGAAGTCCGTCAGCAACTGAGCGACCGAGCGCACGCCGTCGATGACCGTGAGCGCGCGGACCTCGTGCGGTGTGAGGCGCAGCTCGCTCGCGGCCACGACGCCACCGGACTTCATGATGGGAAGCTGGAGCACCGGGGTCAGCCGGCGCTTGAGGTCCGCGGAGGGAATCCGGCGCACCGTGTCGCTCAGCACGGCCCAGCGGTGGCCCAGCGGCATCGCCTTGTGCGAGGACAGGTCCTTCAGCTCGAAGGTGAACGTCCCGGTCTCAGCCCGCAGGCCCCTGGAGAGAATGCCGCCCGCGCGCTGCGCCAGGATGGCGAAGGCGGTGGCTGGCTGGAGCAGTCCCAGACCGAAGAGCGCGGTGAGCAGGTCTCCGCCAAAGCGCTCCAGCGTGGGCTCGGCCCGCTGAAGCTGCTCGGGCGTGAGCAGCCGCGCCGCGACCAGTGACGGCCCGAGCGCCTCTTCGGGATGGGACGAGTCGACGAACTCCGGGTTGCCCTTGCGGAAGTGAATCTGGACGACGCGGTCCGCCAGCGTCAGCGACAGCAGCCCCGTCTGCTCCCGCGCGGCGATGCGGCCATAGAGGCGGATGGGGGAGAGCTGCTCGAGTTGGCCGAGGGCCGGAATCTCCGGTGCTGCGTCATCGCCCTCTACCGCGGGCACCGCCACGGGGGCGGACGCCGGGGCCGGGCTCGCGGGGGGAGCGCTCGGCGGACGCGCGGCTCCCGCCACGGGCGGAGGTGGCACCGCTCCGGGAGGACGGGCCTGCTGGGCGGGCGCCACGGGACGCTGCGCGGGGTCCACAGCGGCCCGCGCACCGGGACCCGCCATGGGGGCCGCGCCAGGGCCCGCCACGGGCCGGACACCGGGACCCGCGATGGGCGCCGCGCCAGGGCCCGCCACGGGCCGGACGCCGGGACCCGCCATGGGGGCCGCGCCAGGGCCCGCAGCTGGGCGGACACCTGGACCCGCGATGGGCGCACCTGGGCCCGGACTCGGCGCGACACCGGGGCCTGCCGCGGGCCGGACACCTGGACCCGCTGTGACGGGCGCTCCGGGGGCCACGCCCACGGGGGCGCCCGGTGCGGCCTGTTCCGCGGCGGAGACGGGCGGTGCGCCTGGGCCCCACAGCTCGCGGGGAACGACCTCGCGCGCTTCCGGGAAGCGCCAGGGAAAGGCGAAGTTGAGCCCGTCCTCCGACATCTGGAGCCGGCCCTGGATGGAGCCGCTTTCGATGAGCAGTTCAATGGTCGGCAGGGTGAGGGGCCCCCACATGGTGCCCCTGTCGTTGCGGACCCAGTACTGCCGGACCTCACCCTCCGCCATGCGCGGCCTTGCTCCTTCGTCCTGCGAGAAAAGCGAACCCTACCGCTGTCCTCCGTCGCATCAAAGCAGAGCGCCGGAGCGCGAGCCCCTTACTTCGACTCAGGGCGCCGCGCCATCCAGTGCCGCCAGCCCGAGCGCTGCCAGACATGCCGCGTCCGCTTTCTGTTCAGCGGGCGGGTCGAAGCAGTACACCTCGCTGTCGAAGACCTTGCACAGCCCGTTCGGGGTGGACGCACAGGCCGATTTCGAGAAGGCGGTGGTGCAGTTGTACCCACACACCGGGCCCTCCTCGGTGTTCTTGCACTGCGGCGCGGGCAGTTCGCGCTTCCAGGCGCACAGGGCGGCGGGGGAGGGGTCGAAGCAGGTGATGCGGCCACTGGCCAGCTTGCACACGCCCGCGGGCGTCCGAGCGCAGCGCACTCCCTCCGAGGCGTTGATGCAGCCATAACCACACGTCAACTCCATGGCGTTGCTGTGGCACTGGGCGGTGGGCGTGTCCTTGCCGTACACGGCGAACACCACGGCGGGCGGGTCGAAGCACTCCACCTCGCCGCCCCGGCCCCGGCAGACGCCCGCGGGGGACTGCGCGCACTTCACCCGGCCGGGCTGCGTCGCGCAGTTGTAGCCACACGCCACCACCCCGTCGATGCTCTGACACTCCGGCTTCGGCAGCGCCGCGCCATAGGCCTTTTGCACGTAGGCCGGCGGGTCGAAGCAGGCCGCCTGCCCGTCAATCACCTGGCAGTGGCCCTGCGGTGTCTGCGCGCAGCGCACCCGCTGTCCGTCCGACTTGCACCCATAGCCGCAGGACACCTTGCCGTCGATGGCGCGGCACGTTGGGGCGGAAGGGTCCTGCGGAATCGGAACCGAGCCTAGGGTGAGCGCCAGCACGGTGAGGAAGGAAGCGAGCACGGGGACCTCGGCGGGGGGCGGAGTCGTCCCGGCATTGACGCCCAAGGAGCGTGATGACGCAAGAAGTGGGCGGTCATGGGCGGCGGGCCGGGCCCGTGGTACCCAGGCGCCGCCCGCGAGGAGGTTCCCCCCGGTGGACGTGGACGTCAGTGCGCTGCACCTCATCCTGCTGTGCGTGGCCGCGCTGATTGCCGGCATGGTGGATGCCATCGCGGGAGGCGGCGGGCTCATCTCCCTCCCCGCGCTGCTGGCCGCGGGCCTTCCGCCCCACGTGGCGCTGGGCACCAACAAGGGACAGTCCGTCTTCGGCTCGTTCGCCGCGCTGGTGCGCTTCTCCCGCGCGGGGCTGGTGGATGGGAACCTGGCGCGAGTGACGTTCCCCTTCGGCCTGGGTGGGGCCTTCGGGGGCGCGGCGTTGGTGCTGCTGGTGAAGCCGGAAGTCCTCAAGCCGCTGGTGCTGGTGCTGCTCATCGCGGTGGCGGTGTTCCTCGCCTTCCGCAAGTCGCCGCGTCCGGGGGACAAGCCGGAGCCCGGGCCGCCCGCGCGTGCCCGGGCCATTGGCGCGCTCATCGCGCTGGCCATCGGCACCTACGACGGTTTCTTCGGACCGGGGACGGGGACGTTCCTCATCGTGGCCTTCTCGTCCCTGCTGGGACACGGCCTGGCGCGCGCGTCCGCGGACGCGAAGGTGGTGAACTTCGCCTCCAACCTCGCCTCCGTCGCGTTGTTCGCCTTCAAGGGTGTGGTGCTCTGGAAGGTAGCGCTGCCCATGGCCGGCGCCCAGTTCGCGGGCGCCTACCTGGGCGCGCACCTGGCCGTGAAGGGCGGCGACAAACTGGTGCGCAAGGTGGTGCTGGGCGTGGTGCTGGCCCTGGTGCTCAAGCTGGGGCACGACGTGATGACGGCCTGAGAAGCCGTCACCCCGCCATCAGCCGATGTGCACCAGCAGCGCCTCCCGGCGCTTCGCCACGGCGGCCATGAACTTCTGGAGCTCCTCGAAGTAGGAGAGCAGCTCCTCCAGGAGATCCACCTCGGACTCGGGCTCGTCCCATGTCCCGGGGTAGATGTCCTGGGCCTGCATGGCGGACGCGTCGTAGCGCGCGCGCAGCGTCTTCTGCGTCACCTGCTGCAGCGCCGTGGCCAGGGCCTGCACCTGGGCCGGCGTGAAGACGCGCGCGGTGCCTTCCTCGGAAGGGATGTCGCCCACGTCCTCGCCGCCACGCACCAGGAAGTCCAGCGGCGCGCTGCCTTCCCACGGCGTTCCGGTCAGCAGGTACTGGAGGCCATGCCACGCCTCGCCGATGTCCAGCTCCAGGAACGCCGAGCCCTTCGGGTCACCGAAGTCCTCGTCATCGTCGACGAAGTCCTCCAGCCGTTCGGGGGCCTGGAGCAGGGCAACGCGCTGGGCTTCGGTGGCACTGCGCAGGGTGCAGAGCATCTCCATGGAGCTATTCCACCACCACCAGCTTGGCGTTGTTCTCCACGGCGATGCCTTCCTTGGCGAACAGCTCCGTTACCTTGCCGGCCTTGGGGCTCTTGAGCTCGTTCTCCATCTTCATGGCTTCCACCACCACGAGGCCCTGGCCCTCCTTCACCTCGTCGCCCACCTTCACCAGCACCTTCACGACCTTGCCCGGCATGGGCGCGGTGACCAACTGCTTGCCCTCGACGGAGAAGGCCGCGTTGGCCGCGCGCAGCCGGAGCCGGCGCTCATCCGCCACGTCGATGCGGTTCACCTGGCCGCGCAGGAGCACGCCAATCTCGTCGCCGTTCTCCTCGAACTCGACGTTGTACGACTGGCCGTCCACCAGCATGGACAGCGTGCCGTGCTCCAGCGCCAGCGCGTCCACCTGGTACGTGGTGGCGCCCACGGTGATTTTGAACTGGTCGTTCCCCAGGGGCTCCAGGTCCACCGGAACCGCTTCCTTCTGGCCCTGCTGCTTCGTGAAGTAACGCATGGAAGTCCTTCCGAGCTTTGGGGTTAGCGGCGCGTGCGCAGCGCCAGCTTCCACGGGGAGACGCCGCCGTTGCCACCGCCCTGGCCGGCACTGGGCAGGGTCTTCGCGCGCTTCTGGTCCTTCTGGTACGTGTGCACCACGCTGGCCAGCAGCGCCATCTCGCTCAGCTTCGGGTCCTCCGCGCCCAGCAGTGCATCGTGCTGGCGGGTGAGGAAGCTGGTGTCGTAGTCGCCCTCGATGAACTCGGGGTGCGCCAGAATCGCCTTCAGGTAGCGGATGTTGGTGGTGATGCCCTTCACCACGTACTCGGACAGCGCGCGCTGCGTGCGCGCGATCGCCTCGCGCCGCGTGGGGGCCCACACAGACAGCTTGGAAATCATCGGGTCGTAGACGTTGGGCACCGTGTACCCGGGGAACACGCCCGAATCGTCACGCACGTTCGGTCCACCCGGCACGCGCAGGTACGTAATCTTGCCCGGGCTGGGCATGAAGTTGCGGCTCGGGTCCTCCGCGTACACGCGGACTTCAATCGAGTGACCGCGCGGCGTGGGGGCTTCGGTGAGGCCGAGCTTCTCGCCCTCGGCGGCCTTGATCTGCATGGCCACCAGGTCCAGGCCCGTCACCCACTCCGTCACCGGGTGCTCCACCTGGAGGCGGGTGTTCATCTCCAGGAAGTAGAAGTTGCGGTGCACGTCCACCAGGAACTCCACCGTCCCGGCGCCCACGTAGTTGACGGCCTTGGCCGCCTTCACCGCGACCTCGCCCATCTTCGCGCGCAGCTCCGGCGTGAGGATGGGGCTGGGCGTCTCCTCCACCACCTTCTGGTGCCGGCGCTGCGCCGAGCACTCGCGCTCGTTCAGGTGGATGGTGTTGCCGTACTGGTCCGCGAAGACCTGAATCTCCACGTGGTGTGGCTTCTCCAGGTACTTCTCGATGTAGACGGCGTCGTTGCCGAAGGCGTTGAGGGCCTCGCTCTTGGCGGCACGCCACGAGGACTCGAAGTCCTCCATGCGCTCCACCTTGCGCATGCCCTTGCCACCGCCGCCGCCCGCGGCCTTGAGCATGACGGGGAAGCCAATCTTCTCCACGTAGGCGCGCGCTTCCTCCACGGAGGGGATGGGCGCGGTGGTGCCGGGCACCACGGGCACGCCCGCCTTGATCATGTTCGCGCGGGCGCGCGTCTTCTCTCCCATGGAGTCCATGGCGGAGGCGGGCGGCCCGATGAACGTCAGGCCTTCGGCTTCACAGGCGCGGACGAAGGAGGCGTTTTCGGAGAGGAAGCCGTAGCCGGGGTGGATGGCATCCGCGCCAGCCTGCTTCGCGGCGTCGAGGATGCGCTGCTGCACCAGGTAGCTCTCACGCGAAGGCGGGGGCCCCACGAAGATGGCCTGGTCGGCCGTGCGCACATGCAGGGCGGAGCGGTCCGCCTCCGAGTACACCGCCACCGTGGCGATGCCGAGTTCCTTGCACGTGCGCATCACCCGGATGGCGATCTCGCCGCGATTGGCGACGAGCACTTTGCGGATCTTGGGCATGGGGCCCGTCTAGCACGGGGCGCCCCTGTTTGCCGCCTCTACTTCCGGGTGTTGAGGTACTGCTCCATGTAAGCGCGAGCCTGTGTCAGCTTGGCCTCCACGAAGCGGTCGTCCTCGTCCGGCTCCGGCGGAGCGGGCGGACCCGACCGTCCAGGTTCGTTGCCGAAGTCGACCGCCGCAGCCAACAGGTTGCGTGCCGCGTTTCCGCCGCCGAAGAGGCGGGCCAGCATGCCCGTCTCCACGTCCAGCCAGCGCGCCGCCTGCCGGATGACGTCCAGAACCTCACCTTCCACGGCCTTGGACGGGCGGCCCGGGCCGCTGATGCAGGCGCGCGCGTAGCTGTGTTCGCGGTCCACGAAGAGGCCCAGCGCCCGGTCCCGGAAGTCCTGTGCCAGGGCCTGACTCATGGCGTCGAGCTGCTCCTCCAGGAAGGGCTGCTCGGACTTGCGCGCCTTGCGGCCAGGGGCGGGCGGGAGCTCCAGCTCGATGGCGTGCCAGCCGGCATCGGCCAGCCCCTCTGGCGGAGGCTCCACCCACTTCACCTCGGGCGCGGCCAGGTCCACCGCTTCGCAGACGCGCTTGAGCGTCTGGCGCAGGGCGGTGAGGTTTCCTTCGACGTCGGAGAGAAAGAGGATGAGGCGACGGTGGGGCAAAATGAGATTCCTTTCCTGGCCCCTGTAAGCCCGTTCGTCATCCCCAAATTTCCCCCTTCGCGCGCGCCTGCCTGCCCTGCTGGCGGCAGAGGGCGGGCAGGCGAGGGCTGAAGAAACCTAGAGCGGGATGTTGCCGTGCTTGCGGGGGAGGTTCTCCTGGCGCTTGTCCTTCAGCAGCTCCAGGGCGCGGATGAGCTTCGCGCGCGTCTCCTCCGGACGGATGATCTCGTCGATGTAGCCCAGCTCGGCCGCCTTGAACGGGGTAGCGAACTTGTCGCGGTAGTCCGCCGTCAGCCGGGCCCGCTCGGCGGCGGCGTCCGGGGCTTTGGCCAGCTCGTTGCGGAAGATGATGTTGACCGCGCCCTCGGGGCCCATGACGGCGATTTCGGCGGTGGGCCAGGCGAAGTTCATGTCCGCGCGGATGTGCTTGGACGCCATGACGTCATAGGCGCCGCCGTAGGCCTTGCGGGTGATGACGGTGACCTTGGGGACGGTGGCCTCGGCGTAGGCGTACAGCAGCTTGGCGCCGTGGGTGATGATGCCGCCCCACTCCTGGTCGGTGCCGGGGAGGAAGCCGGGCACATCCACCAGCGTGACGAGCGGGATGTTGAAGCAGTCGCAGAAGCGCACGAAGCGCGCGGCCTTGATGCTGGCGTCGATGTCCAGCACGCCGGCGAGCACCGCGGGCTGGTTGGCGACGACGCCCACGCTGCGCCCGTTCATGCGCGCGAAGCCGATGACGATGTTCTTCGCGAAGTGCTCCTGCACCTCGAAGAAGTGCTTTTCGTCGACGATGGCCTTGATGACTTCCTTGATGTCGTAGGGCTTGTTGGGGTTGCTCGGGACAATCGTCTTGAGCGACTCCTCGGCCCGGAACGCGTCGTCCTCGCACGGCTGGACGGGCGCCTCTTCCTGGTTGTTGGAGGGCAGGAAGGAGAGCAGCTCGCGCGTCATCACGATGGCGGCCTGCTCGTTCTCCGCCGCGAAGTGGGCCACGCCGGACTTCTGGTTGTGCGTGACGGCGCCGCCCAGCGCCTCCTTCGACACCTCCTCGTGCGTCACCGTCTTGATGACGTCCGGGCCGGTGATGAACATGTACGAGGTGTCCTTCACCATCATGATGAAGTCGGTGATGGCCGGCGAGTACACCGCGCCGCCCGCGCACGGACCCATGATGAGCGAAATCTGGGGCACCACGCCGGAGGCCAGCGTGTTGCGCACGAAGATGTCCGCGTAGCCGGCCAGGCTCTCCACGCCTTCCTGGATGCGCGCGCCGCCCGAGTCATTCAGGCCGATGACGGGCGCACCCACGCGGGTGGCCAGGTCCATGATCTTGCAGATTTTCTGCGCGTACGCGCCCGACAGCGAGCCGCCGAAGACGGTGAAGTCCTGGGCGAAGACGAAGACCTTGCGGCCTTCCACGGTGCCGTAGCCGGTGACCACGCCGTCGCCCGGAATCTTCTTGTCGCCCATGCCGAACTCGCTCGAGCGGTGGGTGACGAACTTGTCCAGTTCGCAGAAGGAGCCGGGGTCAAGGAGCAGGTCGATGCGCTCGCGGGCGGTGAGCTTGCCGGACTCGTGCTGCTTGGCGATGCGGTCGGCGCCGCCACCCAGCTCGGCCTGCTTCTCCATCTTCTCGAGACGTGCGCGGAGGGGGTCCTTCTCGGGAGTCTGGTCCATGGGGCGCGTCTAGCATGATTGGGGCGGGGACGCGCTGCCTGGATTCCTGACTTCCATGGCCGGACGCATGGGGTCGTCAAGCACTGCATCCACCGCCGCCAGGTCCAGGCCGTAGCGCTGGCGGACCTCCACCAGGGGGGACTCCCACATCTGACACCACGGTGCCCCGAAGAGCAGCCGGGCCCGTTGTCCCAGCAGCCAGCCCCGGACGATGGCGCGCATGCGCTCCTCGCGCTGGGAGAACGCGTAGAGGAGGGTGTTCGTCAGGCCGCCCGCGAGGATGCCCAGCGCGAAGGGGCTGCCCACCTGGGCCAGGCTGAAGGCCTGGATGCCCAGCTCGCCCGCCACGCTCGTCGGAAAGCCGGTGAGGACGTGCCAGACGTCATGGGATTCGAGCAGGTGCGCTCGCACGTACTCCTCGTCGGTCCGCGCCTCCAGGTAGGGCAGGGCGTCAGGGTTCACCTGGTTCGCCTCCAGGTGGTCGACGAATGCACGTCCCAGGGAGTGTTCGGGCAGGGCGCGCAGCGCGGCCAGGTGGAGCAGGCCCATGCGCGGGCGTTCGGTGAAGGCCTGGGCCGCGGAGGCGTGGCGCATCAGCCGCTCCACCAGCCGCCGCATCGCCACGGGGGGCGCGAGCACGGGGGCCAGACCCAGGACGTCCTGGAGTTTCTCCGGGTCGCGGAGGGCCCGTGCCATCCGCCATGCCGTCCACGCATACGCGACAGGATTCCACATGGTGCCTCCAAGGCGGGGGGGACGCTGGGGCCGCCCCGTCCAGCGTATGTGGGAGGCGCAAGGGCGGGGCGGGGCGGCCGCGGCCGTGCTCGCGGGCGGACATCCCGAAGGCCGAGGAGCGGACACTCAGGGGGCGGGCAGTCGACCGGGCCGCTTCCAGGTCCGTGCGCGCCGGGTGGAGGGGACGGAGGTTGAAGCCATAGGAGGGTCGCCATGCGTGCCGCGCGAGGTTCCTTTCAAATCGGCTCGTTCCGCGGCATTCCCGTCCGCGTCCACTTCTCGCTGTTGCTGGTCCTTCCGCTGCTTGCGTTTCTATTCGGCGGCGCCTTCCGGCGTGCGGCGGAGGTGGCGGAAGTCCCCCCGGAGCGACTCGGCGGCTCGCCCGTGCTGTGGGGGCTGGTGGTGGCGTTGGGCTTGTTCGCGTCCGTGTTCATTCACGAACTGGCGCACACCGTGTACGCGCTGCGCCGTGGCGGGACGGTGCGCTCGATTACGTTGATGATGGTGGGCGGTGTGTCGGAGTTGACGGAGGCGCCGCCGCGTCCCCGGGACGAAGCGCTGATGGCCGCGGTGGGGCCGCTGACGAGCATCCTGCTGGCGGTGCTGCTTGGCGGCGCGACGTGGCTGCTCCAGGAGGCGCGCTCGTTCAACCTCCAGTTCGCGTTCTTCTACATGGCCAGCCTGAACCTGTTCTTGGGTGTGTTCAACCTGCTGCCCGCGTTCCCCATGGATGGGGGGCGCATCGTCCGCGCGTCGCTGGCGGGACGGCTGGGGATGGTGCGCGCGACGCAGGTGGCGTCCTGGCTGGGACGTGGGTTCGCGGTGTTGTTCGGTGTGTGGGCGGTGCTGTCGCTCAACCCGTTCCTGGTCGTCATCGCGTTCTTCATCTTCATGGGCGCGCAGGGGGAGGCGCAGCAGGTGCGGATGAAGATGACGCTGGAGCGTGTGCCGGTGGCCGACCTGATGACGCCGCGCCGGGTGGGCGTCAACGCGGGGGCGTCGCTGGAGCAGGCGCTGTGGGACTTGCGGCGTGAGCGGTTGTTGCTGCTGCCGGTGACGGAGGACGGAAGGCCGGTGGGGCAGGTGTCGCTGGAGACGGTGCGGGGCGTGCCAGATTCGGAGCGCATGACGCGCACCGCGCGCGAGGTGATGGTGCCCGCCGTGGTGGTGCGGCTGGATGAGGATGGGTGGACGGCGCTGCGGCGCATGGCCGAGGAGGAGATGCCCCAGCTCGTCGTGGTGGAGGCGGATGGGGCGCTGGCGGGGACGCTCGACGTGAACGACGTGCAGCGCGGTATGGAGCTGTATCAGGCGCGCGAGGAGCGCAGTGGTCAGCAGGAGCGGCGGTGGCGGCAGGAGCGGCCGGCGTGACGGGACTCATGTGGGGTTGAGGTGCTGGCTCGGTGGCCTCCTCCTCCGCCGGGGCGAGCGCGTCGGACGCCTCCCGCGGGGGCGCGGTACGCGGTGTCGTTTGGCCGACAGCGGCTCCGGCGGTGTCCGCGAGCGCACCTCGATGCCAGTCGCGCGTCTCATCCGTGGCGATTGAGTCTGGAGGAGGCCCAGCACCGCCGGAACAGTCCACTCCGGCGATGTGTTACATGGACCTTCGGCACCAGGCAGGCGATGGCCGCGGCGGGATCCTCCCAGCGCGACTCCAGGTTCTTCCGGCGGTGACCCTGGCGGCGTGAGAGCGGGTGGACGTTGTCGCAAGCAACGAAGGCGAAGTTTCTTGAGTCGGGGCCCTTCCTCCAGGACCTCCGGGCGCGGGTGGAGGTTTATCTAGAAGCGAGTGGGCGCTCGCCTCGTGACCTCCCGCGCATGTACGCGAAGACGGTGGTCATCCTCGGCTGGTTCGCGGCCTCTTATCTCTGGCTCCTCTTGGGAGCCTCAGGCCCGTGGGGGGCGGTCGCCGGCTGCGTGTCCCTGGGGCTGGCCATCGCGGGCGTGGGGTTCAGCGTCCAGCACGACGCCAACCACGGAAGCTACTCGGTGCATCGGGGCATCAACCGGATTCTCGGGTGGACGCTCGATGTCATCGGTGGCTCGTCCTATGTGTGGAGCTGGAAGCACAACATCTTCCATCACAGCCACACGAACGTGGTCGGTCTCGATGAGGACATCGACATCCAGCCACTGTGCCGGCTGGCTCCTGGCCAGCGGCTGCACACGGCGCATCGCTTCCAGCATGCCTATATCTGGGGGCTCTACGCGCTGCTTCCCATGAAGTGGCACTTCGTCGATGACTTCAAGGACCTGGTCACCGGACGCGTGGGACGGCAGAAGATGCCGCGTCCCGGCGGGCTGAAGCTGGCCGGGGCCCTGGGCGGGAAGCTGCTGTTTTTTGGCTGGGCCATCGCGCTGCCGTTGTTCTTCCACCCGCTCTGGCAGGTCGCGCTGTGTTACGCGCTCGCCTCGTTCGTGCTCGGGCTGACGCTGGCCACCGTGTTCCAACTGGCGCACTGCGTGGAGGAGGCGGACTTCTCCCTGCCGCCGGAAGCCAACCGTCCCTTCTCCCGTGACTGGGCCACGCATCAGGTCGCGTCGACAGTGGACTTCGCACGCGGCAATTCGCTGGTGAGCTGGTATCTGGGAGGGCTGAACTTCCAGGTGGAGCACCATCTCTTCCCTCGGGTGTGTCACCTGCACTACCCGGCGCTTTCGCGCATTGTCGAGGACACCTGCCGGAGGCACGGCATTCGCTACCGGGCGAACGAGAGCGTCGGTGCGGCGTTGAAGAGCCACGTGCGTTGGCTCAAGCGGATGGGACAGCCAGCCATCGAGGGGGCGGTATGAGTGACGAGAAGGTTCGGTACGGGCGGGCGCAGAAGTTCCGGCTCTCGGCCAAGGGCACGGAGGCCGTGGCCTCCTATTCCGCCGTGATTGAGGCGGCCAGATCCGGCAGCGGCCGCGCCCAATTCGACGCGGCTCGGGCCAAGTGGGGTGCATCGCTCGGGCTTGCCGCGGAGGACGGGCTCTACCTGGTGGAGTTCGAAGCGGGCGGGCGCACCATCTCCGAGGCGGCACGCAACCTTGAGGACTGCGCCACCTCCGCGAAGGCGGTCAAGGACGCCGTCGAGCGGTTGTTGAAGTGCGGCATGCTCGAGCCCCTGCCCGCGCCTCCTCTGCCCGCCGCGCCTCCCCGCCGCTACTGGTAGGCCCGCGACGCCGAAGAAGGCGGGTCAAGCCCGCTCGAAAGCAACGACTCATCGACGATGCGCTGGCTGTGGCGGATGCCGCCGTCGGCGGCGCTGTCATCGAATGTCTGGCTGAACCGCGCGCGTGTGCACGTCCACTCCTGCGTGGGCCGCCACGCGATCGTCGGCTGGTGCAGCGCAGGTCGCGTACGTCTCGGCGAAGCTCCAACGGGTCTGGCTCTCATCTTGAGCACGCAGCCCGGAGGGAATGTGCGCGCAGGGGGCGAGCGTGAGGTCCATGGCGGCATCCCAACACTCGGGAAGCGCCAGGGAACGGTAACCCGCCACGGTGAGTCTCTGCTTGCGGTACCTACCTGGTGCGTTGCATATGGGGCGCGCAGGGCGGCATCCAGGACACTTTCAGACGAGGCCGCCGCCCGGTGCCCTCACGGGCTCGCGCCACGGCGAAGTGCCCTCGATAGCGGTGGGTTCGGATGATTGCCGTGAGCGAGCCCGGAGGCTGGCGGCGTGAAAGGAGGGTTGTCCATGTACGAAGCGCGTGTAAGCTGCCATTCATGGAAAGCGCGCCATCCTTGCATTGCTGTGCGATGTGGGGCCCGCTGGCAGCCATTGTTCTCTCGGCGCTGGGGTGTGGCGGGAGCGCTCATTCCACCGCGGCCCGTCAGCCCGTGTACCTGGCCCAGGCGCAGTGCGGCCCCATGGATTCGACGGTGAGTTGCTGCGTGAAGACGCACCCGGCCACGCCTGAGCGCTGCGGGCTGACGGCCTCGGAGGCGAGCAAGTACCTGGTTCCGATGAAGGCCGTCGAGTCCGCGTCCGAGGCCAGCGAAGAAGCCATCCCCGGGTGGAAGCAGGTGTGCATCGACGCCTACGCCCAGTGTCAGGAGCAGGCCTGGTCAGGCTCTTGTTACGACTGCTTCCGGTATTGCGAAGGGCAACACGAATGGCCCGTGGATAAGTGCCGCCGTCGCAAGGGAGGCGAGTGAGTCCATGGCCGAGTCGATTGATTGGGACCCGGTGCGTGAACTGGCGCGACGCGTGGAGGCCGGTGAGGCGCTGTCGCTGACGGTCGAGGTGCGCGCCTTGCTCCTCCGCTCGGCACGAGAGGTGGGCATTCCCGAAGAGGATGCACATGCCGCCGTCGCGGGCGTTGCCACGGCGACAGCGCTTCTTCATGAGACTCGCCGCCGCATTCGTGATGGCTCGCAACGTCTCATGCGCGCTCTGACGGGGGCCCGCCGGCTTCGGGACGCGGGCGACGCCGCTGGCGCGCGCGCGCTACTTGAAGACGTGCTCGCGGTGGAGCAGGTGCCCCTCTATCGCGAGCAGGCCGAGTTGGCCCTGGAAGACATGGAGTGAGTTGCCTCACGGAAGCTGCGAAGCCAGTCATGGCGAACCGCCTGATGAGTAATACCCCATGGGGTACCAGATGCCACGGCTGACGGGCTCGTTCATGTTCGGGCGAACCGACCTGGCGTCCAACGTGGTGATGTCCACGTCCTCGATGATTCGGGCCACGGACAGCATGGGCTCATCCCCGAAAATGAACTCGCGAACGAGCCCTATGGCGTCATCGGCCGTGAACGCGGTGACGCCGCAGCCCAGCAGCAGACATTGGCGCGCCAACGGCTCGGTACCATTGCCGCGGTCGAACTCCAGCCAGTAGCGATGAAGGAGCTGATTCTTCACGGGCATCATGCTCGGCCTCGACAATCAGGTGACAAGGAGTCGTGGGTGGGGCCTCGCTCAGGCCGCAGCGGCACCCACGCCGTAGTAATGCTGGCTGAGCTCCGCCTCGCTGTTGAAGCGCGGGTATTGCCCCTGCTTCAGTGACGAGGCGTCCGGAAGCGCGTTGGCGTTGGTGCGTTCCAGCAGGTCTGCGAGGAAGCGCGCATAGGCTTCACGTGGCGCCACACCCGGATAGAAGTGGTTCAGCGCGAGCCCCGCGACGTTCATCCGCAGCACTCGCGGTCCGTCGTTCGTGCTACCCCAGGAGAGCACCAAGTCGGTGAGCACCGTCTGTCGCGGCGGCGTCCCCGGAGGCCCGGCGACGGGCAGCATGCCCACGGCAATCGCCAGCACTTCCGTCATGGCCATCGTCCGGCGTTGGCCATTGGCGGCCTCCACGGTGAGGGCCATGTCCGTCATGCCCACGATGCGGCAGGGGAAAACGCGCGGCGGCGCGGGTGGGGCGTCCACGGTGGGCGTTGGCGCAGCGTCCCGCTTCTTCCATGCGTTCTCTTCCAGCACCCGCGTGATTTCGGCGTCCAGCTCCCGGACCCGGTCACCCGCCGACGCGGCTTCTCCCGTCAGCAGCGGCTTGGCGCGCGCGAGGTACCCTGCTGCCCGCTCGAGGTCCTTGTAGTGCGCCATCCGCAGCTCCGTGGCGCGGATGAGCGCGCGCACCGCGATGATGCCCGCGCCCCCGCCCGCCACGCTGTACAGGGCTTCCGTCGTCTCCAACGAGGCCGGCGGCGCGTCTTCCGTGTCCAGCGCCTGCGCCAGCTTCCACGCGGAGGCGGGCCGCAGCGCGTCGATGGGCAGTAGCGAGACCAATGGCTCCATCGCGAACCACAACGCGTCCGTGGAGGCGCGACCCGCGAGCGTATGGAGCGCTCGTTCCACCCGCGCCGTGCCGGCCTGCGTCTTGCCGTCCTCCAGCTCCATGCGGCCCAGCGACAGCAACGCGTCGGTGTGGTCCGGCTGGGTCTTCAGCAAGTGCTGGAAGCCCGCGCGTGCGGCTGTGCGGTCTCCCTGGTCGAGCGCCGCCTGGGCCTCCGCCAGCCGCGGGTCGGCTACCCAGCCGCCCTGCTTCGCGGCGAGCGCGGGCGCCACCACCCGTTCCTCCAACTGCGTGACGCGCAGCAGCGACGCGCCCGCGAAGCCAAAGGCGAAACCGCCGATGTGGGCCATCACCGCGACGCCAGTGTTGTTGCCCAGGAGGTAGTAGTTCAGCACCTCGTTGCCGAACCACAGGCCGCCCCAGACCCAACCGGGAACGGGGAAGGTGCCGCGGAAGATTTTCAGCAGCCAGACGAAGTAGCCGATGCGGACCCGTCGCTGGGCGAAGCGCAGACAGAAGGCGCCCATGCACGCGGCCACGGCGCCGGAGGCACCCACCATCACCGACTCCGACGAGGGGTCGATTGCATAGTGGGCCACGCCCGCCACCAGCCCACCCACGACATAGAAACCCGCGAACAGCGGCCGGCCCCAGGCATCCTCGAGCAGCAGGCTGGTCACGTAGAAGAACAGCAGGTTCCCCAGCAGGTGCATCCACCCCAAGTGGAGGAACATGTACGTGAGCCAGCCGGGCTGGGCGAGTCCCCGCGCGGGCACCAGGGAGAATCGCGAGAGCAGGCTCGAGTCGTGCTGGGCGATGAGCTCCTCGCAGCGCTCATTCAGTCCCTGCTGCCGGTTCGTCACGCTCTCCGCTCCGTCGGATTCCGCGACGCGTTGGTGCATGTTGCGCACCAGCCTCCGGCCCGAATCGGACAGCAACCGCTCCGCACACGCGGGAGGGAACTCCAGGTCCGGGTGCTCGAGCGACTGCTCCAGCAGGGAGCGCAGCTCGTTTTCACCCACGCCCAGGGGATTGGACGGAATGACCCAGGAGATGAAGAAGGCCACGATACAGATGGCCGCGATGGTGATGGACACCCGAGGCAGACGCTCCAGCTCGGTGTTGTCCACCCCCAGGGGCAGGAACAGCATCATGGCGTGGTTTCCCCCTCGTGCTGCGTGTCGGCTCCGTCACGCAATGACGCCCTGACATACCACAGGATGGGTGGCTAAAGGATTGGCTCGGTCCTGCCACTTCAGGTGAGGAGGCGCAGCCAGCTTCCTGCATTCCGGGTGGCGCCCATGAAGACGGTCGCAACTCAAGGGGGCAATGACTGCCCAGTCCCAAGTAGCGATATGAAGGGTCGCGCGACTCCAAACGGAGGCCAATGCCAATGAGATCCAATATCGCCCGGAAGCTCACGCGAGGCATCGTTGCTTTGTTCCTCATGGGGTTCTCGACGCATCTTCTGTTACTGGATGGCCTTGACGGCTTTCTTTGGTCGCTCATCTTCAGACCGAGCACCCACTTTGCTCCGGGCTATTCGTGGCTGGCCTTCAGGCGCGTTCAGCCCGGCATGAGTCGGGATGAAGTCGTGAAGCTCCTCGGCGAGCCGATGAAGGTGCACGACACGCCAACTCAAGGGACGTTGTGGCTCTATTCGAAGAGCCCCACCGATTCCCATTACAGCCGGCGAATGGTGGTCTTCTCGAATAGCGGCGTGGTCATGCGCGTCGCGCACGAGTACTACGTCGATTGACGGTCTGGAGACCGCCCCGGCTGCTGACGACGCCTAGGGCAGCGGCCAGGTCAGGGACACGCGGTGGGCGCCACCAGGAGCGGCGTCCATCCACCCGGTGATGCGCTCGCTGCGCGCCAGCAGCGGCCCCAGCTCCGAACTGGCCGCGAAGAGGGCGGCCAGCAGCTCATCCGCCAGGATGTCCGTCAGGGAGATTTGTGCCAGGCCTCGCGCCACCCGCTTGGGGTCCAACGCGAAGTCCACCGGGTGCACCGTCTTCGTGCCCGTCTCCGTCAGCGCCGCCAGCGTGGCCTGGGTTGCCGACTCGTCATTGCCCAGGACGAGCTGCTTGCCCTTGAATCGCACGAACACGTTGCCGGCCTTGAGCGGGAGCTTCCAACCGTCCTCCAGCACCTGCACGTCCGGGAACTTGCCCAGCGGGGCCAGCGCGGCCTTCACCGCCGCGACGTCCGTCACCTCGGCGGCCACGGCCTGGCGCACCGCGAAGAAGCGCGTCGACATCGCGCGCAGGGAGCCGCGCACCTGGACGTGGTCCATGTTCACCAACATGTGGCCAGTGAGCTGCTTCGTCACGGCCTTCGCCATGGACACCATCTGCTCCTTCGGACACGTGGGGCACAGGACCTGGAGCGTGGAGCGCATCGTGTCCACCGTCTGGAACAACCCCATGGGAGAGATGGACGCCCGCGAGGAGAGCAGTCCCTCCGAATTCATCGCCGCGTAAGGGCTGGTGCCTCGCGCCTGGAAGACCGGCAGCTGCAACTTCGTCGTCACGCCTTCCACCTGCAGCGCGTTGGCCGTGCCGTCCAGGCCCACCACCGTGTTGCCCGACACGACGAATGCCACGCCCGGTACCTTGCCCAGCCGGGCATCTCGCGCGGGCGTCTTGCCCACCAGCCGGACGGATTCCTTGAGCAGGTCAGCGCCGCCGCGCTCGATGGCGCCGAAGGCGCAGACCTCCTTGCCCTTCATCGCGTAGCCCATGCTGCCGCCCATGTCGCGGTCGACATGCATCGTCGTCACCCCTCCGCGCGTGGTGGGCTTCGCTTCGGCGCCGCCCGCGGCGGTGATGGCTTCGGCGGCCTTCGCCTGGAACACCTTGGCGTCAGCCACCCGCATGCAGGACACGCGGCCGTCCTTGCGCATGGACACGGTGGCTGGACCGGCCGGATCCAGGCCCAGCTCGGACAGGGATTGGGGCCGCGTGGGGTCGACGGCGAGGAAGGGGTGCAGCTCCGTCCGCCACGCCGAGGGACGCAGCAGCGCGGCGTGCTGGCCCGCTCGCTCCAGGAACGCGGCCAGACCCGTCAACGCATCCACCTTCGGCACATGGACGAGCGTCTGCGCCGAAGCGGCGGCACGGGGAGCGGGGGCCGTTGCCAGGGTGGCGGCCAGGACGAGCGAGGAGAGCATGTCTCCGTGAGAACAGCCGAGCTCCCACACTGTCAAGGAGGGACTCGCAGGGGCTCTGGCCCTCGCCGTGGCCCAGGCGCCGCGCCGCCCGCCGCCCCAGCGCGCGGCCTCCAGCGAGTCAGGCCACGACACCGGACCGATGTCCGTGCCTGCTGTGCCGCATCCGGCCTACAGGCGGCCGGCGTTGGCCCACTCAATCATCCGCTCCGCCAGGTCCTCGGCGTCGCGGCGCAGATGCACCAGCTGGAGCACGTGGTCATCCGTGCACGCCAGCGCCATGCGCAGCACGAGCGAATCTGCGAAGCGCAGCACCTGCGCGATGCTGATGCAGTCGCGGTCCTCGCTGGTCCCCGCGAAGCGCGCCGCGTCCGCGTCCATCGTCAGGCCTTCCGCCAGCAGCGCCTGCACCAGCGCGGCACGCGCCACCGGGTGCTCGTACTCCGCCGCGTCGCGCAACTGGCGGCGCCACGGCTGCGACTCCCAACGCACCAGCGACGCGTCCTTGGCGCGATTCACCGGCTGCGTGCGCTTCTTCTTCCAGAATCCCCCAGCAAGCACCGGCCTCGAGACGTTCATCTCCATCACTGCCCCCTCTCCACTACGGGGTCCATCCACAGGCATGAGCGACATGGATGCTGCTCCGTCGGTACCGCGCGTGCTGCTTCCGAGCCCGCCCGGCGCGGCGGCGGCGGGCCTCGTTTCTGCTGCCCTTTATTACGGCGAGTCGGCATTTCCTTGACTCACCCCATGGCGCCAAAGGGTTTCATCCGGGCGCCATCCCGGCGTTGACAGGGGGCGGGGGGCTCGGGACAGTCCTCGCGCCATGCCGACCTACCCCTCCACACCCCGTGAGGCGTTTCACCTGCTGCGCGCACTGTCCGAGAACCTGTCCCATGCGGACAGGCGTCCGCGCGCGCTGGCCGAGCTCCGCGAGCTGGCGGAGCTGTCCCGCCACCAACCCGAATCGGCGCCACTGCGGCTGGTGACGGTGACGGTGACGGTGGGCGCTTCGCAGGAGCGGTTGGAGTTGTTCCTGCTGCCGTCCATCTTCGCTCCGGAGGCGTGGGCCTACACCTTCCTGGAGGGCCTGCTGAGCGTCCCGCTGGATGAGTATGCGGGAAAGCGGCTGGTGGAAGTCGGCGCGGGCTCGGGATGGATTTGCATCGCGCTGGCGAAGTTCACCCGGCTGGCGCACGTGCATGGCGCGGACCTCAATCCGCATTCGCCCGTGGTGGCGCGCTGCAACGCGTGGCTCAACGGAGACGAGGCGCTGGCGTCGCGCCTGTCCTTCGGGGAGAGCGACCTGTTGCGCGGGATTCCTTCGGATGCCCCATGGGACTTCGTAGTGGGCTGCATTCCGCAGGTTCTCCGGGGCGAGGAGGATTTGCCATCCGAGCTGTCCCAGGCCGACGAGCAGGCGCTCTACGACTTGTCCAACTACTGCACGCTGCAGAACGTCTACGAGGACCACTTCGGGCTCGGGCTCATCGCGCGATTGCTGGACGAAGCGCCGGAGCGGCTGTCACCCACCGGACGGTTGCTGCTCAACCTCGCGGGCAGGCCAGGGCGCGTCATCATCGAGCGGATGTTCACTCGCCGCGGCTTCGACACGCACGTGCGGGTGGCCCGCCGGGTGATGCAGGCGGCGGACACGGACATCCGTCCTTTGGTGGCGCTGGAGCAGCGAACCGGCCGCGAGTTCGAGTTCTTCATGGAAGCACGCAGCCCGGAGCCGCTGCGGGCGGCCACCGCGCTGGGCTGGCTCCAGGCCGGGAACCCGGTGTGGCACGAGGTGGCGGTGTGGGAGGCACGGCTGGCGCTGCCTCGCGAGACGCTGGCGCTGCGGGCCGCTCTGCGCGAGCTGGGCGCTTCTGCGTTGCAGGAGGAGTTGGACCTGGGCGCCGCGTCGGCGGAGCAGTTGGGCTTCGTCGCCGACCTGGCGGCGCGACTGGCGCGGGGCCCGCTGATGCCCTACGCGCACGAAGCGGGTGACGCGTCCTTCCGCCGGCAGGTGGTGCGCTACCTGGACCGGTACTTCGGGCTGCGGCTGGCGGAAGAGGAGGTCTTCGTCGCGCCCGAGCGCGAGCAGGCGGTGTACTCGCTGCTGATGGCCACCTGCGACGTGGGTGACGAGGTGCTGGTGTCGCGCAACCTCCATCCGCTCTACGCCCGTGCGCTGGAGAAGGCGGGTGTGCGCGCCACGGTGACTCACACGTCGCTGGCGGAGATTCGCCGGCTGTTGTCCGCGTTCGACGTGAAGATGGTGCTGCTCACGGTGGAGAAGGGAGAGCGCACCAACCTGTCCGTGCTGCGCGACATCGTCGCGGAGGCGGCTCGCCGGGGCATCTGGGTGGTGTTGGACGAAAGCGCCTTCTTCAACATCACCGGCGGTGTGGAGCCGCACACGCTCTTCGAGTTCCTGGCCCGTGAGGCCCACGCCCCCAACCTGGTGGTGCTCTATGGCCTCATCAAGAACGCGGTGTGGCCGGACCTGGAGCTGACGCTGCTCATGCCGGTGCCGCAGCCGCTGCGGGGAGACTTGGAAGCCGCGGCGGAAGTCACCTACTCGCGCATCAGCACCCTGGCGCAAGCGTTCTACGAGCGCACCTTCGCTGACTTGCTGTCGTTCCGCATCTCCTTCGCGGAGCCGGAAGCGCCCGCGCCGCGCAGGCCTCCGGTGGTGACGTTGCCCCGCTCGCGACGGATGGAGCGGCTGATGACCTTCCCCGCCTTCGCGCCCAAGGTGTTCCGCGAGGACGACGCGGAGTTGGTGCGTCTGGATTACGGAGAGAACGAAGGGCCGCTGCCGCCTCCCTTGGTGGAGGGCCTCATCGCCGCCGGTGTCGCGCCGCGCGAGCCCGCACCGCAGACAGGATTGGCCGAGGCAGTGTCGGCCTTCCTGTTGGAGTCGCGCGCGGTGCGCTACGCGCCGGACGAGCTGGCGGTGGCGCCGGGCGTGTGGCCGCTCATCCACCACCTGGGCGTGGCGCTGCGCCAGCGGCTGGGACGCACGCCGCGCGTCTATGTGTCGACGCCGTGCTACGGCGTGTTGCCGCCCACCTTCGTCTCCGCGGGGTGTGACGTGGAGCAGGGGCCACTGTCGGGGCTGTTGGCCCGGCGAGGGCAGGGCGGTGGCGTGCCGGATGCCATCGTCGTGTCGCAGCCGTCGAATCCCTCCGGTGTCTACCTGGCCCGCGAGGAACTGGTGGCCCTGGCCACCTATGTGGTGGAGCAGCGCTGTCTGCTGGTTTCGGACGAAATCTTCGGACTGGTGAACCTCACCAGCCCCACTGCGGAGACGGTTCCCAGCCCCGTGACGCTGGAAGGCGCGGTGCCCGGCATCGGCGCCCGCACGGTGCTGCTGGGAGGACTGTCCAAGGAGTTCGCGGCCGGTGGGCTCCGCGTGGGATGGCTCGCGACGAAGGACCGGTCGCTGGCCGCGGCGGTGCGTGACAGCGGCCCTGGGGTGCTCCACCTGATGACGGCGCGCGCCGCGGCGTACCTGTATGCGGCATATGCCCGTAGTCCGGATGGCCAGCTGCTGTACTCCGCACGGCACCGCACCCTGCGGTCCTTTCTGGTGAAGATGCGGCGGGAGCTGGCGGAGAAGCGCGAGCTGCTGGCCGGAGCGCTGCCAGGGGATGGGCGCTCGGACGCGGGGGACGCGGGCGGACTCTTCTTGTCGCCTCGGATGACGGCATGGCTGGGGCAGGAGGTCGACGGGGTGCGGCTCACGCCGGAGAACCTTCCTCGCGTGGTGTACGAGCACACGCACGTCGTCCTGAATGGCGGCCCGTGGTGTGGGGATCCGGAGCGGGCGCGGGCCGTGTTCTCGATTCCACGGGACGCGCTGCTCCGGGCGCGTGAGCAGCTTTTGCGCTTCGGCGCGAAGCTGCGCGGCGGGCCGTCCGAGTCCTGAGGCGCGGGCCCCGCACGGACACTGTCCGGGGCCCATCGCTTGCCTCCGACTGAAAGGCGGGTCGCGAGCAGATGGGGGCGGCCGTCACAATTCCGCCTCCGGGCCGCGGCGCCGGTACCTGGGGGGGCGTGGGATGGCCGAGCCGGCGCAGCGCAATGCCATCGAGTTGATGAACGTCCACAAGTCCTTCGGCGCCCAGCACGTGCTGCGGGGCGTGGACCTGGTGGTGCCCACGGGCACCACGTGCGTGCTGCTGGGCGTGTCGGGCTCCGGGAAGACGGTGCTGATGAAGCACCTGGACGGCCTGCTGCGTCCGGACCGCGGCACGGTGCGCGTGGACGGCGAGGACCTGGCCTGGCTGGACGCCGCGGGGCTCGAGCGCGTGCGCCGCAAGCTGGGCATCCTCTTCCAGGGCGGCGCGCTCTTCGACTCGCTCACCGTCGAGGACAACGTCGCCTTCCCGCTGCGCGAGCGGCTCCATCTGGTGGAGAGCGAGGTGCGCGAGCGCGTGCAGCGGGTGCTGGCGCTGGTGGACCTGGAGGACGCGGCGAAGCAGCGCCCGGGCGAGCTGTCCGGCGGCATGCTCAAGCGCGCCGCCTTTGCCCGCGCCGTGGTGCTGGAGCCGAAAATCCTCCTCTATGACGACCCCACCGCGGGGTTGGACCCGCTGAGGACCCAGTCCGTGGTGGACGTCATCCTCACCGGCAAGCACCGGCTCCATGCCTCGGCGCTCGTCATCACCCCGGACGTGGCCTCCGCCTTCCAGGTGGGGGACAGCCTGGCGCTGCTCCATGAAGGACGCATCATCGAACACGCCCCACCCGAGGCCTTCCGCCAGTCCCAACACCCCGCGGTCCAGGCCTTCCTCCATGACTGGCTGTCGCGCCGTGCGCGCGCTTCCGGGCGCACGTCACCGCCGCTGAATTGAGCGCGAGGCTGTTCAGCGGGGGACACTCATCCCGTCCCCTCGCTGGATGGTCCTGAACCCGTAAGTCATGCATGCTCAGAAATCCCGGTGCTTTGTCGCGCCGGGAGGCCCGTCCGAAGGACCCACGCATCCGGGGGGATGCCACATGCCCAATCTGCTCGACATGCCTCGCCAGGCATTGATGGACCTGCGTTCACGGCTCAGCCATTCGACGCTCGTGTCCCAGCTACCGCGCAACGTCGTGCCGGACAGTCTGTCCCTGTCCAGTCCGGCGCCTCAGGATTTCGCGCTCGCGGACCCGGAGCGGGTGGAGGCATGGCGGAGAGCCTGCGAACGGTATGTGCGGCCCGGGCAGGTCGTCATGGATGCGTGCACCGGAACGGGCCTGCGGACCTTCCTGGCGGCGAGCCGTCAGCCGAAGAAGCTGTACGCGGTGGATGGCTCGCGGCTGCTGGACACGGCGCAGTGGGTGGCGCGCCGCAACGGGCTGGAGCACATCGACTTCGTGCGCGCGCAGCCCTGGCAGTACCAGATGCCGGAGAAGGTGGACGTCCTGCTGCATGAGTTACTGGGCGACGCCCTCTTCGACGCGGGGCTGGTTCCTCGCATCCTGGACCTGCGCAACCGGGTACTGAAGCCCGGAGGCCGCATCCTGCCCAACCGCTTCGAGGTCTTCGTGGAGCCGGTGCAACTGCGGGACGAGGCGTGCATCCCCTTCATCTGGAGCCAGCGCTTCCCCAGCGTGGACTACAGCTGCCTGCAGACGCTGCGCGAGGCGATGAACCCGTCCTACTTCACGCGCGTCATCCGCTCCTACGAGGTGGACCACCTGTTGTGCGACCCGGAGCCCGCCTTCGCCTTCGACCTGGAGACGATGGTGGCCGACGGCCTGCCGCACCGCGTGCGCTTCTCGCGGCCCGTGGTGGATGAGGGGCGCGTGGACGGCTTCTGCCTCTTCTACAAGGTGGCCTTCGACGCGGAGCTGTCCTTCAACGTGTCGCCGCTGCGAGGGCAGAACTACGCGGGGATGATGCTCTTGCGCGTGGACTCGCGGGAGTTCGAGCGCTTTGAAACGCTGTCCTTCGAACTGGACATGGTGGAGCACGCCGACGTGCGCACCTGGCGCTGGCAGTTCACCTGAGAGCAGAGTCCCCACCCGCAGTGCTGGCGGGTGGACAACTCCCGCGGCGGGGAGGGTCCGCGGGAGCAGAGGGCGTGGCTAGCTTGCGTTGAGGCATGTCCTCTTCGCGACTCCTCCCTGTCCTGTTCCTGGCGCTGGGCGCCGCGCTTCCAGCCGCGGCCCAGACGTCCTCGTCGCAGCGTCCGCGCACGGTGGCCGGCGTGTGCGGCGCCACCAACTGGGCCTGCGTGGCCGAGTGCATCGACGCCGAGTGCGTCGACACCTGCATGCGTCAGGACTGTGAACAGGCGCTGGAGCGGCTCAAGGCGTGTACCCAGAAGGCGGGCTGCGCGCCGAACGATACCGAGTGTGGGCCCAAGGCCTGCCTGCCCATCTGCCAGCGCTCCTTCGAGCCCGCCCCGCCCAGCCCCGAGAAGGAAGTCCCGGCGCCCTGCGAGGGCGTGAAGGCACCGGGGGCGGCGCCTCCCAATGCGTTGGTGGGGACCTGGACGCTGGTGGCCGCCAGCCTGCCGGAAGACGAAACCGTGCGGGAGGAGCGCATCGAGGCCCAGCCTCGTTCGGACTACGCGCGCTCGTTGCAGGTGACGCCGTCGGGCTGCTTCGTTCTGCGCACCTCGCTGGAGGCCGCGACGCTGGGGCAGGGCAACTCGCTGGTGGTCCGCGCCTGGGGCACGCTGGACGTGTCGGGCAAGGACCGGGTGCGGCTGCGCACGCGGGACGGCCAGGCGGTGGGCCCGGTGTGTGGCGACAAGCGCGTGATTCCCCTGACGGGACCGAAGCTCAAGTTTCTGGGGAACGCCTATGTCTGGGACCTGGAGAAAGGCGTCCTCACGTTGATGGTGGACGACGAGACGAAGCAGACCTTCCAGTTCGAACGTGCGACCCCGGAGAGCGGAAAGAAGTAGAACGGCCTTCACCGGGAGGTCGTGAGACATGGCGGCGCAGCAGCGGATGGCGAGTGTGGACGCGCTCTGGTTCCACATGGAGGAACCCGCCAACCTGATGATGATTACCGCCGTGCTCTGGTTCGAGGGCCGGCTGGACTTCGAGCGGCTGAAGACGGTGGTGCGGGAACGGCTGGTGGAGCGCTACCCCCGCTTTCGCCAGCGCGCGGTGGCGGGACTCGTGGGCCTGCCGCAGTGGGAGGAGGTCCCCGAGCTCGACCTGGACTGGCACCTGTCGCGGCTTGACGTGCCCCCGCCCGGGGATCGCGCCGCGCTGGAGTCGCTGGTGGGGGAGTGGATGAGCACGCCCCTGGAGCGCTCCCGGCCGTTGTGGCAGTTCCATGTCATGTCGGCCGCGGACGGGCGCGACGTGCTGCTTGCGCGGCTGCATCACTGTCTCGCGGACGGCATGGCCCTGGCGCGGGTGCTGCTGACGCTCACGGATGGGGCGGAGGCGGAGATGGCCGCCGAGGCGCCCGAGCCCGCGTCGAGGCCTTCAACCGGTGGGCTCGCGAGCTGGGTGCGCGGTGCTCGGGCGGTGGCGGGGACCGCGCGCGCGGTGTGGCGCAAGGGCGCGGAGCTGGCCGCGGAGCCGATTCTCGCGGGCGACCTGCTGGTGCAGGGCGCTCGGGGCGCCGCGGCCATGGGCAAGTTGTTGGTGATTCCGCCGGACCCGAGCACGTCACTGCGGGGGCCGCTGGGGACGCAGAAGCGCGCCGCCTGGTCGGACCCGGTGCCGCTGGAGCGAGTGAAGGCCGTGGGCCGCGCGCTGGGCGGCACGGTGAATGACGTGCTGCTGGCGGCGGTGGCGGGCGCGCTGCGGCGCTACCTGGAGTCGCTGGGGGAGCCACCCGAGGACCTGCACGCGCTGGTGCCCGTGAATCTGCGGCCGCTCGACGTGCCCGTGCCTCGCGAGCTGGGCAATCACTTCGGCGTCGTCTTCCTTCGGCTGCCCGTGCAACTGGGCACGCCTCAGCGCCGGTTGCAGGAGCTGACGCGGCGGATGGAGCGGCTGAAGCGTTCGCCGGAGGCGGTGCTGACCTTCGGCGCGCTGGAGTTGCTGGGGTACACGCCAGCGGCGCTGGAGCGGTGGGTGGTGCATACCTTCGGCTCCAAGGCATCGTTGATTGCCACCAACGTGCCCGGCCCGCGCGCGGCGGTGTCCCTGGCGGGCAGCCGGTTGGAGGGCCTGACGTTCTGGGTTCCCCAGACGGGCCATCTGGGGCTGGGCGTGAGCCTCTTCAGCTACGCGGGGCAGGTGACGGTGGGCGTGGCGGCGGACGCGGGCCGGGTGACCGACCCGCATGCGCTCATCCAGGCCTTCCACGAGGAGCTGGATGCGCTCGAGACCGAGCGTGACTGAGGGCTGACTACAGCAGCTCGTACTCCTCCAGCTTGTTGTAGAGCGTGCGCCGGCTGATGCCGAGCAGCCGCGCCGCCAGCGTCCGGTTGTCGCCCGCGCGCTTGAGCGCATCCGCCATCGCCTGGCGCTCCATCTCCTTGCGCTGGGACTCCAGTGTCCGGGCGGAGTCCGTGACAGGCACCGTTGGCGTTTCCAGGGCGCTGACGGAAGGTGTCGCGGCAAAGGGGGCGGGGGACAGGCCTGGCTGGCGCGCCAGCTCTTGAAGGACTTCCCGCCCGCCAATCACCTGCGTGTCGGAGAGCACCACCAACCGCTCCAGGAAGTTCTGGAGCTGCCGCACGTTGCCGGGCCACGGCTGGGCCCGCAGCGCCGCGAGCCCGTCGGGCATGAGGGTGAAGGGCGGGCGCCCGTTCGTCTTCGCGTGGACCTCCAGGAAGTGCAGGGCCAACGGCTCGATGTCGTCCGGGCGTTCGCGCAGGGCCGGTATCCACACGGGCACCACGTTGAGGCGGTAGAAGAGGTCCTCGCGGAAGCGGCCTTCCTTCACACGCTCTTCCAGGGGCTGATGCGTGGCCGCCACGAAGCGGACGTCCACCTTCACCGTCTGCGTGCCGCCCAGCCGCTCCAGCTCGCGCTCCTGGATGACTCGCAGCAGCTTCACCTGGACAGCGGGGGAGATGTCGCCCACCTCGTCGAGGAACAGCGTGCCGCCATGGGCCAGCTCCACGCGCCCGGGCTTGCGCGTGGCGGCGCCCGTGAAGGCGCCCTTCTCGTAGCCGAACAGCTCGCTCTCCAGCAGGGTGTCCGGCAGCGCCGCGCAGTGCAGCTTCACGAAGGGGCCATCCCGCCGGGGACTGGCGTCGTGAACGGCCTTGGCCGCCAGCTCCTTGCCCGTGCCGGACTCGCCGCGCAGCAGCACCGTGGCTGTACCGGCGGCCGCCTTCGCCAGCACGGCCTGCACGTCCGCCATGGCCCGGCTCCGGCCGATGAAGCCTCCCGTGGGCCGCACCTGCTGGCGCGCCTCCTCGCCCTGCGCGCGCAGCAGCGCCTTTCGGACGGTGAAGAGAATCTCCTCCCGGTCGAAGGGCTTGAGCACGAAGTCCGCGGCGCCCGCCTTCATCGCCTCCACCGCCAGCGGCACCGTGCCATGGGCGGTGAGGAGGATGACGGGCACGTCCGGCCAGCCGCGCGACACCTCCGCGAGCACTTGCAGGCCATCCATGCCCGGCATGCGCACGTCGCTCACCACGACGTCCACCGGCTTGCTCGCCAGCAGCGCCAGGGCTTCCTGCCCATCGCGCGCCGCATGCGTCGTCAGGCCCGCCTGCGTCAGCAGGGCGCCCAGTACCTTGGCCACGGCGGGGTCGTCGTCGACCAGCAGCACCGTGCCTTTCAATGATTCGTTCACGCGGCTTCTCCTACGCCTGCGCCGCCCAGGCTTGCGTCCGTGACGGGCAGGCGCATCCGGACCACCGTACCGCGCCCCTCCCGGCTTGTCAGGAGCACCTCGCCACCGTGCGCTTCCACCACGCGCCGGACGAAGGCCAGCCCCAGGCCGCTGCCCGAGGCCTTGGTGGTGAAGAAGTCGTCGAAGGCACGCTCGCGCGTTCGTGCGTCCATGCCCTCGCCGGTGTCCTCCACCTCCAGGGCCACGTCGGCACCGTCTCGCAGCGCGCGCACGGTGAGGGTGCCACCTCCCGGCATCGCCTCGCAGGCGTTGCGCACCAGGTTCTCCAGGGCGTTGGTCAGCAGGTCCTGGTCCCCCGCGCAGGGAGGCAGGCCGGCGGCCAGCTCCCGGATGATGACGACCTTGCCCGGGCTGGCGAAGGCCTGGAGCGACAGCACGCCCTCCACCAGCCGGCGCAGGTCCACCGGCTTTGGCAGGGGCTCCACGCGCGCCAGCCGCTGATACGTGTCCACCACCCGGTCCAGGCGCTCCACCTGCTCCAGCAGCAGGTCCAGGAACTCGCCTTGCCCGTCCCACGAACGCCCGCGCGCGTGCTCCTCCTTGAGGTACTGCGCGGCGCCCTTCATCGCGGCGATGGGGTTCTTGAGGTCGTGCGCCATCTGCGCGGAGAAGCGGCCCAGCGTGGCCAGCCGCTCCAGTCGCTCGCTCCGGCTGACGTAGGCGGTGACGCCCCGGCGGGTCGCCGCCACCAGGGCGAACGTCACCGCCGTGGTGCAGATGATGAGCGTGCCCGCCTGCGCGACGAAGAGCCGCACCACGGCGAGATAGGCCAGCACCCCCAGCCCCGCGATGCCCGCCGCGTGCAGCGCGAGCCGGGGCGCGCCCGGGTCGTCTCCGAAGAGGCCGAAGCGCAGCGCCGCGGTGGCCATCACCGGCAAGCCCAGGAGCGTGCCCACGTGGCCGAGCCGCACCACCTCCAGGCCCAGCTCCGCCGCCAGCTCCGTCATCAGCAGGGCCACCACCAGCGTGAGCCCCAACAGCACCAGGCCCGCGCGGGCGCGCTCGTCCGGGTGTCGCGAGCGCAGCACGTGCAAGCCCAGGAGCGCGAAGCCTCCACCGAGGATGGGAATGGCCAGCGCGGAGACCAGCAGCCCGAAGCGCAGCGTGAGCAGGTGCGCCTCCAGCGTGGGAGCGCCCAACGCCACCAGCATGGCGAGCGCCAACACGCCGAAGAGGGCATAGGCGCCGTACATGGCCCAGGCGAGGCTTCGTCGCCGTCCCACGAAGGACAGGATGAAGTGCAGCGCGCACGGCACCGTCATCAGGCCCGCGGTGAAGCCCACCAGCCGCCAGCCGTCCTCGTCCGCGCGCACCAGCGCGAAGCCGGAGAAGTTCCACGTCGACAGGGCGATGGACAGCAGCGACAGCGGCAGCGCCAACGGACTCTTGCCCACGCGCACCAGGGCGAGGCCCGCCAAGGCGAGCTGGCCCGCGCAGGCCAGGAGGCTGATCCACATCCCACCCGTCATGGGGCGCTCCGATGCAGGGGACTAGAGCATGCCCAGCCGGCGCGCGTTGGCCGGCTCCACCGCCGCGGCCTCCCAGCGGCGCACCGCCTGCTCGCGCTCGGCTTCGGGGGCATCCGCGTAGTAGCCCAGCGTGTCGTGCAGCGCGCGGCTCAGCTCCTCGATGGCCGCCAGCCGCACGTCCAGCTCGCGGTGGCGCAGCGCGGAGACGAGCCAGTCCGCGCGGCGGCGGCTGCGATTCTCCGCCCACCACGCCGACCACGGACGCGGGTCCAGTCCCAGTGTGGCGCGCGTCACTTCCCGCAGCGCCTCCGCCGCGGCCTGGGCGCACATCTCGTCGTCGCCGCCCGTGAGGCGGATGAGGCCCTCAATCGCGTCGCGGTCATGCAGCGTGCCCAGGGCGCGCGCGGCCAGCGAGCGGCGCAGTGGGTCGCGGCTGTTCAGCTCGTGGCGCAGGTCGCGCAGGGCGGCGTCCAGCCGGGGCAGCTGCTTGAGCGCGGCGGCGGCCACGCGCGCGGCGCTGGAGATGTCCGGCTCCAGGTCGAACAGACCGCGCAGCACGCCGTCCACCAACTCCACGTAGGGCAGGTTGCCGGCGGTGAGCAGCGCGAAGTAGCGCGTGTCCGCGTCCTGGGAGTCCAGCAGCGGCGACACGGCCTGCGCGGCGGGGCGGCCCAGCCGGGACATCGCGCCGGGGATGGGCCCCAACTCGTCCGCCTCGGGCAGCTCCACCACGGGCAGCCGGCTCCAGGCCGTGGGGCCGGGGAAGTGCTGGGCCAGCACACGGGCGCTGGCCTCGGGCGAGCGCGCCAGCTCCGCCATGGCGTTGGCGCGCTGCGCGGCGTCCGGACCGGTGAGGCGGCGCAGTAGCGGCGCGAAGTCCGGCGGCGGGCGCTCCTCTTGTGACTGCGCGCGCGGCGGCAGCGCGGCGGCGCGGCCCATGTTGCCGGTGGCACCCCGGCCGAAGAAGGGGCTCCAGCCCAGGCCGGCGACCACCGCGGGGGCAGGCGCGGGCGCGGGGGCCACGGGCAGGTCCACGTCGATGGTGAGCTCCATCTCGTCCGGCGCGCGCAGCTCCGACACGCGCTGCTTGCGGAAGAGGATGAGCTCCTGGAAGGCCGCCGGCAGGTCCTGGCAGAACAGGATGTAGTCGGACAGGCGGCGCTGGCTGATGGGCCGCTGGCCACAGTCACCGTAGAGGATGGCCACCAGCCGGCCCTTCACCTCGACCGGGTACAGGAAGACGGTGCGCGGCGTCTGGCGTCCGAACAGCTCCAGGTAGTGCCGCGTGAGCGCGTCCGGGGGCAGCGGGCCCGCGTAGCTGCCGCGGGTGACGGCCACCGTGCGGAAGACGCTGCTGGCATCCAGCGGGATGGACACCTGCGTGAGCTGCTCTCCCGCCATGCCCTCGCCGCGAGCCTCCAGGCCCGTGGCGCCGCCCCGCAGCACGGCGAAGGAGGCGACGTAGTCGAAGGTTCTGCGGCCGAAGCGCAGCGCGACGTCGATGAGGCGGTCGCGGTCCTTGGTGGCTTCCTTCAGCGCCGCGCGCGCCTGGGCCAGCGTCCAGTCCGGCACGTCCTGGCTCGCGGGCGGGGCAGAGGGACGGATCTCCAGCGCGGCGGGCTTGGGACGGGGCGGCGGCGCGTTCTGCGCGGCGCCGGGGTTCGGGAAGACGAGGAACGCGGGCTCGCTGCGCGGAGCCGCCGCGGGCTTTGGAGGTGGCGCCACCGGCGTGGCGAAATGCAGCGTGGGCGGCGCGGTCGGCTGCGCCGGCGCGGGAGGCCACACCTGCGGCGTGCCGCTGGCGCCGGCCTGGGCCGGAGGCCACACCTGGGGCTGTCCCGAAGCTGTCTCTTATACCCATCT
>NZ_JAAEAH010000102.1 GCF_010998615.1 Myxococcus sp. CA023 | reverse complement strand
GCTCCGGGGGGCGGGCCTCAGCGGTCGGCACCGTCGCCTTGGGAGGCCTGTCCAGGTGGGTGGCGTGTCCGGTCTGGCGGATGGCGGGGCGGGCGGGCCGTTCGGAAGGCTTGGAGCCCGATGGCGACGACGGTGATGGCGCACGGGCCGTGGGCTGGCTCCCCACCCGGATGAGCTCGGTGGGAAGCGTGTCGTCATCACCGTGACCTGCCGTCAGGGTGGACGTATCCGTCGAGATTTCCTGCGCGACGGCGGTGCGTTGCGCCGCCGCGCCAGGTGGCGTCACCCGCGCCAGCAACTGGGCGCACTTGCGGCAACCTTCCGCATGTCTGCGCAATGGATTGGATTCCGAAGCATGAAGCTGTCCAGCGGCGAGCGCACGCGCGGTGATTTCGTCAAAGCAGGACACGGAGGCAACGTTCTCCCACGCTCCGTGTTCCCGAGAAAGGGGCGCTTTACATTCAAAACGGTCCTTTCGTGGACTCTCTGCTTCACGCCGGAGGCCGCGCGTGCTGCCATGCGGTACGTCCGGCTGCGTCATCCTGGAGTCCCAACGTGTCCCACACTTCGCCCTCGCTCGAGCTCTCCCAGCCTCCGCTGCTCGCCAAGGAACTGCTGCGTGCCGCCGTGGCACGCCGGCCCTCGCGGCCCGGAGAGGTGCCCCGCCTGGATGTGCGGGTGAAAGGCTTCACCCCGGACGCCAGACAACTGTCCCGCTACCGGGAGGTGTGTGGGTTTCCCGAGGATGGCTACCTGCCGTTGCCGTTCCCTCAGGTGCTCGCGACGTCGCTGCACCTCACGCTGCTCAACCACCCGGCGTTCCCCTACCGGTTGCTGGGCATGGTGCACGTGCGCAATCACATCCAGCAGCATCACCGCCTGCACGCCGGGGCCCGGCTCTCCGTCCATGCCTGGGTCGAAGGCCAGCGTGAGGCACGGCAGGGGCGCGAGCTGGATTTGCACACCGTGGTGGAGTCGGACGGCGCGCAGGTGTGGAGCGCCGTCACCACCATGCTCCGCCGCCTGCCTGGAATGGGGGAGCGGGCGCGTGAGGCGGGGCGTCCTCCCTCCACCGACGAGGCGCAAGTCTTCGCCAACAGTCGCCCGGCCAGTTGGTCCGTCCCGGAGAACGCGGGCCGCCGTTACGCCCGGGCCTCGGGCGACTACAACCCCATCCATCTGTATGGCTTCACGGCGCGCCCCTTCGGTTTTCCTCGCGCCATCGTCCATGGAATGTGGACCGTGGGCCGCTGCGTGGCGGAGATGGGCGAGGCCTCCGAGGCCCCCGCGCTCACGCTGTCCTCGGAGTTCCGCCGTCCGCTCCTGCTGCCCTCCCGGGTCATCTTCCAGACCGCCCCGCAGCCCGAGGGCGCCGTTGCCTACCGTGTGATGGCGGAGGACGGCCAGCTCCACTTGCTGGGCCGCCTGTCACCGGGCGCGTCGCCGGCACGGTGACGATGCGCCTGCCGCGGGACTGAGGACGTCACTGCGGCAGGAGCACCACGTCATCCAGGTACATCACCGGCTGGTCCGTGCCGGAGTCGTCCTGGAAGTAGATGTCCCGCAGCGTGCCCGTGGTGGCCCCGATGCTGGAGAGGGGAATCGTCACCTGCTGCCAGAGTCCCGGGGCGATGGGCGCCCCCAGCGCGGTGTCCAGGCGCGTGGTGCCTAGCATTTGGGTGCCATCGTGGAGCACCAGCCGCACCGCTTGTCCTCCCGCGGTTCCGCCGTGGACCCAGAAGCGGATGGACTGGTACTGCGCCAGGTTCAGCCCGTGGTGGTGGAAGAGCAGGCCATTCCACGTGTCCGGCTCGAAGCGGATGGCGGCCGAGCCCGCATGGACCACCCCTGTCTCGTCGAGCGAGTGGTCCGCCCAGCTCCAATTGGCGAAACCGTTCTGCAGCGCGTCGGTGTAGACGAACAGACCCGCTGTCAGGTCGGGTTCGGTGCGCCCCTCCGTCAGTGCCAGTCCTTCGGCCAGCGTCACGGTGCGCACGCCGCGCGTCTGCACGTAGTCGAGGATGTCCGCGAAGTGGGACGTCTCGTACTGGGTGTCACGGGTCGGCGTGCCGTTGACGAACTCGTGGAAGACGAGGATGAGCCAACTCTTCTCCGCGATGGCCTGGTCCACCCATCCCTGGACGGTGCTGACCGGAACGGTGCGGGCCACGTCATTGGCGCGCAGCTCGTAGACGACGGTGTCGCGGAAGTTGCGGCCCGCGTTCACCGTGCGGCTGCTGGCGTAATGCTGGCGGATGACGTCGAGCACCGGGCCGTTCTGCAGGCCATACGGCACCACGAGATTGGGGACGGCGGGCAGGCCCAGCGTGCTCTCCAGCCAGGCACGAGAGTCCTGCAGTTCGGCCACGAGCTGCGTCGGGGACAGCGACGTCAGGTCTGGGTGTGTCAGCGTATGGCTGGCGATGTCATTGCCCTCGGAGACGAGCGTCTGGGCTTGCGTCAGCGACATGTAGCCGCCCCAGCCTTCGTGGATGGCCAGGGTGACGAGACCGTAGGTGGCGGGGATGTTCCGCGCGTTGAGCTCGGGGCGGGCCAGCGAGAACTGCGTGGCCCAGCCGTCGTCCAGGGTGATGGTGACCATCCCCTCGGTGAAGGGCGCCGCGGCGAACGCGGGCGGCGCCAGCGACAGGAGGAGCAGCGAGACGAACCTTCGAAACACCCCGTGCGGTCTGGACATGGATTTCCCCCACCGAGGCGAGTCAGCCTCGTGCGGCATGATGAATTCGATACCAGACAGAACGGACGCCAGGCAACCGGCCGGGCCCCCTGGGCAAGCGGCGTGGACCTAGCAGGTGCGTCACGCCGGCACCGGTGCGGGGAAGGGATGCGAATAGTGGTGCCCCGTGTTCGTCCGAGCCACCGTAGGCCCTTGGAAAAGGAAGTCGCTGCATGAAGAAAGTCGCCGCGCTCGCATGTCTGTTGGCCCTGTTGGGAGCGATTCCCTCTCAGGCCGCCGAACTGAAGGACGTATTCGGCCGTGAGGTTCCCGTAGGCAAAGGGCGGCCCACCCTGGTGCTGTACGCCAACCGGGGCTCTCGGGACGAGCTGCGCCAGCACGCCTACTCGTTCATCTACGACTTGCGCGAGGAGCGGCCCATCGTCCTGATTCACGTGGACCTGCGGGACGTCCCCGGCCTCTTCAAGGGCATGGCGCGGGGCGAAATCAAGAAGAGCCACCGCGAGTCCATCGAGCACATGCGGAACATCTTCCGTCAGCACGGCGAGGCGCCGCCTCCCGAGCTGGAGTCGTCGCTCTTCATGGTGGCGGACGCCAAGGGCGAACCGCACCAGGCCATGGGGCTGAAGAAGGGGTTCGGCCAGGTCGTCGCCAAGGTGCTGAGCCCGTCGGGGCAGGAGCTGGCACGGGGCCCCTTCCCCGAGAGCGCCCGCAAGCTCGGCCAGACGATGGCCTCGGCCTCGGAGAGCCTTTCGACGCTCCGAGTCGTGGACATGTCCCGTTGAGGCCCTTCGCCTCGCTCAGCTGCCGGGCGCCTGGGGCTCGGTGGGTGGCCGTGTAATCCACGCGGCGATGAAGACGTCCAGCTCGCCGCGCAGGACGTCCTTCACGCGCGGGGTGCCGGCGCCAGTGCGTGGGTCCTCCACCCGGGCGCCCCGTCCCAGGTAGTAACGCCGTGCCTCGTCTGTGTTGCTGCCTTGGCCGTAGACGACACGCGCGGCGATGTCCTTCAGCTCGTCAATCTCCGTGGCGCCAGTGAGCGTGAGCACGCGTCCGGAGGACTCGTCCTTCACCGTCACCTCGGTGCGGACGCGCTGGAGGTAGGCGCCCTCGTGGCTCTTCATGGGCCGGCCTTGGACCTCCAGGTAGGCCAGCTCCTCCTCGGAGAGCGAGCCGCCGCGGTGGACGCGCACGTAGGCGCGCTGGCGCTTCTCGTCCTCCAGCCGCCGGTGCATGCCTGCTTCGCCCGCGAGGAAGCCATAGGCCCCCGGGCCAGCGATTCGCACGACGACGCGCGAGGGCTCCTCCGCCTCGGCGACCGCGATCGCCTCGTAGCCGCGCCGCTGGGCCCAGCCCAGGTACATGGTGGCCAGCTCCTGCACCCAGGTCGCCTGGGCCTCCGCTGCGTCACTGGCGCAGATGTCCACCAGTGCCTCGGTGTCCTGGGTGGTGGCTCCGGAGGCGTGCAGGGCCTCCGCCATCTGGACCTCGCGCGCCACGTCCTCCACCTGCCGCGCCGCGGAGCCGAGCTGCACCTCGTTCTTCGCCTCGCGCACCAGTCGCCGCGCGAACAGGCCCGCGGCCTCCAGCCGCTCCAGTTCGTTGAGTTGCGCCTCCACGGTGCGGAAGGCGCGGATGACCTCGGCGGCACGCGTGGGGTCGTCCCAGAGGTTGGGCGCCTGCGTCTCCGCCAGCAGCTCCGCGCGGCGCTCCTCCAACTGCGGCCGGCCGGCGGAGTCCGCCAGGGCGCGCGCCTTGCCCACCAGGCGGTCCATCTCGAACAGGAGTGACTTGCGGTCCAGCCGCCGCTTCACCGGCGCCGCGCGAGCGGACGGCAGCAGCAGCTGCGCGGTGGGGGAGGGCGGCGGCGCGGCGGGCTCCGCCACGGCGGTGACGCGGCCGCCCAGGCGGGCCTCGACGCGGACGGGCGTGCCCGGAGGCAGCGGCCTGCGCGCAATCTCCACGGCCAGCGCCGCGGTGAGCGTCTTCTCGATTTCACGCTGCAGGTAGCGCGCGCCGAACTGGGGCGAGTAACCCCGCTCCACGAGCAGGTCCACCACCGCGGGCGTCACCTCCACGTCCAGGGCGCGCGCGCGGATTCCCTCGCGCTCCAGCACGCGGCCGACCTCGCGCTGCGCAATCTTCCGGATGTCCACCTTGGACAGGGGCCGGAAGTGGCAGATGGCGTCGAAGCGGTTGAGGAACTCCGGACGGAACGCCTCTCCGATGCGCCGATCGACCTCGGGGACCATCTCCTCCGCGCGGCGCGCGCCCGTGAAGCCCATGCCGGACTCGCGATACACCTCCGCGCCCACGTTGGACGTGGCGACGATGAGCGTGTTGTTGCACGACACCGTCTCGCCGGCCCCGTTGACGAAGGTGCCCTCGTCGAAGAGCTGAAGGAAGCGGTCGTGGACGCTGCGCGCCGCCTTCTCGAACTCGTCGAGCAGCAGCACGGTGAACACCTTGCCGTCCAGCAGCGCGCTCAGCTCTCCTCGCCGTGTCTCCAGTGCCGGGGCCCAGGTGGCGCCGAAGGGGACGCTCTCGTCGCCGTCGTTGGGGTAGTCCGCCATATTGAGGCGCACCAGCCTGTCCGCCGAGCCGAACAGGTACTCCGCCAGCAGCTTGGCCAGCTGCGTCTTTCCCACGCCCGTGGGACCCGCGAAGAGGAACACGCCCAGGGGGCGGCGCGGATCGTTGAGGCCGGCCTTGAGCAGCGCCACCGAGCGCAATACCGCGCCCACTGCGTCCGTCTGTCCAAGCAGCCGCTCGCCGAAGAAGCGCTCTGTCTCCTCGAGGTCCAACGGCATCGCGTCGTCGACGACGAAGCGAGGCAGCCGCGTGGCCGCGCAGAAGCGGGTGAGTACGTCCTCGGGACCCACATGGTCCTTGGCCGCGCTCGCCGCCTCCGCGGCCGTCTCCTTCAGCAGCTCGATGGCCTTGCGCGGCATGCGCTGCGCGAGCAGGAACTTGGACGACAGGCGCAGCGCCAGGTCGCACGCCGCCGGGTCGATGGGCAGCCGCAGCTCGCGCTCCAGTTCCTCCGCCACGCGGCCCAGCACCCAGCGGGCCTTCTCCGTCGGAGGCTCGTGCAGGGGCAGCAAGTGGAGCCGCTCGGCCAGCGCCTCGTCGGAGCGAAGCAGCTCCTGCACGCGCTTGGGCTCTGTCTCGAAGATGAAGCGCAGGCCTCCGGTGCGCAGTCCGCGCACGGCCACGGGCGCCAGCGGGCCGCCGAGGGCCGCGGGCAGGTCCCGGATGTAGACGATGGGGCAGGGGTGCCGGGAGAGGTAGGCCAGCAGCTCCTCGAAGCTCTCCGCCGCCTGGCGCTGGGTGCTGCGCGCCAGGATGTTGGCGACGGACACCTCCACCACCCGTGCGTTCGCCAGCTCGGCGTCCACGCGGCCTTCGGCGATGCGCCGGGCCACCTCCTGCACCAGGGCGCTCTTTCCCACGCCGGGCTCACCCGCCAGCAGGGGATGCTTGCCGCCCCGCGTGAGCAGACCCAGCACCTCCGTCACGGCGGCATCCACGCCGTGTGCGGCCGGTAGCTTTCCCTCCCGCGCCAGCGCGGTGAGGTCGCGGTCGATGAGCCGCTCCTGGTCCTCGCTTTTCCTCGTCGCCATGTCTCGTCTGCCGCCCCCTCGCCGGGAGCGCACTCTACCCCCTTGAACCGCGGGGGGGAGCGCGCAATCCCGGTCAAATGCGTGCCCCGAAGGGGACGCGGCCGTGACGGCTCCGCTCAAGGGGCTGGCGGCGGGGCCATTCCTGGCTGGGCCGACGGGATGGCCCGGAGATATTCGTAGACGGCCTTCAGGTCCTGGTCGCGCATCTTCGCGTAGATGGGCCAGGGCATCACCGGGATGATGGCTCCGTGTTCACGGCCTGTCCGCATCAGCGCCAGGAACTCCTCGAAGGTCATGCCGCCTGGGAGGCCCTGCGCATCCGGGGTGATGTTGGAGGAGACGAGGCCTGGACCGAACGGCTTTCCTCCCGCGAGGAAGTTCGTGGTGTTGACCTGCTCGGGTTCGCCCTGAAACGGGTCGCCTCCGGGGAGATAGCCCGGCTGGGTGTGACAGTCGCTACAGCCGGCCTGGGCATTGAGGATGTAGCTCCCCAATCCCACCAGGTTCCGGTCCAGGCCTTCCAGCTTCAACGGCACGGGCGAGATTCGAAGCCCGATGTCGATGCGCTCCTGGTCCTCGGCGCCCACGGGAATATGGGCCTGCTCTCCTCCGGGAGGCTCCTCGTGGGCGGAGTCATCCGACCCGCAGCCAACGCCGACACCTCCCGCGACGCCCAGGAGGACCCAGCCCGCCGTCACCCACCGTCCCATCCGCGCATGCATCATGTATCCGTCCCCTTGTTTGGCCGGTGGCCCCGGTGGCGGGATCGTAGGGACGCCCGGGGGCACGGCCATGCTGCGTGCCGGTGTCGCAGCACGTCACGCCGCGTACAGTCCCGTGTGGCCCGAGGACCGGGGGGCATGCGCAGCGGAAGCCGGAGGACTCGAACCTCGGGCCGAAGAGCGGCTCGCACCCGTTAGCAGCGGGGCCTGGCGCCATCGCCAGTTCAGCTTCCAGAAAAACCGCCAGCAGCGACATCCCGCCTGCTGGCGCGCGGGGCGGCTGTCGGGGTGGGAGCCGCCTCTGGCGGACTCCCGGACCTCCGAGTGCATCCACCGCCGGGGCGGAACACTCAGGAGGCGGAAGCCACCTCGGGTGGCTCCCCTTTCCCCCACGGCCTTACTCCTGCAGTTCCACGTGCCAGTAGGCGACGTCCCTGAGGAACTTCGCCCAGGACATGGGCATGCCCTTCTCGAACAGGAACGTCAGGTGCATCGCCTCGGGCACCTTCTTCGGCTTCATGGGCGCCGTGCGCAGGGCCATGCGGGCCTGCTCCGGCGTCCGGTTGCCCTTCTTCTGATTGCAGGGCACGCATGCGATGACGATGTTCTCCCAGCTCGTCTTGCCACCCTGTGCGCGCGGCAGGACGTGGTCATACGTGGCCTCCGGGCGCGTCACCTTGATGCCGCAGTACTGGCAGCGGCAGTTGTCCCGCAGGTAGACGTTCTCCCGGCTGAACTTCACGCCCTTGGGCCGCCGGCGCAGGCCTCGGATGAAGCGGATGACGGAGGGCATGCGAATCTCCACCGTCACCGAGCGCACGACGCGGTCCTCGTACTCCTCGACCACCTCGACCTTGCCCTGGAAGATGAGCATCACCGCGCGTTGCCAGGGAACACGTGCGACAGGTTCGAAAGACTGACTCAGGACCAGCGTCTCCATGACACGATGCCTCGTGGGTTATGCCGGAAGCGGGAGTCGAACCCGCACCCTCCAGGCTCTCGACCTGGTGCCTCTGCCAATTGGGCTACTCCGGCGTTGGTGAAGTGGATTCGCCGGGATTCGAACCCGGATCCCTCGGGTGCAAGCCGAGTGCTCTCCCCTTGAGCTACGTACCCATGTGCTGCGAGAGCAGGCCGCCAGGGAATCGAACCCTGCATGCGCGGATTTGGAGTCCAAGCTGCTCCCAAAGCGCGGCCTATGACGAACTGTTTCCCAAGGAGCGCGCAAACGCTCTGAGGGGGTGGAAAGGTGGAACCGGAGGCAGGCTTTGCACCTGCACCTGCGGAGTCAGAGTCCGCCATCCTCGCTGGTTAGACGACTCCGGTATGTGCTGCTGCTTCAGATACCTCCGGAGGGATTCGAACCCTCGCCGTCCGCTTAAGAGGCAGATGCTCTACCAATGAGCTACGGAGGTGTGTTGTGTGCCGCCCCAGGAGCGAGCAGGCGGCATGTATTCACCACGACGATTCAGTTGTCAGATAGCCTGTCTGTCGGGGTACTCGGACTCGAACCGAGATTTCTCGCGTATCAGACGAGTGCCCTGCCCTTGAGCGATACCCCGTGAGTTGTGTGCGACTGGGCGTGGCGGGCCACGCTCGTGCTGCATGGGGACGCTGGGAGTTGAACCCAGCGGGCCCTGTCGGGCTCGGGCTCTACAGGCCCGCGCGTCTCCCCTAACGCTCTACGTCCCCGGAGGAGCGGGGGCCCTGAAAGCCAAGAGGCCGGGTCCCCTGGATGGGAGCCCGGCCTCTGCGTGGCTTGGCGCGCCGGTGATGGGGCGCGAGCGTCAGCAGGGTACGGGCGGATGGCCGCCAATCCGGTCAAATCCCACGATGCACTTCGAATCGAAGCTCCCAAGGGAGCAGGAGGCGGCGTCGAGCTGGGACCAGAGGTTGTTGCGATAGCTGCGCTTCATCGGGTTCGTCTGCATCGTCAACGTCGTCATGGTCGCCGCTCCTTTCGAGGAGACCCTACGTCCGGTGATTTTCGTTCCTGACAAGGCTCGATGGTTCGGGCTTCACTGTGGCGCTTTATGTCCCCGTGGCAGGTGGTGTCGCCGAGATACGGCATGCGGGTCGTCGCGCGGCCGTGCGCGGTCCTGGTGATAGGCGGGATGCTCGGGTACGTGGCGGTGACGGGGCTGGGGGCGGTGGCACTGAGTGTCGCATGGTGCTTGCGATAGAGCCCGGTGCGCCTTCATGCTGCCGATGCAGAACCCCATTGTCGGTTCTCAACCAGAAAGGTCGCCCTCCATGCGTGGTGCATTTGGCAAATCCTCGTGGGCCGGCGGTGTCGTCTTGTTGGCGGGTGTGCTCGTCTCATGCACAGAACAGGCTCCACCGACATCAATGAACCTTCGAGAATTGAACATTGTTGATGCGCAAGGACAGACACGTGTCCGCATCGGGGCCCCCCTCCCGGGGCCACGTGCCGCGCCTGGTTATGGACTTCAGTTCCTGGGCCCGTCGGGCCAGGAAATGGGTGGGATTGGAATGCTGGACGAGCGAGGCTTCCACGGACTGTGTTTCGACAGCGCGGAGGGCTATGAGGCCGTGTGTGTCTCAACCATCCACGGGAGGCCCTCGATTCAACTTCGCTCGAACGATGGGAACTCCCCCCAAGAGCGCATCACCCTCGGTGTCAACGAGAGCGGCGTCGCGACCGTGGAGATCCGCGACGCCGCTGGCAAGACGCAAGTCCGATTGGAGGTCGGAAAGGACGGTCATACGCGCATCGAGGGTGTCAGCCCGCCCCTGACAAGCCAGGAGCCCTAGACTCCGCGCTGACGGCCCTCGTGTCGGTCACGTCCCGAGTCGTGTGGAGTCGGTGAAGAGGGGCGAGCAGGAAAGAGGGAAGCTTCTCGGTGAAACCGTCCGAGAAGGTCCTCCTCAGCAGCCCCGCTGAATCCAATCCCGGCGTGCGCTCCTTCGTCGCAGCCGGGCTGAGCTCTCCTCCAGCCCTGGCTCCACCTCCGCTCGAGGGAGTGGGAGACATTCCTCCCCCTGTGTCAGGGAATTTGGCGCCGCTGCGGTGCGCGCCTCGCTCTCGCCGCCCGCTTCATCGCGGTGGACCGGCGCGCTGCCCAACACATCGTCCGAGCGAAGGGCAACTTCGTTCGGGACGAGTACGGGCGCCGGCTGGACTCCTTCGGTGAGGAGGCCCGGCGGCTCGTGGCCGAAGGACTGGAAGCAAGCCTCAGGAGAAGCGACATCGCCGCGTCCCTGGAGCGGGCCGCACGCGGTGCCCTCATCGAGCGCGCCCCCCTTCTACTGGGAGGTGGTGGCCAGCAGCTTCATCGGCCCGGGACGCCCCTTCGCCCAGATGAGCAGCTACGCGGAGGCCGGCGTCCGCCGTTACCGCATCGAGGCGGTGCTGGACGAAGCCAACACCCAGGTGTGCCGCTTCCTCCACGGAAAGACATTCGCGGGGGAATCAGCGCTGAACTAGCGACTCCTCACTCGCGAGGCCCCACCGTCAGTGCCGCATTGAGGCGTTTCTCCACCAGGGCCTGCGACTCTCGTGCGCATGCCGTGTTATGCGGCTCCGCTCAAGACCTTCCGACACGGAGCGAGTCATGCGAAGCCTCATTCTCTGGACCCTGCTGTTGTTCTCCACGACGGCCCTGGCAGCCGAGACACGACTGGTAGTGAGGGCTCTCGCTCGGGACGGCAAGTTCGTCGGGACGTCAATGGGAGGCGTGCGGGTGGTGCTCCGGGATGCGCAGTCCGGCCAAGTGCTGGTCAGCGGCGTCACGGCCGGCTCGACAGGCAACACCCAGACGCTGATGAAGCAGCCACAAGTGCGGGGGGCGCCGCTCGCGGATGAGTCATCCGCGAAGTTCACGGCCACCCTGGACCTCACCGAGCCGCGGCTGGTGACCGTGGAGGTGTCCGGGCCCCTCGCGCAGCGGCAGGCACTCGCCACCAGCACGACCCAACTCTGGATGCTGCCCGGCAAGCACCTCGAGGGCGATGGCCTCATCCTGGAGCTGCCCGGCTTCGTGATGAATGTGGTGACGCCGTCAGCTCACGAGTTCTTCAAGCTCCCGGCCGACAAGAAGCTCATCCTTCCTCTTCGCGCCAACCTCACGCTCATGTGTGGCTGCCCTACCGAGCCCAAGGGGCTCTGGGACTCCAACCGGTATGAACTGCAGGCCACGGTGAAGCACAACGGGAAGCCGCTCACCCAGCTCCCCCTGAAGTACGCCGGGAAGACCAGCACCTTCGAGGCAGCGCTGCTCGTCCAGCAGCTGGGTATCTACGAAGTCACCGTGACTGCATACGACCCCATCACCGGCAATACCGGAGTGGACTACACCACGTTCATCGTCGAGTCCTGACAGAGGCGCTTCCGAGTAGCTGGTGTAGCGCTCGTCTGTACCGCACCGGGTTGTTGAGACACCAGGTTGGTCGTAATCAGGCCGAATGCTTCGCAAGAATAAGGCGCTTCAGCTTCTCGACTCTCCCGTTGCCCTCGAAGTGAAACGCCAGTGTGCGAGTCTCTTTGATGTTGTCGACGAGTGTCCGGTTCCTCATGAGGCCGACCACTGTCGCCTGAGAGTCGATGAGATGGCGTCTGTGCGGCGTGAGCGCCTGGCGGCGCAGTTCGCCAGCGTGCGCTTCGAGACGGCGCCAGGGCACCAACTGCAGGTGGACTTCGGCCAGAAGCTTGTGCCCATCGTAGGCCACCAGGTGCGGGTGCACTTCCTCGTGGCCGACCTCTCGTGCTCCCGGCGCCTCTTCGTCAAAGCCTTCCAGTCCGGGCGGCAGCAGGACTGGCTGGAGGGGCAGGCGGAGGCCTTCTTGCACTTCGGCGGCGTGCCGCGCGTCGTGCTTGGCGACAATGCCCGCGGGCTCGTCGAGGGCCGCACCGGCTTCCTGCTCGAGCTGAAGGAGTAGGGCGCACGGCCGAGAGGTGAGAGCACGCCTGGCCTTGCTACGCGCGGGGCAGGCGTCCGAGATTTCCGGAGCCGCGACGGGCCGTTGGAGCAACCTTGGCAGCCCTCTCCGCTCTATCCACTGCCAGCAGATGCCAGACCCCGGGTATTGCCGCAAGCCCTCCCGGTCGTGCTCCACCATCGCCCGTTTCGCTCCAGCAGCGGGAGGGCCGAGAGATGCACGCGGACATGGTGACACAGCACGCAGTGGTGATTGCTGGAGGGTGCCCGACCGGGCTGATGCTGGCGGCGGAGCTGGCGTTGGCGCAGGTGGACGTTGCCATCGTCGAGCGGCGCGCCAGTCAGGAGGTCGCCGGCTCTCGCGCGCGCGGCCTGCACGCGCGCAGCCTGGAGGTGCTCGATCAGCGCGGGGTCGTCAAGCGTTTCATCTCGCAAGGGCAAGCGGTCCAGGATGTCGCGTTCGGGCAGGCGCCTTTGGACCTCAGCGACTTCCCGACGCGTCACAACCATGGGCTCGCGCTCTTACAGGAGCGCTTCGAGCGCATCCTGGCGGAGTGGGTGGGCGAGCTGGCGGTGCCCTCTGCGCGCGCCTCTCTCACTCGCTGTGACGCGCTAGTGAATCTTCGAATTCATCGAGGGCTGGTACAACCCACACCGGCGACACTCCGCGCTCGACTACGAGTCGCCCGCCAACTCCGAAAAGAAGTACCGGGCTGCTGCTTGATGGCGATAGCCCGGGACACTCTGCGGAATCGGGGTAACTTCAAGGCGACTGGTCCGAGGTGCCTTCGCTTTCTGACGAGATTGATCGCGACGAACGCCATCCCCCCCGGGCTACTGAAAGGGAGCTACCAATGTCGGATTCATCTCGCTCCGTATTCTTTGGCGCCAATGCTGCGCGGACCGGACACTTCGAGGGAACGGGGCCGCTCGTGGTCAAGCGAGCCCGCTGGAAGTTCAAGCCGAGCACGCTCGCGACCACACGTAACACGCCTGCAATCCACGATGGCGTGCTGTTCGCGAACTTCGACAACGACAGGCTCTACGCGCTCGACCTCTCGAAGGGAAAAGAGCTCTGGAGCGTGCGGGTCGGGGGGCGCGTTCCCGAGAGCATCTCGAATCCGATGGTTGCGCATGGTTTGCTCTTCGTCGTCGGTGGCGGGCAGTGTCACGCCGTCGATCTTGGCACGCACGCCATCCGCTGGAGCGTCTCGTGCGACTCCGAGGCGACCTCCTCTCCGATCATTGTCGACGACGACGTCTACGTGGGAACGCGGCTCGGTGGGGTGGTCGCCATCGACGCGCGTACGGGAGTTGAGCGATGGCGCGTGCAGCTACGATGTGGTGAGAGTGTGCAGTCCGCGGTCAGCGTGACGCGCGATCAGGTCGTCGTCGGGACCAGGCGCGACTTCGTCGAGGGCCACGTCGTCGCGCTCGACCGCGCGACGGGGGCCGAGCGATGGTCGGCGAAGGCCGGTTCGATGGCCAATGGCGGAGCGCCCGCGATCGAAGGTAGCACGGTTTATGCCCTGTCTGGTCTGGGGAAGTGCCTTCGCGCGCTCGACCTCGCCAGCGGCAAAGAGCGTTGGTCCTATGAGACGGGCGACGCGCTGTGGGGAACGCCCGCCGTTGCGGACGGCGTCGTGTGCTTCACCGGCTATCACGGGATTCTCCACGCGCTGGACCAAAATACCGGGAAAGAGATTTGGTCAGTCGCGCTCGACAATCCGCCGAAGGATACGGTCTCGCCAGCGATCGCAGGTGGCGTCGTCTACATGGGGGCCGGCAACGTCGTCCACGCCTGGACGCTTCGGGAGGGAACAGAGCGCTGGCGGTGGAAAGCTCCCTACCGCGTGACGACGGCACCGCTCGTCGCCGACGGCACGGTCTACGTGGGCTGTGACCGCGCGGTCGTCGCGCTGGGGTAGCGTCGGCCACCCGGCGTCGCCGCTCGGTCTTTCGGTGTTTTCGATGTGAGAGGCCGCCTGGCTTCCACCTCACTCGCTACTACGGCGTGTTCGCCAGTCACCACTGACTGCGTGAGCACGTCATCCCCAAGCCCGTCGCACCGCCGCCATCACCGCAGCTCGCGCTGGGCTTCTCCCTCTCCAGCGACTCGCCCAGCGCCTCGCCGCGGCGCTGCCGCATCGGGCTAACTGCAGGCCCGAACGGCTACCAGACAGTTCGGAGCTTCGGTCCGCGGTAGCCCCACTTTACGTTGAGCAGGTTCGAATTGGGCTCGATGCGGCCCCCGTCGTCGTCGCGCCAAACGATTTTCGGGGTGTGGACCATCCGCGCGTAGTCTTCGTCCCTACGAACCATCCATTCCTCGTGGGTGAGGATCGTGCTCTTGCTGTCGGCTTCGTCCGTGCACGTGAGCCCGAGCCGGGTGAGCAGCTTGAACTCGTCTCCGTCGGCGGTGAAGTCGCCATCGATTTCCCTCAGGATCCCGAGCTCGACATCGTGCCCATGTGCGAGCTGTTCGATTCGACCGCAGTGCAGGTAGCGATCCGCGCGCCCCATGAACGGCGACTTTTCGAGCACCGAGGGAATGATGCGGGCCACCCCGTTGGCCCACAGCGTGAACTTCAGGGCGTTCGAAGCCAGCTCGACACGACCACCTTGCTGGGGGCCCGCACCTTCGGCGACGACGAGCTCTTTCGATGCCACGTAGGTCGTGCCCATGAACTCGAGCTCGACTGGCGTCTTCTTCTCGAAGCGAACCTGCAGCTCGGCCCCGAGCCCCCCTTGCGGCGAGCTGACGAGCGAAACCAGCACGCGCGTGACCGCCTTCTTGGCGCGAATGAGGGGCACCAGCGCGGACAGGTCGAGTGCCGTCAGCCCTCGACTCGCCGCGATGGCGCGCCCCCACTCGTTCCACAGCTTCACTGCAAGCAGTTCTCCGGTTGCCATCGAACCTCCGAGCACGTGAATCACAGGTTGCGGCGGTGCGCTCCGCCAGCCACATCGCGCGCCGAGTCCGGCGCACGCGCCCGTGAGTCACTGGGACAGGACCGAACTCAGGTTTACCAGCGAATCACGGCGGGTGCCGTGCTTCACGAAGTCCTGAATCGCGCGCGCCAGTGTCGCGGAGAGCAGCCCCAGCAAGGGGAGGTGTGCGCCTCCTTCGCAGGTGGCCTGACCCTGGGCGTCCTCGGCATCCGGGGTGAAGCGCTCATCCCAGCGCACCAGCCCGAAGGTGCCATCCGCGCTCACCGCGCCGTGGACAAGCGGCTTTCCAGTCCGGTGCGCGTAGTCGATGAGCACCTGCCGGCTGTGCTGGTTGTCCATGCAGTCCACCAGCAGGCCCGCGCCACCGCAGAGCGCCTCCGCGTTATCCCGGGTGAGCCGCACGCCGTGGGACTCCGCCTTCACCCCGTGCAGGTTGAGGAGTTGGAGCTTGAGCGCCTCGGCCTTGTTCTTCCCGACGGAGGGCTTCACGTAGGCCTGGGAGAGCAGGTTCTTGGACTCGACCCGGTCGAAGTCGACGAAGACCAGGGTGGCCTCCAGGTTGCGACACAGCACCGCCGAGGTGGAGCCGATGGCGCCCACGCCACAGAAGAGGATTCGCATGGCGGTGTCTCACCAGGCCCCGAAGGGGACCTTGGGACGAAGGTAGATGCGCTCCTCACCCCGCGCGCCCCGGAACCGGTCGACGACGAAGTGGGCGAACGCGTCGTCGCGAAGCTGGCTCAGGTGAAGGCCGGGCACTCCGCCCGAACGAACCAGTTCCGTCGCGATGCGGCGGATGTCGGTGTCCGGCACGGGGCCGTCCAGCTCCACCGGGACGTCCGCGGACATGCCGTCGTAGGTGATGTTGAGCGTGGCCATCGTCGTGTGCGCCTCCTCACGCGCCCGGCGGAGCGCGAGGGTGCGCCCGGTGGGACTCACGCCGGGACGGCGATGGGGGCAGGCTCCTGACGATGCCGGCAGCGGCGTTGCCACCCGGGGCCCGGCTCCCCTCACGGGAAGCCGGGCTGCCAGGGAAGACGCCTACCGCGGCTCGCTGCTGCTGACCACCGCGGGCTTGGGCAGGAAGTCCTTGAGTTGCACGACGGGCAACCCCGGGAGCGCGGTGATGAAGCCCGAGTACGCCATCAGGTTGGGCGAGCACCAGCCCGGGTTGGACACCGTGTTCTCGGTGGCGTTGGTGAACACCGCATTGGCGACCGCCTCGGGCTTCGCCGTGGGATTCACCTCGAGGAACAGCGCGGCCAGTCCCGTCACGTGAGGGGTGGCCATGGAGGTGCCGCTCAGCTCCCGGCTCTCGCGGTCGCCGTAGTGCCAGGAGGACTTGATCTTGTTCCCCGGCGCGAAGACGTCCACGCAGTCCCCCCAGTTGGAGAAGGTGGCGCGCTTGTCCTTGCTGTCGGTGGCGCCAACGGTGATGGCCTCCGGCGCACGGGCGGGGGAGTGCTTGCAGGCGTCGTTGTCCTCGTTGCCCGCGGCGACGACGTAGGTGACCCCCGCGGCGATGGAGCGGCGGACCGCGTCGTCGAGCGCCGGGTCCTCGTCACTGCCCAGACTCATGTTCGCGACGGCGGGCGAGACGTGATTCCGGGTCACCCAGTCGATGCCCTCAATGACGCCAGAGGTGGCGCCGGAGCCGTCACAGCCCAGCACGCGGACGGAATGGACAATCGCGTTGCGGGCCAGGCCGTAGGAGGCGCCCGCCGCCGTGCCCGCGACGTGGGTTCCGTGGCCGTTGCAGTCATTGCCCCGCATGCTGTCGCCAATGGCGTCGTAGCCGATGGAGGCCCGGCCACCGAACTCCCGGTGCGAGAAGCGCACACCGGTGTCCAGGATGTAGATGTGCACGCCCTGGCCCGTCGCGGTGAAGGTGTAGACCTTGTCCAGCGGGAGCTTGCGCTGGTCCATCCGGTCGATGCCCCACGTGGGGCCCTGCTGGCTTTCGGCGATTTTGACCACGCCATTCTCTTGCACGTAGTCCACTGCGGGGTCGTTCGCCATGGCCCGCGCCTGGGCTTCCGTCATCTTGGCCGCGAAACCACGCAACGCATTCTCATACATCGCGAATGCGGTGCCGCCGTAAGCCGTGGTGAGGCTCGTCGTGGCTTGCTGGACCTCGACCTGTTCCAGGCTTTGTGCGGGTGACTTCAGGACGACAATGTATTCACCCGGAATCTTCTTTCGGACGGTGATGAACTTGCCGGTCTGCTTCTGGCCCATCGTGGGCTTGCTGGCCGTGCGGTCCTTGCAGGGCACCTGCCGCGATGCGCACGCCCCCATCAGCAACATCATGCCCACGGAGACGAACAGCTTCAGTGTGTGTCGATTCATGTTTTACCCAGAGGAAATTGGTTGTGATGGGTAAAACGGATGTACATCAAAAGCGGCTTATTCCTGAATCAACCCGGAGGGATGAGACAGCGGTCCGTGATTGAACATGCCATGGCGCTCCAAGGCGCGATGTCTGGCCATGACCTACCACGGACGAATGGTGGTTCCCCATCCGTACAAGACTGTTTCCAGTGGGCGTTTCCCGGGGCGCGACAGGATGTCGTTGATGCCCATCTCTCGTGCCGCGTTCACCAGGTGGGCATGCCACACGCCATGCGTGTCGGAGAGTCGCGTCGCGGCAATGGCCAGCGCGCTCGCGCCCACGGAGTAGCCGCCAAAGACGAGCGGACCGCTGGCGGAGTCCTCCTTCCCGTTCACTCCGCGAGGCCACTCCCGGCAGGCCGCCAGCGGTAGGAGCGAGCCCGCGGGCCGAGCGCAGTAATCCCGCACCAGGGTGGCGGTGAAGGTTTCCGCGGCGGGATGCGCGGCCATGGCGAGGAAGGCGCCCGTCCACGCGAGCGTGGTGGCCCGTTGCGTACGCTCCACGACGTGTCCCTTCGCGTCGACCTGGGTGGGAAAGCCCGAGGGCAGGGCGGACAGTTCCACCAGTCGCGCGATGAGCCGCTCCGCCGCGGCCTCGGAGGGCGCGTGGCCTCGCAGCCGGCCATGGAGCAGCAGGGCCGCGGCGGCCGGCGCACTGTCACACGGCCAGATGGAGGTAATGAAGCTGGGCAGCAGCAACTGGTGTTCGAGCGCCTTCACGACCTGGCTGGCCAGGGCATCGAAGAGCGCCGTGGACGCAGCGTCCTGCATGCCCGCGCGTTCGATGCCCGCGAGCATCAGCAGCACATAGCCCCGGTAGAGGATGCTCCGTGGCAGGGCGTGGCCCAGGACGACGTCCGTCCCACCGCGCATGAAGGGGGCCCGGGCCCGTCCCAGCGCGTCCGCGAGGAGCGCATGCAGTCGTCGCTGCGTGTCCGGCAGGGGATGGCCGTCCAGCGCCGCCTGAACGAGGATGAAGGACAGGTGGCCATCGCAGAGGAGCTGTGACTCGACGAAGCGGCGCTTCGCATCGCCGAGCAACGTCGTCTCGCACCCCTCGCCGAGGATGCGCTGTTCCAGCGCGTCCAGCGCGGATGCGGAGAGCTGTCCGTGTCCCTGGGATGCGGAAGGAGGACGGGGCGGCGCATGGTCGCTACCTACCGGGCTCTCCGTTCTTGCGCTGCCGGCCAGGCATGCACAGAGCGCGAGGAGGAGAAGGCCTGTCCGGCGGAAGCGGGCGTGGGTGGGTCGTGGCATGGGCGGAGAGCTGAGCACGCACGCGTCCGGCCAAGGTCATCCGGTGGGCTCGCCGGTCGCCAGGACAGGCTCAGCGGCTTCTTCTCGCGCGTGGAGGGTCGCGGGTTCCAGAGGGGCACGGCCAGTTCACCAGTCCACGCTGAAGGGACGTCATGGGTTGCCCTTGAGGTCAGCGCCTTCAGATTGGCAGTGGAGGTTGCGTGTGCATGGAGCTTCAGCCCGAGGTGAGCCGGTGGGACGTCACGCCTTCGGAGGCGGTGGAGCTGCAGCGCCGGCTGCGTGAGCAGTTGGTGCTCCGGCCGCCCCCTGGGCTGAAGGTGGAGCGCATCGCGGGCGCGGACATCTCCACGGAGAAGGGGAAGGACACCGGCTATGGTGGGTTCGTCGTCCTGGACGTGGAGACGTTGGCGCCGGTGGCCCAGTCTGAGGCCGCGGTGACGTTGCACTTTCCCTACGTGCCGGGCCTGCTGTCCTTTCGCGAGCTGCCCATCATCGCCGCTGCCTGGGAACGGCTCACGGTGCGCCCTGATGTGGTCATCTTCGATGGACAAGGCACCGCCCATCCCCGGCGCATGGGGATTGCGTGTCACGGAGGGTTGCTGTTCGGCGTGCCATCCATCGGCTGTGCCAAGTCCCTGCTGGTGGGGACGCACGGACCGCTGGGCGAGGCGAGAGGCTCCACCGCGCCTCTCATGCACCGGGGCGAGGTCGTGGGCATGGCGGTGCGCACGCGCAAGGGCGTGCAGCCCGTCTACGTGTCCCCGGGCCACCTGATGGACTTGCCCACGGCGGTGGAGCTGGTGCTCAAGGTGAGTCCGAAGTACCGCGAGCCGGAGACCACGCGGCATGCGCACCGGCTGGTCAACGCACTCCGTCGCGCGGACGGAGAGGCCGCCGAACTGGAGTAGGTGCCGGCCTCTGATTTTGACCGCCGTCCCAACCGACTCTATGTCCGGAGGTGGCTCCATCGCTTGGGGCCTCAAGGAACGGCGGCTCGGGCGTCTGTCTCCCTGGCCGTCCTTCCCGCCAGCCCGTACTGGCGGTAGCACCTCAGTCCGCGAAAAGGGGCTGGGGCCAGGGCGGGAGATGTCATTGGGAGCGCCAATGCGGAGGTTGTCGTCACCTTGGAGTGAGCTGGCGTCGCATTACGCCGTGGTGGTGGTGGGCTCGGGGTACGGAGGGGCCATCACCGCCAGCCGGTTGGCACGCGCGGGCCAGCAGGTCTGTGTCCTGGAGCGAGGCCGGGAGCTCCTGCCCGGTGACTACCCGCGCACGGACGCCGAGTTCATGTCCGAGTTCCAGGTTCACTTCGACCCCGAGGCCGCCGCCGACGTGGGCAGTCCGACGGCCTTGTTCGAGCTCCACCGGGGCGGGGACGTCTCCGTTGTCACGGGCTGCGGCCTGGGCGGGACGTCGCTCATCAATGCCAACGTGGCCATGCGGCCGGACCCTCGCGTGTTCCTGGATGGGCGTTGGCCGGACGCGTTCCGCGCCGACGTGGACGGCTTGCTGGAGGACGGCTTCGCTTGGGCCGAGCACATGCTGCGGCCGTTGCCCTATCCGGAGTCCGCGCCGCCGCTGGCCACGTTGTCGGCGCTGGCGAAATCGGCGGAGAAGCTGGGCGGCACCTTTCGCCGGCCACCCCTGGCCGTCACCTTCGAGGAGGGCGTCAACGCCGCGGGCGTGCGTCAGGGCGCTTGCACGTTGTGTGGTGACTGCATGACGGGCTGCAACTTCGGCGCGAAGAACTCCGTGCTGATGAACTACCTGCCGGACGCGCACCGCCATGGGGCGAAGCTCTTCACCGAGGTGGGCGTGCGCTACCTGGCGCGCGATGGTGCCCGGTGGCGCGTTTACTACCGGCCGATGAACGCCGGCCGCGAGCGGTTTGATGCGCCAGACCTGTGGTTGACCGCCGACCGTGTCATCCTCGCGGCGGGGACCATGGGCACCGCGGAGCTCCTGCTTCGCTCGAAGGCGCTGGGGCTGTCCCTCTCCGGGCGTCTAGGCCAGCGTTTCAGCAACAACGGGGACGTGATGGCGTTCGGCTACAACACGGACGTCCCTGTCCATGGCGTGGGTCTGGGCGAGGCGCCCTCCGCGGGGCGCGAGCCCGTGGGCCCCACCATCACCGGTATCATCGATGACCGGGCCACGCTGCGGCAGGAAGACGGCATGATCATCGAGAACGGCGCGATTCCCGCCGCGCTCGCGCGTCCCGTGACGGCGCTGCTCGCCGCTGCGTCGGCCATCGCCGGGCAGGACACGGACCGGGGCGCCATCGACCGGGTTGGGGAACTGGCGCGCATCGCGGACAGTGCCGTGCGCGGCCCGTACCACGGGGCCATGCGCAACACGCAGACGTTCCTCGTGATGTCCCATGATGACGGCGCGGGTGAACTGCGCCTGTCGGGCGACCGGGTCCGCGTCCACTGGCCGGGCGCGGGGCGGCAGGCCGTCTTCGCGCGGGTGGATGAACGCCTGCGCCGCGCCACGGAGGCGCTGGGCGGAACCTTCGTGCGCAATCCGCTCTGGAACAAGCTCACCGGCCACGAACTGCTGTGCACCCATCCCTTAGGCGGGTGCGCCATGGGCGAGCGCGCGGAGGAGGGCGTGGTGGACCACGAGGGCCGCGTCTTCGCGGGGCCCGAGGGCACGGAGGTCCACGAGGGCCTCTACGTCAGCGACGGCTCCGTGGTTCCGAGGCCGCTGGGCATCAATCCGCTGCTCACCATCTCCGCGGTGGCGGAGCGCACCGTGGCGCTGATGGCCCGGCGGCACGGTTGGAGCGTGGACTACTCGCCGGTTCCGGAGGCCCCGGGGCCGCGGCCCACGCAGCCCCTGGCCGTGCAGTTCACCGAGACCATGTACGGCTACATCTCCGCGGGGGCTGACGAGGACTTCCTGCGAGCCGGGGACCCCGCGCGCAGGGATACATCGCCGTTCCGCTTCATTGTCACGGTGGACTCACGGGACCTGGAGGAGACGCTCGCGCATCCGCTGCACCCCATGCAGCTGTCGGGCTGCGTGATGGCGCCCGTGCTGTCCTCCCGTCCGATGACGGTGGAGCAGGGCGTGCTGCACCTGATGACCCACGAGGGCGCTCGTCCTGGCGGACGGCGGATGCGCTACCAGCTCCCGCTGGTCTCCGAGTCCGGCGAGCGCTTCTTCGTCGACGGCTACAAGGACATCCATGACGACGACGGTCCGGACCTGTGGGTGGACACCACGCGGCTCCTGGTGTCCATCTTCCGCGGCGAGGACGCTTCGGGGCTCTGCATCTCCCGGGGCTACCTGCGGCTGAACGCCAAGGACTTCGCCGTGCAGCTCTCCACTCTACGGGTGCTCCATGCCCAGGGCACGGTGCAGCGGCTGGCCGCGCTCGCCCGCTTCGGACGTTTCTTCTTCGGGGAACTCTTCGAGACGTACGTGCGCAGCAAGGCCGCGTAGCGAGCGGGGAGGCGGCGGCACGGCTTTCTGTACCGCTACGTCGTGCTCCTTCTGGATGGCGTGGGCACCGTGAGGCGCACACGCCATTTCATGAAGGAAGGACAGCCCATGCCCAATGACCGTGAGCAGGGAAAGGGCGCTCCGCAGGGCAGCGAGCGTCAGACCCGTCGCCGGGATACGCCCATCGAGGTCCGCAGACGGCTGCGGCACGAGTCACGCACGAGCCAGACATACGCGGCCTTCATCAAGCACCTGTGCGAGCGAGGCGGCATGTCACCCGCCGTGGCCGAGAAGGCAGCGGTGTCCGTCCTCTGCGCTTTGGAACAGCGAATCCTCAGTGAGGAGGCAAGCGACCTGGAGGACCAGCTTCCTCGCAAGCTGACCATGCTGCTGCACCGCTGTGAGAAGCACGAGGAAGAGCTGCCTCCCAAGTTCCACCGCGAGCACCTTCTGCGTCGGGTCGGGGAGGACCTGAGTCTTCATCCAGACGCGGTGGAGCCGGTGGTTCGCGCCGTGATGGATGCCGTCCGCCACCAGATAACCGAAGGGGAGTCCGAGGACGTCATGGGCCAGCTCCCGCCGGACATCCGCGACCTCTGGACGCGCACCGTCTGAAGACTCAAGCGAGGCCGCTGGGGGTATGGCGGATGCCGGAGGCGTTGCGAAGCGCCTCCGCCCACCAGGGCTCGGCCGCCACCAGGACGTCTCGGCCTCGCAGCCGCGCCACCATGCCCTCGGGCGCCACGACGGAGAAGCGCAGGGGTTTCCCGAGCGCGGAGGTGAGCGCGGCCATGGTGCTTTCATCCTCGGCGGAGAAGCCGAGTGGACCGTCGGGGTGGCTGTGCGCCACCTCTTCAAGGACGTCACGCAGTCGCCAGATGGCTTCCCAGCGGGCGCGTGAGTCGGGCAGTTGATTCGGGCTGTCGGACGCGTCGCACCACAGCACTTCGCCGCCGTGGCCGATGAGCAGGCAGACCTCTCGTGTGGACATGGCCGTCTCCTCAGGCATGCCGGGTCACCACCAGGACATCCGTTTCAATGGCCTCGCGAATGACGGACGGCAGGCTCTCCAGCGTGACATCTCCGTCCGCACCGGCCAGGCAGATGCCCGCGTCCAGGACCTGGAGCGAGTCCGCCGCGACGATGGAGACGAAGCGCTCCCCCATGAAGGCATACGTCACTTCCAATCGCTGGCCCGCCAGCCGCCGCAGGTCCAGCGGACGAGCACCCGCGTTCAGCAGCGCCTGCTGTGCGCGCTGCATGCCATCCTCCCTCGGATTCCCGCGGACGCCCCGCGTCGCCAGGCGGGCCATGCGTCGCTGGGCTTCCTCAATCAACTCCGCGGACCGGGCCCGTCGCTCGGCGTCCTCTCGCTCCTGTCGCGTCCGTGCCGCCTGGGCCTCACGTTCATGGTTCAGACGACGCAGGCAATCCTCCGCCGGAACGCGGCCGCCCTCCGCCACCGCGAGTATCCGGCCTCGGACCTCGGCGGGTGCGAAGCGGATGCCCACGTCGCGCGAGACACGCTCCAGCAGGGCGTAGCCAAACGCGGCCCGCAGGGGGGCACTCACGCCCCGAATGTGGGCGAGGGGTTGGTTCTGCTCCAGCGCGAGGCGTGCCGCGCCCTCGGCTTCGCTTTCGAAATCCACGCCTTCGAAGAGCAGGGCGCCGTCAAACCATCGGCGCGCACTCACCGGCGCCAGGCGCGGCGGCTCTTCCTCCGGCATCAGCTCCAGGGGCTCCGCCACGGCGCCCTCTCGCACCAGCCGGCGTCCCCAGGCATGGCCCCGCACGCGCGGCAGCGCCTCCAGGCACTCGGGCTCGGAGGGTTCACGCGGCGTGGCGTCTCGTCCCTTCACATCGAAGCGCCACCACCCCGGGGTGACCGGGGTGGTGACACGGAGGCGTCGCGAGGCGGAATCCACGGTGCCACCGCCCAGATACGGCAGCACCACCGACTCCATCTTCCCGAGGAACTTCCGGTAGTCCACGACGCCTCCTCCTTCCTCACTGCGTTGGCTTCACGCCACCTTCAGCAGCGGCGTGCGCATCACCCGCTCCACCCAGCCGGACTGGGCGGTTCCGGGCAGGGTGGGCGCATCCATCAGCGCCTTGAGCACCCGGGGGACCTGGTACGGGTCCTCGAACTGGTCCACGTTCACCTCGCTGAAGGGCACTCGCAGCTGCGCGGCGCAGGTTCGAACCGTCGAGCCCCGCGCATGTGCCACCGACACCAGCAGGGCCATCGCCGACACCGGGATGCGGAGGTCACGGAATGCCCGGGCGAACTGGTCGCCTGCCTCTCCGGCCTCGTCTCCCACCACGATGACCACCAGCTTCGCGTCCTCCGGCACGCGAACGCCGTCACGATGCAACGCGTACAGCGCGGACGCGTGCACCGTTCCTCCCGACGCGCGCAGCCCCGCCAGCATGTGCTGGACGGCGATGCGGTTGGCGGCCTTGGGACGCAGCACCGTGCCCAGGGTGTCGAACGCGGCGATGTGCAGCTTGTCCATCGGGAAGCCCGCGAGGATGCGCGACAGCGCCTCCTTCGAACTCTCGATGGCCCCCTCCATGGAGCCCGACTTGTCGATGAGGAACATCACCCGCACGTCGGTCTCCGCCGTCGCCTCCGCCACCGCCTGCCGTGCCGCGTTGTCGCTGGCCTCCTCCAGCTTTCGTCGCAGCACCGCGCTGCGGACGTTCTTCGCGATGTTCAGCGCCCGCTGGTCCGTGGCCGTGTGCACCGCCTTCTCCCAACGCGCGCGGATGGCCGGGTCCGTCAGCAGGCCCAGTTCCTCGAGCGTGGGCGTCATCAGCCGCAGGTCACGGTCCGACAGCGAGGGCAGCAGCGCCGCCATGATGGCCGGCGTGAGACCCACGTCCTTCGGCAGCCGGCCCACGACCTCCTTGTAGGAGAGGCGCTCCAGGTCGATCCACTCGCAGATCTCCGCCTCCGACAGGCCGTCGAAGCGCTCGCGCTTGACCAGCGTCAGCCCGTTCAGGCCCACCTCGCGGTGGCCCTGCGCGGACTGCTTCTGCTTCCAGCCAAGCACCTCGAAGAAGCCCTGCGCGCGCGGCTTGTAGCCCGCCTTGCGCGCCAGCTTCTTCAGCGTCTCCTTGTAGCCCGCCTTCACCAGCCCCTGGAGCATGGGCATGTTGGCCTCACGCGCCGCCAACCACTTCGACGCCACGCGCTTCCAGCGGCCCAGCGGCGCCTTTCGGGACGCCGGGTCACCAAAGCCCGCCTCGCGGTTGAGCTGAGCGATCTCCGGATGCTCCAGCAGCTCCGCCACGCGCAGCACCGCCTTGGGCGTGAGCATGCGCGTCGACTTGCGCTCGTAGTGGAGCACCATCGCCTCGCCAATGGCTCGCCAGTCGTCATCGTGGAAGGCCACGCAGCCCTGCTCGTCGCGCACGGGCTGGCCCGCGTGCTCCTGCACCAGCATGAGCGCGCACGTCGCGACCTTGAGGTCGCGCCAGTCCGTCTGCGTCAGCGCGTACGACGCGAAGTGCGCCATCAGCTCCGCGTTGAGCCGGTAGATGTCCAGGAGCTGCCGGTAGAGCTTCACCGCGGCGGGCACGAAGAGGCCCGGCTTCACCGGACGCCCCTTTTCACGCTGGAACGGCGTGGCGTGCGCCGCCGCGTACCAGGTGCCATTCACATCCAGGCCAGGCCGGTTGTGCCACAGGTGGGCGGAGCCTCCGAGCACCAGGTCCAGCAGGCGCTCGGCGGGACCGCGCTGCGACTCGGGCAGCAGCGCGTTCGGGTTCTGCGTCTGGGTCGTCATGGTGTCCCCCTAGGGACGTGCCGCGGGTCAGGCGCGGGGCGGACCACTCGCGACGAAGCAAGCGGAGTGCACCGCGCGTGGACGCACGAGTGCCTTGCGCTTCAGCGAAGGCGGCCCGTGCGAAGTGAGGATGTGGAGGAAAGGGTGCGCCCGAGTGACGAGGCCGTTCTTGGATTAACGGTCCCAGTGCTCTACCGCTGAGCTACGGAGCCACGAATGGCTCCGGCGGGATTCGAACCCGCGACAGCTGTATGGCGTGTTGGACCCCGTCGGCCGGGCGCGAAATTGATTACGAGAAGACGGACACGTCGCCGTGGACCGGAATCCGGGCCACGTCCTTGCCGCCCCGGTACGTACTCCGAGCCGGCACCGAGACGAGCTCCCAGGTGGGGAGCACCACCGCCGTCAGCGACCGTCCGTAGACGCACCCGGTGTCGATACCCACCGCGTGCTCGGTGACGAGCGGCGCGTCGAAGACGGTGTGACCGAAGATGACCCGCTCCGGCCCCTTCCAGTGGTGCGTCCAGAAGGTCCAGCCTTCAGGCGCCTTGGATGGCCAGTAGCTCTTGGCCGCTGGGGGCCGGATGCACTGGGCATGGAGCAGGTGGTACGGGTCCTGTTTCTCGACGGGGATGTCCGGCAGCATGCCGGCGTGCACCACGATGGCGTTGTGCTCCGGCAGCCGCAGGTAGCGAGGCAGCTGGGCCATCCAGTCGTAGTGCCCGGGGGCGAGCACCCGGCGCGTCTCGAGGTGGTCGGGATGCAACCGCTCGTCCGCCCGGTGGCGCTGCTGGAGGTGTTTCTCCTCGTGGTTGCCCAGGATGGCCTCGTGCCGCATGGCCAGTTCCACGCACTCGCGACGCTTCGGGCCGCGGTCCACCAGGTCACCCGCGAAGATGATCCGGTCGCTGGAGGTCGCGCCCACCTTGCCGAGCAGCTCCACGGCTTCGTCGTAGCAGCCGTGAAGGTCTCCGATGACGATGGTGCGGCGGGACATGACGCGAATCCTCAAGAAGGGAAAAGTTGAGCGCCCGAGTGAAGAAGCCAGTTGGCTGATTCCAGGATCAGTGACGGACCACCCGTCGGCATACGCCCATGGGGCATATGTGTGGAGTCGAACCACGGCTTGTAGGGCCGCTTCGGCCGGGCGCTCGAAAGCGATGGGGGCGAAGACGCGGGCCCCCGCTGTTCCTGACAGGTGATTTTCCGGGGCCGGTTTTCTGACGCCTGCTCTATAAATCCCGTCAGGAACGCCACGCGGCTTTCGTCCGACTTCGCGGGTGCCAATTGTCCGGTGATTCCGCCGGGTTGGCGCCCCCTGCTTGTCTCGGAGGCTGCCTGCGGATGCCAACGTGGTACCTTGCCGCGCCACATCCCCGTAACCCAACATCCCGGGGCGACTTCCCCGGCGCAGCCCCCAGGTCCTTCCGGTGTACGAGCAGCTCACGGATGACGAATTGTTCGCGGAGGTGGTCCGCCGCCGCGCCACTGGCGAGCCTGTTGGAGGCCCGCTCGGGGCGTTGGTGCAGCGGTGGGCCCGGCCCTCGCGGTACGTCATCAGCAAGATTCAGGCGAGCTACGGCCGTGGTTCCCCAGCGGACGCGGACGAGCTCTTCCAGGACGCGGTCGGGAAGTTCATCGACCGGGGTCTGGACCAGTTCCGCGGCGTGTCGGAGCAGATGCCCGGCCGGAGCGCGTCTCCCAAGACGTTCTTCCTGCGCATCGTCAAGCACGTGGCCATCGACTTCTACCGGAAGCACCGCGAGGAGCTCGCGGCGCCTCCGTCGGACCCCGATGACGCCATGGAAGAGCCACCCTCCGAGGTGGCTCGCGCCGTCGAGTTCGGGAAGCGGCGTGAAGAGCGCGCCGAAGCCCAGGAGCTGTATTGGGCGGCATTTGCCCGCCTCCAGCAGGAGCACCCGAAGGAAGCTTCGGCTTGGGACCTGTACCACCACGAAGACGTCGAGGATCACGAAGAATGTGCCCGGCGCCTGAGCATCACCGTGGTGAACAGCTACAAGCGCGTCAGCCGGGCCCAGGCCTACCTCAAGCTCTACCTGCTGGACCTTCATCGCGAGTCGCATGGGGAGGAAGCGTGAGCCGCCTCCTTCCCCGCCACACCCGGGGTACCCAGGAGGAATGAACCCATGATTGTTGGAGATACGCTGTCCCGCTATGCCGCCCGCCGCTCGCAACTCCTGTCGGGCACGGCTTCTCCCGGTGAAGTGCTCGAGGCGGCGGGTGACCTGCTGCGCCGCCGCTCCCGGTTGGAGACCGAAGGTGTGGACGCCGCCCTGCGGGGCCTGGGTCGATCTCAGGTGGAAGCCTGGTTGAAGGCGCAGAAACCGCAGTCGCTGCAGCCGGTGCTGCTGAGGGCCGCGGAAGAAGCTGTCGAGGTGGCGCTCGACGGCGGCGAAGAGGCGGACATGTGGCGGGTCTCCTCGCTGGAGGGACTTTCCGCTCGCGACCGGGCCGCCTCCGCCGCACACGCCCTGGCCGTCTGGGAGGGCTTTCACGGTGCCCTCGACGGCGAGTCCGCGCAGCTTCGAGACCGCTTTCTCGCTGCGCTCCAGAGTCTGGACTCAGCACTCCGTCCCCGAGCGCGTTGGTTCATCCCACTCAATCCGCAGCGCCGGCAGGAGCGCGACCTCCTCGAGCCCGCCGAGCAGGACGCCGCCTGGTGGTTCTCCGCGCGCGCCGGCTGCGATGACCTGGTCGCCACCTGGACGGCCAATCCCCAAACGCTGACGGCCCATCTTCAGGACTGCGACGCGTGCCGCGCGGACATGGCGGACGCCGCGCCCGTGGACATGCCTCCCCGCCGGCACCTCACCGCGGATGACCTCTGGCGCCTCGATATGGGGCTGCTGTCCGAGGACGAGCGGACCCGGCTGGATGCGCACACGGCGCGCTGTGGCGAGTGTGCCCAGGCCGTGCTGGCGCTGGACGAGGGCGAGGCGGCCATCGAAGAGGCGCTGGACATGGAGGAGGACGGGACGGTGGCCCGCTCCGCGCGCACCTCGCGCGCGCCTGTCTCCCACCGCGCTCACGCCGCCCGCATGCCGGAGCAGCGCGAGGTGCTGGATGAGCGCCGCGACTTTCGCGTGGTGCTGGTGCGCGAGCGTCAGCGCGTGCGCCTGCTGGTGCAGCCCCTGTCTGGCCGGACGGTGACGGCGGCGGTGTTCCTGAGCCCCGGCCGTCCCTCGCTCAAGCCGGCCCATGGGCCGGAGGGCATCGCCTTTGATTTGACGTCCGCGTCGTCCACCGGCGCGCGCTCTGCCCACCTGTCCGTGCAGGCGGGGAGCGAAACCCTGGAGCGCGACTTCGCCTTCTGACGGGAGGTCCTCGTTTCACGCCGGGGCCCGTGGTCACGGGCCCTCCGCGCTCAGGGGGACATGGGGATTGCGGTCCGCTGCGTGTCGAGCGCCTGACGGCTGCGCACGGGGGGCTGCGGAATGGGAATGCTCCCCGCCGGCAACGTGGGGCTGAAGCCATTCACCAGGAAGGAGATGATGAGCTGCGCGTTGGGTGGGCGGGTGCCGAGCGCCGCGCCGCAGACGTCCAATTGGTCCAGCACCCGGGGGCCTTCGGTGCGTTGGTAGCGGTTACACGTGGTGCCCACCTGCGGGTCCAGGTGTCGCGCCATCTCGCGCATGTTACGGCCCCAGCGCATGGTGAGCTTCTCTGGCGTGAGCTGGATGTTGACGGGTTCCTCACCCCACGTCCCCTCGATGAGGGTGCGCCGTCCACCGGCTTTCAGCTTCAGCTCGAGCGCGCGCTGTCCCAGCGTTCCCGTCACCGTGATGCCGTGCTCGTAGACCTCCTCGCCGAGGATGCTCACCCAGACGCCGTCCTTGCGCCGGGTGTACGGCTTGTCCGCGGCGATGCGGCCGTGGTTGAACCAGACGTCGCCCACGCGGCCCAGTGGCAGTTGGTCGTTCTTCGCCACTGGCGCGGGTGCGTCCTCCAGTCCTGAAGGACCGGCCGCGGCCACCACCGGCCGCGAGGCCAGCAGGTCCGTCACCGGCACGGACGTGTCGACGACCTCGAAGCGCACGCCGTCCAGCCAGGCCTGTCCCGTGCCGCTCATGATGAGGCCGGCCATGATGGTGGTGGCTTCCTTCGGGACGTCCAGCACCACGTCGTAGCGCTTGCATCCCGCAGTGCCCACCAGGGCGCGCGACTGCATGTTGTCGAAGGCCAGGGGCTGCTTCGGGTCAGGCCCTTCCACGCGCATCCACAGTCCTGCCCAGCCCTCCACGTCCTTGATGCGGAGCGCGCCGGAGAAGCGCAGCCGCTTGCCCCGGAAGTCGTGCGCGCCGAAGGCCTGCATGAAGGTGCCGTAGCCATTCTCATCCGGCGACAGCGAGCGGAGGTAGGCGCTGCGGTTGCCTTCGCACGTGGCGCTGCTGTCCACGCCGGCCTCGTAGCGCTTGGGGGCGCTCTCCGTCACATACCAGCCGACTGGCAGCTTCTGGGCGCCTTCCGACGGCTGCGCACCGGCCCCGGTGGAGGCCAGTGCGAGCAGCAGGGCGGCGAGTTTCTTCCGGAAGTCCATGACGGGAATCCTCACAGCGACACGGGGCGGCGCGCGCTCAGCGCACCCTCGGGGAGGCCAGTGCGGGCCTCATAGCGCGGGACTTCACCCGTGCCCCAGGGATATTGGACGAGCAGCCCACGCTCCTCGGCCGCCTGGGTGCAGGACGCCTGGGTGGCCAGGTCCGGGCACGCCACGACGATGGACTGAGGCTCGGCGACCTCCAGCTCCAATTCCACCGAGGGCGGCTCGACATGAAGGGTCAGCGTGCTGGGCGAGGCGGGCGGTTGCCGTCCACCGGGCAACACGACGAAGGCCCAGGCCGCCGCCGCGGCCAGTGCGGCACCGGCCAGGCCGGCCGTGAGACGTCGAGTCTCCCAGCGGGCCGGGCGGAGGACGTGGACGGCGGGCGCATAGGTGTTGGCGACTTCGTGGAGTTGCTCCGACAGCAGGGCTTCTTCCTGGAGCAGGCGGGCGCACGGCTCACATTCCAGCGTGTGCGCCTCGAGGCTCGCGGCCTTCTCCGGTGCCAGCGCCCCCAGGATGTACTGCTCCGCGGAGTCGCGGGTGAGGTGGGGCTTAAGCATGGGTTTCCTCCTCGAGCGCGGTGCGCAGCTTCTTGCGGACCTCGCACAGGATTTGCCGCACGCGCTGGACCGACAGGCCAACGCGTGAGGCGACTTCGGCATGAGGGAGCTCCTGGCCGTCACAGGCCAGGAGGAAGACATTTCGTGCGCTGGGAGACACCTGCGCCAGCGCGGCATGGGCGCGGGAGAGTTGCTCCTCGGTCAGCAGGCGCCGCTCCGCGGACACCGACGGGTCCACCGGGTGGTGCCGCTCCGGCAGTTCATCCACCGCCCCGGCAATGGACTCGCGACGGGCCCGTCGTGCGTCGTCCGCGGCCAGGAAGGCCGCCTGGGTGAGGGCGAGGTTGGGCAGGCGAAGCTCCGTCAGCAGCCCGCGCTGCTGTTGCTGGATGAGCCGCGCCCAGGTCTCCTGGGCCAGCTCTTGCGCCCGGTCCACCCGGACGCCACGCGCGAGCAGCGATACCACGACCCGCCGGTGATGGCGTGCGACCAGCGCGTCCCAGGCCGCCCTCTCACCCGCCAGGGCGCGCCGCGCGAGGAGGGTTTCGTCCTCCCCGGGCGCCGTCGCCTCGGCCGGCTCGTCGGCTTCCTTTGACAATCGCAGCGTCGTCATCCGCAGGCCCTGCACGGCTGCACTCATGCCGTCTTCCCGTCGCTCAGAGGCGTCCGGGGAGCACGCCTGCTCCCCAGTGTCCCCAGAACGTGTGTCCGGCGCGGACATATCGATGGGGGCAGGGAGGATGTGGGGC
>NZ_JAAEAH010000101.1 GCF_010998615.1 Myxococcus sp. CA023 | reverse complement strand
CCCGAGCCGCCCCCTGCCCTGCCCCCCGAGCGCGAGCACGCCAGCGCCCTGTCCTTGCTGGGCATGCTCCAGCGAGAGGGCCGCTTCGTGGACTTCCTCCAGGAGAACGTCTCCGCCTTCTCCGACGCGGAAGTGGGCGCGGCGGCGCGCATCGTCCATGAAGGCTGCCGCAAGGTCGCCCAGACCTACCTGACGCTGGAGCGGGTGCTGCCCCAGTCGGAAGGGGACTCGGTGCCGGTGCCCGTCGGGTTCGACGCCCAGCGCATCCGCCTCACCGGCAACGTGGCGGGCCAGCCGCCCTACAACGGAATCCTGCGTCACCACGGCTGGATGACGACGGCGGTGAAGCTGCCCACCGTCAGCCCGGCCATCGACCCGCGCGTGCTTGCTCCCGCGGAGGTCGAGCTTTCCTGAGCCGGCCACCACGGCCTCACAGCGCGAACAAACCCGCGTCTTCCAGGAGTTCTCGTCCGATATGGCCCGCTATTCCATTGGCATCGACCTGGGCACTACGCACTCCGCGGCGTCCTACTTCAATCTGGAGGAGGGCAAGCCCCGCGGCGGCGCGCAGTCCATGCTGCCCGTCCCCCAGTTGACCGCGCCCGGCACCGTCGAGGCCCGCCCGCTGCTCCCCTCCTTCCTTTATCTACCCTCCGCGCAGGAGTTCCCCGCCGGCAGCCTGGCGCTGCCGTGGAAGCCGGAGGCCAGCACCCTGCTGGGTGAGTTCGCCCGCACGCACGGCGCCAAGGTGCCCACCCGGCTGGTGGCCTCCGCCAAGAGCTGGCTGTCCCACCCCGGCGTGGACCGGCGCGCGGCGCTGCTGCCGTGGCAGGCCCCCGAGGAGGTGCAACGGGTGTCGCCGCTGGACGCCTCCGCGCGCTACCTCCGCCACCTCAAGGATGCGTGGGACCACACTTTCGCCCGCGAGCGCGAGGAGTCCGGCAACGCCCTGTCCGAACAGGACGTCATCGTCACCGTCCCCGCCTCCTTCGACGCGGCGGCGCGCGACTTGACGCTGGAGGCCGCCAAGGCCGCGGGCATCCCCAACATCACCCTCCTGGAGGAGCCCCAGGCCGCGCTCTACGCGTGGCTGGAGGCCATGGGGGAGAACTTCCGCAAGCAGGTGCAGCCCGGCGAGGTCATCCTCGTGGTGGACGTGGGCGGCGGCACCTCCGACTTCTCCGTCATCACCGTGCGCGACAACGCGGGTGATTTGGAGCTGCTGCGCGTGGCCGTGGGCGACCACATCCTGCTGGGCGGCGACAACATGGACCTGGCGCTGGCGCACACGCTGAACCAGCGGATGGCCGCCGAGGGCAAGAAGCTGGACGCCTGGCAGTTCAACGCCCTCACCCATGGTTGCCGCCAGGCGAAGGAGGCGCTCTACGCCGACCCGTCCCTGGAGCGCGCGCCCATCTCCATCCCCGGCCGGGGCTCTTCGCTCATCGGCGGCACGCTGCGCACGGAGTTGACGCGCGAGGAGCTGGACCGCGTCCTCACCGACGGATTCTTCCCCGTGACGCCCGTCACCGAGCTGCCGCGCACCGCGCGCCGCACCGGCCTGGCGCAGATGGCGCTGCCCTACGCCCAGGACGCCGGGGTATCCCGTCACCTGGCCGCCTTCCTCACCCGGCAGGCGCAGGCGCTCGCGTCCAGCCCGGACGCGCCGGTGGACGTCAGCGGCAAGGCCTTCCTCCACCCCACGGCGGTGCTCTTCAACGGCGGCGTCTTCAAGGCCGGCCCGCTGAAGGCGCGCGTCATGGAGGTACTCAACGGCTGGCTCACGGAGGATGGCGGAGAGCCTGCCAAGGCGCTGGAGGGCGCGGACCTGGACCTGGCGGTGGCGCGCGGCGCCGCCTATTACGGTTGGGTGCGCCAGGGCCACGGCCTGCGCATCCGCGGCGGCACGGCCCGCGCCTACTACGTGGGCGTGGAGACGGCGATGCCCGCGGTGCCTGGCATGGAGCCACCCGTGAAGGCGCTCTGCGTGGCCCCCTTCGGCATGGAGGAAGGCACGCAGGCGGACGTCCCGCCCCAGGAGTTCGGGCTCGTCACCGGTGAGCCCACCCGCTTCCGCTTCTTCTCCTCGTCCCTGCGGCGCGACGACAAGGTGGGCGTCATGCTGGAGGACGTCGACACCGAGCTGGCCGACGGCGGGCTGGAGGAGCTGGCCCCCATCGAGACGACCATGCCCGGTCAGCCCTCCGTCTTCAGCGACCTGACGCCCGTCAACCTCCAGGCGGCGGTGACGGAGGTGGGGACGCTGGAGCTCCGGTGCCTGGAGAAGGATGGCCCCGGGCGCTGGAAGCTGGAGCTCAACGTCCGCATGAAGGAGTAGAAAGCCATCCGTCAATCGGAGGCGTATGCGAATCGTTGGCATCGACCTGGGCACCACCCATTGCGCCGTGGCATCCGTGGACCCCTCGCGGGGCGCGGGTGCCCCCGTGGAGGACTTCGCCCTTCCACAGCTCGTCCGTCAGGGCGAGGTGGCCCCGCGGGCCCTGTTGCCCTCCACCGTGTACGTGCCCGCCGGCCACGAGCTGGCGGAGGGTTCGCTCACGCTGCCCTGGGGGGATGACGGCGGCCCGTGGGTGGTGGGTGAGTTGGCGCGCTGGCAGGGCGCGCGCGTACCGGGGCGGCTGGTGGCCAGCGCCAAGAGCTGGCTGTGCCACCCGGGCGTGGACCGCTCCGCGCCCATCCTCCCCTGGGGTGCGCCCGCGGACGTCCAGAAGCTGTCCCCGGTGGACGCCAGCGCCCTGCTGCTGACGCACATGGCCCGCGCGTGGGATTACGCGCACCCGGACGCGCCCCTGTCGAAGCAGGAGGTGGTGATTACCGTCCCCGCCTCCTTCGACGAAGCGGCCCGCGCCCTCACGGTGAGCGCGGCGCGCAAGGCCGGCCTGGAGAAGTTCACCCTGCTGGAGGAGCCCCAGGCGGCCTTCTACGACTACACCGCGCGCCACCGGGCGGACCTGGAGCAGACGCTCTCCAACGTCCGGCTGGTGCTGGTGGTGGACGTGGGCGGCGGCACCACGGACTTCACGCTGGTGCACGCGGGCCTGTCGCCCGAAGGCCCCATGCTGCGGCGACTGGCCGTGGGCGACCACCTGATGCTGGGCGGCGACAACATGGACGCCGCGCTGGCGCGCCGGGTGGAGGAGAAGCTCTTCACGGACGGCCGCCGCCTGTCCGCCACGCAGTGGACGCAGGCCATTCAGGCCGCGCGCACCGCGAAGGAGGCGCTGCTCGGCCTCGCCCCACCGGAGAAGCACGGCGTGTCACTGGTGAGTGGCGGCAGCAAGCTGCTGGGCGGCACGTTGTCCACGGAGCTGACGCGCGACGAGGCGCAGGCGCTGGTGCTGGACGGCTTCTTCCCCCTCACCACACCCGCTGACAGGCCACGCCGCGCCGCGCGAATGGCGCTTCAGGAGCTGGGCCTGCCCTACGTGCAGGACGCGGCGGTGACGCGGCACATGGCGGCCTTCCTCGCGCAGCACGCGGCGGCGGGCTTCGCGGCGCTGGGCGAAACGGCGCCGGCGGAGGGCGCCCTGCCCCGGCCGGACGCCATCCTGCTCAACGGCGGCGTGTTCAACTCGCCCCAGATTTCCGAGCGGCTGGTGGAGGCCCTCTCCGCCTGGTGGCCGAACGCGCCGCGCATTCCCCTGCTGCGGCACGAATCCCTGGAGCTCGCGGTGGCCCGGGGCGCCGCGTACTACGGCCTGGTGCGGCGCGGCCACGGCCTGCGCATTGGTGGCGGCGCGGCGCGTGCCTACTACGTGGGCCTGCAGCGCGCGGCGGACAGCGCCGAGCAACCCGCGCTGTGCCTCATCCCCCGCGGCTTCGAGGAAGGCCAGAAGGTGGACCTGGGCGAGCGCCCCTTCTCGCTCACCCTGGGACGGCCGGTGCAGTTCCAGCTCTACTCCACCACCAGCGACCGCATCGACAAGCCCGGCGATCTGGTGCCGCTGGCGGAGGACCTCAAGCCGCTGCCGCCCATCCATACCCTGCTCAAGGGCTCCTCCAACAAGGTGGCCGAAGTGCCCGTGCACCTCCAGGCGGCGCTGACGGAGATTGGCACGCTGGAGCTGTACTGCGTGTCCAACGTCGCGGACGAGCGGTGGCGCCTGGAGTTCGAGCTGCGCGGCACCGGCGGCTCGCACGAGCTGACCGTCACCGAGTCCATGCCCGCGCGCTTCGTCGAGGCGAAGGACAACATCGAGCGCGTCTACGGCAACAAGCCGCTGCCCATTGGCCCCAAGGACGTGAAGCAGCTCGGGCGCACGCTGGAGAAGGCCCTGGGCTCGCGTGAGACGTGGCGCGTGCCGGTGCTGCGGGAGATGTGGAGCACCCTCTTCGCGGGCGCGAGCAAGCGCCGACGCTCGGATGACCACGAGCGTGTCTTCTACAGCCTCACCGGCTTCAGCCTGCGGCCGGGCTTCGGCTACCCGCTGGACGGCTGGCGCGCGGAGCAGACCTTCGGCCTGTTCGACGCGCTGGTGCAGCACCACACGGACAAGGCGGTGTGGACGGAGTTCTGGGTGATGTGGCGCCGCATCGCGGGCGGACTGGACGAGGCGCGGCAGCAGAAGCTGTACGCGTACCTCCAGCCCCACCTGGCGCGAAAGGTGCCACCGGACGCGCCGCCGCCGGGGAAGCTCAAGGGCATCCAGCCCGAGGGCCTGGAGGAGATGGTCCGCACCGCGGCCTCGCTGGAGCACCTGCAACCGGGTGACAAGGCGGAGCTGGGCCGGTGGATTGCCGCGCGGCTGAAGGCCGAGGCGAAGTCCGGCGGCCCGTGGGCCTGGTCCCTGGGACGGCTGGGCGCGCGCGTGCCCCTGTACGGCAGCAGCCACAAGGTGGTGGACGTGGACACGGCCGAGGCCTGGCTCACGCTGCTGCTGGAGTTGGACCTGCGGAAGATTGACGGCGCGTCCTTCGCGGCGGCGCAGCTCGCGCGGCTCACGGGAGACCGCACGCGCGATCTGGACCCGGACCTGCGCGAGCGCACGGCCCAGGCCCTGCTGGCGGCGAAGGCCTCCGAGACCTGGGTGCGAATGGTGCGCGAAGTCGTGGCGCTGGAAGCCGCGGACGAGGCTCGCGCGCTCGGGGATACGCTCCCCGCCGGTCTGCGGCTGTCGTAGGACTGGAAGGAATGCTCCCGCGGGAGTTGGACCTGGAAGGTCCAGCCCCCCGGGAGCTGGGACAGCGACGGTGGCTCAGCCCTGCGCGGCGGCGACAGGCTCGGCGGGGGATTCACCCGCTTCGGGGCTCGCGGCGGCCGGCACGACCTGGAGCACCGGGGCCGCCTCTTCCACCGGCGCGGCGGCAGCGGCGTCCTTGCCCGCCTTGGGCTTCTTGCTGCCCGCGCCCGAGCGGCACGTGCGGCACCAGGGCTGATTCCGGATGGCGCCATCCGCCATCTTCCGCAGGCCGAACTGCGCCAGCGGCTTCAGCGTCTTGCACTTGATGCACATCAGCGAGATGAGCACCTCCTGACCATCCGCGTCGTAGACGGCGGACTTGCGACGCTTGCGCGGCTGGCCCTGCCCCGGTTCACGCTGCTTCGCCTTCTCAGGCGCAGGCGGCGCCATCATCGGGGTCACTTTGTAGAGCATGTCGGTTCCTCCAGCTCACGGGAGTCCACCCACGCAGGCCCTGGGCCACCTCGGAGTGGACACTCGCAGGGACTAGAGTAGGACCTCCGCTTCCCGTTGGAAACTGATCCCAGGCCGAAAAATCGGCCCCCGGCGCGATTTCAGTGTCCTTCCCCTGGGGTGAGTCCTTTCGTTCACCCTCAGCGGATCAGCCGTCGTCCGAATTTTCAGCCGGGACGCGCTCAGCGCGCCTCCTGCTGACACTCTGCTACACCCGTGTAGCGGACACGTCCCAGTTCGGGGGCCTCCAGCGTGCCGCCCCGGGCTTTCCCGTAGGCGACGAGCGCTTCGCGCAAGTCGAGCCCGTCGACGGGGGTCATCTCGATGCGCTCCGGTGGCACGGTGTTCAAGAGGGGCTCCAGCCCGTCACCGCCTCGCGCCAGAAAGTCCGGGAGGGCCACCCGGTACATCTTGCGGGGGTCGAGCACGAGCGGCTGACCGCCGGTGAGGGCCACTCCCGAGAACCGCCCGGGCCCCGGGCAGCGCTCCAGCGTCACCTCGAGGCCGGAGACGGCGAAGACGGAGCCCATGTCGTTGCCATAGGCCAGGTTCAGCAACCGCGACAGCTCGGGGCCCGTCAGGGTGACCACGGCCACCGTGTTGTCGAAGGGCAGCACTTCGAACACCTGACCGAAAGTGAGCGGCCCCGCAGGCAGGTCCGCGCGGACGCCGCCCGGGTTCATCAGCCCCACGTCCGCGTTGGCCGACGCACGCAGCACGTCCGCCACCAGATTGCCCAGCACGCCCTCCTCCGTGTAGCCGCGAGCCAGGGGCGTGGCCGCCACGAGCCCCAGCTGGCGATTCTGCGCCTCCCGTGCCAGCTCCAGCGCTGGCGCCAGCAGCGGCGCCACCTGCGCGTCGGGCACCACCGGCTCCGCCATGAACAACGCGGGCTCCAGGCGCACCTGGGGCTCGTTCCGCAGGCGGCGGCCGTCACACGTTCCCTGGGTGGCGTCCACCTTCGCACAGAGGGGAATGGCGGCTTGGATGCGGGTGCGCTCGGGCAGGATGCGGCGACTGTCCGGGTCCACGAACAGCTCCACCACGCCCAGGGAGCGCGCCAGCCCCGTCGTCTCGATGATGGGCACCTGGGCGAAGAAGTGGCCCATCGTCTGGTGGGTGTGTCCCGCCACGATGGCGTCGAGCGTGCCTGGCGGCAGGACCTTCAGCATCGACAGAATCTCCGCGTCGCCCTCGTCGCAGCTCGACGTGTCGCGGGGGTTGCTCAAGTCCGTGCACTTGCCTCCCGCATGCGCCACCACCACCACCACCTCCGCGCCGCGCGCGCGCAGGGAACGGGACGCTTCCAGCGCGGCGGGCGCCAGGGGCAGGAAGCGCAGGGACGACACGTTGGCGGGATTGGTGACCTTGGGGGTGTCCTCCGTGGAGAGCCCGATGATGCCCACCTTCACGCCCTTGACCTTCATCAGGTACGTGCCGTCATTGCCCGTCCAGGCGGGGCGCGCGCCAGTGGAGGCGTCGCGGAGGTTCGCCGACAACATGGGGAATCGCGCCTGGCCGATGCGCGCCTTGAGCGCACCCAGCGCATCATCCCCGGGCCGCTGCGCCATGGAACCCGGCCCCACGGGGCCATAGTCGAACTCGTGGTTGCCAATGGCGGCCGCGTCCACCCCCAAGTGGTTGTACACGTCGACGACGACGGCCCCTTCCGTGAGGTTGGAAGGCAACGTGCCCTGGAACATGTCGCCCGCGTCCAGCAGCACCACGCCGCCCGGGTTGGCCGCGCGCAGCCGCGCCACGTAGGCCGCGAGCGTGGCGGCGCCGCCCTCCTCCACCACCTGGCCGTCCTTCAGTGGCGTGCGATGGGGCTCCACCTGCCCGTGGAAGTCGTTGATGCCCACCAGGGTGATGCGGATGGGCTCCGGCGGTGCGCCGCGGGTCCAGAAGCCGGAGCACGCGGTGGTGGCCCCGCACGCCAACGCGAGGGCGATGAGTCGAAAGAAACGCATGAGGGCGCGCACTTCAGCGCGACGCGCGCCCGCTGGCAACGCGCTTCAGTCGCGACGGCGGCGCCCCACCCGCACCAGGGCGAGCAACGCGAACGCAGCGGTGGCCGGCACGGAGGCCGAAGCACACGAGCAGCCCGACTCGTCGGGGCGATTGCCCGGGCCTGGCGCGGGCCCCGGACCACCGGTGCCACCTCCGTCCCCCGGGCCACCGTCCGTGCCCCCGTCCGTCCCCCCGTCCGAGTCGAACCGCGTGTCGATTCGCAACGCGGGGTCGAAGGCCTCGGCGACTGCCGGCCAGCGCGCGTACAGGAAGCGCTGCGGGTTGGAGAACGCGTCACTGCCCACGAAGAGCCCGTCGGGATAGGTCGTGCCCAGCGACGACGCGGTGACGGCGAGGGCCACTGGGTCATTCGCCCGGATGACGCCCCCATCCGCGTCAGCCAGCCGGAACGAGCCCACGAGGGTCCTCGCGCGCCGCTCATAGACGGCGAACGCATCCGCGCCCGTGTCCGCGACCAGGATGTACCCTTCGCCATTGCGCGCGCGGTACAGCGCGACCCGGCCCACATTGGCGGAGAGCCCGCCCGAGCCCTGGATGGAGAGCTGCTGACCGGTGACGTCCGCGTCCGCGGCCGCCGGATAGCGCCACAGGCCCTGCCCCTGCTGGGTGACGAACAGGGAGTCCGACGCCTCGTCCACGGCCAGACCCGCGATGGGCCCCGTCGTGGTGAGCGTGCGAACCAGGGTGGCCGTCACGCTCCCCGTGTCCCCGGCCAGTTCGTACTGCCGGAGCACGCCCGTGGACGTGCCCGCGAACACATAGAACCGGCCCGAGTCCTCGTTTTGATAGAGCGCCACGGCGGAGAACTGCGTCCCCGTCAGGAAGCCCGCGGCGCCGATCCGCACCACCCGGTCCGCGCGGTCGGGGTCCACCGTGTAGGCCGCCAGCCCGTTGAAGTTGATGCTGGCCGCCACCACCAGGGTCTGCTGCACCCCGGACAGCGGGAAGCCGTCCCGCACGGCCACGGCCAACATCGGGCCATCCGTGAGCTCCGCATCCAGTTGCTCGCCCCCCACGCCGAAGGTGACGAGGCCCGCGTTGGGGCTGTTGTAGGCGGTGAGGAACAGGCTGCTGCTGGGGGCGCCGGGACTCACCCAGAGGGCCACGTCCTGGAGCACCCCGCCGGTGATGGACGGGCCGGGCTCGGACTGCGCCGTCGGCGACACGGCGACCTGCGCGGACACCGGAGTGCCCAGGAGCAACGCCGCCAGGGCCAGGGGGGTTGGGTTGCGCATGACCGCCTCCACGTTGAGCGATTGGAGCTCCCTAACTTGGCACGAGGCGTCAGGCTTTCAAGTAGGAAGCGGCCGGGAACGGTTGGCGATGGGTGACAGCGTCGGCTAGAAAGTGCGTCTTCCAGCCAACACAGAAAAGAACATGGCGACCAAGCGCGCACTCATCACGGGCATCACGGGGCAGGACGGCAGCTATCTCGCGGAGCTGCTCCTTTCGAAGGGCTACGAGGTGCACGGCATGGTGCGCCGCTCGTCGGAGGAGAAGTTCGAACGCATCCAGCACCTGCATGGGAAGATTCAGCTCCACCAAGGCGACTTGCTGGACCAGTTCTCGCTCGCGGCGCTGCTCAACCTGACGAAGCCCGACGAGGTCTACAACCTGGCGGCGCAGTCCTTCGTCCCCACCAGTTGGAACCAGCCTGTGCTCACGGGTGAGTTCACCGCGCTGGGCGTGACGAAGATGCTGGAAGCCATCCGCCACACCCGCCCGGAGGCGCGCTTCTACCAGGCGTCGTCCAGCGAGATGTTCGGCAAGGTGCTGGAGGTTCCGCAGACGGAGGACACTCCCTTCTATCCGCGCAGCCCGTACGGTGTGGCCAAGGCCTACGGCCACCACATCACGGTGAACTACCGCGAGTCCTTCAACCTGTTCGCGGTGAGCGGCATCCTCTTCAACCACGAGTCGCCGCGCCGGGGCCTGGAGTTCGTCACGCGCAAGGTCACGTACAACGTGGCGCGCATCAAGCTGGGCCTCCAGGAGAAGCTGCCCATGGGCAACCTGGACGCCAAGCGCGACTGGGGCTTCGCGGGCGACTACGTGGACGCCATGTGGCGGATGCTCCAGCAGCCGCAGGCCGAGGACTACGTGGTGGCCACCAACGAGACGCACACCGTGCGCGAGCTGGTGGAGATTGCCTTCGCGCGCGTGGGCCTGAACTGGGAGAAGCACGTCTTCATCGACCCGGCCTTCGTGCGCCCCGCCGAGGTGGACCTGCTCATCGGTGACCCGGCCAAGGCGAAGACGAAGCTGGGCTGGGAGCCCAAGGTCCGCTTCAAGGAGCTGGTGGAGATGATGGTGGACGCGGACCTGGAGCGCGTGAAGGCGGGGCAGCGGTAGATGCGCATTCTGGTAACAGGCGCGGATGGCTTCGTCGGCCGGCACTTGTGCGCCCTGCTGCGCGCCGCTGGCGACGACGTGGTGGAGGCCCATGGGCCGCGCGGTGAGGGCATCAACAGCAACGCCCTGCACTTCGACGTGGCCAATGAAGCCTCGGTGAAGGCGGCGGTGGCCGAGACGAAGCCCGAGGGCATCATTCATCTGGCGGGCTTCAGCTCGGTCGCAAAGAGCCACCACAACCCGTCCCGGGTGTTCGCGGTGAACACCATGGGCGTGGTGCACCTGCTCACCGCGGTGCGCGAGAGCGTCCCGAAGGCGCGCGTGGTGCTGGTGGGCTCCGGCGAGGTGTACGGCCCGGTGCCCGAAGGCACGCGCGCCACCGAGGACACCCCCGCGGTGCCCCTGAGCCCCTACGCGGCCTCCAAGTCCGCAGCGGAGCTGGCCGCGGTGCAGTTCCACCGCAGCTACGGGTTGGAGGTCGTCATGGCGCGGCCCTTCAACCACCTGGGCGCGGGGCAGGACCCCACCTTCGTGGTGCCCTCGTTCGCGGCGCAGATTCGCGCCATCGGGCTGGGCACGGTGGACCCGGTGCTGCGCACGGGCAACCTGGATGCGGTGCGCGACTTCTCCCACGTCCGCGACGTGGTGGAGGCCTACCGGCTGCTGCTCGACAAGGGCGAGCCGGGGCAGGCGTACAACATCGGCAGCGGTGAGGGCCGTACCATCCGCAGCCTGCTGGAGGAGATGCTGTCGCTGGCGGGTATCAACGCGCGCATCGAGCTGGACCCCGCGCGCCTGCGTCCCTCCGACATCCCCAGCCTCGTCGGTGCTCCCGACAAGCTGAAGGCGCTGGGTTGGGCCCCGAAGCTGACCGTGGCGGACGCGCTGCGCGATGTGCTCGGCCCCCGCGTGCCCGGCGCGGCGTGAGCAAGCGAAGGCGCGCGCGTGTCCCCAAGGATGCGCGCGCGTCGGAGGCTCGGCTGGGCGACCGATGCCGCGCCAGTTTTGTTCACTGAAGCGCCGCCCAGGCCTGAAACCGCCGCTCCAACGCCGTGAGGGTCCACAGGTCCGCCGGATTGTCTGGCCGCACCTGGGCCAGGTCCCGCTGAAGCGCCTCGCGCGCCCCGACGACGCCCCACTCCGACAACACCCGCAGCGCCATCAGCGAGTGCTTGCGCGCCACCAGCGCGAGCAGCACCGCCACGACGCGGGGGCTTCGCTCGTCAGCCAGCCGCTGCACCGCCTCGTGACGCGCCTCGGGCGTGGAGTCCGGCGCCTCCAGCACTTCGGCCAGCGAGGTGAAGCGCGCATCATCCAGCAACGGGCGTGGGCCGGGCTGCGGCTCCCAGTGCTCCACGGTGACGTTCGTCCGGCCCAGGCAGACGCACTCCCGGCGCACGCCGTCATCGCCGAAGAGGTCCATGATGCGATCTCTCGACGGCGTGCCTCCCACGAGCAGTTGCTCCGCACGTTGGGAAAGCGTGGGTGATACGCCGAGCAGATGGACGCGCAGCACCGTGGCCTCGGCCGCGGCGCGCTGCTCGGTGGAGGCACGGGGCCACTTGAGGAAGACCTCCGCCATCCCCCGTTCGTGGACGTACCAGCGGTACTCCAGCCACACGGCGCTGGGGCGGAGGGCGAAGCGGGCGTCTTCCTGCTCGCGGAGCCTGGGGGCGCCTTCCGCAAGCCCGGTGAAGCAGCGTTCCAGCAGGAGCAGGGCGTCGGAGAGCGTCATGAAGGTGGGGCAGTGTAACGGCGTTTGTCAGGCCGCTGGGCTACCAACGTTCGTGTACAATAAACACCATTCTCGAGGTTGCCCATGAGCGAAGCAGGACAGCAGCGGTTCACCTTCTTCTGGCAGGCGCACTCCCCCTTCTCCCAGTGGCACCCTTCCGACTTCGCCGTGGACGGCGTGCGCTACGTGTGCGCGGAGCAGTACATGATGGCAGGCAAGGCGCGGCTCTTCAGTGACAGCGAGGCGCTGGCGAGCATCCTGTCATCGAAGTCGCCCAAGACGCACAAGGCCCTGGGCCGCAAGGTCCGCGATTTCGACAACGCGCGCTGGGAGAAGGCGCGTGAGCGCATCGTCTACGAGGGCAACCGTGCGAAGTTCACCCAGAGCCCGGAGCTGCTGAAAGCACTCCTGGCCACCGTGGGCACGGAGTTGGTGGAAGCCAGCCCCGTGGATCGCATCTGGGGTGTGGGGTTGGATGAGGAGGACCCGCGCATCCATCACCCCGCGAAGTGGCGAGGACTGAACCTGCTGGGCAAGGTCCTCACGAAGCTGCGCGAGGACCTGCTGGCGGAGGGCGTCACCGAGGCGTCCCCCGCTGAGTCGTAGGGCTCAGAAGTCGTAGCGCACGTGAGCCTGGTCCGACACGACCAGGTTCACCGTGCCCGAGGACTTCCCGAACTGCGCCCCGAAGCGCTGCGAAACCGAGGACACGTCGAAGCGAGGACTGGCCCGCAGGAGCGCCTTGCACCGGTCGTTGTTCCCATTGTGCACCAGCACCAGGTTCGCCACGGGCGTGCCATCCGCGCCCTGCTGGAGGTTCCCATCCCAGGCCAGCGAGTACGTGTGCTCGGCGCAACCTCCGCCATGCATCACTGCCAGCGTCAGGATGCCACCGTCCACCGTGGCGCTTCGGACATTGATGGGGTCCTTCGGCTCGGGATTGGGCGTCACCACCAGGGGCTGGACGGCCGCCTTCGCCTCACCGTCCCCGGCAGGCGGAACCTCGGTGGCCTGCGTGTCTTCAGGGGCCGGCGCCGTCACTTCCGCGCTGGCCTCGGCGGGTGGCGGTTCCACCGAAGCAGTGCCTGTATCCTGCCGGCCCGCACAGCCCGCGAGCAGTCCACACAGCATCACCCCACTCCACACGAGCTTTCGCATACGTCTCCTTATCGCCGCAGCGCGGCCTCGTACGCCGCCAAGGTACCCTCGGCGGTCCGCTTCCAGGTGAACTTCGCGGCCTGCGCCTTTCCACGCTCCGCGAGCGCCCGCCGCTCCTCCGGCGAGTGGAGCAGCCGGTCCAACGCCCGCGCGAGCCCGTTCGCATCGTCGGGCCCCACACTCAGCGCGGCGTCGCCACAGACCTCCGGCAGCGAGCCCGCGGTGGAGACGATGGTGGGCGTCCCCAGCCGCATCGCCTCCAGCGGCGGCAGCCCGAACCCCTCATAGCGAGAGGGGAACACGAACACGGCCGCGCGGCGCATCAGCTCGTAGAACACGGCGTCGGACTGATAGCCGAGTGAACGCACCTCGAACCCCTCCGAGCGCAGCCGCGAGATGCGCGCCTCCACGCGCCCCGCACCGAACCAGCTCTGTCCCGCCAGCACCAACGAGGCAGGCCGGCCCCGCAGTCGCAGCCGCTCCAACGCGTCCAGCACCAGGTCCACGTTCTTCCGCACGTCGAGCGAGCCCGCATAGAGCACGTACTCCTTCGGCAGTGAGAGCGCGCGCAGGAAGTCCTTGCTGGTGTCGTCCAGGGCTGGCGCATGGACGTGGTCCACGCCATTGGGCACCACCACCGTGCGCGACTCCGCCTCCGGGTAGCGAGTCAACAGGTCCTGCCGCGTGCGCTCGCTCACGCACACCACCTGGTCCGCCACCATCAGGCTGCGGGACAACCACAGCCGGAACTGCCAACGGAACGCGGCCGACACCGTCTCCGGCATCAGCAGCGGAATCAAATCGTGCACTGTCAGCACGTACTTCATGCCGGGCGCGCGGATGAGGGGCAGGTTGAAGTTACCGTGTGCGTGATACAGCGGCGCATCCGAGCCCTGGAGCACGCGCGGCAAGCCGCCCAGCGTCCAGGCGGTGCGCCCTGCCTTCGCGCGAGGGGCCTCGCCGGATGACTGAGCCCCTACGCGGATGAGCTGGACGCCGAGCGCCTCAAGGGCGGAGGCCAGGCAACGGGTGTACAGGCCGATGCCGGTGGTCGGCTCGTCCCAGAGTGTCGCGTCGAAGGCGATAGGTCCCATGGACACGGTGCGCCTCATAGCACGTGCGTGTGATAGGCAGGGCCCACATGGCGATCCACCAGTTGATACCCAGCTTTGTCCCCGGCGACGCCACCGGGCAGGCCGCGCTGCATCTGCAGCTCCTGCTGCGTCGCATGGGGCACGCGGGCGCGCTGTATGCGGACGAGGTGGGCCCAGGGCTCGAAGGGCTGGCCAGCCCCGCGTCCGCGCTGCGTCCCGAGCCCGGTGACCTGGTCCTCTACCACCATGGCATCGCCTCCCCGCTCAGCAGCCGGCTGATGCACCTGCCCTGCCGGCGCGGCATCGTCTTCCACAACATCAGCCCCGCGCGTTTCTACGAAGGGCTGCCGCTGGCGGACGCGCTGGTGGCGGGACGGGCCCAGCTCGCCGCGATGGCCCCCTTCGCGGATGTGGCCATCGGCGTGTCGGACTTCAATGCCGCCGAGTTGCGCGTCGCGGGTTATCGCAACGTCCACACGGTGCCCCTCTTCATCGAACCGGAGCGATTCTCCCGCGCCAGCGCGGACGCGAAGATGCTCCAGCGGCTCGAAGGTCCAGGCCCCGTGCTGCTCGGCGTGAGCCGGGTCATGCCGCACAAGCGCTTCGAGGACCTGCTCGCGCTCCATCGCGAAGTCCTGCGGCTGCGCCCCCAGGCCCGCTTGTTGATGGTGGGCGGCTACGAACCCGGCAGCCGGTACTTCCGCATGCTCCAGCGCGAGGCGCGCGGCCTGCGCGGCGTGAGCTTCCTGGGACGCCTGAACCACGCGCAGCTCGTGGCCGCGTACAGGTCCGCCTCCGTCTTCGTCTCCATGAGCGAGCATGAGGGCTTCGGCGTCCCCCTCATCGAGGCCATGGCCGCCGAGGTGCCCGTGCTGGCCTACGCGGCCGCCGCGGTGCCGGAGACCCTGGGCGGCGCGGGCGTGGCCTTCGACCAGAAGCGCTTCGCCTTCCTCGCGGAGTTGGCGGTAGACCTGAGCGAGGACATCTCCCTGCGCGGGCCCGTCATCGCGGGACAGACGCGGCGGTTGGAGCACTTCTCCGCGCCCTCCGTGCAGACCGCCTTCACGAAGGCGCTGGAGACGGTGCTCCCCCGCCCCGCGCCCACGAAGCCCCGGAAGGTTCCGGAGCGTCCCAGGGTGGCGATGGTGGTGCAGCGCTACGGCGAGGTGACGGGCGGCGCGGAGAAGCTCGCCGCGCAGATGGCCGAGCACCTGGCTCCGCACTGGGACCTCACCGTGCTGACGACCTGCGCGAAGAACCACCTCGTGTGGGACAACGCGTTTCCGCCCGGCCCCGACGTCGTGGACGGCATCAAGGTGTTGCGCTTCCCGTCCACGCGGGTGCGTAACATCCGAGGCTTCAACGGCCTGTCGCGGCAGGTGTTCGACAAGAGCAACGAGCGGCTGCGCGAAGAGCAGTGGGTGGCCGAGCAGGGCCCCATGTGCCCCGGCCTGCTGCACCACCTGGCCACCGAACGCGACGCCTACGACGGCTATCTCTTCTTCACCTACCTCTACGCGCCCACGGTGTGGGGACTGCCGCTGGTGGCGGACCGGGCCCTGCTGGTGCCCACCACACACGATGAGGCCCCAGTCCGCTTCGGTGTGTATCGGGACGTCTTCGAACGCCCGCGTGCCCTGCTCTGCCTCACGCCGGAGGAGCACACGCTCATCGAGAAGTACTTCCCGAATCACGCACCCACGCGGGTGGTGGGCGTGGGCGTGGACCGGCCTCGGGCGGATGGCGCGCGCTTCAAGGAGAAGCACGGCATCCACCGGCACTACCTGCTCTACATCGGCCGTCAGGAGCCGGGCAAAGGCGTGCCCGAGCTGCTCGAGTACCACCAGGCCCTGAAGAACCGGTTCGAGGACGCGCCGGACCTGGTGCTCGCGGGCGACACCAACATGGAACTGTCCGGCGAGGGCGTGCGCTATCTGGGCCGCATCGACGAGCAGGACAAGCACGACGCGCTGGCGGGGGCGTTGGCGGTGGTGGTGCCGTCCCGCTACGAGAGCCTGTCGCTGCTGACGCTGGAGTCCTTCGCCCAGGGCACTCCTGTGCTCGTGAACGGGCGCTCGGACGTGCTGGTGGGACAGGTGGAGCGCAGCGGCGCGGGCCGCGCGTACACGGACCTGGAGTCGTTCATCCAGGGCCTGCGCGAGGTGGGCTCGGAGCGTGGGCCCATGGGCAAGCGGGGCCTGGCGTACGTGAAGAAGCAGGGCTGGCCGCAGGTGGTTGCGGCCTACCGGGAAGAAATGCAACGCATCCTCGAGGAGAAGCGTCGATGAAGTTACTGGGACGGGACATCCCCGCGCGGGAGCTGATTGCCCGCATCGAGGAGCGCCTGCGCACGCGCGGCCTCCCCACCTCCGAGGAAGTGGAGCTGCCGCCCGAAGGCGTGGAGCCCCGGGTGGAGCCACTGACCTTCAACCTGCATGCGCTGGAAGAGCACGCGGACGCCACGCGAGCCCTCCCCCTGCACACCCACCGGGGTGGCGTGGGACAAGTCGTCCTGCTGGCCAAGTGGGCCTTCCGCAAGTCGTGCCAGGTGTTCATCAACGAGGCGCTCGGCAGGCAGCGCGTGTTCAACGGACACGTGCGCGACTCCTACGCGCAGCTGTCCGCCGAGGTGCTCCGCCTGCGTCGCGAGGTGGAGGCACTCCGGGCGAGGCAAGTCCCCGCGGTTTCCGATGCAGCGGTGCCGCAGCAAGAGCGCGCACAGCGACGCGAGCACGAAGCGGCGCCGTCCGCCGTGGCGCTGCCGTCGACCGCGCCGGTCTCCACGACGGCTCCAGTCGTAGACACCGTGCTGCCCAAGCCGCGTGACACCAAGGCCCATTCACGGCAGCCGGCTCGGCCGAAGCAGCCGGTGAGCGCGGCTTCTACGGAAGTGGATTCGACCTCGGCTCCTCGCGCGCAGGCACCGGTGCCCGCCGCGGGCGAGCCGGTCACGAGCCAAACCGCCCATGCGAAGAAGGCCGCGCCTTCTGCGCCTGCACAGCCCTCAGCGGAGGCTTCGCCGCGCCGGAACGCCTCCGGACAGAAGAAGCGCCGCAACAAGAAGTCCCGTTGAAGACCACCCGATGAGGGGCACGGCGCCTGCCCCGGACCTCCTGAACAGGCCGCGCTCCGGGACTTCGAGCCGTGCGACCTGGTGAGTGCGCGGCGGGTATATGCCGACACCTTGCATTGACGGCCCATCGCACCTGTGCTCAATCGAACACGTGCATGCGCCCTTCGTCAGCGTCGTCATCCCCGCCTACAACGAGGGCCAACGGCTGCCACGCTTCGTCGCGGAGCTCACGCGCGTGTTCCTCGAGCGGAGCGCCCCGCCGGTGGAGTTCATCGTCGTCGACGATGGCAGCGCGCCCGAGCACGCCGAACTCCAGCGCGCGAGCGCAGAGGCGGCCCAGACTCACCTCGCCACCGCGGGGGCGCGGCACCAGTTCACCTACGTGGCGGCGCCTCGCAACCAGGGAAAGGGCTCGGCCATCCGGCTCGGCTGGCGTCACGCGTCAGCGGGCGTCACGTGGCTGGCCTTCCTGGACGCGGATGGCGCCATCAACGCCGAGGAGTTCCACCGGCTGGTGACGCTGAGCACCTCGGAGATGGCGCAGAACGTGGACGTCCTGGCCGGCTCACGCATCCTCATGGCCGGACGCCGCATCGTGCGCAGCCTCCACCGCCACCTGCAGGGCCGCATCTTCGCCACGCTCACGGATGCGAACTTCAAGCTCCACTTCTACGACACACAGTGCGGGGTGAAGTTCGTCCGCGCGGACATCCTGCGGCCGCTCCTGGACGTGCTCCAGGAGCAGCGCTGGCTGCTGGACGTGGAATTGCTGGTGCTGCTGAAGCGCCAGGGCGCGCGCTTCCTGGAGGTCCCCATCGACTGGGAGGACTTCGGAGGTTCCAAGGTCATCCCAGGGCTCGACGCGGCGCGCATGTTCTGGGGGCTGCTGCAGCTGCGTCGGCGACTGGAGCTTGTGTCCCTGCCTACCCACCGTGACGCGTTGCCCGAAGGCGAGCCACACGCCCAGCGGTAGGCAAGAGCGTCACTGTGTAGGCGTGCAGCCCCGCCCTGCCTGCACGGCGACGCGGGCCCTCACCTCCAGTGACAAGCCCGCTTGATTTCCGGACGGCACACCGCGAAATAGGTCCCGCTTGGAAGCCGTTTCTCCAGGTTCCTCCCACACTGTTCGTGACATGCGCGCCTTGACTGACCTGCCCTCCGACCCCACCCCTCCTCTGACCCTGGGCCTGCCGGGCTTTGTCTTCGAGGACCTGTATCGTCCCGCTGGTCTGCGCCGGTTGGCGGAGCGCTTCGACGCACAGCTCACCAAGGACGAACCTGAGCTCTTCCAGGCCTTCGACGCGTACCGCAAGTCTGGCGGCACGAGCGTCAGCGGCGCCGCGGAGTCGGACCTGCTCGTCCGCGTGTCGCGCCATGTGTCGCGCTTCGTCACGCGCCTCTTCCGAGTGGAGCAGGAGCTGGAGCGCCTGTCCGGCCGCCTCAAGGGCGAGCTGCCGCTCTTCGACTTCAAGCGCGAGTTCATCACCCGCCGCGTCTTCAAGAAGGGCGCCGCGGACCGCCCGGCGCTGGCGGAGTTCCCCTCGCTGGACGCGCGCATGCGGCTGATGCTCCAGCTGGGCTTCCCGGAGGCGCTGGCCACCGGGGACCTGGAGCGGGGTCTGGCGGAATCCGTCCTCTCGCTGATGGACCTGGAGCGCCTGTTCTCCAACGCACTGCCCGCCGAGCGTCAGGGCGAGGCGGAGGCCCTGCGCGCCCGCTGGTCCGCGCTGCGCGAGGTGCTGCTGTCCACGCCCGAGGGCAAGGACGCCTTCGGCTCCAGCCTCGTCACGCAGGGTGATGACGCCGCGGAGCTCCAGTCCGTGCGCGCGCTGCTGTCGCTGGCGGACCGTTGGACGTACGCGCGGGCGCTGCATCCGGAGACGAAGGACATCTTCCACGCCTGGCCCACCCATCGGATTCCCAAGCCGCTGGTGTTCGACCAGCTCGTCCAGCTCCAGCGTCCGGACAACGAGCTGCCCGAGGCCACCGAGGGCCTGGAACACCACCTCCGCCACCGCGACGGCTTCAAGCTCACCGACCGCCGGGGCACCTCGCGCGACGTGATGAACGAGGTGGACTACTGCGTGCTCTGCCACGAGCGGCAGAAGGACTCGTGCACCAAGGGATTCCCCGCCAAGGACCCGGTGGCCGAGGGGCACCACTACAAGAAGAACCCGCTGGGCATCCCCCTCAACGGGTGCCCGCTCGACGAGCGCATCTCCGAGGCGCACCTGCTCAAGCGTGAAGGCAACTCCGTGGCCGCGCTGGCCATGGTGACGCTCGACAACCCGATGTGCCCGGGCACCGGCCACCGCATCTGCAATGACTGCATGAAGGCCTGCATCTTCCAGAAGCAGGAGCCGGTGAACATCCCCCTGGCGGAGACAGCCACGCTCACGGACGTGCTGAACCTGCCGTGGGGCTTCGAAATCTACGGCCTGCTCACGCGGTGGAACCCGCTCAACGTCCGCCGCCCGTACGCGCTGCCCTACGTGGGCCGCAACGTGCTGGTGGTGGGGCTGGGCCCCGCCGGCTACACGCTGTCGCACTACCTCCTCAACGAGGGCTTCGGCGTCACCGGCGTGGACGGCCTCAAGATCGAGCCCTTCCCCGACGCGCTCGTGGGCCGCAATGGCCACTCGCTCCAGCCCATCCGCGACTGGTCCGCGCTCACCAGCGAGTTGGACGAGCGCATCCTGGAGGGCTTTGGCGGCGTGTCCGAGTACGGAATCACCGTGCGCTGGGACAAGAACTTCCTCACGCTCATCCACCTCACGCTGGCGCGCCGGGAGAGCTTCCGCATCCACGGCGGCGTGCGCTTCGGTGGCACCCTCACGGTGGAGGACGCGTGGGCGCTGGGCTTCGACCACATCGCCATTGCCGCTGGCGCGGGCCGCCCGACCATCATCGGGATGAAGAACAACCTCATCCGGGGCATCCGCAAGGCCAGTGACTTCCTGATGGCGCTCCAGCTCACCGGCGCGTTCAAGAAGGACTCGCTGGCGAACCTCCAGGTGCAGCTGCCCGCCATCGTCATCGGCGGTGGCCTCACCGGCATCGACACCGCCACGGAGCTGATGGCGTACTACCCGGTGCAGGTGGAGAAGGCGCTCGCCCGCCACGAGAAGCTGGTGTCCCAGGTGGGCGAGGAGGCCGTGCTGGCCCGCCTCGACGCGGAGGAGCGCGCCACGTACCAGACGTTCCTGGAGCATGGCCGCGCCGTGCGCGAGGAGCGCCAGAAGGCGAAGGCCCTGGGCCGCGACCCGGACTTCATCAAGCTGGTGCGCGCGTGGGGCGGCGTCAGCCTCGTCTACCGCCGCAGCCTCACCGAGTCCCCCGCCTACCGCCTCAACCACGAGGAAGTGACGAAGGCGCTGGAGGAAGGCATCCGCTTCATCGAGCGCATGAGCCCAGTGGAGGCCCTGCCGGACGCCTCCGGCGCGGTACGCGCGCTGCGCTTCGAGCGAATGGTGACGGTGGACGGCAAGCTCAAGGGCAGCGGCCAGTTCTTCGAGCTGCCCGCGCGCACGGTGTGCGTCGCCGCCGGCACGTCCCCCAACGTCACGTACGAGAAGGAATACCCGGGCACCTTCCAGCTCGACGCGCGCGGCGAGTACTTCCAGAGCCACGAACTGGTGGACGCCGAAGACGGCTTCTCGCTGGCGCCCGTGAAGGCGAAGGAGGACCCGGCCGCGAAGACGGGGTTCTTCACCTCGTACCAGAAGGACGGCCGCTTCATCTCCTTCTACGGCGACAACCACCCGACCTACGCGGGCAACGTGGTGAAGGCCATGGCCAGCGCGAAGGACGGCCACCCGCAGGTGGCGCGGCTGTACGCCAAGGAAGTGGCCGCGCTCGACTTCACCGACGAGGTGGCCCAGGCGGCGCGTGACGCGCGGCGCGCCGCGCACTTCGCCAGGCTGGACGAGGCGTTCACCGCCACCGTGGTGGCCGTCAACCGGCTGACGCCGACCATCGTCGAGGTGGTGGTGCGCGCGCCCTTCGCGGCCAGCCACTTCTCTCCCGGCCAGTTCTACCGGCTGCAGAACTTCGAGCGGAACGCGCCCGTGGTGGACGGCGTGCGCCTCACCATGGAGGGCCTGGCCCTCACCGGTGCCTGGGTGGACAAGGAGAAGGGGCTGATGGGCACCATCGTGCTGGAGATGGGCTCGTCCTCGCGCCTGTGCGCCGCGCTCAAGCCCGGTGATCCCGTGGTGCTCATGGGCCCCACCGGCGCGCCCACGGAGATTGGCCACAACGAGACGGTGGTGCTCGTGGGCGGCGGTCTGGGCAACGCGGTGCTCTTCTCCATCGCCCGCTCGCTCAAGGCGGCCGGCTGCCGCGTCGTGTACTTCGCCGGCTACCGGCAGAAGTCGGACTCCTTCAAGCACGACGAAATCGAGGCCGGCACGGACCAGATTGTGTGGTCCGTGGACACCGGGGACACGATTGAGGCGCGCCGGCCGCAGGACTCGGCGTTCCGGGGCAACGTGGTGCAGGCGATGGTGGCCTACGCGGAAGGCAAGCTGGGCCCCGCCCCCGTCATCTCCCTGGCGGACGTGGACCGCATCATCGCCATCGGCTCGGACGGAATGATGCGCGCGGTGGCCGAGGCGCGGCACGGCGTGCTCCAGCCGCACCTCAAGCCGGGACACGAGGCCATCGGCTCCATCAACTCGCCGATGCAGTGCATGATGAAGGAGATCTGCGCCCAGTGCCTCCAGCGGCACGTGGACCCGGTGACGGGCAAGGAGACGTGGGTGTTCTCCTGCTACAACCAGGACCAACGGCTGGACCAGGTGGACTTCGTCAACCTCCGGCAGCGCCTGCGCGGCAACACCGTCATGGAGAAGGTCGCCGACGTCTACCTGGCGCAGCTCTTCAAGCAGGCCCCGCACCTCAAGCGCGTCTGAGGCGAGAAGGCGGGGCCCGCCTTCACCGGCGTGTGCCGGTGAAGACGCGAATCATCTCCTGGTAGTTCTGGATGAGGTCTTCCTCACGCGTCAGGACGACGTCGATGTTCGCATCGCCATAGTCGCGGCGGGCATCGGCCAGCGTCTGGAAGGCCTCCACCTGGGCGCGCATCGACGCCACCTGGGGCGCCATGCCCTGTTGCTGCTCGGGCGGCAGCTTCGCCTGGAGCGCCTCCAGTTTCTTCAGCTCCTCTTCATATTGGAGCGTGCGCCCCAGCTGCCGCTGGCTGACGACGGCGGTGACGACCTCCGCGATGCCGTTGACGTCCGCCTCGGAGAGCTGTGCCTCGCGGCGCGCCTCGGCCTCCGCCTTGGCCTTGGCCTCCACCACCTTCAGGCCCTCGCGCGCGGCGGCCATGGCCTCCGGGGTGCCGGCGTCCACCAACGCCCCCAGGTTCTGCAGGCCCTTCATGAGCGAGCCGTACACCTCCAGCATCCGCCGCTGATAGCCCACGTACGCGTCCAGCTTCTCCTTCGTCACCGTGTAGGGGCCGGCCTCCACCGCACCGTCGGGAGCGCCGGGGGCCTGCTCGCCCACCGCCCCAGCGGGCGGCCCGGAAGCGTCCTCGGGTTTCTTGCAGGCCGAGAAGGCCACGAGCACCCACAGTCCCCACAGCACCTTGCGCACGCGCGTTCCTCCAGACAGGACATGTCAGCCCCTCGTGTATGCTCCGGCAACCTGGGCGGTGAGAGGCGTCCCGCCTCTGTCTGTCACGGTGGGGTTGTTCCGGCCACTGAACAATCGCCGCATTACCTTTGACCAACCCTGCCGCGCTCGTGTACGAACCGCGGTTCTGTCGAAAGCGGTGGAGGGAATTTGAGGCTTTTCCTGGTTAGGCACGCGGATGCGGACGCGGAGATCCCCGAGGGTCTCGGTGACGAGGCACGCGCCCTCACCGCGAAGTCCCGCACCAGCACCGCCCAGCATTTCGCTTCGCTAACCGAGCGCATTGGTCCCGTGGGGCGCATCCTGACCAGTCCGCTGGTTCGCACGGTGCAGACGGCGCAGATTCTCTCCATCTCCGCCAAGTTCGAGGGCCCGCTGAAGGTGCATCGCTGCTTGCTGCCCGACATGCCCGTGGGCGCGGTGGAGCCGGTGCTCAACGAGTACGCGGACGAGAACCTCGTCCTCGTGGGCCACCAGCCGTCCATGGGCGCCCTGGCGGCCCATCTGCTTGGCATGCAGTCCTTCCCCAAGCCCGTCAACCCGGGCACCGTCATCGGCCTGGAGCGCGCGGAGGGGGAGTCTTCACCGGCGTTCAAGTTCCTGTTCTACGCCGCCCCTGGTCAGCAGGTGCTCGACATCATCCAGTGAGGCCATTGCGGCCATGATGGACGAAGCTCGCTACAACCAGTTGGTCTCCGCCGCGTTCAAGCGCATCCTCGCCGCGGCGGACACCATCGACCCCGACATCCTGGAAGCCGACAGCACCGGCGACATGGTGACGCTCACCGCGGCTTCGCGGGAGAAGTGCATCGTCAACACCCAGCGCGCCGTGCGGCAGATCTGGGTGGCGGGCCGGGGTCAGGGCATCCACTTCGACTACGACGCGGCCACCGGCACCTGGAAGGACGACAAGGGCCGGGGCCTGGAGTTGATGTCGTTCGTCGCTGACGTCGTCGGCGGCATCACCGGGGCGGACTTCGTCTATCCCGGCTGAGTCCTGCCGCTCGCGGCCTCCACCCAGTCCCCACCCGCGGCCTGAGCGCGACGCAGGGCTTCTCCAGCCTCTTTGAGGAGGCTGCCGAAGCTGACCTGGGTCAGGGCGCCCGCCACGGGTCCACGGCCCGGCGGGGGCTCGGAGACGGCGACACCCACGGAGGCGCTGGCGCCCTCGAAGGCCGTCAGGGACTTGATGAGCTCGCGCAGGCGCTGCCCCACCACCAGCGCGCCGGAGCGCGGCGTGTGCGGAAGAAAGACGACGAAGCGGCTGTCCGCGAAGGGCACGGCGACGTCGATGTCGCGCACTCCGGAAACGAGCAGTCCCAAGGCCTCGGCAAGCACGAGCTTCCGCGCGGCGGGGGCCAGGGGCGCGGCTTTCTCCGCGAACTTGTCGATGTCCACCAGCAGCACGGCGATGGGGTAGCGGTAGCGCCGGCTGCGCTTCACTTCCATCAACATCAGCCGCTTGAGGAACTCGAAGTCCGGAGAAGAGCCGACCACCGCCAGGTCGGACCGGCTGATGCGGCCGCCGCCTGGAACAGGCGTGGGGGCGAGCGCGGGGAAGGCGCCAGAATACCGGGCCCCCACCGAGGGAGGCTGAGCACTGGCCGCCGGTGTCGCGGGGCTCGCGGTGGCGGCGTCAGACGCGCTCGTCGATACAGCGCCCGAATCCGTTGGTTTCGCCGCCCAAATAGCCGGGGCCGCGGGCGGAGACGTCTGCGCGGACGACGGCTCGATACCGGCTCCTGACGCAGCGACGGCCTCCGTGGCATCAGGCCCGTCCTCGGACGCGTGCCCGGCGGCATCCGAATCGTCGGCCTCTGGCTCCGCGTGGAGCAGTGGAAGGTCGTCTTCCTCGGAAGCCTGTGTCTCCGCTGTGGCCGAAGCAGGCGCCGCGCCCGCATCCGGGGCCGGACTGCCCGCTTCGGAGGACGGCGACGTGATGGGCTCTTCGTCCAGCTCAGGTGGCAGTGACGCGGACTCCGCGCCGCGGCCCTCGGACAACGGCGCATCCGCCTCGCGCGGCGGTTGCACCACCCGCGCCTGTGCGCTCTCCGCTTCCGGTGCCTCTTCGTCGAGCGGCGGCGGAGGGGGCATGCCCCGCGCATCCGCGCTCTCGACAGGTGCATCCACGCCGTCAAGCGGCGGAGGAGGCGGAACCATCCGCCCGCCCAACGCGCCCGGCAGCGGAGGGGGCCCACCCGCGTGAGACGCCCCATCGAACGGGGGTGGCGGCGGCCGTGCTCCCTCGGAACCTACCCGCCGCAGCGCCTCCTCGCGCTGGACAAGCAGGGACACGCACGTCAACACCGTGGGGCGCTTCAGCGGTCCCACCAGGCACCCGTCCGCGCCCGCCTGGGCGGCCCGCGTGTCCGCCTGCTCCTCGTCCGGCGAATACAACAGCAACACCGGCGCGGCGAGGCCTTCGGCCCGCATGCTCCGGCACAGCGCCTCACCGTCCAGGGCGCCCGTTCCGGACGCCAGCAGGACGGTGGGCGTGCGTTCCCTCACCGTGCGCAGCGCCTCGTCGACGCTGCTCACCCAGGACACTTCATGACCGGCGGATTCGAGATAGCGGCGCAGAACGCCCGCCACCGGTGCGGAGGGCTCGGCGAGGACGATGGAGGACATCAAACCTCCATGACATCCTTCTCCTTCTTCTTCACGATTTCATCCACCTGCGTGATGCCCGCGTCGGTCTGCTTCTGCACGACCTCGGTAATGCGCTTGTGGTCGTCCTCGGTGATCTTCTTGTCCTTCAGCTGCGTCTTCAGCACCTCGTTCGCGTCGCGGCGGAGGTTGCGGATGGCGACCTTGAACTCCTCGCCCTTGGTCTTCACCTGCTTGGCGATGTCCTTGCGGCGCTCTTCGGTGAGCGGCGGGAAGGGCAGGCGAATCATCTCGCCGTCGTTCATCGGGTTGATGCCCAGGTTCGCCTCGCGCAGCGCCTTCTCGATGTCCTTGAGGACGCTCTTCTCCCACGGCTTGATGGTGATGAGCCGGGGCTCGGGCGCGTTCACGCTGGCCACGCCCGACAGCGGCGTCGGCGTGCCGTAGTAGTCCACCCGGACGCCATCCAGGATGGCGATGCTGGCGCGGCCCGTGCGGACCCTCGTCAGGTCCGTGCGCAGGCCCTCGAGCGACTTGTCGATACGGCCCTTCAGTTCGGCGACGACGTCTCCACTCATTGCGTTCTCTCCTTGAGTGCTTGCCGGTGGGTCGGGGCTCAGGCCCAGACCGTCTCGCTGCCACCCACCAACGTACCAATGTCCCCGTCACCCAGCACCGCGCGGCGGATGTTGCCCCGCTGCGTCAGGTCGAACACGATGATGGGTAGCTTGTTGTCCATGCACAGCGAGATGGCCGTGGAGTCCATGACGTTGAGATTCTGCTTCAACACGTCCATGTAAGTCAGCGACCGATAGCGCCGTGCCGTGGGGTCCTTCTTCGGGTCCGCGCTGTACACCCCGTCCACCTTGGTTGCCTTCAGGATGACCTGCGCGTTGATTTCCATGGCGCGCAGAGAGGCGGCGGTGTCGGTGGTGAAGTACGGGTTGCCGGTGCCCGCCGCGAAAATCACCACGCGGCCCTTCTCCAGGTGGCGCACGGCGCGCCGGCGGATGTACGGCTCGGCAATCTGCTCCATCTTGATGGCGGACAGCACGCGCGTGTGCAGCCCCTTCTTCTCCAGCGCGTCCTGCATGGCCATGGAGTTGATGCAGGTGGCCAGCATGCCCATGTAGTCGGCACTGGCGCGGTCCATGCCCTCCGTGGCGCCCGCGACGCCCCGGAAGATGTTGCCGCCGCCAATCACCAGCGCGACCTCCACGCCGGCCTGCGCCAACTCGATGACTTCCTCGGCGATGCCGATCAGCGTGGGCGGATGGATGCCGTACTTCCCCTCCCCCATCAGGGCCTCGCCCGAGAGCTTGAGGAGAATGCGCTGATACGGGAGCGGCTTCTTCGTGTCGGAGGACATGCGCCACCGCTTCTATCCCCCGCTCCGCGAGGGATCAACGCTGGAGTCGGTGGGCCGGCCCCACATCGTCCGCTGGCGGTCGCACGGGGAGGGGTCAATCAGACCCGCAAAAGCGAGGGCCGCGTCGCCCGGACGCCCCGTGTAGGGGACTCTCCGGTGCGCGCGGCCCTTGTCAGCCCTGCGTCCAGGCTCGCGGCCCCGTGGGGACCGCGGAGGCCTTACGCCTGACCCAGCGTCTTGGCGACTTCGGCGGCGAGGTCGTCCTTCTTCTTCTCGATGCCCTCACCCAACTCGTAGCGGACGAAGCGGCGCACTGAGACCTTCTCGCCAATCTTCGCGGCGCGCTCGGAGATCATCTCGCCGACCTTCTTCTTGTCGTCCTTCACCCAGAGCTGGTCCACGAGGCACACGCCCTCGTAGTACTTCTCCATCTTCCCGACGAGGATCTTCTCCAGCATCGCCTCAGGCTTGCCCTGCTGCTTGAGGAGCTCGCGCTGGATGTCCTTCTCCTTGTCCAGGTTGTCCGTGGGGACCTCCTCACGACGGACGAACTTGGGGCCGGCCGCGGCAATCTGCATGGCCACGTCCTTCACCAGCTCCTGGAAGTCGGGGTTGCGAGCGACGAAGTCCGTCTCGCAGTTCACCTCGACGATGACGCCGATGCGGCCGCTGTGAACGTAGGTGCCGATGACGCCTTCGGAGGCAACGCGGCCTTCCTTGCCAGCGGCCTTGGCGATGCCCTTCTTGCGCAGCCACTCCTCGGCCTTGGCGAAGTCGCCACCCGACTCGGCGAGCGCCTTCTTGCAGTCCATCATGCCCGCGTTGGTCCGCTCGCGGAGCTCCTTCACCATCTGGGCGCTAACTTCGGCCATCGTCGTCTCCTGCCTCCGCCACTCCAAGGCGCACTGCGCCGGGCGGAGCATTGTAAGTTCTAGGGGATACTGCGGCACCAGGGAAACAGAGGCGGCCGGGGAGCTGGCGAACTGATGCCACCCGGCCGCTTCGGCACTGACGTGAGGAAGGGACGGCTACTCGGCCGCCGCCTCACCCTCGGGAGCGGCCTCGGCGGCCGGCTCGGTGGACGCGACAGGGGCCGCACCCTTCATCTCAACGAGGGGGCCCCGGCGGTCGCCGCCACGGTCACCACCCCGGTCGCGACGGTCGTCGCGGCGGTCACCACGGCGCGGGCCACGGCGGTCATCGCGGCGGTCGCCACGGTCGTCACGGCCCTCGCGCTCCTCCTGCTCGTCGCGCTCGGCGGCGCCCGAGGCGCGGTAACGCGCGGCGCCCTCGAGGCAGGACTCGGCGATCTTGGAGGTGAACAGCTTGATGGAGCGGATGGCGTCGTCGTTGCCGGGGATGACGAAGTCGATGCCGTCCGGATCGCAGTTGGTGTCCACCAGGCCGATGACCGGGATGCCCAGGCGGCCCGCCTCGTGGATGGCGATGTGCTCCTTCTTCGGGTCGATGACGAAGACGCAGCGGGGCAGCTTCGACATCTCCTTCACGCCGCCCAGGTTCTTCTCCAGCTTCTCGCGCTCACGCTCGAGCTGGGCGACTTCCTTCTTGGGCAGGCGCTCGAAGGTGCCGTCCTCGGCCATCTTCTCCAGCGTCTTCAGGCGGTCGATGCCCTGCTTGATGGTCTTGAAGTTGGTCAGCGTGCCACCCAGCCAGCGGCTGGTGACGAAGAACTGACCGGCGCGCGAGGCCTCCTCGCGAACCACGTCCTGCGCCTGCTTCTTGGTGCCGACGAAGAGCACCGAGCCACCGCGCGCGGTGATGTCCGCCACGAAGCGGAACGCCGAGCGGGCCATCACGACCGTCTTCTGCAGGTCGATGATGTAGATGCCGTTGCGCGCGCCGAAGATGAACGGCTTCATCTTCGGGTTCCAGCGCTTCGTCTGGTGGCCGAAGTGAACACCGGCCTCCAGGAGCTGCCTCATCGTGATGCCACCGGCGGCGGCCATCGCCTGCTGCTGCGTCTGCGTGTCCTGCGTTTCCATGTCGTCTCTCCGGTTGTTCCGCCACGTCCGAGCAAACCTTCCGGCCGAAACGACCGCGGAGGAGTTCCTCTCCGAGGAGAGGCCCTCACCCACGGAAGCACCGGCGACCGGCACGGACGTGTGTGTAGTGGGTACTGCCTGGGGTCGACTGCCCCCCGACCCCATACCGTGGGGCGGGGCGTCCTTAACAGAACCCCTCCGGGCCGCGCAAGCTTCGCCGCACCGCCCGCCCGGGCAGGGACGGCACATGCCGCTCCCCCGCCCTCCTATCGTCCCAGCGAGGCCCCTTCGCCCCGCCAAGACAGCACCGGCGCGGTGCCTCCCCAAAGGGTTGGCGCCGCGCCGGCGTCTTCCACGATGAGCCTGTCAGTCAGCCCGCGTCCTAGACGCTGGCCTCCGAGGCACCGTGGCACTTCTTGTACTTCCGGCCGCTGCCGCAGGGGCAGGGGTCGTTGCGGCCCACCGCCGGCTTGCTGGCCGCCGCCGGACGCGCCGCCGCGGCCACCGAGCCCTCATCCAGCTTGCCGTCCGCCGTGGCGCGTCCCTCCACCGCCTTCTTCTGCTGCTGCGCAAGCTGGCGCTGGATGCGGGCGGCCTCTTCCGCCGCGCTGGAGGCGGAGCGGGGCTGCACGTGCATGAGCTGGGTGACGAACTGCGCCTTGATGGCGGAGAGCATCTGAATGAAGCCCTGGTAGCCCTCCTTCTTGTACTCCTGCTTCGGGTCCTTCTGACCGTAGCCGCGCAGGCCGATGCCCTGACGCAGGTGGTCCATGGCCAGCAGGTGGTCCTTCCAGAGCCGGTCGATGGTCGCCAGGTAGTTGTACTGGAGGAAGCGCATGAAGTTCTCGCCGAACTCCTCCTCGCGCGCCTGGAAGACCTTCTCCGCCGCCTTGTAGATGTGCTCCTGGAGCTCCTCGCGGTTGCCCACGCCCTCGAAGTTCATCTCGAGGTTGAAGGTTTCCTTCACGCCCTGCTGGAGCGCGGCGATGTCCCAACCCTCCACGCCCCGGGTGGGCGCGTAGGTGTCGGTGAGGGACACGATGACGTCCTCCATCGAGTCCAGAATCAGCTCGCGGAAGTCCGCCCAGCTGACGGTCCGCTCGGAGCGCGTCTTGATGCGCGTCTTCGGATCCTCGTCGTACTCCACCAGCGGCACGCCCGCGCCCGCGGCCAGCACCTGGCGACGCAGCTTGTAGATGGTGCGGCGCTGCTGGTTCATCACGTCGTCGTACTCGAGGAGGTTCTTGCGGATGTCGAAGTTGTGGCCTTCGACCCGCTTCTGGGCGCCCTCGATGGCACGTGACAGCCACACGTGCTCGATGACCTCGCCCTCCTCCATGCCCAGCCGCTCCATCAGGCCCTGGATGCGCTCGGACCCGAAGATGCGCATCAGGTCGTCCTCGAGCGACAGGAAGAAGCGGCTGCCACCCGGGTCACCCTGGCGGCCGGCGCGGCCACGCAGCTGGTTGTCCACGCGGCGCGACTCGTGGCGCTCGGTGCCGATGATGAAGAGGCCGCCGGCGTTGTGGACCTCCTCGCGCTCCTTCTTCGTCTGCTCCTCGAGCTTCGTCTTGGTGTCGGCGAGCTTCTGCTCCCACGCCGCGAGCTCCGCCTCGTAGGCCGTCAGGTCCAGCGGCTGCCCTTCCGGGGCCGACGTGGGCGGCTCGGGCGGCGGGCCCATGGACGCCTTGGCCAGGACCTCCGCGTTACCACCCAGGAGGATGTCCGTTCCGCGGCCGGCCATGTTGGTGGAGATGGTGACGGCGCCCTTGCGGCCGGCCTGCGCGACGATGTCCGCCTCGCGCTGGTGCTGCTTGGCGTTGAGGACGTTGTGCGGGATGCCGCGCTTCTTGAGGAAGCTGGCCACCACCTCGCTCTTGGCGATGGACACCGTGCCCACGAGCACCGGCTGCCCCGCCTTGTGCAGTTCCTCGATTTCCGCCGCCACCGCCTCGAACTTCTCGCGCTCCGTCTTGTACACCACGTCCTGCAGGTCCTTGCGGATGGGCGGACGGTTGGTGGGGATGACGCGCACGTCGAGGTTGTAGATTTTGGCGAACTCCTCCGCCTCCGTGTCCGCCGTGCCCGTCATGCCGGCCAGCTTGGAGTACATGCGGAAGTAGTTCTGGAACGAGACGGTCGCGAGCGTCTGGTTCTCGTTCTCGATCTTCACGCCTTCCTTGGCCTCGATGGCCTGGTGAAGGCCGTCCGACCAGCGGCGTCCCGGCATCTGGCGGCCGGTGAACTCGTCGACGATGACGACCTCGCCGTCCTTCACCACGTAGTCCTTGTCGCGCTTGTAGAGCGTGTGCGCGCGCAGGGCCTGGTCCACGTGGTGCAGCATCTCGATTTCGCCCGGGTCGTACAGGTTGCCCACACCCAGCCGCTTCTGGAGCTTCTCGATGCCGTCATCCGTGAGCGACACGGAGCGGTGCTTCTCGTCCAGGGTGTAGTCCTGGTCCGGCACCAGCCCGGGGATGACCTGGTCCACCCGGTAGTACTTGTCGGTGCTGTCCTCGGTGGGGCCGGAGATGATGAGCGGCGTGCGGGCCTCGTCGATGAGGATGGAGTCCACCTCGTCGACGATGGCGAAGTTCAGCTCGCGCTGGACGTAGTCCTGCAGGCGGAACTTCATGTTGTCGCGCAGGTAGTCGAAGCCGAACTCGTTGTTCTGCCCGTAGGTGATGTCCGAGCGGTACGCCTCCTGCCGCTGCTTGTCGTTCAGCTCGTGCAGCACGCAGCCCGTCGTCATGCCCAGGAAGCGGTAGACGCGCCCCATCCACTCCGCGTCGCGGCGGGCCAGGTAGTCGTTCACCGTGACGACGTGCACGCCCCGGCCGGACAGCGCGTTGAGGTAGGTGGGCAGCGTCGCCGTCAGCGTCTTGCCTTCACCGGTGCGCATCTCCGCGATGCAGCCCTCGTGGAGGAACATGCCGCCAATGAGCTGCACGTCATAGTGACGCTGGCCGATGACGCGGCGCGCCGCCTCGCGGGTGATGGCAAAGGCCTCGAAGAGCAGGTCGTCCAGCGAACGGCCGTTCTGGATCTCCTGCCGCATGCGGTTCGTCTCGGAGACGAAGTCCTCGTCCTTGAGGGCCCGCATCCGGGTTTCCAGCTCATTGACCCGGGCGACCTTCGCGTGGGCCTTCTTGAGCTCACGCTCGTTCTTGGTCCCAATCAGTTTCTTCAGCGTCCATTCGATCATTCGGTCGGCTCTCTCGCCGGAGAATCCTCGAAGGACGGCGGCGAGTGAAGGGAAATCCCTGGAGGTGTAAGGGAGAAACGTATGGAAACCACGTGCGTCCGCCGAAACTTCCACTCGGCAGGCCGCCCACCACTCAGCGGCTCAGAGTAAAGCGGAACCCGGCCCACGCAATGTCCCCCACACGAAATCAACGCCGAGGCCCCTCCCGGCCTTCACGACGACCTCCCTCCCGCCATCCGGGCCGCCCCGGAGCGCCGCGCCCAGGTCCACGCACACATCGCCGCGCCCAGGCTCGAAGGCCAGTCCGTCCAGGGCCTCCTCCAACTTCATGGCCGCGCGCGACGGCGCGTCTCCAGCCCGCCGCATGCGCCTGCGTCC
>NZ_JAAEAH010000100.1 GCF_010998615.1 Myxococcus sp. CA023 | reverse complement strand
GGCCGCGGCGGTGGTCCTGGAGAACGCCGCCCCGAACACGCCACAAGCGCAGTTCGTCCAACTGGGGGCCGTGTCCGCGGGCGCCCCGCTCCCCGTGCCCGTCCTGGTCGGAGGAACGGCGGCGGCGCTCCCACTCCCATTGCCCGCGAACCTGGCGAACCTGGCCGCCGCGGCGGAACGCGCTGCCGATGCCGCCTCCGCGGGGCTCTTCACCCCGCTCATGGTGGCCCGTGCAGCGGCCGCGGCGGTGGTCCTGGAGAACGCCGCCCCGAACACGCCACAAGCGCAGTTCGTCCAACTGGGGGCCGTGTCCGCGGGCGCCCCGCTCCCCGTGCCCGTCCTGGTCGGAGGAACGGCGGCGGCGCTCCCACTCCCATTGCCCGCGAACCTGGCGAACCTGGCCGCCGCGGCGGAACGCGCTGCCGATGCCGCCTCCGCGGGGCTCTTCACCCCGCTCATGGTGGCCCGTGCAGCGGCCGCGGCGGTGGTCCTGGAGAACGCCGCCCCGAACACGCCACAAGCGCAGTTCGTCCAACTGGGGGCCGTGTCCGCGGGCGCCCCGCTCCCCGTGCCCGTCCTGGTCGGAGGAACGGCGGCGGCGTGGGCCACGGTGACGGCCGCATTGGGCGGTGGCGCTGCGGCGGCGGTGCCAGGACTGGGCCCCGTGGTGGCGGTGCCAGGAGGCCCCCAGGTGGTCAGGGCGGCCACTGCGGCCGTCCTCATGGCCAGGGATCTCCCCAACGCCCACCGCACCGCATCAGCGCGCAGAGCCGTGGAGCAGGCGCACGTCGGCGCGAGGCCCGGAGCGCCCCAACCCGTCCTGCAGGCCGTCGCCGCGGCCGTGGCCGTGCGGCGGAGCATCGCCCAAGGCGGAACCATCTCCGTCCCGACCGCCACCGCCATCGTCCAGGCCTCCCGCCTGAGCATCACCACCGGCGCCGGGGGCACCGTGGCGGCCCTCGCCGGAGCGGGGATTGCCAACCTCCCCGCGGTGACCCATCCCTATTTCGCCACCGCTGTCGCCGCCATTCCCAACCCGCCGCTGGCGGCGGTTCAGGCCGCGCTGGGGCTCGCGCGGAGCGCGCCCATCGACCCGGCGAATGCCCCCTTCGCGGTGGCCAACGCCTTCGCCCCCTCGCCCGTCCTTCCCGAAATCATCCTGGATGCCCTGGTGTCTCGCGGCCAGTCGCTCCCGAAGTTTCCGCTCGCGTTGGTTGAGATTGCCGCCGCCCTCGCGGCCATCGGGCCCGCGGCCTCTCTCTCCGAAGTGGCCGCGGTCGTCGAGGCGGCGCGCGCGGCACAAAACGGTCAGGCGGCGGGCGCACCTCCCGCCGCCGGGCTCGCACACGCGGCAGCGGACCGCATCGGCTATTCCTACGGCGTCGCCACCCAGACGGGCGGCGCGGCGGCGGTACCTCCCTTCGCGCACCGGTATCTCTCTCAGGGCGTGGGGCATCCCGCCCACCTCGCCATCGACAAGTACCAGCGCCGGGGTTGGGTGGTGCGCCGCAACACCAGCATGCACGCGGACCAGAGCGCACAACCAGACAACAGCCCTCGAGGGCACCACGCCTTGGGGTGGGAGCTGGCCCCGTTCTACGAAGGACCGCTGCGTCCGGCCTCCGCCGTCACGGGCACCCTTTCGCGGACCTGCCATGGCTGCAAGGAGGTCGCCGCGGCCCGGGCCGCCGCGGCCGTGGGAGCGGGAACAGCACCAGCCACGGCCGTGGCCACCGCCATCGGCGTGGTCCCCGCCGCGGCCGCCGCCACGGCCCCCGCGGCAGGTCCCGTCAACGCCGCGCAACTGGGCCGGCAGGGCGTTCCAGCCGCGCGAGCGGCCCGTCGGAGCCTGGAGCCCGCCATCGCGGCCCGGGCCGCCGTGCCCTTCGCCAGGGCAGCGGTCGCGGGAGTCGCCGCGGCCCATGCCACGAGCGCATGCATCCTCGTGACCCAAGCGGTCCTCGCGGCCTGGTGGACCACCGCCACGGCACGAGGGGACGTCGTCAGGGGTGGGCCTCTCTCTCCGGCGGCCGCGATGCTCGGGGGCGTCCCGCCATCGGCCGCCGAGGCCGTCACGGCAGCCCATGCCGCGGTGCTGGCCGCCCCACTCGCCCTGCCCCCGGCGGACCTCGCCGCGGTGGTGGCCGCGCTGGCGGTGAGTCTGGGAGAACTGCCCCACACCGCTGTCACCGCGACCGTGGCGCTTCCCTTCCTGGGAGGCACGGGCGCAGCGGCCCTCAACGCGGCCCTGGCGGCGGCCGCCGGTATCGGGATTGACAACTTCGCGGCGGCCATCGTCGGAAGCGCTCATGCCTGCGCGTTGGGCGCGAACCTGCCAGCGCCCGTCGCCGCCAGGGTGGCCGCCATCTCCGCCATGGCCGGAGGGGCCCCACTTCCCGCGAGGCTGGATGCGGTGGCCAACGCCATCTCGGCGGGCCCCCCGGTCGCGGCGCACTATGCCCTCCTCCTGGGTACGGCGGGCATCACGCTTCCGGCCATCGCCGCGGTCGTCGCTGCGGAAGCGGGCATGGCCCACGCGGGCGTGACTCCGCCAACCGCGGCGGACGCGAGCACCTGTCATGCCGCCGCGGCCGCCACCGTGCCGGGCATCGCCCAGGCCGCGGTGAATGTCTGCGCCGCCACGCTCGCGGGCGGCGCCATCCACCCCAACCCAGCCGCTGTCGCTGGCCTCGTGGCTGCCTCCACGCCGACAGCCGCCGCCGCCGTGACAGCCGCATCTGCCGTGCTGACAGCCACCGGGGCGGCCCCCCCGGCGCTTGGGGACGCCGCCGTCTGTTACGCATCGGCGGCAGCCGCCGTCACCGCCGCGATGGGAGGCGCGGCCGCCGCCGCTGAAGCCGCGGCCACCACCCTCACGGGCGTCCTCGTGCCCGCCGTCGGCAACACCGCGGTGACGGCCGCCACCGTCGCGAATTCCAGCGCGGAGGCAGCCGCGGCGGTGGCGGCGGCCGCCGCCCTCGTCACGGCGGATGCATTGACGCTGCCGACCGCGGCGCAATCGGCGGCCTGTTACGCGGCGGCCGCGGCGGCCGCGGGTGTTCCGGCGCTCGCGGCGAACGCGGCGGCCGGGACCATTGCCCTGGCCGGCGTCACCGCCGCCACCGATGCCAACACGGCACTGGTCGCGGGCGCCACCCCGCTCGCATGTGCCACCGTCGCCGCGGCCATGGTCGTCACCCAGCTCGCCGTGGGCGGTACCGCCAATCACCGCGCGGTCGCGGCCGCGGCCAGCGCTTCAGCCATCGGCATTCCCGCGGGGCCGGTGGACCAGGCCGCCCAAAGCCTCAGCGTGGGCATGGCCCATCCCATCTCCGTGGCCATCGCCGAGTCCGCGTCGATGCGGGCTTCGGGCGCATCGGAAGAAGCAGCCGCGGCCATGGCCACCGTCCGGGCGCTCGAGCCTCGAAGCGCCCCCCTGGCCGCTGCGGCGGCGGCCAGTGCGGGCGTACCCGCCGCGGACGCCGCCGCCACGGCTGCCATCCGTCTCTTCAATGTCTGACCCGTCTCCGCCCTCGCGTGACACAGTTCCCCCATGTTCGACGTCGCGCGCTACCTGGAGCGAATCGGCGTGGGGGCGGAGCAGTCCCTCACGAGGCTGCACCGGGCCCACTTGGAGGCCGTGCCCTTCGAGAACCTGGACATCCACCTGAAGCGACCCATCCAACTCGACACGGACGCCCTCTTCGAGAAGGTCGTCGTCCAGCGGCGCGGCGGCTTCTGCTACGAGCTCAACGGCCTCTTCGCCCGGCTGCTGACGGCGCTGGGCCACCGGGTGACGCTGCTGTCCGCGGGCGTGGCCACGGCCCCGGATGGCAGCGCCTACGGCCCCGAGTTCGACCACCTGGCCCTCCAGGTGGAGGATGAACAGGGACGCTGGTTGGCGGATGTCGGCTTCGGTGAGTGCTTCACCGAGCCCCTGCGCCTGGACACCCACGACGTCCAGGTGCGCTCCGGCCGCGCGTACCGGCTCTCACCGGAGGGCGACGACCTCATCCTCTGGAGTGAGAAGCCCTCCGGATGGGAGTCGGAGTACCGCCTCTCCCTCGTGCCCCGCCAGCTCGCGGACTTCGAGGGCATGTGCCGCTACCACCAGACCTCCCCGGACTCCATCTTCACCCAGCGGCGGCTGTGCACCCGGGCGACGCCAGAGGGGCGCATCACCGCCAAGGAGGGCACACTCGTCCTCACCCGGAGCGGGGTCCGGACGGAGCAGCCTCTCCCCGACGAAGACGCCCTGCGGCGCGCGCTCGTCGAACACTTCGGCGTCATCCTCCCGTCCCTGGAGTAGTGCGCACCTGTCCCCACCCCATCCTCCATCGTACGATGACCAAGCAGGGGAAGCCCTAGAAGGGTTCGCCTGTTCATCCGCGTCGACGCCCCTGCCCGGGGCCGGCGCCCCTTACCGCAAGCCGTCCACCCAGGAGAACGGATGTCCCGCTTCACATTGCTGGCCGCAGTCCTCGTGCTCACCTGCCCGTTGTGGGCGCAGGCGAAGCCGGCCGCGGATGAGACCGCTCGCGTCCATGCGGCCGAGGCGATGAAGCAGGCCTCCTCCCCCCGAAGCGCCGCCAGCCTGCTGCGGATGCACGCGCTGGTGGACGAGGTGGAGGACCTCACGCCCCTGCTGAGCACCTACGCCTACGTGGCCTCCCGCCGCACCTCGGACCCGAATACCCGCGCCACCGCGCAGATGCTCCTGCTGGACACCGAGCGCGCCCGGGGACGGCTGGTGCGCGCCAACGAGGTGAAGCAGTGGCTGGGCTACGTGGGCGACTACTACGTCACCGGCGGCTTCGAGAACGAAGGCAAGTCCGGCTGTGACACCGACTTCGGCCCCGAGGCCGCCAACCTGGACCTGTCCGCCACCTACCCCGCGGCCAAGGGCGGCAACACCACCTGGCGCAAGCTGACGGCGAACACCGCGGATGGCTACATCGACCTGGCCACCGCCATCCGCCCCAACCGCGAGTCCGTGGCCTACGCCGTCACCTGGCTGGAGTCCTCCCAGGAGTCGCGCGTGTCGCTGGGCGTGGGCACGTCCGGCGCGTTCCGACTTTGGGTGAACGGGCAGCTCGCCGCGAAGGAGGACCGCTACAACCTGCCGCGCCCGGACCAGTCCCGCGTGTCCGTGAAGCTGCGCAAGGGCCTCAACCGCGTGCTCGTGAAGGTGTGCCAGGAGTCCGGCCCGCTGGGTTTCTACCTGCGCCAGGAGTCGCCCACCGTGCGCGCGACGCTGCCGGCGAAGGCGCCCGCCCTGGAGAAAGGCACCGCGCCGCAGCCCCAGCCTCTGCCCACCCTCACCTCCGCCCTGCGCGCGATGGTGGAGAAGAACCCGGATGACGCCGCGCTGCGCGGCGACTACGCCCGGGTGCTGGGCTTCTTCCGCGCGTATGACGAGCGCGAGCACACCGCCAGCGCCGAGGCCGCGCGCGCCGCGGAAGAAGCCCCCAAGGACGCCCGGCTCCAGTTGCTCGCCGCCCAGGCGCAGCGGGATGACCTGAACGAGCGCCGCCGCTTCCTGGAAGCCGCCATCGCCGCCGACCCTGCCCTGCCGGAGGCGCGCGTGGCGCTGGCCGACCACGAGCTGGACCGCGGCCACCCCGAGCGCGTGCAGCCGCTGGTGGCACCCGTGCTGGAGAAGACGCCGGATGACGTCAACGCGCGGCTGGTGCTGGCGCGCGCGCATGAAGCCCTGGGCGAGCGCCCCAAGGCCCACGCCCTGGTGGAGGAGACGTTCCGCCTGCAGCCCCGCGTGCCTCGCGCGGTGCGCGCCGCGGCCCAGGTGTCCCGGCAGCTCGACCGCGGCCGAGAGGCCATGGACCGGATGCGCGTGGTGCTGGCGCTGCGCTTCGACGACACCACCACGCGCCACATGCTCGCCACGATGCTGGCGGAGGCCGGGCAGGTGGAGTCCGCCCAGCGCGAGTACGCGCAGCTGGTGAAGCTCAACCCCTTCGACAATGGCTCCCGCGTGCGGCTGGCGGAGATGAAGGCCAGCAACGGCGCGGTGGAGGAAGCCGTCGCCCTCTTCGCCGAGTCCCGCGCGCTGTCCCCGGACGAGCCGGAAGTCTACGAGCGCGAGGGCCGCGCCCTGCTGGCCGCGGGCCGCCGCGAGCCGGCGCTGGCCTCGTTCGAGCGCTCGCTGGCGCTGCGCCCGCAGAACCCGGGCCTGAAGGAGGCCCTGCGCACTCTCAAGGGAGAGAGCACCGGCACCGGCATGCAGTACCTGGTGGACGCCCAGCCGCTGGCCAAGGAGTCTGAGGCCTACGTCCACGAGGACGCCCTCTACCTGGTGGACAACACCTACGTGCGCGTCCAGCAGAGCGGCCTGTCCAGCCGCCTGCACCAGACGGTGGTCAAGGTCTTCAACTCGCGCGGCGTGGACGCGTTCCGCACCATCCCCGTCACCTATTCGCCGGACCGCCAGGAGGTGCGCGTGCTGCGCGCCCGCGTCATCAAGGCGGATGGCTCCGTGGTGGAGAGCTACGGTGAGAACGAGCGCAACATCAACGAGCCGTGGACGGGCATGTACTACGACGCCCGCGCCAAGATTCTCTCCTTCCCCTCGCTGGCGGCGGGCGACACGCTCGAGCTGACGTACCGCCTGGACGACACCGCGCAGGACAACCTCCTGTCGGACTACTGGGGTGACGTGGAGAGCGTGCAGGGCGTCTATCCGAAGGTGCGCTTCCAGTACCTGGTGGACATGCCGCAGGCACGGCCCCTGTATTGGAACAAGAGCAAGCTGACCGGCGTGGAGAGCGCGCAGGAGACGCTGGACGCCGGCCGCGTGCTGTATCGCTGGAACTCCAAGCACGTCGCCAAGGTGGTGCCGGAGCCCGGCATGCCCGGCTGGGCGGAGGTGGCGCAGAACCTCCACGTCTCCACCTACCAGACGTGGGACCAGGTGGGCCGCTACTGGTGGGGCCTGGTGCGCGACCAGCTCCAGCCCAACGCGGAGCTGCGGCAGACGGTGGACCAGGTGCTCCAGGGCGTGGACCGGAAGAATGAGCTGGCGGTGGTGCGCGCCATCTACAACTTCGTGGTGACGAACACGCGCTACGTGGCGCTGGAGTTCGGCATCCACGGCTTCAAGCCCTACCGCGTGGACCGGGTGCTGGCGCGCCGCTTCGGCGACTGCAAGGACAAGGCGAGCCTCATCCACTCCATGCTCCAGGTGGCGGGCGTGGAGAGCCGGCTGGTGCTGCTGCGCATGCGCAACCTGGGCTCCATTGGCGAGGAGCCCGCGAGCCTGGCGGCCTTCAACCACGCCATCGCCTACGTGCCCAAGTTCGACCTGTACCTGGACGGCACCGCGGAGTTCCACGGCGCCAACGAGCTGCCCAGCGCGGATCGGGTGGCCAACGTGCTGGTGGTGGAGCCCAACGGCAAGAGCATCTTCCTCACCACGCCGGAGGCGAAGGCGGCGGACAACGCCACGCGCATGTCGCTGGACGTGACGCTCCGCGCGGACGGCGGCGCTGAAATCACCGGCGCCAGCTCCGTGGGCGGGCAGCACGCGCCCGACTACCGCCGCGCCTACCGGCCGGAGGCCACGCGCAAGTCCACCTTCGAGCGCGCCTGGGCGCAGAGCTTCCCCGGCCTCACCGTGCACGAGGTGAAGCTGAGCGACACCACGCGGCTGGATGACAACGTGGCGCTGGACTTCAAGATGAGCATCCCGCGCTACTCGGAGGTGCTGCCCAACGGCATGCGCTTCCTGCCCTTCGGCACCGGGCGCACCTACCAGCAGGCCTATGCGTCGCTGGCCCAGCGCCGCTTCGACCTGGTGATGTCCAGCCCGTGGACCAACGGTTTCCTCCTGCGCTACGCGCTGCCCGCGGGCTGGACAGTGGCGGAGCTGCCCCAGGCGGTGGAGGAGACGACGAAGTTCGGCCACATCAAGCTGAACTACCGCCTGGAGGGCGGCAAGCTGGTGGCCGAGGGCGAGGTGGCCCTCACCACCGCGCGCGTGTCCGCGGACGACTACCCCGCGTTCCGCGAGTTCCTCGGCCGCGTGGACCGCGCCTTCGGCCGCCGGGTGTTCATCCAGAACGCGGCCAACCGCACCGCGTCCTCAGCGCCGTAGCGAACGCGAGCAGGCCCGCGCCCGCCGATACTCCGGCGGGCGCGCGGTGGTTACGGCTCCAGCAGACCCGCCAGCAGCGCGCGGACCTCGTCCGGGCCCTTCACCCGGAACGCCGCGCGCGTGGGCTTGTTGCCCGCGTGGATGGTGAGCCCGCCGGGCGGAATGGATGCGAAGAGGTCCTCGTCCGTGCGGTCATCGCCAATGGCCACCACGAGGGCGCCGGGCGCCGCGTCCTTCGTGGCCTCGCCCACCACGCGGCCCTTGTGCACGCCCCGCGGACGAATCTCCACCACCTTGTCCCCGGGGAGGATGTCCATGGACTGCCCGGCGAACTTCTCCGCCAGGTACAGCCGCAGCTCGCGGGACTGGATGGCGCCGAACTCCGCGTCCACCAGGCGGTAGTGCCACGCCAGCGACGCTGTCTTCTCCTCCACGAAGGAGCCCGGCACGCGCGCGGAGAAGGCCTCCAGTTCGGGGCGCACGCGCTCCTTCCAGTCGAACGTCACGCCCTCCAGCATCCGCCACGCCTCGCCCGGCGCCGGGCGGGACCACAGGCCGTGCTCGGCATACAGGCCCATGGCCAGGTCGCCCAACCATTCCTCCAGCGTGTCCTTGGGCCGGCCGCTGACGATGCTCACCGAGATGCCGGGGCGGGCCACCAGCTTCGCCAGCAACTCCTTCAGCGCCGCATCCGGCGCGGCCAGCTCCGGCCGGGGCGCGTAGCCCACCAGCGTCCCGTCGTAGTCCAGGAGCAGTTGCAGCCGCTCCGCCTGCTTCATCTGCGCCAGCGCCTCGGGCGCGCCCGCCTCGGCGCGCACGTCCACCGCGGGCAGCGACTGGAGCCGGTCGAGGAAGGAGGACGTCCACCAATGCACGTCCCGCGACTTCACCTGCTTGCGCAGCGTGTGCATGCGCGTGCGGCGCTCCTCCTCCGCCATCCCCAGCGCTTTCTCGATGGCGTCCGCCATGGCGTCCACGTCGTAGGGGTTGACGATGAGCGCGCCCCCTAGCTCCGCCGCGGCGCCCGCGAACTCGCTGAGCACCAGCACACCGTCGTCGTCCGGACGCGCCGCACAGAACTCCTTCGCCACCAGGTTCATCCCGTCCCGCACCGGCGTGACGAGCATCACATCCGCGCCCCGGTACAACCCCACGAGCTGCCGTTCGTTGAATGAGCGGTAGAGGTAGTGCACGGGCACGTTGTGCACCGTGCCGTAGAGCCCATTGATGCGCCCCACCAGCTCGTTCACCAGCTCGCGGTAGTTGGCGTACGCCTCCACCTGGGTCCGGCTGGGCACCGTCACCTGGATGAACCGCAGGCGGCCACGCCACGCGGGCGTGCGCTCCAGCACGCGCTGCACCGCCAGGAGGCGCCGCGGAATGCCCTTGGTGTAGTCCAGCCGGTCGATGCCCAGCAGGATGCGCTGTCCTTCGGAGGACCGGCGCAGGTTCGCCACCTCCTCCTGCATGCCGGGCTCGCTCGCAATCGATTCGAAGGACTGCGCGTCGATGCCCATGGGGAAGGCGCCCACGCGCACGTCGCGGCCCTCCCAGATGATACGGTCGATGTCCGTGTCCAGCCCGAGGTGCCGCAGCAGCGCTCCGGAGAAGTGCCGCACGTAGCTCACCGTGTGGAAGCCGATGAGGTCCGCGCCCAGCAGCCCCTTGAGCAGCTCACGCCGGCGCGGCAGCGTGCTGAAGATTTCCGACGACGGAAACGGGATGTGGTGGAAGTAGCCGATGCGCGCGCCGGGCAGCCGCTGGCGCAACATGCCGGGCACCAGCATGAGCTGATAGTCGTGGACCCAGATGGTATCCCCGGGCTCGTAGTGCTTCGCCACCAGGTCCGCGAAGCGCTCGTTGACCTTGCGGTACACCTCCCAATCGCGGTCCTGGCGAGGAATGCGCTCCAGCATGTAGTGGCACAGCGGCCACAGAACGCGGTTGGAATAGCCTTCGTAGTAGCGGCTCACCTCGCTGGCGGACAGCGTCAGCGGCACGCAGCGCAGCTCCGCGAGCTGGGCGTCCACGCGGGCGCGTTGGCTTTCCGACAGGCGGGAGACATCCCCGGGCCAGCCAATCCACAGCCCCCCCGAGCGTTCGTGCGGACGGCGAAGGCCGGTGGCCAGGCCTCCCGCGCTGCGGACCACGGAGACAGTGTCCTTCTCCACCTTGACGGTGACAGGAAGCCGATTCGAGACGAGTAGGAGTCGGGACATAGGCCCCTCCTGCATTAATCACTCCGTGTAGGAATGGCCATGGTCGAAACGGGATTCATGCCAGATGGTGGACCCTCGTGTCGGGTGGCCATCGGTGCCCAGCCCAGTCGTGACAGCAGCGCGGGCTGTCGGCCCGGCTTCCACACGAAGGCATCCAGCACATAGTGCGTGGCCTGCGGCAGCGCGAGCAGCGGCACCACGAGCGACAACACGTCCGGCGGCAGCGTCATGTGGCTCTCGCCGAAGAGCGCGCCGTGTTCGCGCCACACGGCCTGGTCCCACAGGAACTCCTCCGCCAGGGCCAACGCCACCAGGAACAGCAGGAAGCCCGGCAGCCCCGCGCGCAGCAGCGCCGCCCCCGCGCCGTAACCACCCTCTTCCAGCCGTCCCCGCGCATAGCGGAAGAGCAGCGCGAAGTAGGGAACGCCGTGCAACACCACGTTCATCACAGTGAACGTGAAGTCGTCCCGCGCGACGACGATGCCGCCGAACCACGCCACCCACGTCGCCACCACCAGCAGCACCTTGCCCGCTTGCACGCCCTCGCCGCGCACCACCCGCGCGGCCTGGAAGCCGGCCCACGCGAAGAGCACCCCCGCGTGAATCCCCAGCCCCACGGTGCCCACCCAGGACGGCAGGCCCGACAGGAAGTCCCCGGGCACGAACCACCAGAAGCCGCGCGGCAGGTTCGCATGCCACCAGATGACGGGCCCCAGCGTGGCGGCATAGATGGCAGCGGCATCCAGGCGCCGCTCCAGCGGGGAGACGCGCGCCTTGCGGCCGTACAGCGCCACCCAGCCGTACTGCTGCCGCACGAAGTGGCTGAGCGCGACATAGGCGAACAGCGTCCAGAACGTGCCCGGCGACACCAGGTGGGCGAGCACGCCCGCCATGTAGGCGGCCAGCGGCGCGCCCAGGTAGAGCCCGGGGCGGGTCCGCAGCTCGTCCGGATCCAGATAGGTGCGGAACAGCGTGGACCAGACGTGGGCCACGTCCACGCAGACGACGAAGAGCAGCCATGCCCATAGCGGCGTGTCGCCCGCCACGCCCAGCCAGGGCGCGGCGAGCACGAAAGCCACGGAGACGAGCGCGCTGCCAGCGAAGACGGACAGGTCCACTCCCGGACTGAACAGCCAGCCCTGGGAGGGCGCGAGAAGACGAGGCATCGGAGCCATGCAGCCTACCAGAGTCTCCGCGCCAGGGACTCGGCACCGGGCCCACGTCCGGATGCGGTATGAACCGTCCCATGCACGCCGCCGCGCCCACAAAGGCCCGCACGCACGATGACAGGGTGGGCCTTGAACACGCCGCGGACCTTCCCCTGCCCCCTCCGCGCTTCCGGCGCCGGCTGCTGGCGGTGATGCTGCTCGCCGGCTGGGTGCCGCTGGTGCTGCTCGGCGTGCTGGCACAAGCCGCGCTGGAGCGGGTGCTGTCGGTGTCCATCGCCCCGGTGGAGGGCGTGCTGGAGGAGGTCGCCTCGGAGCTGGCGCGGCGGGAGCTGCCGCAGGACTCGCTCAACGAGGCGCGGCTCAACCTCGCGCAGGCGGAGCTGGCGCGACGAGCCCTGGTGCGCCGCGTGCCCGCCTTCATCACCGCGCTGGTACTCATATCGGGCGCGGCGCTGACGGTGGCCGCGGTGCTGCTCGGGCGGGCCCTCACGCGTCCGGTGCGCACCCTCACGGAAGGAATGTGGGCCTATGCGCGCGGCGACCTCTCCGTGCGGCTCGCCGCCCCCGAGCCGCCACGCGACGAGCTGCAGTTCCTCCTGGGCCAGTTCAACCGCATGGGTCAGGAGCTGCTGTCGCAGCGCGAGCGGCTCAAGTCCGCGGAACAGATTGCCGCCTGGCAGGACGTGGCCCGCGCGCTCGCGCACGAGCTGAAGAACCCCCTCACCGCAATGAAGTTGTCGCTCGCGCGTCTGAACCGGACGGATGCGTCCACGCCCCACGACACCACCCGCGTCACCGAGGCCGTGGCCCTCCTCCAGGAGGAAGTGGACCTGTTGATGCGGATGACCCAGAGCTTCTCCACCTTCGCGCGCCTGCCGGCGCCGCGCTTCCAGGACGTGCCCCTGCGCCCGCTGCTGGCCGAGGTGTGCACCCTGTACGCGGGCACGTCCCCCGTGCCCGTGGAGCTTCGGCCTGGCGCGGAGGCCACGCTGCGCGCGGACCCGGATGGCCTGCGTCGCCTCTTCGGCAACCTGGTGAAGAACGCCACCGAGGCCTCTTCCGCCAGCGCCGCGCCAGTCCACGTCACACTGGAGTCGCCGCAGCCGGGCACCGTGTGCGTCACCGTGATGGATGGAGGCAGTGGCGTCCCCACCGTCCTCGAAGGCCCGGCCCTCACGCGTGGCCTCTTCAGCACCAAGCCCGGCGGCAGCGGCCTGGGCCTGCCCATCTCCCAGAAAATCGTCCACGAGCACGGCGGCAGCCTGCGCCTGGAACCCGCGCCCGGAGGCGGTACGCTCGCGCGCGTGGAACTGCCCCTCACCCCGCCTCCGTCCCCATGAAGCCCGGTCCTCGCATCCTCATCGTCGATGACGACTCTGGCGTCCTCAGGGCCCTGCGCGGACTGCTGAGCGACGAGGGCTTCACGCCCGTGGAGGCCCGCTCCGCGGCGGAGGCCTCCCAGTTGCTCGACGCGCCCGAAGGGCCCCCGGCGATGATGCTGCTCGACCTGCGCATGCCGGGCGAGACGGGCCTGGAGCTGCTCGCGCGCCTGCCCCGGCCCTTCCCCGCGCCCGTGGTGGTGCTGTCCGGAGAGGCGTCGCCCGCCGAGGCCGTGCAGGCGCTGCGGCTGGGCGCGACGGACTTCGTGGAGAAGCCGCCCTCCCCCGAGCGGCTGCTCACCGCCGTGCGAAACGCACTGGCACTGGGCTCGCTCCAGGAAGAGCGCGAGCGGCTGCTGGACGCACTGGCCCGCCCCGGCCACCTGGTGGGTGACAGCCCTGGCATGGCGTCACTGCGCCAGCTCATCGCGCGCGTGGGCCCCAGCGACACCGCCATCCTCATCACCGGCGAGACGGGCACGGGCAAGGAACGCGTGGCGCGGGCGCTGCACCTCGCATCGGGGCGCAAGGGCCGGCTCGTCGCCGTCAACTGCGCGGCCATTCCCTCCACCCTGCTGGAGAGCGAACTGTTCGGCCACGAGAAGGGCGCGTTCTCCGGCGCGCTGTCGCGGCGCGCGGGCCGCATCGAACAGGCGCACGGCGGCACGCTGTTCCTCGACGAACTGGGCGACATGCCACTGGAGCTCCAGGCCAAGCTGCTGCGCGTCCTGGAGACGAAGGAAGTGGAGCGGCTGGGCGGCAGCCTGCCCGTGCCGGTGGATGCGCGCGTCGTCGCGGCCACGCACCAGGACCTCGCCCGCGCGGTGAAGGAGGGCCGCTTCCGGCAAGACCTCTACTTCCGCCTCAACGTGATGCCCCTCCAGGTGCCGCCCCTGCGCGAGCGGCCGGAGGACCTGCTTCCCCTGGCCCGCGCCTTCGCGGCGGAGTTCGCGGGGCCGCAGGTGCCACTGGTGCTCGCGCCCGGCGCGGAAACCTCGCTGCGCGCCTATGCGTGGCCGGGCAACGTGCGCGAGCTGCGCAACCTCATCGAGCGCCTCAACCTGCTCCGGGGTGAGGGCCCGCTCACCCTGGGCCCGGAGCTCGTTTCCGCGCCCCAGGCCACCGCCGTGGCCAGCCGCCCCTCCCTGGGACAAAAGAGCTACCGAGAGCACGTGGAGGACTTCGAGCGCGAGCTCATCCGCGCGGCGCTCCAGGAAGGCGAGAGCATCGCCGGGGCCGCGCGACTGCTGCAGGTCGACCGGGGCAACCTCTACCGGCGCATCAAGGCGCTCGGACTCCCTGTCACCTGAAGCCCCGCTGGAGTGCAGCTGATCTGCCCCCGATTTTCGGACCAGCCGCAACCGCGGCCCAGTACCGAAAGCGCACCCATGCCTCCAGGCGGATGCCGGACGGCCGCACGCAATCGCCGCTGGCGATGTCAGTACCACATCACGACTCGACATCCGGATGTCTCCATGACATCGACTTGGCTGCTCGGCCCTCGTTCTTTCAGGCACTTGCCCGACGCCTCTGGGTGGAACGGCCCGTGCTCTCCCTTCGTGCATGAACCGCTTCGCGCTCCTCATTTGTCTCCTCCCCGCGCTCGCAGTCGCGCAGCCATCCCCTGCACCTGAGCCACCCTCCGACGCCCCCCCATCCGCGGAAGTCGCTCCGTCGCAAGGTGAAACGGGAAACAACCCGCAGTCAGAGCGTGCGGAAGGCGCAACCACTGCCACGGACAACCAGGAGGCTGGCGGCAAGCCACGCTCCCCCACGACCGACGCCCGAGGCGACACCCCAGCGGACGCGCAGAAGTCCTGCCCCGACGACTTCGAGGACGACGACTCGGGAGACACCAGCGTTCTGGCCCCGCTTCAGCTCGCCGTGGATGGGCGCTCGCTCACGCCCGGCCGCATCGAACTGCACGGGCTTCACTGGCTGACGGATGCGCAGGTGCGTGCCTTCATCGGTGCGCCTCGTGCGGACTCGGGGGCCCTGCTGAGCGGAAGCGAAGTCCACCTGTTCCTCAGGCGGCTCGCTCGCTCGGGGCTGTTCGCCCGCGTGGAGCCGCGCGTGCGGGTTGCCGAGGCGCCTCAGCCGGCGGTCCTCGAAGTCCACCTGGAGGAGCACCCCGTCGTCCACGCCGTGGAGGTGAACGGGCTCCAGGACCTGCAGGCCACCGAGATTCTCGAAGAGCTGCTCCGGCTCCCGCACCGGTTCCCCACCGAGGACGAAGACGAAGAGTCCTTCACCGCCACGCTGCGCGTGGACTCCCGGCGCGGCACGCTCTCCGTCGTCCGCCCCTGCCCGCCGCAATATCCGCCCCGTGATTGGGTGGCTCGGCTGGAGCGCGGCACGCTGCACCCCGGCATCTTCCTGGGCGGCGTCGCCCATGGCCTGGAGCGCACGCTGAAGCGCCTGCGTGACGACGGCTACATGCTCGCCAGCCTGTCCGCGGTGTGGTCGCCGGACGGCAAGCTGATGATGACGGTGGATGAAGGCCGGCTCGAGTCCATCGAGGTGCGCGGCGTGGACGCCGACATCGCCGCGCGTGTCCAGGACGCGCTGGACCTGCAGCCTGGCACCGTGTTCCTCCGCAGTGACGCGAAGCGCGCCGTGCAGCGGCTGACCTCGCGGCTCCCCTTCCTGGAGCCCGCGAACGTGGACGACTCCGACAGCCCGCGTGCCCGGCGCGCCCACATCATCGAGACGCGCGAGGCGGATGGCACCCGCGCCTATCACACGCAGGAAGCACCGCGCGCGAAGCCGCGCCACCGGGAACAGGTGGAGTTCGAGCTGAACTGGAAGCAGCTCGCCGACTGGTGGGACGACGTGGACTCGGCCGACAGCATCACCCTCGAGGGCAAGAAGCTGGTGGTGCACTTGCGCACGCGGCGGCCAGACTTCGACGTGGACCTGCTTCCGATGCACACGCAGGTGACGGGCTTCTCGCCGGGTCTGGCGGGGCGGCTGCGCCTCTGGGATGCCAAGGACCGCGCGCACGTCACCGTGGATGCCGCGCTCACCGTCCCGCTGCGGTGGGGCGGCCAATATCTGCCGGATGACCCGGAAGGCACGCAGCGCCAGCGGCGCATCAACATGCTCGGTGGGGCGAAGCTCCAGGTGCCGCGGGTGGGGCTCGCGGAGCTGGGCGCGCAGGTCTACGACTTCACCGACACGCTGGACCGGTGGCGCATGGGCGACCTCGACTCGTCGCTCTACTCGGCCCTCATCAACCGGCCGGACCGCGACTACTTCCGCCGCAAGGGCCTCACGGCCTTCGCCACCTGGCGCTGGGCGGACGACTGGCTCACGGGCGTCGAGTACCGCAGCGACCGCTACGAGTCGATGCGCAGCTTCACGCCGCCCTTCTCCCTCTTCCGGAACGACTCGGCCCCCTTCCCCAACGCGCCCGTCACCGAGGGCCGCTTCGACTCCGTGGTGGTGCGCATGGAGTACGCCAGCAACGTGCCCGCCGCCGCGTCCGTGGGCTCGCTGTTCCGCACGCCAGAGACGTCGCTCTTCGACCGGGATGGCGACTGGGAGAGCCGCGCCTCACTCCGGGGCCTGCTCACGCTGGAGGTGGGCAACGGTCCGGGGAGCGCGGGCGGTGACGCGCGCTTCTGGAAGCTGGTGAGCGACATCGCGATGGAGGTTCCCACCGGCTGGGACACCGGTCTGTCGCTGCGCGTGCGCACCGCGGGGGGCCACCGTCTGCCTGAACAGAAGCGCGAGGCACTGGGTGGATGGACGGCGCTGCGCGGCTTCGGCTTCAAGGAGTACCGCGGCGACGTATCCGTGCTCACCAGCGCGGAGTACCGCTGGAGCGCCCTGGGCCTCTTCGCGGACCTGGGCACGGTGCGGGCGGATGACACATGGACGGATGCACGGCTCGGCCTGGGCGCCAGCCTCCACTTCGGAGACAACGTGCGGATGGACGTCGCGTGGCGCACGGATGAGCGGGCCACCGCCACGCCCGAAGCCCGGCTGCTCTTCCAGCGGACCTTCTGAGACGCATGGACTGGCCACGCAAACACGTGGGACGCGGGCTCGGCACGGCGCTCATCGCCGTGGCGGGCCTGCACGCCCCCACGGTCCATGCAGAAGAGCCGCGCACCACCTGCACCGCCACGTTGGCCGGACGGCGCGTCATGGTCCGTTCCGAAGCCTTCGACTTCGTCTCGCCCGAGCTGGACCGACTGGTGCGACTGGGCATGGCGGGGAAGCTGGAAGTGGAGCTGACGCTCTGGCAACGCAAAACCGTCTGGTTCGACGCGCGAATGGACACCGCCCGGCTGACGCAGGTGCTCGTCTTCTCCAAGGGCGCCTACGTGCTGGATGGACGCCCCCTGCCGGAAGGCCCGGCCTCACTGACGCTGGAGCGCGTGGCGTGGACCTTGGAACAAAGGCCCGAGCCCGGCGCGCGCTATGAAGTGCGCATCAGCGTCCGCCTGCACGTCGTGACGGCCGCGAGCCTGGGCCGGGTGGCCGCGTGGCTCACGCAGGGGAAGCAAGCTCCTGGCGAGGAAGGCAACACCCTCACGGGCACCGTGCTGCTTCGCTCGGTGGCCGAGGACCTCGCCCGCGGCGCCAACGCGCGCTGTGACGTCACCCGGCCGCCCTGAGCCGCGGCCGCGCCGCACATCCTTCATGAACCCATCAAGCGCCCGGCCATCAGGCCGAGGCCAGGAGTCCCGTCATGCGAATCTGGCTGTCCTTGCTGTTCGCCCTGGCCGCTGGGTGTACTCCGCCGCCGTCGCCCTCCGAGTCCCCTGAGCGCGGCGTCCAGGTCTTCGTACCTCCGGGCATCGAGGCCCGGGGAAGCCGCGTCCCCGTCCTCTACGTGGAGGCAGAACGGGCGCTGTACTTCCCCCAGGGCGTCGGAGGCGGAGGCTCGCGGCACCCGGTGATACCCGGCCCTGCCGAGCTGCTGGCCCTGGGGCGACGCACCGACATCATCATCGTCACCGTCGCTCCAGGCCAGTCCACCGCCTACGCGGCTATTGCCGCGCCATGACCGTGCTCACTTCCGTAGCTTCGTCGTGAACGTGCTCGCCCGACACGTCCACGACCACCTCCGTCAGCGTCCCGCCCTTGAACGCGAAGGGCGGCTGGTACTGCTGACTCACCGGCGAGTTCTCGTCTCGGCCGCACGTCAGTCCCTCGCCCAGACTGATGAGCAGCGGCATCGTCTCAGAGATGTCGCTCTGGGCCACCAGGTCACCATTGATGAAGAGGCGCCCCCGGCCCGGCGCACCCCGGCCCGCGGGCAGGTCGGGCGTGCCCGTGGGCTGGAACTCGAAGCGCAGCTCCGCGTGGCCTTTCGGCACGTCCACGGCGGACTCCAGGTGGAACTCCTTCTCTCCCACGAAGTTGTAGACGTAGTGCAGCTTGCGGTCCTTGACGAAGAGCGAGTACCCGCCCGTCAATCCACCGTGGCAGAGCAAGACGCCCTCGACGCCGTCCTCCACCTCCACCCGCGCGGTGATGGCGTGGGCACGATTGAGGACGTGCACCGCCACGTTCTCCGGCGCGGGTGAGGTATTCGGCCGGTAGACGTAACGCTCCCGCTCCCGCGAAATCTGCGGCCGCTCCACGGCGAAGAGTTCGCGGGACGGCGTTATCAGCGGAAGCACATCGTACCGGCCCGCCTCGACGTACCAGCGGGCAATCATCTCGATGAGCTTGTCGCGCTCCTGCGCGGCCACGTTCCGCGTCTCCGAGCAGTCCTCCGCCACGTGATACAGCTCCCAGCCCTCCGTATCGAACTCGCGCAGTCTGGCCTCGGAGAGCTTCAGCATGCCGAACGGCTCGTGCGACTCCGTGAAGGACGGTCCGGGGAACGGGCACACCGCCCGCCACCCGTCGTGGTAGAGCGCCCGGTGGCTGAACATCTCGAAGTACTGCGTGTGATGCCGGCTCTCCGCGTCCGCGTCCTGGAAGGTGTGCTTGAAGCTGACGCCTTCGATGGGTGACTGCGTGACGCCGCGAAGCACCGTGGGCGGGTCGATGCCCAGGCAGTCCAGCACCGTGGGCACCATGTCGATGGCGTGGCAGTACTGCGAGCGCACCTCGCCTCGCGCCTGGATGCCTCGGGGCCAGTGGACGATGAAGGGGTCCGTGGTGCCACCCCGGTACGTCTCGCGCTTCCACCGTTTGAAAGGCGTATTGCCCGCCCAGGCCCAGCCCCAGGGATAGTGATTGAAGTGGCGCGGTCCGCCCAGTTCGTCCAGCGCCGCCAGGTTCTGCTCCAGCGACTCCGGCGCGTTGTTGAAGAACTTCAGCTCATTGACGGAGCCATGCAGGCCGCCCTCCGGACTGGCGCCATTGTCGGAGATGACCATGATGAGCGTGTTCTCCAGCTCCCCGCTCGCTTCCAGTGACTGGATGAGCCGGCCGATGTGGTGGTCCGTGTGCTCCAGGAAGCCCGCGAACACCTCCATCATCCGCGCGTAGAGCCGCCGTTCCTCCGGAGACAGGCTGTCCCAGTCCTGCACGTCCGGGTCATGGCGCGACAACTGGGTGCCCGGCGGCAGCACGCCTGTCTCGAGCTGACGTCGGAAGACCTTCTCGCGGTAGGCATCCCAGCCGTCGTCGAACTGGCCCTTGTAGCGGTCCGCCCATTCCCGGGGGACATGGTGGGGCGCATGCATGGCGCCGGTGCAGAAGTAGAGGAAGAAGGGCTTGTCGGGCGCCACTTGCTTGGCATCGGCGATGAAGCCGATGGCCCGGTCCACCAGGTCCTCCGTCAGGTGATAGCCCTCCTCGGGTGTCTTCGGTGGCCGGACCTGATGATTGTCGTGAACGAGGTCGGGGTAGTACTGGTGCGTGTCACCCCCGAGGAAGCCGTAGTACCGCTCGAAGCCGCGGCCCAGGGGCCAGCGTGAGTAGGGCCCCGCGGCGCTCGTCTGCTCCGCGGGTGTGAGGTGCCACTTGCCCACGCAGTAGGTGTTGTAGCCGTGCCCGGCCAGCATCTCGGAGATGAAGCCGTTCTCGAAGGGGATGGTGCCGTTGCGGCCGGGGTAGCCCACGGAGATTTCGGTGATGGCCGCCATGCCATTGGAGTGGTGGTTGCGGCCGGTGAGGATGCACGAGCGCGTGGGCGAGCAGAGCGCGGTGGTGTGCATGTTGTTGTAGAGCAGCCCACCCTTCGCCAGCCGGTCCAGGTTGGGCGTGCGGATGGGCGAGCCATAGCAACCGAGCTGACCGAAGCCCGTGTCGTCCAGGACGATGAAGAGGACATTGGGTGCCCCCGGCTTCGCGCGCAGCGGCGCGGGCCAGGCAGGCGAGGACTCCTCATCCGTCCGGCCGATGACACCAGGGAATGGCGTTCCGGGAAGGTATTCCTTGAGCGACATGGCGCGGCCTCCATGAGGACGCGCGGGAATGAACGTGCCGCGGGCCCTCGTGGAGGGAGATGCACATGGGGACCGACAATGCCCCCTGTCCTTCAGGCGGACACGAGCAGGCGGAACACCGCCTGCCAAGGGCGCTCACCGCACCAGAAGAACTCCTCCATGGGCGCCTGGAATGGAACGCGGCAGCCGGCGGCTACAGCCAGCTCACCTCACGCCGGCCCAGCTCCGCCAGCACGCGCTCCGCGGCCCGCACGCCAAACCAGTTCGCCTCTTCGAAGAGCCCCATACCGCCCAGGTCCGAGTGCGCGAAGTGCAGCGAGCTCCCCAGGCTCTCCCCCGCGGACTGCTTCGCCTGCCCCCACATGAAGCCCGGTGTAGGCCGCACCATGGCGTGGCCCCAGCGCTGGACCTCCAGCCGCTGCGCCTGCCCGGCGATGCCAGGGTGCGCGGGCAGCATGTCCGCCATCACCAGGGCCTCCCAGTCCGCGTAGCTGGCCGACAGCGCCTTCTCCCGCTCGGCCTTCACGTCCGCGCCGTCCATGGGCAGGTACCAGGTGAGCACCGTGGGGCCCTGCTCGTCCTGGCGCAGCGTCTGGTGCGTAGCCACCACGTAGCCCAGGCTGCGGCTCTCATAGAAGACGTTGTCCCAGGCGAGCGGAAAGCCCCGTGAGCGCGGCGGCGACGACAGCGTCAGGTTCGCCACCACCCACGGCCCATACGTGAAGCCATTCAGCCACGCCGGACGCTCCCGCCGCCACGGCGCCACCACGTGCGCCGCCACGAAGCGCGGACACGCCAGCACCACCTGCCGCGCCAGGAAGGCCCGGGGCTTGCCCGTGCCCGCGTCCAGTGCGTCCACGCGGCAGCCGCCCTCCACGGGCTCCACCGTGTGCACCAGCACGTTGCGCTCCACCGCGCCGTTCGGCAGCGCCGACACGAGCTGCCGCACCAACCGGCCATTTCCTTCGGGCCAGCTCAGGTAGCCGTCGCTGCGCTCCCCATTCCCGTCCTGCCGCGCGGTGAAGTACCAGATGCCGGCCCAGGCGGAGACATGCTCGGCGGTGGTGCCGAAGTCGTCGCGGCACGCGTAGTCCACCACCCACTTCAGCCGCGCGGAACGGAAGCCCTCGCGCTCCATCCAGGCCGCCATGCTCAGCGCGTCCAGCGCCGTCCACTCGGCGTCGTCACTGGACAGGCCGGAAGGCACCGCGAAGGCCCGGCGCCCCTTCGCGTCTCGCGCGGAGGCGAAGCCGCTCATCCGCGCCTCGAAGCGCCGCAACTCCTCCAGGTCCTCCGCGCTGGCGCCCGCGTGCAGGTAGAGCCCTTCGTACCAATGGCCCCGGTAGAAGAAGCGCTCCTCCGGCTCATGGATGAGCAGCGACTCCTCGAAGCGCGGCCGGCCCGCGTCATCCACATCGGTGACGGCCCCCATCTCCCGCAGCAGCCGGACGACAGGGCCCCGGTCCTCCAGCGGCGCCGGCAGGTAGTGCGCGCCCCATGGATACGCGGAGATGGCGTTGCGTCCGGAGCGAGACGTGCCTCCCGGCTCCGCCTCCAGCTCCAGCACGCGCACGCCTCGCACGCCCGCGCTCGCCAGCCGCCAGGCCGCGGACAGGCCCGCCACGCCCGCGCCCACCACCAGCACCTCCACGGGCTCCATGATGTCCGCGCGGGGCAGCGGCCCGCCGCGCAGCCGGTGCCCCAGCTCCACGGCCTGATCCACCACCGCGCCGGGGACACGCTCCCGCGGCCCCGACTTCCGGCACGCACTGGCCGCCACCGCGGAACCGAGGAACGCGGCGACCAGCTCCCGCCGCGTCAGTTCCACCGCTGCCACTCCGCCTCGTAGTAGTGCACCAGCACCTGGTTGTTCAGCCGGTTCACCTCCACGGGCAAGGGCCCCATGTCCGGAGGGAACTGGGTGAGCGACTCCATCGTCGCGTCGTCCAGGAAGAGCAGCCCTTCGGGCAGCGGCCGGTGCCGGGCGGGCGGCGCGTGCGCAATCAGCACGTAGCCCCACTCACCGAACGACGGCACCAGCGCGTGGTACGGCTCCGTCCAGTAGCCCGCGGCCCTGAGCGTCGTCTCCACGCACCAGAAGGAGCGCCGGGCGAACAGCGGACTGGTGCTCTGCACCACCGCCACGCCGTCCGGCGCGATGCGCTTCTTGAGCAACTTGTAGAAACCCGTGGTGTACAGCTTCCCCAGCGCGAAGTTGTTCGGGTCCGGGAAGTCCACCACCACCACGTCGTACTGCGCGCCGCCCTCCGTGAGGAACTGCATCGCGTCCCCGTTGACCACCCGCATCCGCGGGTCCGTCATCGCGTGGCGGTTCAGCTTCGCCAGCTCCCCGTAGTTCGTCGCCAGCCCCGTAATCACCGGGTCCAGGTCCACCAGCGTGACGGAGCGGACCTCCGGGTAGCGAAGCACTTCCCGCGCGGCCAGGCCGTCTCCACCGCCCAGGATGAGCACGTTCTCCACCTTGCCCGCGCGCACCATGGCTGGGTGCACCAGGGACTCGTGGTAGCGGTACTCGTCCAGGCTGGCGAACTGGAGGTTGCCGTTGAGGAACAGCGAGAAGCCCCGCTTGCCGCGCGTGAGGATGATGCGCTGATACGGCGAACTGGACGCGTGGACCACGTCATCCGCGTAGAGCTGGTCCTCGTAGAAGGTGGTGAGCCGGTCGCCCATGACGAAGCCCGCCAGCAGCAGCACCGTCAGGCCCACCGCCTTGACGCGCAGCCGCAGCGGGTTGCCCAGCAGCGGAGCCAGCAACCAGGTGCTCCACAGCGCCACCGCCGCGTTCAGCACGCCGAACAGCAGGGACGTGCGCACCAGTCCCAGCTTCGGCACCAGCAGCAACGGGAAGGCCACGCTGGCCGCGAGCGCCCCCACGTAGTCCAGCGACAGCACCTGGCTGATCAGGTCCTTGAACTTGACCTGGTCCTTCAGGATGCGCAGCAGGAGGGGAATCTCCATGCCCACCAGCGCGCCAATGGCAATCACGCTGCCGTACAGCGCAACCTGGAACAGGTCCGTCAGCGTGAAGGTGAGGAACAGCACCGGCGCGCAGATGCCGCCCAACAGCGCCACCGCCAGCTCCACCTCCACGAAGCGCTGCGCCACCCCGCGCTCGATGTAGCGCGACAGGTAGCTGCCAATGCCCATGGCGAACAGGTAGCCGCCAATGACGGTGGAGAACTGGGTGATGGAGTCGCCGAGCAGGTAGCTCGCGAGCGCCCCGACGACGAGCTCATAGATGAGCCCGCACGTCGCGATGACGATGACGGTGATGTACAGCAGCGTCTTGTTCACGGCGTCACTTCACTTCGCGCAGGAATGGGCGTGCGGCGCGCGCCCTCATCCGCTGATGGCCGCGGCCACGATGATGGCCAGACCGATGATGAAGGAACCGATGACGATGCCCACCGCCGTGTTCTGGTCGGCCTCCAGCTCCTTGTGCACGTCGAACGGCATGATGAGGCGGATGACGTAGAAGCCCGCCACGAACACCGCCAATCCGATGAGCGAGTAGATGATGCTCGCCAGCACACTCTGAACGCTGACCACCACGCCAAGTAACAACATCACTTCCCTCCCATGTAGCCGCCAGTCCACAGCAGGACGCCGCCCGGCCCACGCCGAACGTTGCCCGATACCTTGTCCCGCTCTTCCTTCGTGAAGGGGGACCAGCCCGAAATCGTCAATGCCGCGTAGCCCAGCAGCACCAGTCCTCCAAACCACTTCATGACGCGCCTCCGTCACGTTTGACGACTCAAACCTAGACGTTGCTCTCCGCCCAGCGCCGCGTCTCGAAGCTGTGCGAGCGATACAACGCCACCACCGGCCCCACCACCATCAGCCCCAGCGCGAAGCAGAACCAGCTCGAGTTGGGCGTGTCGTGGATGAGCTTCACCCTGTACGTCATGGGCCGCGGCCGCACCGGGTTCGCCGCGAAGCTCGCCGTCGTGCGCAGCGCGTACTTCCCGGCGGGCACCGGCGACAGGTAGGTGCTGGTGGACATGTTGCTGTCGGTCCACTCGCCGTCGCCGTCGTTGCCGCGGTAGTAGCTCAGCTCTTCGTAGAACAGGACCACGTCGTTCGTGTCCTGGTTCACCAGGTCGCCCTGGATGCCCAACCACTCGTTGAAGGGCGTGCCGCTGATCTCCACGCGCATGTTGCCGCGCTTGGGCAATTCGAAGGGTGCGCTGAAGTGCATGGCCGCGGGCGTGCCTGGCGTGGCATCCGGCGGTATCACCACCGCCTCCTCCAGGACGACCGTCTTCGCGGCGGTCAAGGACAGCACGGCCGACAGCACGAACAACGCCAATATCCAGAGGCCCGTCCAGACGAAGACGGAGCGCAGGCCCGACTGGTGCGGGTTCGGCTGGCTGGGGGCAATGCCCTCCCGCTGAGGCATCGGCTCCTTCAAGCCGAAGGCCTCCTTCACCACCTCGGGCTCCAGGTACTCGCCGTGGGTGTACGACACCTCGTCGTCAGTGGCGTCCACGTTCACCGAGTACGGCGCGGCGACGTACTCCGACGCCTGGGCCCGCTCGCCCACCCTCACCGTCCAGTAGAACTCCCCCAACACCTTGTCCGTGACCGCGGTGACGTGCTGGAAGCACTTGTAGCGGCGGTGCTCATAGAAGGCGGCGACGTCGGGCGACAGCGACACGTCACCCGCGGGCAGCGGCTTCAGGAACACCCAGTGGCCGTTGGAGTTCATCAGCCAGACGAAGCCGCGCGACGCGTTGTAGAGGAGGAACTCCTCCCACGGGTAGCGCACGCCCTCCACGTTGCACGAGCGCTCCAGATAGCCGATGCAGATCCACTCCGCGCCATCCAGCTTCCCCTTGGTTCCCAGGGGAATGATGAGCGGCCGGCTCGGCTTCTGCAGCATGCGCAGGAAGGACAGCTTGCCCTGGCGCGCGTCCAGCAGCGCGCCGCAGTAGGGGCACGCCACGCGCAGCGTCTTGTCCGGCGCGCGAAGTTCCAGGTTGCCGTTGCACTGCGTGCAGCGCGCCTGCTGCAGCTCCACCTTGCGCACGCGGGGCCGGAGCTGCCCGGCCGGGATGCCCAATTGCTCCAGCTTCAGCGCCTCGCCGACGAAGACCTCGGGCGAGTGCCCACGCGTGCCGAAGTCGAGCGTGAGGAAGGCGCCCTTGGGCCCCGTGGCGTCCACGTACCAGGCGTCCTGCGTGGGGTCCACGTCGCTGGGGAGCTGGCCCGCGGCGGCCACCACGCGGCCATGGCCGCGCTCCTCGATGACCCACGCGCGGTCGCGCAGGTGCAGCCGCTCTCCCGGGTGCAGGTCCTCCAGCACCACGCCCTCTTCGGGCCCCATGTCGAACATCAGGTGGAAGGCGCCCTCGGACTCGCTGAGCCACCCGGTGCGGCCGTCCGCGAACTCCACGTACCACTCATCCCACGGCCCCGCGCCGTGGTCCTTCTGCAGGTGGCCGACGATGGTGTACGCCGCCTTGCGGTAGCGCCCCTCCGCGCGGAGCTGCAGCGGCGAATCGGTGGGGACGATGCTGCCAATCTTCCCGTGGGCCTCGAAGTCCAGGCCCTTGCGAGCCACCACCGTCTGGCAGTAGCCGCACACCACCACCTGCGCCGAGCCGGCGGTGAACTCCACCATCGCACCACACGATGGACACTTCCCCTGCGTCACGCCGTCACCCCCCGCTTCAGCTCACGCACCACACACGTCGTCGCGCCCAGATGGCGCGCCAGCAGCGCCTCGAAGTCCGGACGCTGGCGCTCACGGCAGCAGTACACGTTGAGCGCGGCGAACCCGTGCTCCGGAAACGTATGAACGCCCAGGTGGCTTTCGGCCAGCAGCGTCAGCCCGGTGATGCCACCAGGCCCCGGGAACACGTGCCACTGCGGCTGGCCCACGACCTTCAGGTCCAGCACGACGATGAGCTCCTCGAAGAGCGCCGCCAGTGCCGCCGCGTCCTTGAGGCTGCCAGGCACGCAGCCGCTGGCGTCAACCAGCCATTCCTGTCCGGTGGTCAGCTTCGAAATCCTCCCGTCCTCGGACGTCTTATCACGGGCCCTCCCTCGCGTCCGTTCTCAAGTCACCCCCTGGAGCACACGGCGCCTCGTTGGCGCCCGCCTCGGACTTCCCGGTACGCTGCCATCCAAGATGACGCCGTCGCAGACCGATGCCCCACACGCTCCGTCCACCCCCGCCGCGGCCCCGAGCGCCATCACCCGGCTCGCTCGCACGCTGCGCGGACTGCCCCCCGCCGAGCGCTGGTGGGGCCCTGGCTGCGCGGGCATGGCCGGCTGGCTGAAGCGGGCGGCACAGTCCCTTCCCCCCGAGGACCTCACGCCCCGCTTCCATGCGCTGCTCGCGCGCGTCCGCCAGGGGCTGCCGGTGCTGCCGCAAGAGGCCCGGCGCCACCAATACGTGCTGGTGCGCGGCATGCTGGGAGACGAACTGCCCGGCTACCTGCTGGACAACGTGCAGCGGCTGGAGCGCCGGGGACTGAGCGTGCGCGAGGCCGCGGTGGACACCGAAGGGCTGCTCGCGGACAACGTGGCGGTGCTCCGCGAGGTGCTGCGCGACGCGGAGTACTTCGGCCGCAGCGTGGTGCTGGTGGGACACAGCAAGGGCGGCGTGGAGTGCACCGCCACGCTGGCGCTCTACCCGGAGCTGCGCCACGTGGTGCGCGCGGTGGTGACGCTCCAGGCGCCGTATGGCGGCTCATCCATCGCGCACGACCTGGCCACCACGCCCCGGCTCCGACGGCTCATCGACTTCGCCTTCCCGCTGCTGTTCCACGGCGTGTCCCGCTCCGTGGAGGAGCTGTCCTATCCCCAGCGGCAGGCCTTCATCCAGCAGCACCCCTACCCCACCGACATCCCCACCGTGTCGCTGGCCACCTCGCGGCTGTCGCGCACCTCCACGCTGTACCCGCTCCAGCGCTACCTGCACGAGCGCTACGGGTACCAGGCGGACGGAATGGTGACGGCGGTGGACGCGGAGGTACCCGGCGCGCGCGTGGTGCGGCTGCACGACATGGACCACGCGGAGGCCGCGCTGCGCGGCCTGCCAGGCCTGGTCCGCTACCACCCGGGCGACCTCACCGAGGTGATGGTCGCCCTGGCGTTGGAGACGCGCTGAGGCTCACGCCGCGGCGGGCGTCAGCGTCACCTTCTTCATCACGTGGTCGATGGTGGAGAAGCGCAGCGCCATCTCGTACAGGCGGCGAGCCAGCGCCTCGTCCTCCTTCACCGCCACGCCCAGCTCCTGCCGGTTGACGCCCGTGAGGTTCGCGAGGTCCTCCAGCATGGCGTCCGTCGCCGCGCGGTCCGGCTGGATGCCGTCGCGTTCGGCGATGGCTCGCAGGACCAGTGCCAGCGTGATGCGGTACGCCGCATCCATGCGGGTCAGCGGATCCTGCAGCCACCCCTCCAGCGCTTCCTGAAGCTCGTCGGGCTGGAAATCCTTGCGCTGGAGGATGGGCCGCTCGGCCTCCGCCCAGCGCTGGCGAATCTCCTCGTCCACCAGCGCGGCGGACAGCTCCACCGGCGTGCGGTCCACGAGCACGTCCATGACGCGCTCCTGGGTCAACCGGTCGACGTCGGCGAGCCGCGCCTGGGCCAGTTCGTCCCCCAGCTTGCGCATGACGTCCGTGATGGAGCCCATGCCCAGCCGTGACAGCAACTCCGGCGAGTCATCGTCCAGCAACTTCAGCTCTCGCGCCGCCTTCACGCTCACGAGGAAGCGGGCCGACTGCCCCCGCAGCGCCTCCACGGGATAGGTGTCCGGCAGCGTCAGCTCGATGCCGACCGACTGGCCCACCTTCGCCCCCGCCAGTGATTCGAAGAAGCCGGGCAGCCCCGGGTCCGCCGCGACGCGCACCCACCAGTTCTCCCGGACAGAGAAGGGCATCAGCCGGTTGTTGGCGAAGCCCAGCACGTCCACGAGCACGTCGTCCTCGAGTGCCACAACCTCGCCCGGCTGACGCTCGCGGACGTCTGCGTGCTGGCGACGGAGCGCATCGAAGCGGTCCACGAGTTCCTGCTCCGTCAATGGCGCAGGCACCACCTGGGCCACCGACACCCCCTCCAGGGAAGGAGCCTCCACCGTGGGAAGCTCCACTGGCTCGGTGCTGTCGAGCTGCAGCGCCGCCGGCATCTTCTTCATGATGCCGAGCGCATGAAGCTCGGCCAGCGAACGGGCATTCTTACGACCGCCCTGCGAATCGTCATGGGTCGTCATGGTCTCTCGCTCCGTCCCCCTCGGATAGCACAACGCTCCGGGAGGACCGAAGCCCCCCGGAGCGTTGAGATTGACGACGCGGCGCTTCCTAGAAGAAGGAGCCGATGAAGCCGGACACGGTGGAGACGGCCGCACCCACCTGGCTCACGACCGGGATGTTGGTGGCGGCGGCGATGGACCCCAGCGCCGTCACTCCAGCGGTAATCTTCTTTCCAGCCGAAGCGTTCGGGTCCGTGATGGTGTTCACGGCCGCCACGGTGTCCGCCGCGGCGATGGCGACGTTGAGGCCCGGGGTGAAGCGGCCCGCGGCACGCGCCACCGCGGTGCCACCGCCCTGCACCGCGGCGCGCGCGGCGGTGCCAGCGGTGCGGGCGGCGCCCTCGAGTCCACGCTCGGCGACTTCGGCGGCCGCGCGGCGCACGACCTGACGCGACGCACCTTCCAGTGCGGTGTTGGCGGCGGTGGTGGCCACGCGGTTGGCGGCGGCACGCGAGGCCTCCGGGGCCGCGGCGGTGAAGGCAGTGCGAGCCGCGTCGGTGGCAGCGCGGTAGTTGCTGACGTTGCCCGCGAGGTTCAAGCCGTCCCGAGCCGCCATCAGCCCGGTGGAGACCGTACCCGAGGCGGTGCCCACCGCCTCACGGACGTTCGCTTCGGTCGGGTTGCGGAGCGCATCGCGCACGTCACGGAACGTCTCGACGGCCCCAGTGGGGAGCTGCGCCACGTTGGCCGCGAGGCTGACGGCACCGGCGCCGCGCGCGAGGCGGGTGTTCGCCCCTTCGACGACGGGGCCATTGCCACCCGGCAGGTTGACGGGGCCGAAGCGGCGGGGCCCGAAGGCGTCACGCACCTGCGTGGCGACAGCGGCATCCGAGACAGAGCGGAGCCCAGTGGCGGCCTGCGTCACGCGGTTGTGCGCGTCCTCGAACCGGTCGGACTGCCCGGGACGGGCCTCCGCGCGGGCCGGAGGAGGAGGCGGCGGCGGCGGAGTCGGACGCGCCGTCACGGGAGGCGTCGGAACGGGACGGGGCTCGTTGCGGCGAATGGGAGGCGCCATGGGGTGTGCTCCTACAGGAATTTGATGGGCTTTTTTGAAGCGTTACCCGGATCATCGGGCTTTCTGACTATTTGTTGCGTCCAGACTCACAGACTTTACCGATTTTCACTCCCGGTATCTGACAGATGCCGGCCGATGACCCCGTAAGCCCCTGGAATCCATTGGAAAAGGGGCTAAGGTCCGCGCGCCATGCGGACCCAATTCCTGACGACTGTCCTCCTCTGCCTTTCCCTCACCGCCTGCAAGGACTCCGACAAGAAGGAATCCATGGGGGGTGGTACCCCGCCTTCCGCGACGACGCCGGCGAAGCCCACGGCGCCTTCCGCCGCCGAAGTGCCGGCCGCGGCGCCCCCCGCCGAGGCCGCCTCGGGTGAATGGACGAAGAAGGTCCAGGCAGGCCAGGACGTCTACGCCACCCTCGAAACGAACCAGGGCGCCATCGTCGTGCGCCTCTTCTCCAAGGATGCCCCCAAGACGGTGGCCAACTTCGTGGGCCTGGCCACGGGCGAGAAGGCCTGGACGGACCCGAAGACGGGCCAGCGCGTGGAGGGCAAGCCGCTGTACGACGGCGTCATCTTCCACCGGGTGATTCCGGGCTTCATGATTCAGGGCGGCGACCCCACGGGCACCGGCCGCGGCGACCCGGGCTACCGCTTCGAGGACGAGTTCCAGAGCGGCCGCACCTTCAACAAGAAGGGCCTGCTGGCCATGGCCAACGCCGGCCCCGGCACCAACGGCAGCCAGTTCTTCATCACCACCTCCACCCCGGACTACCTCAACAACCGTCACACCATCTTCGGTGAAGTGGTGTCGGGCTACGACGTGGTGGAGAAGATCGCCAACGTGCAGCGCGACCCGCGCGACAAGCCCCTGGAGGCAGTCGTCATCCAGAAGATCGCGATGAGCGACCAGGCCCCGGCCGGCAGCGGGAACTGACAATGGAACGCGCCCTGCGCCACGTGGCCACACGGTTGGGTGAGCTGGACTGTCACGTCATCGACGCGCTCCCCGAGGGCGCGACGCCCGAACTGGTCGTCGTCCTCTCCCATGGCCTGGGCGCGCCGGCCACCGACCTGGTGCCCCTGGGGCCGGAGTTGATGGCGTTCCAGCCGGCGCTGGCGGACCGCGTGCGGTTCGTCTTCCCCGGCGGGCCCATGGCCTGGGCGCACGGAGGACGCGCCTGGTTCCCCCTGCCCGACGCGGTGATGCGGGGGGAGCAGCGCGACTGGGAGCAGTTCGCGCGCGACGTGCCGCCGGGCATGCCCGCCGCGCGCCGGGCGCTGATGAGCACCGTGGACGCAGTGTGCGCCGCGATGAAGCTGCCCTACGGGCGCATCGTGCTGGGCGGCTTCAGCCAGGGCGGCATGGTGTCCACGGACGTGGCCCTGCGCCTGGATGAGCCGCCCGCCGGGCTGTGCATCCTCTCTGGCACGCTGACGTCGGAGCCGGAGTGGCGCCCCCGAGCCCAGGGCCGCACGGGGCTGCCCGTGTTCCAGGCCCACGGGCGCTACGACCCGCTGCTGCCCCTGGGCAGCGCCGAGCGGCTGCGGGACATGTTCGTGGCGTCGGGCCTCACCGTGGACTTCCACGCCTACGACATGCCGCACGCCATCGTCACCGAGGAACTGGAGGCCCTGGCCGCGTTCCTCGCCGCGCGACTGGGAGGACGCTGAGCCATGTTCCACGCGAAGGAGCTCGCGGTGTCCAGCCGGGGCCGCGGCTTCACCGACATCACCGCGGACGTCCAGCGCGCGGTCGCGGAGAGCGGCGCTCGCCAGGGGCTGTGCACCGTGTTCCTTCATCACACGAGCGCGTCCCTGCTGCTGTGTGAGAACGCGGACCCGGACGTGCGCCGGGATTTGGAGTCCTTCTTCTCGCGGCTGGTAAAGGACGGGGACCCGCTCTTCGTCCATGACGCGGAGGGGCCGGACGACATGCCCGCGCACGTGCGCACCGTCCTCACGCAGAACGCGCTGAACATCCCCGTGAAGGACGGCCGCGCGGACCTGGGGACGTGGCAGGGCGTCTACGTCTGGGAGCACCGGACCTCGCCGCACCGGCGCCGCGTCACCGTGTCCGTGGTGAGCTGACCGCTACGGCGAGCCCCCCTGCGTCGCGGCGACCGCCACCTTGCGCGGCTTGCCCGTCGGCCGGGCCTGACCGCGGATGCGAATCCACGAGCCCGGCGCGTCCTCCGTCGCGTGGACCATGGACCAACCGACGGGCACCTGCGGCGAGGCCCAGGCATAGAGCGCACGGGCGTCCTTCGGCGACAGGTTGACGCAGCCATGGCTCATGGGCTGGCCGAAGCGGTCGTGCCAGTAGGCCGTGTGCAGCGCGTAGTCGTCCTGGAAGAACATGGTCCAGGGCACCGTGGCCACGCGGTAGGTGTCGTTGCCGGCGGTGCCGCTGCCTGTCATGTCGGCCTCCGCGAATTTGATCCAGATGCGGAACAGCCCCTCCGGTGTGTCCGTGCCCTGCTTCCCAGAGGAGATGAGCGTCGCGTACACCGGCCGCTCGCCCTCATAGGCCACCAGCACCTGGGCATCCAGGTCCACGTCCAGCCAGCGGGAGCCAGGCTCCACCTGCGACGGCGCGTGTGAGAACCAGGCGACGTGCAGGTCGTCTCGTGCCACCCATTGGTCCTCCGCGATGCTCACCCAGTGGCCGTCCTCGGACAGCTCCTTCACGGCCACCAGCGTGCGTGGTGGCAGCACCGTTTCGCGCGCGGCCTTCGCGTCTGGCGCTGTCCGTACTTCCACGGCGGCGGAGGGACGCGTGCGGGACTGGGCCCAGGCGAACGTCGGCGGCAGGTCGGCGAGGGCCTCCGCATTCACACCCTCGAAGGAGGAAGGCCGGTATTCGCGCAGCACCCGCGCCTCCAGGTACTGGCCGTCGGTGGTGCGCCAGTACGTCCTGCGGCGGATGCGAACCTGCCCGCGGAGCTGCACCGACACGGAGCCCTTCAGCAGCACGCCCTTTCGCCGGGCGCGCGCCAGGGCGAGGCTGGGATAGGCGCGCACGCGCTTGCCCACGACCCGGGCGTAGATGCCGGGCGTCAGCTCGCCCTCGCGCAGCTTCGGGAGCTCGCGCACGCGGGGCTCGCGGAAGTTGGGCTCCAGGTAGCGCTCACAGACCCAGCCGCGCGGCTCAATCTGAATCCAAGCCTCACAGTCTGGCCCGCGCACCGCCGTTTCGCCCTGCCAGCGCACGCGCATGTCCTGCGCCACGGTGCCCAGTGCCGGTGCGTCCTGCCGAGGCTCCTGGCGGACCACGATGGACCGGCGCACCCGCAGTGAGCCCGCGTCCGGAGCGAAGGGCACGGCGTACGTTCCTCCGTCCTCCGCGCCGCTCACGGGCTCCAATCCTGGGTCGACGTCTTCGAGCACCAGCCCCGTGTCCTCGAGCGGCTCGCCATCCGGACCGAGCACCAGTTCCTCGCCCGGGTGCAGTTCATCCGGGATGACAGTGAGCTGCTCGGGCAGAGGGAGTTCCTCTTCGCCCGGCGTGTCCTCTTCCCCCTCCGACTGGGCAAGGTCGTCCAGAGCGGGGTCGATGGTCAGCGCTGGCACCTCGTCGCGCGCCTCGGCCGCCCCATCGTCATGCGTGCGGCGCGGCGGAGACAGCGCCGCCTCGGCCGAACCATCAACGCCGCCGTCCGTCCCCGCATCCACCGCGGTGCGCTGCCACTCCGCGAACAGCGCATCCGCGGCCGTGCGCCGGGCATCCGCGGGAAGGTCCCCAGAAGCGTTGGTGTCGGCGTGAGGAGCTTGGACCTCCACGCCGTCCTCTGGCGTTCCTGGGCCAATGCCGCCATCGAATGCCGCGGCCCTGGATACCGAGACAGATGCACTCGGTGTATCACCGCGCTCCTCCGCCACTCGGGGCGCGGGCACTCTCGCCAGGGAGGCATCGGGCGAGGTGTCCTCCGGGCCGGGAGACGGCGTGCAGGCGATTCCAGGCAGCAGCAGAACGAGCGGAAGCCAACGGCGCATGGACCTGACACGGTACGGAGGAGCGACGGCACACTCAACGTCGTCCACGGTGCGCTCGCCTGCGTGGGGCTCCGTGTGAGTGGGCAATTCGTGCCATCGCAGCGGCCCTTGTCACATGCAGCGGAAATGACGGTCCGCGGCCCATGGCGCGCGCCGGTGAAGACAGCGCCCGCGAACCACCCCGCACGCAGGCCCAAGCGGCGCGCCGGTGAAGGCAGCCCTCCGGAAGCCCGCAGCATCCCCGAGCCTGACGCCCGGGTGCCCGCCTCCCCTGCCGCCGGGCCCCGTCCCTCTGCCCCTCTTTCCACCCGCCCCCTTCGGAAGATATGCAGCGGGGGAGATGAAGCTCGCCGAGAC